>KZ836131.1 GCA_003265685.1 Piscinibacter caeni | reverse complement strand
ACCCGCGCGCTCGGCCTGGCGATCGTCGCGCTGGGCGGCGGCCGGGCGCGGCCGGGCGAGGCGATCGACCCGCGTGTGGGCCTGTCGCAGGTGCTGCCGCCGGGCACGCGCGTACGTGCCGGCGATCCGCTGCTGCTCCTGCACGCCGCCGACGCCGCCCGGGCCGACGCCGCCGCTCCCGCGCTGGCCGCCGCGCTGCGCATCGAGGACGAGGCGGCGCCGGCAAGCTCGCCGATCATCGAACGGCTGGAGTGAGCATGCGCCTGCCCCACCTGCCCGNGAACGGCTGGAGTGAGCATGCGCCTGCCCCACCTGCCCGCGCTCAAGGTCTGCTGCATCTCGTCGGTCGACGAGGCGCGGCTGGCCATCGCGCATGGCGCCGCGGCGCTCGGCCTGGTGTCGTCCATGCCCAGCGGTCCCGGCGTGATCGACGAGGCGCTGATCGCCGAGATCGCGGCGCGCGTGCCGCCGACCATCGAGACCTTCCTGCTCACCTGCCTGCAGCAGGCCGACGCGATCGTCGCGCAGCAGCGCCGCTGCGGCACCAGCACGCTGCAGCTGGTGGACCACGTGCCGCACCACGAGCTGCGCCGGCTGCGCGCCGCGCTGCCGGGCATTCGCCTGGTGCAGGTGATCCACGTGCGCGACGAGGCCTCGGTCGACGAGGCCTGCGCCGCGGCCCCGTTCGTCGACGCGCTGCTGCTCGACTCGGGCAATCCCGCGCTCGCGGTCAAGCAGCTCGGCGGCACCGGGCGCGTGCACGACTGGTCGCTGTCGGCGCGCATCCGCGAACGCGCCGGCGTGCCGCTGTTCCTGGCCGGCGGGCTGCGCGCGGAGAACGTCGCGCAAGCCGTGGCCGCGGTGCGGCCCTTCGGGCTCGACATCTGCAGCGGCGTGCGCAGCGAGGGCCGGCTCGACGCCGCGAGGCTGGCCGCCTTCACGGCCGCGTTGCGGGGGCTCGGCTGAGTCGACCTCACCCGGTTGGGTGAGGCAGGCCTCATTCGTGCGGGTGAGCCCGCTTCATCGCGCGATGGGTTTCGGCGGTGGCGCCGCAGGACCACGATCCGCTCCATCCCCCCGACGGAGCAACCCGTGGCGATCTACGAATTCCTCTGCGAGCAGCACGGCGTGTTCGAGCTGCACCGGCCGATCGGCCAGGCACCGTCGGAGCAGGCCTGCCCCGACTGCGGCGCGCCGGCCCGGCGCATCGTCTCGGCGCCCATGGTGATCGGCAGCACGCGCAGCGCCTGGAGCGGCGCGATCGAGCGTGCCGCGCGCAGCGCCCACGAGCCCGAGGTGGTGAGTTCCGTGCCCGCCGCCGGCGCACGCCAGCGCATCCGCACCGTCCCGCTAACCCCGCAGCTGGCGCGCCTGCCGCGCCCCTGACCCCCGCCTCCGGCCGCAACCGCGGCCGGCGCTTCCCGCCGACCCCGAAAGGAGACCGCATGCCCAAGAACCTCTTCCCCCTCGACAACACGAAGAAGTTCACCGACCAGAAGCTCGTCGGCCACAACCGCTGGCACCCGGACATCCCGGCGGCCGTGCGCATCAAGCCCGGCGAGACCTTCCGCGCCGACTGCCGCGAGTGGTTCGACGGTGCGATCAAGAACGACGACTCGGCCGACGACATCCGCCACGCACCGCTGGCCGGCGTGCACGTGCTCTCGGGCCCGTTCCACGTCGAGGGCGCCGAGCCCGGTGACCTGCTCGTCGTCGACATCCTCGAGATCGACTCGTGCGACCAGGAGGACTCCGGCCCGTTCTCCGGCCAGGGCTGGGGCTACACCGGCGTGTTCGCCACCAAGAACGGCGGTGGCTTCCTGACCGAGCGCTTCCCCGACGCCTACAAGGTGATCTGGGACTTCAGCGGCGACGTGGCCACCTCGCGCCACATCCCCGAGGTCTCGTACGTCGGCATCCACCACCCGGGCCTGATGGGCACCGCGCCCTCGGCCGAACTGCTCGCGAAGTGGACCCGGCGCGAGACCGCGCTGATCGAGACCGACCCGTACCGCGTGCCGCCGCTGGCGCTGCCGCCGCTGCCCGACAGCGCGATCCTCGGCGCGCTGAAGGGCGCCGACTTCGACCGCGTCGCCAAGGAGGCCGCACGCACCGCGCCGCCGCGCGAGAACGGCGGCAACCAGGACATCAAGAACCTGACCGCCGGCAGCCGCGTCTTCTACCCGGTGTTCGTGCCCGGCGGCAAGCTCTCGTTCGGCGACCTGCACTTCTCGCAGGGCGATGGCGAGATCACCTTCTGCGGCGCCATCGAGATGGGCGGGTTCATGGACCTGCACGTCGACCTGATCAAGGGCGGCATGGAGAAGTACGGCGTGAAGGAGAACGCCATCTTCATGCCCGGCCTGCGCGACCCGCAGTACACGGAGTGGATCGCCTTCTCCGGCGTCTCGGTGGACCGCCATGGCAAGCAGCACTACCTCGACTCGTGGCTCGCCTACGCGAACGCCTGCAACCACGCGATCGACTACCTGATGAAGTTCGGCTACACCGACATCCAGGCCTACATGATCCTCGGCACCGCGCCGGTGGAGGGGCGGCTCTCGGGGGTGGTGGACATCCCGAACGCCTGCTCGACGATCTACATCCCGCGCTCGATCTTCGAGTTCGACGTGCGGCCCACCGCGAAGGGGGCGCCGCACCAGGTCAAGCAGGGCCTGCAGGTGCCGCGCTCGGCGAACTGAGCGTGCATCCCCGGCGCACCCGCGGCACGGGCCGCGGTGCGCCGCCTCACAACAAGAACGGAGACACGAGATGCTTGGACTGGTCCTCTTCTTCGTCGGCGCGGTGCTGTGCCTGAACGGCCTGTGGCTGCTCGGCCGCATCGGCGACAACGAGATCGCGGTGATCGACTACTTCGTCGGCGGCATCACGCTGGCGGCCTCGCTGTACCTCGCCTTCGGCCCCTCGTCGGACGCGGCATCGATCCGGGCGGCGGCCCTCACACTGCTGTTTTCCTTCACCTACCTCTGGGTCGCGCTGAACCGCAGCAACGGGGCGGACGGGCGCGGGCTCGGCTGGTTCTGCCTGTTCGTCGCGGTGACGGCGGTGCCGGTGACCGTGCAGGGCTTCTCCACGGCGCAGAGCACCTGGGACATCTGGTTCGCCCTCTCCTGGGCTGCCTGGGCCGTGCTGTGGGCGCTGTTCTTCGTCCTGCTGGTGCTGAAGAAGCCGATCGCCAAGTTCGTCGGCGGCGTCACCGTGGTCGAGGGCGTGCTGACCGGCTGGGTCCCGGGCTACATGCTGCTCAACGGCATGTTCAACTGATCGACCGGCCATGCCGCTGTACGACTACGCCTGCACCGACTGCGGGCCGTTCCGCGCGTTCCGGCCGATGAGCGAGTCGGAACGCGCCCAGCCCTGCCCACGCTGCGCCAACCCGGCGCCGCGCCGGCTGGCGGCGCCGATGCTCGGGGGCGGCGAGGGCGCCGGCTGGCTCGGCCGCCCCGCCGGCGGGCGCGGCGGCTGGCGCGCGGCCTGCGGCTTCGGCTGCAACCACCTCAACTGCCGATAGCCCCGCCGGGGTTCAGTGCGAACCGGGTGGACCGGTCCGCACCAGGGTGACCAGGTCGCCCGGCACGCAGGCCGGCGCGAGGGTGTCGCCCTGGCCGAACTCGCAGCCCTCCCAGCGGAAGAACTGGGCATCGGCATCCGAGGCGATGCCCTCGGCCACCACCGCCACGTTCAAGGTCTGCGCCAGCGCGATCAGCGAACGCGCCACGGCGGCGCGCGACGGGTCCGACGCCGCGCCGCGCACGAACGGGCGGTGCAGCTTGACGCGGTCGGGCACCAGCTGGTTGAAGCGCTGCAGCGACAGGGTGTGCGCGCCGAAGTCGGTCAGCGTCAGCGTCAGGCCGTGCGCGCGCCACTCGTCGGCCGCGCCGGCGAGGCCGGGCGTGCCGGCCAGCAGCGTGGCCTCGCCGATCAGCAGGTCGAGCGAGCCCGGCGGCAACGCGGCAGCGTCGACGAGCGTGTTCACCGCCGCCCGCCAGGCCGGGTCGGCGAGTCCCTCGCCGACCAGTGGCAGCGAAACGCGCAGTGGCGCGCCGAGCCGCTCCTGCCACTGCCGCACCCAGGCGCAACCGCGCTGCAGCAGCCACAGCGCCAGCTCGCGCCGTGCCGGCCCCTCGCCGAGCAGCTCCCACACGCGGGTGGACGGCAGCAGTCCGCGCGCGCTCTTCCACTGCGGCACCAGCTCGGCACCGCACACCCGGCCGGTGGCCAGCTCGAGCTCGGGCTGCACCTGCAGCAGCACCTCGTCGCGCGCCGTGGCGGCGCGCAGCTCGGCCGCCAGCGCGGCGTCCCCCGGCGCCGCGCGCAGCGGCGCGCGCGCCGGCGGCCGGCGCAGCGAGCGCGCATGGCGGAAGCTGCGCAGGCCCGCGATGACGATGGACTGCAGGCGCTGCGCGGTGATCTCGGTCTTCAGGAAATAGCCGTTCACCTCGTACTGCGGCACGATCTCGTGCTCCGGCGCCATGCCGGGCTGGCCGGTGCGCAGCACGATCTGCATGTCGTGGTCGCGCAGCTGCTCGCGGATGTGGCGCACCAGCGCGATGCCGGCGTCGTCGGTCTCCATCACCACGTCGACCAGCGCCAGCGCCACGTCGCCGTGCAGGGCGAGCAGCTCGCGCGCCTGCGCGGCCGAGCCGGCGCACAGCAGCTCGACCGGCCGGCCCTCGAAGCCCAGGCCGGCGAGGATCAGGCGCGAGACCTCGTGCACGTCGGGCTCGTCGTCGACGAGCAGCACCTTCCAGAGCGCCGGCAGTGTTTCGGTGGAGGACTCAGCGTTCATCGCGTCGCTCATCGGGCAGCGGCACGAGGATACGGCCGATGTCCGGTGCGTGGCGGGCGATGCGCGGCATGCGGATCACGAAGCGCGTGCCCGCGCCCGGCGCGGACTCCAGCGTGATCGAGCCGCCGAGCTGGCGCGTGACGATCTGGTTGACGATGTGCAGGCCGAGCCCGCTGCCGCCGAACATGCGGCGCGTCGTGAAGAAGGGTTCGAACACGCGCGCCTGCCGCTCGGGCGCGATGCCGCAGCCGTTGTCGGCCACCTCCAGCTCCAGTTCGTCGCCATCGGCCAGGCGTGCACGCAGCAGCAGGCGCGCATCGCTGCCGCCGGCCTCGAAGGCATGCTGCAGCGCGTTGACCGCCAGGTTCGTCACCACCTGGGCCAGCGCGACCGGGTAGCTCTCCATCTTCAGCCCCGCGGGCAGCTCCAGGACCAGCGCGACCTGCTGTGCCGCCAGGCGCGGCTGCAGCTCGCGCAGCGCGGCCTCCGCCGTCTCGCGCAGGTCGAAGCGCTGGCGCGGCTCGCTGACGCGGTCCAGCGCGAGCTGCTTGAAGTTCTGCACCAGCTTGGCCAGCCGCGTGGCGTTGGACAGCAGCAGCCGCGCCGCGTCGCCGGCCTCGCCGAGGTAGCGCCGCTGCGCGGCGGCGTCGAGCCGGCCGGCCTCCACCTCGGCCTTCGCGGCGGCGGTGCGGTCCTCGAGGAAGGAGGCGGTGCTGACCGCGATGCCCACCGGCGTGTTGATCTCGTGCGCGACGCCGGCCACCAGCGTGCCCAGCGCGGCCAGCTTCTCGGTCTCGACCAGCTCGCGGCGCGTCTGCTCCAGGTGCGCCATCGATTCGAGCAGCTCGCGCTCGGACTGCTCCTGGCTCTCGTGCGAGAGCACCATCCACCAGACACCGATCGAGGCCACCACGAGCGAGGCGACGTACAGCCGCACCAGCACGCGCACCAGTTCGGCATCGCCGCCGGGCACGTGCAGGTCCATGAACCGGTAGGTCAGCAGGAAGGCCGCGCCGAGCAGCGTCGCGGCCACCGACAGCAGGCCGAGGAAGCGGCCGAGCCGGCGCCACTGGCGCGTGCGCGCCCCGATGGTCGGCACCGCCGCCGCGGGCACCGGACGCTTGCAGTGGTCGTGGCAGTGCAGCTCCAGGCCGCAGCACAGGGAGCACACGGGCCCGGCGTAGAAGGGGCAGTGCACCATGTCGGGCGCCTCGTAGTCGCGCGCGCAGATGCAGCAGTTGACGAGCGTGCCCGGGCTCTGGTGGCGGTAGTGCAGGTCGGGCCGCGCAATGTAGTACCGGCCGCGCGTCGCGTAGGCGATCACGATCGCCGCGACGAAGGCGACCGCCAGCGCGATGAAGCCGAAGAAGGCCCGCCCCCACTCGCCCCAGGCGCCGGCATAGGCCAGGATGGCCACCGAGGCGGCGATCAGCGTCGCGCCGCAGCCCACCGGGTTGATGTCGTGCAGGTGGGCGCGCTTGAACTCGATGTAGTCCGGGCTGATGCCGGTGCGCTTGAGCACGGTGAGGTCGGCGAACAGCGCGCCGACCCAGGCGATCGCGACGGTCGAGTAGACCGAGAGCACCGCCTCCAGCGTCTCGAAGATGCCCAGCAGCGACAGCAGCAGCGCGATCACCACGTTGAACACCAGCCAGACGACGCGCCCCGGGTGGTAGTGCGCCAGGCGCACGAAGCAGTTCGACCAGGCCAGCGAGCCGCTGTAGGCGTTGGTGACGTTGATCTTGACCTGCGAGATCGTCACGAACACGGTGGCCAGGCCGAGCGCGAGCGCCGGGTCGTCGACCACGTGTCGGTAGGCGTGCACGAACATGTGCACCGGCTCGACCGCCTGCGCCGCGCTGCTGCCCAGGCGCAGCGCGAGCACGGCCAGCAGGCTGCCGGCGGTCACCTTCAACGCGCCGATCACGATCCAGCCCGGCCCGGCGCAGAGCATCGCCGTCCACCAGGCCACCCGGTTGGCCGGCGTGCGCTCGGGCAGGAAGCGCAGGTAGTCGGCCTGCTCGCCGATCTGCGCGACGAGCGAGAACATCACGCCCGCCGCCGCGCCGAACAGCAGCGGGTTGAAGCCGCCGCCGGCCCCGTGCGCCGTCCAGGCCTGCAGCAGCCCCGGCTCCCGGGCGAGCACGAAGCCGAAGGGCAGCACCAGCATCAGCACCCACAGCGGCTGCGTCCAGGCCTGCAGCTTGTTGATCGCGGTGACGCCGAAGAACACCACCGGCAGGATGACCAGCGAACACAGCAGGTAGCCCAGCGCCAGGTCGAGCCCGATCGCCAGTTGCAGCGCCTGGGCCCAGATGGCCGTCTCGATGGCGAAGAAGATGAAGGTGAAGCTGGCGTAGATCAGCGAGGTGATGGTCGAGCCGATGTAGCCGAAGCCGGCACCGCGCGTGAGCAGGTCGATGTCGACGTTGGCCACGCTGCACCAGTAGGCAATCGGCAGGCTGATGACGAAGATCAGCAGCGACACCACCAGCACCGCCAGCATCGCGTTCTGGAAGCCGTAGCTCAGCGTGATGGTCGCGCCGATCGCCTCCAGCGCGAGGAAGGAGATGCCGCCCAGGGCCGTGCTGGCCACCACACCGGGGCGCCAGCGCCGGTACGAGCCGGCGGCGTAGCGCAGCGCGTAGTCCTCGAGCGACTCGTTGGCCACCCACGACTGGTACTCGCGCTTGACTCGCAGCATGGCCGGGATCCGTTCGCCGCGAGGGTAGCCCTTCGCCCCGGGCGCGACCATGGCGGGAAACACCCGCCCCATGTCGGTGCAGCGCCGGGTTGACAGCGCGGCACGCGGCTCCAGAATCGGCTCCTCTCGAACGGAGCGGGTGCATGCCGAAGACGGTCTCGCGCCACGAGGTGCCGGCGGGTGCGCTGGCCCCGCTGGTGCACGCGATCCACGCCGCGGGCGTGCACGATGGCGCCTGGGGCCAGGTGCTCGAGCGCATCCGCCACCACCTCGACGCGCGGGTGCTCACGCTGGCCCGCCACGAGTTCGATTCGGGCACGGAGGCGACGCTGTACGAGGCGCCGGCCGATGCGCAGTTCGGCGCCGAGCTGGCGCGTTACGCGGCGCGCAACCCCTGGTACCTCTCCAGCGACGACTACGTCGGCGGCCGCGTGATGAGCGGCGAGGAGCTGATCGGCCAGGCCGAGTTGCGCCGCACCGACTTCTATCGCGGCCTGCTCGAGCCGCGCGGCCTGCTGCACCTGCTGTGCGGCGTGGTGGCGCGCCAGGACGGCGGCGTGCACTGCCTGGCGGCCTACCGCGCGGCCGGCCAGCCGGGCTTCGACGCACGCGAGCGCGCCGACCTGAAGCTGCTGGTCGACCATGTCGCGCTCGCGCTCGAGGGCCGCTGGCGCTGGCAGGAGTCCCATGACCTGGCGCAGGCCCTGCTCGCGCTGGCCGAGCACGACGCCAACCCGACCCTGCTGGTGGCCGGCACGACCGAGATCGTCTGGTGCAACGGCGCGGCCGAGCTGCTGCTGGACCGCGCCCAGGGCCTGCGGCGCGACGGCGCGCGCCTGGTGGCCGCGGCACCGTCCGATCGCCGCCTGCTCGCCGAGACGCTGGCCCGCATCGCCGAGGCCGCGCCGGGCCAACCCCCGGTGGTGCTCTCGCTGGCCAGCCCCGGGGCCGCGCAGCCGGTGGTGGCGCTGGTGCGGCCGCTCGGGCCGGTGTACAGCCGCCAGGCCGGCGCGCGGCGCGGCCTCGCGTTGCTCGCGCTGCGCGGTTCGCAGGCCGGACACGACCCGGCCAGCTGCGTGTTCGCGCAGCGCTACGAGCTGACCGCGGCGCAGGCGCGGGTCAGCGCGCTGGTGTTCGCCGGCCAGCCGCTGACCGCGATCGCCGGAACGCTGAACGTCTCCGAGAACACCGTGCGCAGCCACCTGAAGCAGATCTTCCAGAAGACCGACACGCACGGCCAGATGGAGCTGGTGCACCTGCACGCGCGCATCTGCCCCTCGCTGCCCTGACAGCGCGGCGCGTCAGCGGCGCTCCCAGCGCCCCGGCGCCTGGCGCCAGCCGCCGGGAACGGGGTCCCAGCGGTGCGGGGACCAGCGCCAGCCCGGGCGCGGCGCCTCCCAGTGGCCGCCGATCCAGACATGGCGGTTGGCCTGCCAGCCCCAATAGCCGCCGATCCACAGCCAGCCGGGGTACGGAGCCACGGGCACCACCTCGTAGGCTGGCGGCGGCGGCGCGGCCGCGACGACCGGCTCGCCGTAGTACGGCCCCACCGGGGCGACCACGCAGCCGCTGAGGGCTGCCCCGGCCGCGAGCGCGAGCGCGAGCGCGAGCGCGAGGGCGGCGATCGAGACATGCATCGTTGGTTTCATGGTCGGGCGTCCGGAGGGTGGCACATGCCCCTCCAACGCCGGCCGGCGCTGCCGCGCGCACCGGATTTGCAAAGCTTGACACGGCGTCACGCGCCGTGACGCGCCGTGACGCGCCTCAGCGCTCGCCCTTGCGGTACGGCTTCATCAGCGCCTGCGGGTAGGCCGCGCGGCGCGCCACCACGACCAGCGCGACGATCGCCATCGCGTACGGCAGCATCAGGTAGACCTGGTACGGCAGCTCGAGCCCGAACACGCCTCCGCCGGCCTGCTGCAGGCGCAGCTGCAGCGCGTCGAAGAAGGCGAACAGCAGCGCACCCACGAGCGCCTTGCCCGGCCGCCACGAGGCGAACACGACGAGCGCGACACAGACCCAGCCGCGCCCGTTGACCATGTTGAAGTAGAAGGCGTTGAAGGCCGCCAGCGTGAGGAAGGCGCCCGCCACGCCCATCAGCGCCGAGCCGGCCACGATGGCGGCGGTGCGCACGCCGGCCACGCTCAGCCCCTGGCCCTCGGCCGCCGCCGGGTTCTCGCCCACCATGCGCAGCGCCAGGCCGGCCGGCGTGCGGTACAGCAGCCAGCCGATCGCCGGCACCAGCAGCAACGCCAGCAGGGTGAGCGGCGTCTGCTCGTTCAGCACCGGGATCGGCAGCACGCTCATCGGCGCGAAGGGCTGGATGGTCGGCGGGCTGTCGACCTTCGGGAAGCTCACGCGGTAGGCGTAACTCGCGAGACTGGTGGCCAGCAGCGTGATGCCCAGGCCCGCCACGTGCTGCGAGAGCGCGAGCACCACCGTCAGCAGCGCGTGCAGCAGGCCGAAGGCCGCGCCGACCAGCGCAGCCACCAGCACGCCGATCCACAGCGGCGCGCCCTGCCACACCGCCAGCCAGCCGGCGAACGCGCCCGCGACCATGATCCCTTCGATGCCGAGGTTCAGCACGCCGGCGCGCTCGCACAGCAGCACGCCGAGCGTGCCCAGCACCAGCGGCGTGGCGATGCGCAGCACCGCGACCCAGAAGGGCGCGGAGGCGAGCAGCTCGAGGGTTTCGCTCATCGCCGGAGGCGGTACTGGGTCAGCATCGTCGCGACCAGGACGGCGATCAATGCCACGGCGACGACCACGTCGGCGATGTAGGTCGGCACGTTGACCGCGCGGCTCATGCTGTCCGCCCCCACCAGCAGCCCGGCGACGAACACCGCGGCAGCGACCACGCCGAGCGGGTGCAGCGCGGCGAGCATCGCGATCACGATGCCGGAGTAGCCGGTGCCGGTGGCCATGTCCAGCGTCACGTAGCCGGCGCGGCCGGCCACCTCCACCGCGCCGGCCAGGCCGGCGAGCGCGCCCGACAGCAGCGCCACCTTCACCTGCACCGCGCCCACCGGCATGCCGGCGAAGGCCGCGGCGCGCGGATTCGCGCCGACCGCGCGGATCTCGAAGCCGAGCGTGCTGCGCCCGAGCAGCGCCCACAGCAGCAGCGCCGCCACCAGCGCGCCGACGAGCCCGCTGTGCACGCGGCTGCGCTCGATCAGCTTGTCGAGCTGCAGCGCGTCCTGGATCGCCACGCTCTGCGGCCAGCCCATCGCGGTGGGGTCCTTCATCGCGCCGTCGAGCAGAGCCGAGACACCCAGCAGCACGATGAAGTTCAGCAGCAGCGTGGTGACCACCTCGTCGACGCCGAGCCGGCTCTTGGCCAGCGCCGGCCCGAGCAGCAGCAGCGCGCCCACCGCGGCGGCCGCCAGCATCATGCCCGGCACGAGCAGCCAGGCCGGCGCATCGAAGCCGGTGCCGCCGTGCAGCCCGCCGACCGCCACGGCGGCGAGCGCGCCGGCATAGAGCTGGCCCTCGCCGCCGATGTTGAACAGGCGCGCGCGGAACGCCAACGCGGCGGCCAGGCCGGTGAGGATGAGCGGCGTGGCGCGGGTGAGCGTCTCGGTCCAGGCGAAGCGCGAGCCGAAGCCGCCGTCGAGCAGCAGCGCGTAGGCGCGCCCCACCGGCGCGCCGGCCCAGGCGACCAGCAAGGAGGTGACGGCCAGGGTGAACAGCAGCGCGCCCGCCGGCGCGGCGAGCAGCAGCCAGCCCGGCGCGCGCTCACGCCGCTCGAGCCGCACGCGCGTCCTCCGAGCCGGTCATCGCGAGGCCGATCTGCGCCAGGGTCCAGTCGGCCGTGGCGCGCGCCGGGCCGAGCCGCCCGGCATGCATCACCGCGATGCGGTCGGCCAGCGCGAAGATTTCGTCCAGGTCCTCGCTGATCAGCAGCACCGCGCTGCCGGCGGCGCAGGCATCGAGCAGCTGCTGGTGCACGTAGGCCACCGCACCGACGTCCAGGCCCCAGGTGGGCTGGTTGGCGACGATCAGTGCAGGCGGTGTCGTGGTGTCGGGATCGCCGGCCAGCGCTCGACCCAGAATCAGCTTCTGCATGTTGCCGCCCGACAGCGCGCGGGTGGTCGTCGCCAGCCCGGCCGATTCGGTGCCGCGCACGTCGAAGCGTTCGAGCAGCGCCTTCGCATGCGCGCGCGCCCGCTCGCGCCGCACGAGGCCGAGGCGCGCGAACGCGGGCGAGGCATAACGCTCGAGCACCGCGTTCTCCCACACCGGCAGGTCGCCGACCACGCCGACCGCATGGCGGTCTTCCGGGATGCGCGCGACGTTCGCCTGCACGAAGGCGCGCGGCCGCGCCGGCAGCGCACGGCCGGCGATCCGCAGGGTGCCGGCCGCGAGCGCACGTTCGCCGCACAGCAGTTCGGCCAGGGCCTGCTGCCCGTTGCCCGCCACGCCGGCGATGGCCAGCACCTCGCCGCGGCGCAACTGCAGATCGGCGCGCACGAGCCCCGGCGGCGCGCTCGCTCCGACCAGCTCGCACACCACCTCGCCCGGCACGCCGCCCCGCTTGCGCGCCGGCGCGACCGCGCGGCCGACCATCGCCTCGGCCAGCAGCGCGCGGTCCGCACCCTGCGCGGGCAGTTCGGCGATCAGCTTGCCGCCGCGCAGCACCGCGATGCGGTGCGAGACCGCCAGCACCTCGTCGAGCTTGTGGCTGATGAAGATCACCGACAGGCCTTCGGCCACCAGCTGGCGCAAGGTGGCGAACAGGGACTCGCTCTCCTGCGGCGTGAGCACCGCGGTCGGCTCGTCGAGGATCAGGATCCGGGCCCCGCGCACCAGCGCCTTCAGGATCTCGACGCGCTGGCGCTCGCCGACCGAGAGCGTGGCGACCTGCGCGTCCGGGTCCACCGCGAGGCCGAAGCGCCGCGCCGCCTCCAGCAGCCGCGCCCGCGCCGCGGCACGGCGCGAGAAGGGCTGCCAGAGCGGCTCGGTGCCGAGCATCACGTTGTCGAGCACCGAGAGGTTGTCGGCCAGCGTGAAGTGCTGGTGCACCATGCCGATACCGGCCGCCAGCGCGGCCTGCGGGCGGCCGGGCGGCAGCGGCCGGCCGAACACCTCGATGGCTCCCGCATCGGCCACGTAGTGGCCGAACAGGATCGCCATCAGGGTGCTCTTGCCGGCGCCGTTCTCGCCCAGCAGCGCGAGCACCTCGCCGCGGTCGAGCTCGAGCGAGATCGAATCGTTGGCGACCAGCGCGCCGAAGCGCTTGGTGATGCCCTGCAGGCGCAGGACGGTGTCGCTCAAGGCGAGGTCACTTCGCCTTCGGCTGGCCGTCGTCCACCTTCACCGTGAACTTGCCGTCGCGGATCGCCTGCTCCTTGGCCTTCACCTTGGCCACCAGCTCGGCCGGCACCTTGCCCTCGAAGCTGCCCAGCGGCGCGAGCTCGCTGCCCTGGTGCTTCATCGTCGAGTAGATGCCGTAGTCGTCGGCCTTGAACGTGCCGGACTTGACGGCCTTGATCGCCAGGTCGATGGTCGGCTCCATGTTCCACAGCGCGGAGGCGACCACGGTGTCGGGGTACTTGTCCTGCGTGTTGATCACGTTGCCGATCGCGAGCACCTTGCGCTCCTTGGCGGCATCGCTGACGCCGAAGCGCTCCGCGTACATCACGTCCGCGCCCTTGTCGATCATCGCGAAGGCGGCCTCCTTGGCCTTGGGCGGGTCGAACCAGCTGTTGATGAAGCTGATGCTGAACTCGACCTTCGGGTTGACCTCCTTCGCGCCGGCGATGAAGGCGTTCATCAGCCGGTTGACCTCCGGGATCGGGTAGCCGCCGACCATGCCGATCTTGTTGGACTTGGTCATGCCGCCGGCGATCATGCCGGTCAGGTAGGCGGGCTCCTGGATGTAGTTGTCGAACACGCCGAAGTTGGGCGCCTGCGGCTTGCCCGAGCTGCCCATCAGGAAGGCGACCTTGGGATAGTCCTTGGCGACCTTGCGCGCGGCCGCCTCCACCGCGAAGGACTCGCCGACGATCAGGCCGTGGCCCTTCTCGGCGTAGCCGCGCATCACGCGCTCGTAGTCGGCGTTGCTGACGTTCTCGCTGAACACGTACTCGATCTCGCCGCGCGCGACGGCCGCCTTCAGTGCCTTGTCGATGCGGCTGACCCACTGCTGTTCGACCGGCACGGTGTAGATCGCGGCCACCTTCAGCTTGGCCTGCGCGAAGGCGCTGCCGGAGGCGACGGCCAGCGCTGCGGCGGCCAGGGCGAGGGTGCGGCGGGACAGGAACATGGACGGACTCCTCGGAGGTGGTTGCGGGCAACGGCGCATTAAGCAAGACGCGTTCCGCAGGCGTCAATCGGGGTTGCCGGGGGCGGTCAAACCCGCAAGTGTCAATGCTTGTTGACACATCTCAACGTCAACCTGGTTGGGGCGCCCTACGGTGAAGCCTTCCTGAAGTTCCCGGAGCCCGGCCATGCGCATCCTGCTGCTGCACCCCAACTACCACTCGGGCGGTGCCGAGATCGCGGGCAACTGGCCGCCCGCCTGGGTGGCCTACCTGACCGGCTACCTGAAGGCCGGCGGCTATACCGACGTGACCTTCGTCGACGCGATGACGCACCACCTCGACGAAGACCAGGTGCGGGCTCGGATCACCGAGCTGCAGCCCGACATCGTCGGCTGCACCGCCATCACGCCGGCCATCTACAAGGCCGAGCGCCTGCTGCAGGTGGCCAGGGAGGTGAAGCCGGACTGCGTGACGGTGCTCGGCGGCATCCACGGCACCTTCATGTACCCGCAGGTGCTGAAGGAGGCGCCCTGGATCGACGCGGTGGTGCGCGGCGAGGGCGAGCAGGTGTTCCTCAACCTCGTGCAGGCGGTGGACGACGGCCGCTTCGCCGCCGACCGCGGCTGCGTCAAGGGCATCGCCTATGCGGACGGCGAGGGCAAGGTGATCGCCACGCCGGCCGAGCCGCCGATCCAGGACCTCGACCGCATCACGCCGGACTGGTCCATCCTCGAGTGGGACAAGTACATCTACATCCCGATGAACCGGCGCGTCGCGATCCCGAACTTCGCGCGCGGCTGCCCGTTCACCTGCAGCTTCTGCAGCCAGTGGAAGTTCTGGCGCGACTACCGCATCCGCGACCCGAAGGCCGTGGTCGACGAGATCGAGAACCTGGTGAAGAACCACGACGTCGGCTTCTTCATCCTCGCCGACGAGGAACCGACCATCCACCGCAAGAAGTTCATCCAGTTCTGCGAGCTGCTGATCGAGCGCAAGCTCGACGTGCTGTGGGGCATCAATACCCGCGTCACCGACATCCTGCGCGACGAGAAGCTGCTGCCGATGTTCCGCAAGGCGGGCCTCATTCACGTCTCGCTCGGCACGGAAGCCGCGGCGCAGCTGAAGCTCGACCGCTTCAACAAGGAAACCACGATCGCGCAGAACAAGAAGGCGATCCAGCTGCTGAAGGACGCCGGCATCGTCACCGAGGCGCAGTTCATCGTCGGCCTGGAGAACGAGACCGCCGAGACGCTGGAAGAGACCTACCGCATGGCACGCGACTGGAACCCCGACATGGCCAACTGGGCGATGTACACGCCCTGGCCGTTCAGCGACCTGTTCCAGGAGCTCGGTGACAAGGTCGAGGTGTTCGACTTCGAGAAGTACAACTTCGTGACCCCGATCATGAAGCCCGACGCGATGGACCGCGGCGAGCTGCTCGACCGGGTGATGAGCAACTACCGGCGCTTCTTCATGAACAAGACCTTCTTCCAGTACCCCTGGACGAAGGACAAGGAGCGCCGCCGGTACCTGATGGGCTGCCTGAAGGCCTTCATGAAGAGCGGCTTCGAGCGCAAGTTCTACGACCTCGGGCGCGTCGGCTACTGGGGCCCGCAGACCCGAAAGACGGTGAACTTCAGCTTCGACCAGAACCGCCGCATCGAGGCCGACACCGCGCAGGCGCTCACGAAGGTGGACGACGGCTGGGTCACGATGCACGGGCCGAAGATCGAGATGCGGCGCCGCAAGGGCGAGCAGAACTTCGAGATCGCCGCGGCTGCGATGGCCTGCGGCGGCGGCACCGAGCAGCTCAGCGACGACGCGGCGGCACGGATGTGATGGCCACGGCCCACGCCGGGCGCATCGGCCCGAACGCCATCCTGCGCGTGGCCGAGGCCTTGCAGCGGCGCGGCCGGGCCGAGGAGGTGTTCCGCAGCGCCGGGCTGGCCCACCACCTGGCCACGCCACCCGCGGCGATGGTCGACGAGGACGACGCACGCCGCCTGCATGCCGCCCTGCGCAGCACGCTCGGCCCGCGCGAGGCCGAGCAGGTGGCACGCGAGGCCGGCGAGGCCACGGCCGCCTACCTGCTGGCGCACCGCATCCCGAAGCCGGTGCAGGCGCTGCTGCGCGTGCTGCCGGCACCGCTGGCCGCGCGTGTGCTGCTCGCGGCGATCACGCGCCACGCCTGGACCTTTGCGGGCAGCGGCAGCTTCGAGGCGCGGCCCGGCCGACCGGTGGTGCTGACGATCCGCCACAACCCGCTGTGCCGCGGCCTCGCCAGCGACACACCGGCCTGCGCCTACTACGCCGCCACCTTCGAGCGGCTGTTCCGCGTGCTGGTGCAGCGCGACAGCGTGGTCACCGAGACCCGCTGCGAGGCACGCGGCGACGCTTCCTGCCGCTTCGAGATCCGCTGGTAGCAGCGGCGCCGGCAGCGTCGATCACGCACAGGTGACGGTGACCGCGTGCTCGTGCGCGAGGTCGGTCGTCGAGGTCACCGTCACCGTGCCGCCGGCCTTCAGGCTGGCGAGCTGCGCCGGGCTCAGGGTGATGGAGTGCGCGTGAGTGGCGGCACCCTGGATGCTGTAGGTCTTGGCGGTGGTCGAGTCGAGGTCGGCCGCGGCGATCGAGAGCGAATGACCATGGTTGCCGCTGATGGCCGCGCCTTCGCTGCTGCAGCTGGAGAGGCCGCCGCCGCCGTTGTTGCCGCCCGACGAGCTGCCCCCGCCGCCGCAGGCCTGCAGCACCAGCAGCACCGTGCCGCCGAGGGCGGTGCCGAGAAAGCCCTTGCGGGTCATCGTGGTCGTCATCGTGTTCCTCCTGGCCGCCTGCGGGCCCTGCATGCCGGGCCGACGGCCCGGTTCACCACGGTGAGTACCGCGGCGCGCAAGAACGGTTGAGTCGCGCGCCGGCTCAGTCGCCCGCGCAGTGGCAGCCGGCATCCACCGTGGCGATCGCACGGCAGGCGTTGGGGCCGCTGCTGCGCAGGGTGCGCTCGAGGGTGGGCGCATCGAGCCCGGGGCGGCGCTCGAGCAGCAGCGCCGCGAGGCCGCTGACCTGCGCCGCGGCGATCGAGCTGCCGCTGGCGAAGTCGTAGCGGCCACCCGGGGTGAGGGTCAGCACGTCGCGCATCGGCGCGGCGAGTTCGCCGCCGCGCCCGTCGCCCACCGCGATCACGCCGGGAATGCCGACCGGAAAGCCGTCGCGCGCACCGCCCGGCGGCATGGCGCCGACCACCACCGCGCCACGCGCCTGCGCGGCCTGCACGAGCCGGGTGAGCAGCTCGTCGCGCGGGCCGCCGAGGCTGAGGTTGATCACCTGCGCGCTGCGGTCGATCGCGCCAGAGAGCGCCTGCGCGAGGCTGAAGGAATTGCAGGCGGCGCGGCCGTCGTCACGCTGCCAGCAGGCTTTCAGCGCGATCAGCTGCGCATCGGGCGCGATGCCGACGATGCCGCGTGCGTTGCCCGGTCGCGCGGCGATCACCCCGGCGACCTCGGTGCCGTGCAGATCGCGCTGGAAGCGCGCCTCGTCGTGGTCGACGAAATTGACGCTGCGGGTGGCGGCGCCTTGCAGGTCGGGGTGGGCCGTGTCGACCCCGGTGTCGACCACCGCGATGCGCAGCCCCTGGCCGCGGCTGCAGCGGTGCGCCTGCAGCACGCCGAGCTGCTGCAGGCCGCTCTGCAGCGGCAGGTAGGGATCGTCGTAGGCCGGGGGCGCCGGGGCCATCAGCGTGTCGAAGCGGTTCAGCGGCTGGGCGATCTCGACACGCGGGTCGCTGCGCAGGCGGGCGAGCAGCGCTTCGCGCTCGACGCCGGGTGGGATCAGGAAGGTGGCGCAGTGCACGCCGAGGGCCGGGATCGGCCAGGTCGCGAGCGGCTGCAGCCCGTACTCGCGCGCCACCGCGGCGAGCTGGGCCTGCGCATCGCCGCCGGCCACGTAGCGCGGGCGGCGCGCATAGAGCCCCGGCGTCGAGCCCGCGAGGCGCGGCAGCTCGGCCACCGGGTTGGCGATGGCGATGACGATCACCCGGTCTTCGCCGTCGGCGGGCGCGCCGGCCTGCAGCGTGCCCAGCGCGTCCCGCGCCGGCAGTGCGGCGCAGGCGCCCAGCACGACGGATACCAGCGCGGCGGCGATGCGCCCGATGGCGATCACGGCGTCGTCCGCCCCGGCACCGCCTCGGCGAAGCGCACCAGCGGCGATTCGCGCAGGCGCGCCGCCAGCGTGTCGGCGGCACGCGCATCCGCCGGCGGCAGCTCGGCGACGAGCGTGAACACCCCCGCCTCGCTCGGCCCGGCGACGATCACGAGGCCCTGCGCCCGCAGCAGCGCCTGCAGCTCCTGCACCGTGTGCTGCGGCTGGAACACCACGCGCCAGCGCGGGCCGTCGCCCACGCCCGGCTCGGGCTGCGTCAGGGTGCGGTAGGGGGCATCGGCCGCCGGCGTGGCGGGCGCACCCAGCCACCACCAGGCCAGCGCGCCGACCAGCAGCGCTTCGGCCAGGCCGAGCGCGGCCACGGCGCCCAGGCCCAGCCGACCGCCGGCGAGACCGCGGACGCGCCCGGGCGGCACGGGCGCCGTGTCTGGCGCGTCCAGGCGCTGCATCAGGCGCTGCAGGCCGCGCTCGACATCGGGCCCGGCCGCCGCCGGCCGGGCGAGCGAGCGCACCAGCTGCTGCTCGCGCGCCAGCGCGGCGCGGCAATCGGCGCAATCGCGCAGATGCGCCTCGGCGCGTTCGCGCTGCGCGGCCGTGGCACGGCCGTTGGCCAGCCAGGGCAGCAGCGACCAGACGTCCTGGTGGACGCGCGGATCCTCACTCATCGTGTCCTCCTTGCGCGGCGGCCGGTGGGGTGTCGCCGGCCAGCGCGGGCAGCAGGTTGCGCAGCCGCACGCGCGCATGGAACAGGCGCGACTTCGCGGTGCCCACCGGGCAGCCCATGATCGCCGCCGTCTCCTCGAGCGTATGGCCCTGGCCGTAGACCAGCTCGACGGTCAGGCGCAGGTCGTCGGGCAGGCGACGCAGGGCCTTGTCCAGCCAGTCGCGCGTCTCGCGGTCGCCGTCCGGGTCGGCCACCAGCAGCGGCTCGAGCTCCTCGCCGCTGTCGTGCAGCGCGGGGTCGTCGCCGTCGCGGAAGGCCTTCAGCGCCTGGCGGTAGGCGATGCCCATGATCCAGGTCGAGACGCGCGCGTCGCCGCGGAACTGGCCGGCACGCTGCCAGACGACCCAGAAGGTGTCGTTGATCACCTCCTCAATCAGCCCCTCCTGCCGCGTGAAGCGGTGCAGGAAGCGCACCAGCCGCGGCTGGTAGGCGCGGTAGAGCTGCGCCAGCGCGGCACGGTCCTGCTGCGCGATGCGGCGCAGGCAGTCGTGCTCGGCATCGCCGCTGGCGCGGCGCGGGCGCAGGAAATCGGCAAACATCGTGGTCGGAAGGTCGGCAGCCGGGCGTTCGGATTGACGTGGGTACCGGCCGGCGAGGCCAACGGTTCAATCGCCGGCGTGAATTTCTTGGCGCCCCGGCCCAGGAGTCTGCGCGGCAGAAACCCGGGCCCGCGTTGAGCCCGCCAAGGGGCGCAGGCTAGGCGCAGCCCGCCGCCCGGGCTGGCCGCCCGGGCAAGGGGTGCAACGACGCATGCGCCCCTTGGCGGGCTCAACCCTTCGGGCCGGGACACCCAAGGCCGCTGGCGCGTGTTGCGCCGCTTGCGCGGGCGACCAGCCCGCGCCGCGCGTCGCGCCTACGCCAGCGGCCTTGGCCGCCCGGCGCGGGCCCGGGTTTCTGCCGCGCAGACTCCTAGAAACTCCACTGCGCGCTGCCCACCCAGCGCGGCCGGGCCAGGTCGCCGTAGGTGTTTTGGGCGGCCGGGCGCACCCAGTGCCGGTCCAGCCGCAGGCGCGCGCCGGCGGCATGCAGCTCCAGCCCGGCCTGGCCGTAGCCGTAACGCTCGCCCTCGATGCGCAGCACGCGGCCGACCCCCAGGTCGAGCGCGACGTGCCGGGCCAGCGGCCAGCGCAGGTTGAAGTCCAGGCTGCGCACGGCGAGCGTGGGTTCGATCGTGCGGTCGACGTTCCAGCTCAGCGACCAGCGGTCGCCAAAGGCCAGCCCGAGCCCGAACTGCCGGCCGCCGTAACCTTCCAGCACGAAGCCGCCTTCGTAGCGGCTGTGCTGCAGGTCCGCGAGCAGCTGCCACTGCTCGCCGAGCGGCAGTTCGTAGCCCAGGTGCAGCGACCAGCCACTGGTGCGCTCGCCCAGGTAGTCGCGCAGCCACAGCGCGCCGAGGCCGAGCGACCAGCCGGCCATGTACGCATCGATGCCCGCGCTGCGCACGGCGGCCTCGCCTTCGCTGTAGGCGACGCCGCGCACCAGCCAGTCGGTGGCGACGCCGACGCGGCCGCTCCAGCTTGGCGACTGCGCCGGCGCGCTGCCCGCGGCCAGGGCGAGCACCGCGAGGGCGACGGTCGAGAGTGATGGCGGCAACACGGTGGCAGAAGAGTATGCAACGCGCAATCGAACCTTTCGGGCCCCGGCGCGGTACTCACCGACGAATCACCGTTTCGAACCGGGAGGACCCCATGAGACTCGATCGCCTGCGCCGCCTCGGCGCAGCCCCGCTGCTCGCCGCAGCGCTCGCCGGCTGCGGTGGCGGCAGCGGCGAGGGGCTGGACGCCAATGGCCGCCCCCTCGACGAAGGCGGCGGCCCCGGCGGCCCGCTGCAGCCGACCTTCGCGTCGATCCAGGCGAACGTGTTCACGCCGATCTGCACCGCCTGCCATGCCGGGGCCTCGGCCCCCGCGGGCCTGCGGCTGGACGAGGGCAGCAGCTATGCGCTGCTGGTGGGCGTGGCCAGCGCCGAGGTGCCGGGCCTGCAGCGCGTGAACCCGGGCAACCCGGCGGACAGCTACATCGTCCACAAGCTCGAGGGCCGCGCCGCGGTCGGCGCGCGCATGCCCTTCGGCGGCCCCTACCTCGACGACGCGACCATCGCCGTGATCCGCCAGTGGATCGCCGCCGGCGCACCGCAGGGGACGGCGCCATGAAACGCCTGGTCAGCCTGCTGCTCGGCCTCGCCGCCCTGCTGCCCACGCTTGCCCGCGCCGAGCCCTACCTCGCCGTGGACCAGGGCTTCAAGTGCATCGCCTGCCACGTGAACCCGACCGGCGGCGGCCTGCGCAATGCCTTCGGCGCGGTGTTCACGCAGACGACCCTGCCCGCCTACCAGCTGCCCGAGTCGGTGCCCGCCTGGTCGGGCAGCCTGCTGGACGTGCTGCGCGTGGGCACCGACCTGCGCGCGAGCACGAGCCGCACCACGGTGCCGAACCAGCCGGCGCAGCGCGAGCACGGGCTCGACCAGTGGCGCGCCTACGTCGACCTGCAGCTGGTGCCGGATGTCGTCGGCGTCTACCTCGACGAGCAGCTGCGCCCCGGCCAGCCGCTGCGCCAGGAAGGCTACCTGCGCCTGACCACGCCGGACCAGCGCTTCTACGCCAAGGCCGGCCAGTTCTACCTGCCGTTCGGCTGGCGGCTGCAGGACAGCACGGCCTTCGTGCGCTCGCTGAGCGGCATCAACATGGCGAGCCCGGACAAGGGCCTCGAGCTGGGCATGGAGACGGCGCACTGGTCGCTGCAGGTTGCCTCCAGCAACGGGCCGGGCAATGTCGGCCCGATCACCGGCAACCAGCGCACCGCGCAGGTTGTCTATGTGCAACCGGACTGGCGCGCCGGCCTTGCCGTGGCACACACCCGTTCGTCGGCCGGCAACCGCATGGCCACGGGCGTGTTCGGCGGGCTGCGCACCGGGCCGCTGGCCTGGCTGGGCGAGCTCGACGTGGTGGGCGACAGCGGCTTCCCCGGCGGACGGCGCCGCCAGCTGGCCGCGCTCGGCGAGGTGAACTGGAAGATTCGCCCCGGCCACAACCTGAAGTTCAGCGCCGAGCTGCTCGATCCCGACCGCGACGTCTCGCACGACCACAAGCTGCGCCACAGCCTGCTGTACGAGCTGACGCCGCTGCCCTACGTGCAGTTGCGCACCGGCGTGCGGCGCTGGGACGGCATCCCGCAGAACGACGTCGACAACCGGCGGCTGATGTTCGTGGAGCTGCATCTCTTCATGTAGACGCGCGCCGGGCGGAGGCGACAGGTGGGCCACCTAGAATCCGGCCCATGTCGCTCTCCGCCCTCACCGCCCTCTCCCCGCTGGACGGCCGCTACGCGGCCAAGCTCGCCCCGCTGCGCCCGCTGCTGTCGGAGTTCGGCCTGATGCACCGGCGCGTGCAGGTCGAGGTGGAGTGGTTCATCGCGCTGTCGGACGCCGGCTTCGCGGAGTTCAAGCCGCTGTCCGAAGCCGCACGCGGCCTGCTGCGCGGGCTGGTGCTGCGCTTCTCGGAAGCCGACGCGCAGGCCATCAAGGACATCGAGCGCACCACCAACCACGACGTCAAGGCGGTCGAGTACTGGCTCAAGGAGCGGCTCGACCACCACATCGAGCTGAAGGCAGCGAGCGAGTTCGTGCACTTTGCCTGCACCAGCGAGGACATCAACAACACCAGCCACGCGCTGATGCTCAAGGCCGCGCGCGGCGAGGTGCTGCTGCCCGCGCTGGACAAGCTGCTCGCCCGGCTCACCGCGATGGCCCACGAGCTGGCCGAGGTGCCGATGCTCTCGCGCACGCACGGCCAGACCGCCAGCCCGACGACCGTGGGCAAGGAGATCGCCAACGTCGCCGCGCGGCTGACGCATGCGCGCGGCCGCATCGCGGAGGTGAAGCTGCTGGCCAAGATGAACGGCGCGGTGGGCAACTACAACGCGCACCTGGCGGCCTACCCGGCGTTCGACTGGGAGGGTTTCAGCCGCAAGGTGGTCGAGCAGCAGCTCGGCCTCACGTTCAACCCGTACACCATCCAGATCGAGCCGCACGACTGGATGGCCGAGCTGTTCGACGCGATCACGCGCAGCAACACCATCCTGATCGACTGGGCGCGGGATGTGTGGGGCTACGTCAGCCTGGGCTACTTCAAGCAGCGCACGAAGGAAGGCGAGATCGGCAGTTCGACCATGCCGCACAAGGTCAACCCGATCGACTTCGAGAACGCCGAGGGCAACTATGGCCTGGCCAACGCGCTGCTGACGCACCTGGCGCAGAAGCTGCCGATCAGCCGCTGGCAGCGCGACCTGACCGACAGCACGGTGCTGCGCAACATGGGCGTGGCGCTCGGCTACGCGGTGCTCGGGCACGATTCGCTGCTGCGCGGGCTGGAAAAGCTCGAGGTCAACCGAGTCGCGCTCGAGGCCGACCTCGACGCCGCCTGGGAAGTGCTGGCCGAGCCGATCCAGACCGTGATGCGCCGCCACGGCCTGCCCAACCCGTACGAGCAGCTCAAGGCCTTGACACGCGGCAAGGCGATCACCGCCGAGGCGATCCGCGCCTTCATCGACGGCCTCGCACTGCCGGAAGACGAGAAGGCCCGGCTGCGCGCGCTGACCCCGGCCGGCTACACCGGCGCGGCGGCGGCGCTGGCCAAACGCTTTCGCTGAAACGGGAGACGGCGATGCGCTTCACCGACATGCTGCACGCCGCCGAACGCGCCAATCGTTCGCTGCTGTGCGTCGGGCTCGACCCCGAGCCCGCCAAGTTCCCCGGCGCGTGGCAGCACGAACCGGCACGCATCTTCGACTTCTGCGCCACCATCGTCGACGCGACGCGCGACCTGGTGATCGCCTACAAGCCGCAGGTGGCCTACTTCGCCGCGCAGCGCGCGGAGGACCAGCTCGAGCGGCTGGTCGCCTACATCCACAAGGCCGCGCCGGACGTGCCGGTCATCCTGGACGCCAAGCGCGGCGACATCGGCAGCACCGCCGAGCAGTACGCCCGCGAGGCCTTCGAGCGCTACCAGGCCGACGCGGTGACGCTCTCGCCCTACATGGGCTTCGATTCGCTCGAGCCCTGGCTGGCCTGGGAGGACAAGGGCCTGTTCCTGCTGTGCCGCACCTCCAACCCGGGCGGCTCGGACCTGCAGGCGCAGCGCCTGGTCACCGGCGACCTGCTGTACGAGCAGGTGGCGCGGCTGGCCGCGGGCCCCTGGAACCGCACCGGCCAGCTCGGCCTGGTGGTCGGCGCCACCTTCCCGGCCGAGATCGAGCGCGTGCGCGCGCTGGCGCCCACGCTGCCGCTGCTGATCCCGGGCGTGGGCGCGCAGGGCGGCGACGCGGCGGCCACGGTGCGCGCCGGCTGGCGCGGCTCGAGCGAGCGCAGCAGCGCGCCGATCATCGTCAATTCGTCACGCGCCATCCTGTACGCCAGCCGCAGCAACGAGTTCGCGGCCGCGGCGCGCGAAGCGGCGCTGGCGACCCGCGCGGCATTGGCCGCGGCCCAGGGCAGTTCCTGATCAAGCCCGACGGCCGCTGGCCGATAGTGTCGGGACGGCCGATGGCCGAGCCCTGCCCGAGCCGCCCTTGAACCCCTCCGTGCTCTCCGACCCTCGCGACGCGGTGCGCGCCCTGGTGCAGCGCTACCTGTTCGCGACCTTCGCCGCGGTCGGCCTGGGCGCTGCGCTGCTGGCCTGGCTGGCACGCGGCGCGCCGCCCGGGCTGCGCCTGGCGCTGGCGATCGGCTTCGTCGGCATGTCGCTGTACAGCCTGGCGGCGCTGCGCTGGCCGCGCTGGGGCGGCAGCGCCGGCGTGGTGGCGCTGTGCCTGGCCGGCCTCGGGCTGGCGGGCGGCACCGCCCTGGCCAACGGCTGGGGGCTGAACACGCCGGCCATGGGCGCCTTGACGCTCTTCACGCTGCTCATCGCCGCGACCGTCGATACCCGCGCCGGCATCGGGCTGGCCCTGGCCTGCGCGAGCGTGTTCGTCGGCCTGGCGCTGGCCGAGGCGGCCGGCTGGATCCCGGGCGTGAGCGCGCTGGCGACGATGCCGCTGCCGCGCCGGCTCGGCATCCACCTGTTCGTGCTCGCCATCGGGCTGGCCGGCGGCCTGCTCGTCACGCGGGTGTTCTCGCACTACCTCGGCGTGAGCCGCGAGCGCGAGCTGCGCTTCCAGGGCCTGCTCGGCATCGCCGCCGACTCGTACTGGGAGATGGACCAGCAGTTCCGCGTGCAGGCGCTGTGGAAGCCGCTGCCCGACGGGCGCTTCGTGATCGAGTCGCGCCCCGGCTTCGCGCCCTGGGAGGCGCCGGACCTGTGGCTCGAGCCGCAGGTGCTGGCCGCACACCGTGCCGACCTCGAGGCGCGCCGGCCGTTCCGCAACCTGCCGGCACGCCGGACGCTGCCCGACGGCACGCAACGCCACGAGCTGGTCAGCGGCGAGCCGCGCTTCGCGCCCGACGGCCGATTCCTCGGCTACTGGGGCGTGACCCGCGACATGACCGAGCAGGTGGTGGCCGCGGAGGCGCTGCGGCGCTCTGAGGCGCTGCTGTCGCACCTGGTGACGACCAGCCCCGACCTGATCACCCTGACCGATGCGGCCACCGGCCGCTACGTGATGGTCAACGACGCCTTCGAGCGCTACAGCGGCTGGCGCGCGGCGGAGGTGATCGGCCGCACCTCGCTGGACATCGGCGTCTGGGGCGACCGGGCGCAGCGCGAGGACTTCGTGCGCCGGCTCGCCGACGACGGCGCGGTGCGCGACCTGCCGATCGAGTTCGTCTCCAAGTCCGGCCAGCGCTTCTCGCTGCTGGTCTCGGCGGTGCGCTTCCGCCTCGAGGAGGGCAGCTACATCGTGCTCAACGGGCGCGACGTGACGGCCGCCGAGCGCACCCGGCTGGCCCACGAGGCGGTGCTCGCCAACGCCTCGCTGGGCATCGGCTTCACGCGCGAGCGGGTGTTCGTGCAGGCCAACCCGGCGCTGGAGAAGATGCTCGGCTGGGCGGTCGGCACGCTGGCCGGCCAGCCGGGGCGCGCCGTCTGGGCGAGCGATGCGGAGTACGCGGAGATCGGCGCGCTGATCGGCCCGGCGCTCTCGTGCGGCGAATCGATCGAGTTCGTGCGCGAGCTGACGCGGCGCGACGGCAGCCGCTTCTGGTGCCGCATGCTGGCCAAGGCGGTCGACCCGACGCACCCGATGCGCGGCGGCACGATCTGGATCGTCGAGGACATCACCGAGCGGCGCCGCACCGAGCAGGCGCTGGCCAAGGCGCGCGACGACGCCGAGGCCGCCAGCCGCGCCAAGACCGCCTTCCTGGCCAACACCAGCCACGAGATCCGCACCCCGCTCAACGGCCTGGTCGGGCTGGCACGCCTGGCGCGCCGGCCCGACCTGGACGACGAGCGCCGCCACCGCTACCTGGAGCAGATCGCCGAGAGCGCGGAGACGCTCTCGGCGCTGATCTCCGACGTGCTCGACCTGTCCAAGATCGAGGCCGGCAAGCTCGAGGTCGAGTCGGTCGACTTCGACCTGCACGAGCTGCTCGCCTCGCTGGCGCGGGTGTACGGCAGCCTGGCCGACACGCGCGGCCTCGGCTTCGAGCTGCAGATCGGCCGCGGGCTGCCCGACTGGGTGCGCGGCGACCCGGTGCGCCTGCGGCAGATCCTGGCCAACTACCTGAACAACGCGCTCAAGTTCACCGCGCACGGCTCGATCGCGCTGCGCGCCGTGCCGCTGCAGGGCGAGCGGCTGCGCTTCGAGGTCGAGGACAGCGGCCCGGGCATCGCGCCGGAGGTGCAGGCGCGCCTGTTCCACCCCTTCACGCAGGCCGACCAGTCCACCACCCGGCGCTTCGGCGGCAGCGGCCTGGGCCTGTCGATCTGCCGCGAGCTGGCCGCCCTGATGCACGGCCGGGTCGGCGTGGCCAGCGAGCCGGGCCGCGGAAGCTGCTTCTGGGCCGAGCTGCCGCTGGCGCCGGGCGAGGCGGCCGACACGGTGTCGGTCTTCGGTGCGCTGGACCGCGAGCACCGGCTGGCCGGGCGGCGCGTGCTGATGGTCGAGGACAACGCGGTCAACATGACGATCGCGGTCGCCCTGCTCGAGCAGTGGGGCGTGGAGGTCACGCAGGCCGGCGACGGCCAGGCCGCGATCGCCGCGGTCGAGGCCGCGGCCCGCGCCGGGCGCCCGTTCGACGCGGTGCTGATGGACGTGCACATGCCGGTGATGAGCGGCCACGAGGCGACGCGCCGGCTGCGCGCCACGCCGGCCGGGCGCGGCCTGCCCATCATCGCGCTCACCGCCGCGGCGCTGACCTCCGAGCGCGAGGAGGCGCTGCAGGCCGGCATGTCGGGGTTCCTGACCAAGCCGATCGACGCGCGCCGCCTGCACGACACGCTGCGGTCGGTGCTCGACAGCTAACATGGCCGGCCCGTGCCTGCGCCGCGCCGGCGCGGCGCCCGGAACCCGCCGCCCATGATCGACGCGCCCCGTTCCCCGCCGGCCGAGCCGCTGCCGACCGCCTTGCGCGCGATCGGGCGGCTGCTCTTCGCCACCTCGGCGGCGGGCGGGTTCGCCGGCGCGCTGCTGGTGGCGCTGCTGCCGCTGTCGCTGGCGCCGCTGCCGCAGCGGCTCCTGGCCGCGGCGCTGGCCGCCCACGCGCTGGCCAACGCGGTGGCCTGGCGGCGCAGCGTCGACGAGCGCTTCCCGGTGGGCGGCGCGCTGTTCGGGCTGGCGCTGGCCGCCACGGCGCTCATCGGGGCGACCGGCGTGCTGCTCGGCGACGGGCTGCGCCACCCGGCCTTCGGCTTCATCGGGCTGATGGCCTGCCTGCTGGCGGTGGTGGCCGGTACGCGCCAGGGCGTCATGCTGGCGGCCGCCGGCGTGTGCACCGTGGCCACGGTGGCCTGGGTGCAGCGCGATGCGAGCTGGCACCTGCTGCTGCCGTTCCACCTGACGCTGATCGCCTGTGCCGCCACCGCCGGGCTGCTGTTGCGCCGCGTCCTGCAGCGCCTGCTGCACGACAGCGCCGAGCGCGAGCGGCGCTTCCGCGGCCTGCTGGCGATCGCGGCCGACTGGACCTGGGAGCAGGACGCGGAGTTCCGCTTCACACGCGTCGGCGACGCCCAGGGCCGCGCCGACCACCCGGACGTGCAGCGCCTGATCGGCCGCACGCCCTGGGACGCCGGCCTGCTGGACGACGACGCGGAGCGCGCCGACGCCCACCGCGCCGACCTGGAGGCGCACCGGCCGTTCGCCAACCTGCTGCTGCAGCGCTCCGACCCGAAGGGCCGGGTGCGCTTCATCAGCTTCTCCGGCGAGCCGCGCTTCGACGCCGGCGGCGTGTTCACCGGCTACTGGGGCGTGGGGCGCGACGTCACCGAGCAGGTGCGCGCGCAGCAGGCGGTGGCGGCCAGCGAGTCGCGCTACCGGGCGCTGTTCGAGCGCTCGCCCACCGCGCTGGTGCTGCACCGGCGCGGCACGGTGCTGGACGCCAACGAGGCCGCCGCGCAGCTGTTCGGCTACCGCGACGGCGCGGCGATGAAGGGCGCGCACCTGCTCGAGCATTTCGGCGCGCCCGAGCAGCGCGAGCAGGTGCGCGAGCGCATGGCGCAGTCCGAGCGGCTCGGCGTCGGCCAGGCGCTGCCGGTGGTCGACTACGCGATGCGCTCGGTCAGCGGGCAGGGCGTCGCGGTGCAGGCCACCGCGGTGCGCGTGGCCACCGCCGGCGGGCCGGCACTGCTGACGATCTACGTCGACATCACCGCGCGCAAGGCCACCGAGGCGGCGCTGCGCCGCTCCGAGGCGATGCTGTCGCACCTGTTCGCCACCAGCCCGGACGTGATGGCGCTGACCGACCTGGACAGCGGCCGCTTCGTGCTGGTCAACCAGCGCTTCACCGACATCTTCGGCTGGAGCCGTGCCGAGGCGGTGGGGCGCAGCTCGCTCGAGCTCGGCACCTGGAACGACGCCGCGGACCGCGTGCGCTTCGTCGAGCGCGTGCGCACGCAGGGCAGCGTCGAGGGCGAACCGCTGCTGTTCCGGCGCCGCGACGGCAGCCGCGTGCCGATGCTGGTGTCGGCCGCGCGCGTCGCCTTCGAGGGGCGGCGCCTGATGGTGCTGAGCGCGCGCGACGTCAGCGCCAGCGAGCGTTCGCGCCTGGAGGTCGAGGCGATCCTGAACACCGTCTCGCTGGCGATCGCCTTCGTGCGCGGCCAGCGCATCGTGCGCATCAACGCGCGCCATGCCGAGATGTTCGGCTTCAGCGAGGAGGAGCTGCGCGGCGCGGCGCTGTCCACGCTGTGGCCCGACGAGGCGCGCTTCCGCGCCGTGCGGCGCGACGCGCTCGGCGCGCTGCGCCTGCGCCGCGGCTACGACGTCGAGGTGCAGCTGCGCCGGCGCGACGGCAGCCTGTTCTGGTGCCGGCTGCAGGCGCGCTCGGTCGACCCCGCGCACCCGATCGGCGGCGGCACGCTGTGGACCGCCGAGGACATCACCGAACGGCGCCAGACGCAGCTGGCGCTGGCCGCGGCGCGCGACGCGGCCGAGGCCGCCAGCCGTGCCAAGAGCGCCTTCCTGGCCAACACCAGCCACGAGATCCGCACCCCGCTCAACGGCCTGCTCGGGCTGGCGCGGCTGGCGATGCAGCCGGGCCAGAACGAGGCACGCCGCCAGCAGTACCTGGCGCAGATGGTGGACAGCGCGCAGAGCCTGGCGGGCATCATCTCCGACATCCTCGACCTGTCCAAGGTCGAGGCCGGCCAGGTGAGCCTGGAGGACCTGCCGTTCGCGCTGCGCGAGACGATCGCCTCGGTGCACCATGCCTACCGCTCGCTGGCCGAGGCCAAGGGCCTGCAGCTCGAGCTGCAGATCGACCCGGCGCTGCCGGCCCATGTGCGCGGCGACCCGTTGCGGGTGCGCCAGATCCTGACCAACTTCGTCGCCAACGCGCTCAAGTTCACCGAGCGTGGCCGGGTGCGCATCGAGGCCGGCGCGGACGGCGGCCGCATCCGCCTGGCGGTGCACGACAGCGGCCCGGGCATCGACCCGGAGACCCAGCAGCGCCTGTTCACGCCGTTCACGCAGGCCGACGAGTCGATCACGCGGCGCTACGGCGGCACCGGGCTCGGGCTGTCGATCTGCCGCGAGCTGGCCCAGCTGATGGGCGGCAACGTCGGCGTGGACAGCCGCCCCGGACGCGGCAGCGTGTTCTGGGCCGAGCTGCCGTTGCCGCCGGTGGCCGAGGGCGCCGCCCCCGCGCCGGCCGGCGAGGCCGCCGACGCGCCGCTGCCGCCGGCGCGCGTGCTGGTGGCCGAGGACAACCCGGTCAACATGCTGATCGTCGTCGCGATGCTCGAGCAATGGGGCCTGCGCGTGGCGCAGGCGGGCGACGGCGCCCAGGCGGTCGAGGCGGTGGACGCCGCGGCCGCTGCCGGCGCGCCCTTCGACCTGGTGCTGATGGACGTGCACATGCCGGTGCTGAGCGGCCACGCCGCGGTGCGCCGGCTGCGCGAGCGTTACGACGCACAGACGCTGCCGATCGTCGCGCTGACCGCCGCCGCGCTGGTGGGCGAGCGCGACGACGCGCTGGCCAGCGGCATGAACGACTTCCTGACCAAGCCGATCGACCCCGCGCGCTTGCGCGAGACGCTGGCGCGGCACCTGCGGCGCAGCGGGGCGGCGGCCTGACGCGGCCGCCCGCCGCGCGGTTCAGGGCACCAGCGGCAGCTCGCGCAGCCGCCTGCCCGTCAGGGCGAACAGCGCATTGGCCAGTGCCGGCGCGAACGGCGGCACGCCGGGCTCGCCGACGCCGGCCGGCGGCCGCGTGCTCGGCACCAGGTGCACCTCGATGCGCGGCGTCTCGGCCAGCGTCGCGATCGGCTGGCCGGGGAAGTTGGTCTGCTGCACCCGGCTCGCGACGATGTCGATGCGGCCGTACAGCGCCGCCGAGAGCGCGAACAGGACCGAACCTTCCATCTGCTGCACCACCGTGTCCGGGTTGACGACGGTGCCGACGTCGGCCGCCACCACGACCCGCTGCACCGACGGACGGCCGTCGGCGAGCCGTGCCTCCACCACCTGCGCGACGATGCTGCCGAAGCTCTCGTGCAGCGCCAGCCCGCGCGCCGTGCCGGGCGGCAGCGCGCGCCCCCAGGCGGCCTGCTCGGCCGCCAGGCGCAGCACCGCGGCATGGCGCGGCCGCTCCTGCAGCAGCTCGAGCCGGAAGGCGAGCGGGTCGCGCCCGGCCGCGGCGGCCAGCTCGTCGACGAAACATTCGGCGAAGAAGGCGTTATGCGAATGGCCCACCGAGCGCCAGAAGCCGATCGGCACGCCGCTGTCGGTGGCGCGGTGCGCGATGCGCTGGTGCGGCACGCCGTAGGGCAGGTCGAACAGCCCCTCGCTGGCCGTGCGGTCGGGCAGCTCGACCGGCGGCGCCAGCCCCGGCGCGTTGCGCTCGAAGTAACGCGGCACCAGCGCGTCGCCGGCGCTGGTCAGGCGCAGCACCTGCAGCCGGCCGTCGCCGTCCAGCCCGGCCTGCAGCAGCGCGGCGGCGGCGGGGCGGTAGAAGTCGTGCGTGAAGTCCTCCTCGCGCGGCCAGGAGAGCTGCACCGGCGCCCCGCCGCACTCGAGCGCGACGCGCACCGCCTGCGCGACCACGTCGGTCTCCAGGCGCCGGCCGAAGCCGCCGCCGAGCGCGGTGACATGCACCACCACCCGCTCGGGCGGCAGCTCGGCGATGCGCGCGGCCGCCGCGCGCGCGAAGCTCGGCACCTGGGTCGGCACCCACAGCTCGACGCGCCCGCCGGCCACGCGCGCGGTGCAGTTCAGCGGCTCGAGCGCCGCATGCGCCAGGTACGGCGCCCGGTACACGCTCTCGATGCGGCGCGCGGCTGCGGCCAGCGACGCGTCGGCATCGCCGCGCGCATGGAACACATGGCCCGAGCCGTCCTGCGCGGCAAGGCGCGCGCTGCGCTCGAGCTCGAGCGCGATCGCGGCGCTGTCGAGCGTGCGCGCGGGCGGGGCACGCCAGTCCACCACCAGCGCGTCGGCGCCGCGCCGCGCGTGCCAGGTGCTGCGGCCGACCACCGCGAGCGCCGGCGTCGAGCCGGCCAGCGAGGGCAGGCGCACGACACGCTCGACACCCGGCAGGCGCAGCACCGGCGCCGGTTCGAACGCGCCGGGCGCGCCGCCGAGCTGCGGGGCGTGGCGCACCACCGCATAGCGCAGCCCGGGCAGGCGCACGTCCAGCCCGAAGACCGCCGCGCCACTCACCTTGGCGGGCAGGTCCAGGCGCGGCTGCGGGCGGCCGATCAGCGTCCAGGCTTCGCGCGGCTTCAGGCGCACGTCGCCGGGCGGGGTGGCGGCGGCCAGCCGGGCCAGCTCGCCGTAGTGGGCGCGCTGGCCGCCGGCGGCGTGCGAGACCACGCCGTCGGCCACCGTCAGCTCTTCGGCCGGCAGGCGCCATTGCAGCGAGGCCGCGCCGAGCAGGCGCGCACGCGCCGTGGCCGCAGCCCAGCGTAGCGGCTCCCAGGCGTCCGCCACGCTGCTGGAGCCGCCGGTCAGGCTGAGGCCGGCCTCGCGCGCCAGCTTGGCGACGATCCAGCGCGCGGCGAGCACCGTCACGCCCTGCTGCCCCGGCTCGGTCTCGGCGGGCGTGAAGGGCAGCGCGTCGACCGCCAGCGCGACGTTGCCGTACAGCGTGTCCGCGCCGGGCTCGGCCAGCGCGATGCGCGCCGGCGCGACCTCCAGCTCCTCGGCCGCCAGCAGCACCAGCGCGGTGTGAACGCCCTGGCCCATCTCGCTGCGCGGCATCGCCAGCGCGACCGTGCCGTCGGGCGCGATGCGGATCCAGCCGTTCAGCGCGATGCGGCCGTCGGCGCCGGGCAGGGTGTCGGGCCGGCCGACGCGGCTGCGCGGCGGCAGCACGGCCCAGCCGACCAGCAGCGCCCCGGCGGCCCCGGCGCC
>KZ836130.1 GCA_003265685.1 Piscinibacter caeni | reverse complement strand
CTGGCGCTGGCCGGCCTGCTGCTGCTGGGCTTCGGCAGCACCGCCGGCCGGGCCGGGCTGCGCCTGGCCGAGGCGCTCGACCCGGCGCTCGAAGGGCGCGACCTGCAGCTCACCGGGGTGGTGGCGGCACTGCCGCAGCGCTCGGCCGACGGGGTGCGCTTCCGCTTCGCCGTGGAGGAGGCGCTCGACGGGGCGACCGGGGTGGCCGTGCCCCGGCTCGTGGCGCTCGGCTGGTACCAGGGTGCCCACCCGGACGCGGCCCGGCAGCCGCCGCAGGACGCGCTGCGCGCCGGCGAGCGCTGGCGCTTCGTGGTGCGCCTGCGCCAGCCGCACGGCAACCTGAATCCGCACGGTTTCGACGTCGAGCTCGCGCTGTTCGAGCAGGGCGTGCGTGCGGTCGGCTACGTGCGCGACGACCCGCCGCAGCGCCTGGCCGAGGCGGCCGGCCACCCGGTCGAGCGGTTGCGCCAGCGCCTGCGCGATGCGATCGCCGCGCAGGTGGGCGATGCACGGGCGGCCGGCGTGCTGGCCGCGCTGACGGTGGGCGACCAGGCGGCNGCGCAGGTGGGCGATGCACGGGCGGCCGGCGTGCTGGCCGCGCTGACGGTGGGCGACCAGGCGGCGATCGCGCGCGAGGACTGGGAGCTGTTCCGCGCCACCGGCCTGGGGCACCTGATGTCGATCAGCGGGCTGCACGTCACGATGTTCGCCTGGCTCGCCGGCGGGCTGATCGGCGCGCTGTGGCGGCGCAGCGCGCGCGCCGTGCATGCCGTGCCGGCGGCGCAGGCGGCGCGCTGGGGCGGGCTGGCGGCAGCGGCGGCCTACGCCGTGCTCGCGGGCTGGGGCGTGCCGGCGCAGCGCACCGTGCTGATGCTGGCCAGTGCCGTGCTGCTGCGCTCCCTGGGCCGCCGCTGGCCCTGGCCGCTGGTGCTGCTGGCGGCCGCGACGGCGGTGACGCTGGTCGACCCCTGGGCGCTGCTGCAGGCGGGTTTCTGGCTGTCGTTCGCGGCGGTCGGCCTGCTGATGGCCTCGGAACCCGCCCAGGCCGCCGCGCCGCCGGCGGCCGGGCAGCCCTGGACCGGGCGGGCGCTGGCGCTGCTGCGCGGCGCGGGCCGCACCCAGCTGGTCGCCAGCGTCGGCCTGGCGCCCCTGACGCTGCTGTTTTTCCAGCAGGTGTCGGTGGTCGGTTTCCTGGCCAACCTGGTGGCCATCCCGCTGATCACGCTGGTGGTGACGCCGCTGGCGCTGGCCGGTGCCGTGCTGCCGTGGCTGTGGACCGCAGCGGCCGCGCTGCTGCAGGGGCTGACGCTGCTGCTCGCCGCGCTGGCGGCCTGGCCCTGGGCGGTATGGACGGTGCCGGCCGCCGCACCCTGGGCGCAGGGCGCGGCGCTGCTGGCGGGCGCGCTGCTGGTGATGCCGCTGCCCTGGCGCCTGCGCGCGCTCGCGCTGCCGCTGGCGCTGCCGATGCTGCTCGGCATGCCGGTGCGGCCCGAGCCGGGGCGCTTCGAACTGCTGGCGGTGGACGTCGGGCAGGGCAACGCGGTGCTGGTGCGTACCGCGCGGCACCTGCTGGTGTACGACGCCGGGCCGCTGTACGGACGCGACAGCGACGCCGGCGAGCGCGTTCTGCTGCCCCTGCTGCGCGCCCGCGGCGAGCCGCGCATCGACACGCTGGTGCTGAGTCACCGCGACAGCGACCATGTCGGCGGCGCGCGTGCCCTGCTGGGCGCGCTGCCGGTGGGCGAACTGCTCAGCTCGCTGGAAGACGGCCACCCGCTGCGCGCGCTCGCCGTGCGCGAACGTCCCTGCCGGGCCGGGCAGGCCTGGACCTGGGACGGCGTGCGCTTCGAGGTGCTGCACCCGCGGCCCGCCGAGCTGGCGCTGGCGGTGAAGCCGAATGCCGTGTCCTGCGTGCTGCGCGTCGTCGATGCCGCCGGGCGCAGCGCCCTGCTGGCCGGCGACATCGAGCGCGAGCAGGAGCTGGCTTTGGTCGAGCGGGTTGGCGCGGCGCTGAAGACCGATCTGCTGCTCGCGCCGCATCACGGCAGCCGCAGCTCGTCGTCGCAGGAATTCCTGGCCCTCGTGCAGCCGCAGGTGGTGGTGGTGCAGGCCGGCTACCGCAATCGCTTCGGCCACCCGGCGCCGGAGGTACTGGCGCGCTACCGGGCCGCCGGTGCCGCGGTGGTGGCCAGCCCGTCCTGCGGAGCCTGGCGGTGGCAGCCCGAGGGCACGCAGTGCGAGCGTGACGCGGCTCGCCGCTACTGGCACCATCGCGCTGCCGACGTGCCGGAATGAGCCCGGCGCCCCGGGCCCGTGGCCTGTTTTTTGCTACCCCGCCTCGTCGAGGAGACGCGACTGATGAGACCGAGTTTCGACGAGATGCATGCCACCAGCGCCGTGGTGCGCAAGCATTACCGCGGCTACGACCGCTGGCTGGCGCAGCAGCCGCGCGACGTGATGAAGTCGCGTCGCGAGGAGGCGGAGATGATCTTCCGCCGCGTCGGCATCACCTTCGCGGTCTACGGCGCGAAGGACGAGGACGGCTCCGGCACCGAGCGCCTGATCCCGTTCGACCTGATCCCGCGCGTGATCCCGGCGCACGAGTGGGTCGAGATGGAGAAGGGCCTGGCGCAGCGCGTGACGGCGCTGAACCGCTTCATCCACGACGTCTACCACGACCAGGAGATCATCCGCGCCGGGCTGGTGCCGGCCGACCAGATCTTCAAGAACGCGCAGTTCCGCCCCGAGATGATGGGCGTGGACGTGCCCGGCGGCGTCTACTCGCATATCTCCGGCATCGACATCGTGCGCGCCGCGAATGCCGACGGCAGCGGCAGCTACTACGTGCTGGAGGACAACCTGCGCGTGCCCAGCGGCGTGAGCTACATGCTCGAGAACCGCAAGATGATGATGCGGCTGTTTCCCGAGCTGTTCAGCCAGCACCGCGTCGAGCCGGTGGCGCATTACCCCGACATGCTGCTCGAGACGCTGCGCGCGGTGGCGCCGGCGGCGGTCAACGAGCCGACCGTGGTGGTGCTGACGCCGGGCATGTACAACAGCGCCTACTTCGAGCATGCCTTCCTCGCGCAGCAGATGGGCGTCGAGCTGGTCGAGGGCCAGGACCTGTTCGTCAAGGACAACTTCGTCTACATGCGCACCACCCAGGGGCCGAAGCGGGTGGACGTGATCTACCGCCGCGTCGACGACGACTTCCTCGACCCGCTCGCCTTCCGGCCTGACTCCACGCTCGGCTGCGCCGGGCTGCTGTCGGTCTACCGGGCCGGCAACGTGACGCTGTGCAATGCCATCGGCACCGGCGTCGCCGACGACAAGTCGATCTACCCCTACGTGCCGAAGATGGTCGAGTTCTACCTCGGCGAGAAGCCGATCCTGAACAACGTGCCCACCTACCTCTGCCGCGAGGCCGACGACCTGAAGTACGTGCTCGACCATCTCGGCGAGCTGGTCGTCAAGGAGGTGCACGGCGCGGGCGGCTACGGCATGCTGGTCGGCCCGGCCGCGACCAAGGCCGAGATCGCCGACTTCCGCAAGGCGCTGGAGGCCAACCCGGCCGGGTACATCGCGCAGCCCACGCTCAGCCTGTCGACCTGCCCGACCTTCGTCGAGAGCGGCATCGCGCCGCGCCACATCGACCTGCGGCCCTTCGTGCTGTCGGGCAAGGAGGTGCAGATGGTGCCGGGCGGCCTGACGCGCGTGGCGCTGAAGGAGGGCTCGCTGGTGGTCAACTCGTCGCAGGGCGGCGGGACCAAGGACACCTGGGTTCTCGAGGCCTGAGGAGCGCACAACATGCTGTCGAGAACCGCCGATCACCTGTTCTGGATGTCGCGCTACATGGAGCGGGCCGAAAACACCGCCCGCATGCTCGACGTCAACTACCAGACCTCGCTGCTGCCGCAGTCGGCCGATGCGGCCGAGAAGGGCTGGAAGGGCCTGCTGGGCATCTCCGAGCTGAGCGGCGACTTCGCCGCGCGCCACGGCCACGAGGTGACGGCGCGCAACGTCATGCAGTACATGGTGGCCGACGACAAGAACCCGTCGAGCATCCGTTCCTGCCTGATGGCCGCGCGCGAGAACGCACGCGCGGTGCGCGGCACGCTCACCACCGAGGTGTGGGAGACGCAGAACCAGACCTGGCTCGAGTTCCAGCGCATGGTCGCGGAGAGCGACTTCCAGAAGGACCCGAGCGCGCTGTTCGAGTGGGTCAAGTTCCGCTCGCACCTCTCGCGCGGCGTCACGGTCGGCACGATGCTGCAGGACGAGGCCTTCCACTTCCTGCGCATCGGCAGCTTCCTCGAGCGTGCCGACAACACCGCGCGGCTGCTGGACGTGAAGTTCCACGCCGTCGAGAGCGAGTTCTTCGGCGCCTCGCAGTCGCAGGGCGTGGCCAACGGCCGCGACGTCGAGTACGACTTCTACCACTGGTCGGCGATCCTGCGCTCCGTCTCCGGATTCGAGGTATACCGCAAGGCCTACCGCAACGTGATCCGGCCCGAGAAGGTGGCCGAGCTGCTGATCCTGCGCGCCGACATGCCGCGCTCGCTGGCGGCGTGCATGAACGAGGTCGTGACCAACCTCGAGTTCGTCGCCAACGAGCAGTCCGGCGAGACGCTGCGCCGGGCAGGGCGCCTGCGCGCCGACCTGCAGTACGGCCGCATCGACGAGATCCTGTCGACCGGGCTGCACGCCTTCCTCACGCAGTTCCTCGAGCGCGTCAACACGATCGGCGCGGGCATCAGCCGCGACTTCCTGGTCCCGGTGCAGTGACGCCGTGTCGGCCGATGAAGCTGCGCATCGAGCACGAGACGCACTACGAGTACAGCGCGCCGCTGCAGTACGCGCTGCAGCACCTGTGCCTGACGCCGCAGGGCAGCGCGCACCAGGAGGTGCTCGAGTGGAGCCTCTGCGCGCCGGCGCCGCTGTACGCGCAGCGTGACGGCTACGGCAACCTCGCGCACAGCTGGAGCCTGGCGCGCCAGCGCCACGGACGCAATCTGTACCGCGGCAGCGTGCGTGCGAACGGGCTGGTGGCCACGCGCGGTTCACCCTGGCTGGAGGACGGCCCCGGCGATCCGCACCCCGCGCTGTACCTGCGCCCGACGCCGCTGACCGCGGCCGACGCGCGGCTGAGTGCGCTCGGCCGCGCGCACCTGGCCGGCGCGCCCGACGTTGCTGCCGTGCTGGGCCTGGCTGCCGCGGTGCGCGCGGCGGTGCGCTACGAGGCCGGGGTGACCCACGTGCGCACCAGCGCGCGCGAGGCGCTGGACCTGGGCGCCGGCGTGTGCCAGGACCAGGCGCATGTCTTCATCGCCGCCTGCCGGGCGGCCGGCGTGCCGGCGCGCTACGTGAGCGGCTATTTCCACTCGCCGCGCGCCGCCGAGCTGGCCAGCCACGCCTGGGCCGATGTCTGCATCGACGCCGCCGCGCGCCGCTGGCTGAGCGTGGACATCACGCACGACGCGCTGATGGACGAGCGCCACGTGCGCCTGGCGGTCGGGCCCGACTACCGCGCCTGCGCGCCGGTGCGCGGCGTGCGCGAGGGCGGCGGCGAGGAATCGATGCGCGTGCATGTGCTCGTCCGCGAAGCAGAAGAACAGATCACCCTGGAGCCCTGAATGTCCATCCACGTCGCGCTCAACCACGTGACCCACTACCGGTACGACCGGCCGATCAACCTCGGCCCGCAGGTCGTCCGGCTGCGTCCGGCGCCGCATTCGCGCACCCGCGTGCTGAGCTACTCGATGCGCATCGAGCCGGGCACGCACTTCATCAACTGGCAGCAGGACCCGCAGTCCAACTACCTCGCGCGCCTGGTCTTCCCGGACAAGACGACGAGCTTCCGCATCGAGGTCGACCTGGTCGCCGAGATGTCGGTGCTGAACCCGTTCGACTTCTTCCTCGAGCCCTCGGCCGAGCACTTCCCGTTCGAGTACGACCCCTCGCTGGCCCACGAGCTGGCGCCCTACCGGCTCAAGGGCGAGCTGACCCCGCTGCTGAAGAAGTACCTCGACGCCATCCCGCGCGCGAAGAAGCAGACCACCAACTTCCTGGTCGAGCTGAACCAGCAGCTGCAGAAGGACATCGGCTACCTGATCCGCATGGAGCCGGGCGTGCAGACGCCCGAGCAGACGCTGGCCAACGCGAGCGGCTCGTGCCGCGACACCGGCTGGCTGCTGGTGCAGCTGCTGCGCCACCTCGGCTTCGCGGCGCGTTTCGTCTCGGGCTACCTGATCCAGCTGAAGCCGGACGTGAAGTCGCTCGACGGGCCGAGCGGCACCGAGGTCGACTTCACCGACCTGCACGCCTGGTGCGAGGTCTACCTGCCCGGCGCCGGCTGGATCGGGCTCGACCCGACCTCCGGCCTGCTGGCCGGCGAAGGCCACATCCCGCTCGCCTGCTCGCCCGACCCCGGCTCGGCCGCACCCGTCACCGGCGTGCTCGACGAATGCGAGACCGAGTTCGAGCACCACATGAAGGTCACGCGCATCTGGGAAGCCCCGCGCGTGACCATGCCCTACACCGACGCGCAATGGGGCGAGATCGAGGCACTCGGTCACAAGGTGGACGACGACCTGCGCAAGCACGACGTGCGGCTCACGCAGGGCGGCGAGCCGACCTTCGTCTCGGTGGACGACCGCGACGGCGCGGAGTGGAACACCGATGCGCTCGGCCCCGCCAAGCGCCTGCTCGCCGCCGACCTGCTCGACAAGCTGCGCGCGAAGTACGGCGACGGCGGCCTGCTGCACTACGGCCAGGGCAAGTGGTACCCGGGCGAGCAGCTGCCGCGCTGGTCGCTCAACCTCTTCTGGCGCAAGGACCGCGAGCCGGTCTGGACCCACCCCGAACTCTTCGCCGACGAGCACCGGGACTACGGCGTCACCGACGTGCAGGCGCGCCAGTTCCTCAAGGGCGTGGCCAAGCGCCTGGCGCTGGACCCGAAGTACGTGTTCCCGGCCTATGAAGACGTCTGGTACTACCTGTGGCGCGAGCGCAAGCTGCCGACCAACGTCGACCCGTTCGACGCGCGACTCGCCGACCCGCTGGAGCGCGAGCGCATCCGCAAGGTGTTCGCGCAGGGCCTAGACAAGGTGGTCGGCCACGTGCTGCCGGTGGCGCGGCGCCACCAGGGCCCGGCGCGCTGGCAGACCGGCCCGTGGTTCCTGCGCAGCGAGCGCTGCTACCTGATCCCGGGCGATTCGGCGCTGGGCTACCGGCTGCCGCTGGACTCGCAGCCCTGGGCCACGGCGGCCGACTACCCGTGGATCCACCAGCCCGACCCGACGCAGCACTTCCAGCCGCTGCCGCCCTACCAGCGCTACCGCTTCTTCAACCCGCTGGCCGGCGGCGAAACCGGCCAGGCCGACCATGACGGGCCCCGCGGCACCGGCAGCTTTGCCGAACGCTCGCGGGCCGCGCTGCGCGGCGAACCGGGCGAGGGCCTGCCGCCGCCCGCGCCGGTGGACGGCCGCATGCCGCAGGCCTTCGAATCGGCCGGCTGGATCACCCGCACCGCGATCTCCGCCGAGCCGCGCCACGGGCGGCTCTATGTCTTCATGCCGCCCACCTCGGCGCTGGAGGACTACCTCGAGCTCGTCGCCGCGGTGGAGGACACCGCGGTCGAGATGAAGCTGCCGCTCATCCTCGAAGGCTACGAGCCGCCGCGCGACCCGCGCCTGTCGACCCTGCGCGTCACGCCCGACCCGGGGGTCATCGAGGTCAACATCCACCCGGCGCATTCCTGGGAGGAACTGGTCGAGCAGACCACGCACCTGTACCAGGCCGCGCACGAGACGCGCCTGTCGACCGAGAAGTTCATGCTCGACGGGCGCCACACCGGCACCGGCGGCGGCAACCACTTCGTGCTCGGCGGCGCGACGGTGGCCGACTCGCCCTTCCTGCGCCGGCCCGACCTGCTGGCCAGCATGATCGCCTACTGGCACAACCACCCGGCGCTCTCCTACCTGTTCTCGGGCCTGTTCATCGGGCCCACCAGCCAGGCGCCGCGCATCGACGAGGCGCGCAACGACTCGGTCTACGAGATCGAGATCGCCTTCGCCGAGCTGCAGCGCCAGGCGGCGCTCGGGCCGCAGGCCTGCCCGCCGTGGATGATCGACCGGCTGCTGCGCAACCTGCTGATCGACGTCTCCGGCAACACGCACCGCGCCGAGTTCTGCATCGACAAGTTGTACTCGCCCGACGGCCCGACCGGCCGGCTCGGCCTGCTCGAGATGCGCGCCTTCGAGATGCCGCCGCATGCGCGCATGAGCCTGACGCAGCAACTGCTGATGCGCTCGCTGATCGCGCGCTTCTGGCAGCACCCGTACCGGCCGGCTCGGCTGAAGCGCTGGGGCACCGAGCTGCACGACCGCTTCATGCTGCCGCACTTCGTGTGGGAGGACCTGGCCGACGTGGTCGAGGAGCTGAACGACTTCGGCTACCCGATGAAGCTGGAGTGGTTCGCGCCGCACCTGAACTTCCGCTTCCCGCGCCTGGGCGACTTCGCGGCCAAGGGCGTGGACGTCGAGCTGCGCCTCGCGCTCGAGCCCTGGCACGTGATGGGCGAGGAGGGCGCGCCGGGCGGCACGGTGCGCTTCGTCGATTCGTCGGTCGAGCGCGTGCAGCTCTACGTCACCGGGCTGGTGGGGGATCGCCACGCGCTCACCTGCAACGGCCGCGTCGTGCCGCTGCAGCCCACCGGCAAGGTGGGCGAGTTCGTCGGCGCAGTGCGCTACCGCGCCTGGAACGCGGTCTCCTCGCTGCATCCGACCATCGGCGTGCATGCGCCGCTGACCTTCGACCTCGTCGACACCTGGATGAGCCGCTCGCTGGGCGGCTGCCAGTACCACGTGGCGCATCCGGGCGGGCGCAACTACAGCACCTTCCCGGTCAACGCCTACGAGGCCGAGGCGCGGCGCCTGGCGCGCTTCTTCCGGCTCGGCCACACGCCGGGCGAGATGGACGTGCCGAAGGACGAACGCAACCCGGACTTCCCGTTCACGCTCGACCTGCGCCGCGCCACGGTGTAAACCCCGCCCCGCGTTTCCGGCAGGGCGGGGCCCACCTCCACCGCGGACAATCGGCCGATGCTCAAGAGACTGCTCGCCGCCTACGCCGCGCAGCCGGGCCGCTACGACGAGATGCTCGCCGCAGCGCAGCAGCCGCGTCCGCACTGGGAGGGTTTCCTGCGCGGGCTGGAGCAGCGTGGCGGCGGGGCGATCGGCGACACGCTCGCGCTGATGGAGCGCGAGATCCACGAGAACGGCATCACCTACAACGTGTATGCCGATCCGAAGGGCAAGGACCGCCCGTGGGAGGTGGACCCGCTGCCGCTGCTGATCTCGGCCGACGAGTGGCGCGAGATCGAGGCCGGCATCGTGCAGCGTGCCGAGCTGCTGAACCGCGTGCTGGCCGACGTGTACGGCGAGCAGCAGTTGCTCAGGAGCGGCGCGGTGCCCGCCTCGGTGATCTTCGGCCACGGCGGCTTCCTGCACCCGGCGCAGGGCATCCGGCCGAACGGCGGGGTGCACCTGTTCCACTACGCCGCCGACCTGGCGCGTTCGCCCGACGGCCGCTGGTGGGTGGCGAGCGACCGCACCCAGGCGCCCTCCGGCGCGGGCTATGCGCTCGAGAACCGGCTGATCGTCGCGCGGGTGTTCCCCGAGCTGTTCCGCGACCTGCGCGTGCAGCACCTGGCCTCGTTCTTCGCCGCGATGCGCGAATCGCTGCTGCACTGGGCGCCGCGCCACGGCCCGGGCGACGGCGTGCCGCAGGTCGCGTTGCTGACGCCGGGCCCGTTCAACGAGACCTACTTCGAGCATGCGCTGCTGGCGCGTTACCTCGGCTTCGCGCTGGTCGAGGGCAGCGACCTGACGGTGCGCGACGGCTGCGTCTGGATGAAGACGGTCGAGGGCCTGCAGCGTGTGCACGCCATCCTGCGCCGGCAGGACGACGACTACTGCGATCCGCTCGAGCTGCGTTCCGACTCCGCGCTCGGCGTGCCGGGGCTGACCGAATGTGCGCGGCGCGGCAGCGTGCTGATCGCCAACGCACTCGGCTCGGGCGTGATCGAGTCGGGCGCGCTGCTGGGTTACCTGCCGCGGCTGTGCGAGCAACTACTGCGCGAGCCGCTGCGCCTGCCCTCGGTGGCCACCTGGTGGCTGGGCGAGCCGGCCGCCTTCGAGGACGCCTGGGCCCGGCTCGACCAGGTGCTGATCAAGCCGATCGAGCGCTCGGCGCGCGAGCCGGCGGTGTTCGGCGCGGACCTGGATGCGCGCCAGCGCGCCGAGCTGAAGGCGCGCGTGGCGGCGCGGCCGCAGCGCTACGTCGCGCAGGAGTGGGTGCATGTGTCGCAGGCGCCGGTGCTGGAGCGCGCCGGGCACGGCCGCCCGCGCGAGACACTCGCCGCGCGCACCGTCGGCCTGCGCGTGTTCGCCGTCGCCACGCCGGACGGCTACCGCGTGATGCCCGGCGGGCTGACGCGCGTGGCCGGCGAGGAGACGCCGCGCGTGATCGCGATGCAGCGCGGCGGCCGCTCGAAGGACACCTGGGTGCTGTCCGACGCGCCGGTCAACGCGTCGTTCTCGCTGCTGTCGTCCACGGTGACGCCGGCCGACCTGGTCAGCTCGCGCGCCAACCTGCCCTCGCGCACCGCCGAGAACCTGTTCTGGTTCGGCCGCTACGGCGAGCGCTGCGATGCCGCGATGCGCCTGCTGCGCGTGGCCATCGACGCGCTGCTGGAGGAGGGCGCCGACGCGGCCGGCGGCGTCTCGCCGGCCTTCGTGCTGGCGCAGCGGCTCGGCCTGGTCGACGAGGGCGAGAGCCCGGCGCTGGCGCTGCTGCGCGCCGCCACGCACCCCGAGGGCGCGCTGGCGCAGCGGCTGCGCCAGCTCTCGCAGGTGGCCTTCAGCCTGCGCGACCGGCTGTCGGCCGACCACTGGCGCACCCTCAACCAGCTGATCGGCGACCCGGTGTTCCAGCGCAGCGTGCCCTCGGCCACGATGCGCCTGCCGCTGGCGCTGGCCTGGCTCGATCGTGCGGTCGCCGCGATGGTCACGCTGTCGGGCTTCGTGCTGGACGGCATGACACGCGGCACGGGCTGGCGCTTCCTGTCGATCGGCCGGCGCATCGAGCGGCTCTGGCACCTGTGCGCCGCGCTGCAGGTGGCCACCGACGAGGGCCGCGCGCAGGGCCTGGAGTGGCTGCTCGACTGGGCCGATTCGTCGGTCACCTACCGGGCCCGCTACCTGGTCGCGCCCGAGTGGCTGCCGGTGCTCGACCTGCTGGTGCGCGACGACGCCGTGCCGCGCGCACTGGCCTTCCAGGTCAAGGGCCTGGCCGAGTACATCGCCAAGCTCGAGGCGCGCCACGGGCGTTTCGCCGGCGCCGCGATCGGCCCGGCGCAGGCGGCGCTGGCGGCGCTGACGCCGGCCGACCTGCACCCCGAGAGCGAGGCACTCGCCGCGCTGCTGGAGCAGCTGCAGCGCATGGCCCACCAGGTGTCCGACGAGCTGACGCTCAAGTTCTTCTCGCATGCGGCCTCGCGCAGCGTGCTGTCGCTGGTCGCATGAAAGGTCAGAGGTACCAGGTCGAACACGAGACGCGCTACGCCTACGACGCGCCGGTCTCGCAGTCGTGGCAGCTGGCGCGCCTGACGCCGCGCGAGCTGCCCTGGCAGAAGGTGCTGGTGCACCGCCTGAACATCGACCCGCGCCCGGACGAGCGCCACGACGCGCCGGACAGCTTCGGCAACACCGTTACCCACTTCGGCCTGCATGTCGCGCACCGCCGCCTGCGCGTGAGCATGCAGTGCGAGGTGGAGGTCGGCGCCCGCGCGCAGCTGCAGCCGCAGGCCGCCGAGCCCTGGGAGGCGGTGCGCCAGGCGGTGCGCCAGCCGGCCGCGCCGGTCGACCTCGACGCGCTTCGCATGGTCGAGCGCACGCCGCTGCTGCCCTTGTCCGACGCCGCGCTGGCCTATGCGCGGCCCTCGTTCTCCGCCGGGCGCGACTGGCTCGAGGCGGTGACCGACCTGATGCGCCGCATCCATGCCGAGTTCGAGTTCGAGGCCGGCGCCACCACCGTCAGCACCTCGGTCGACGAGGTGCTGAAGGAGCGCCGCGGCGTCTGCCAGGACTTCGCCCACCTGATGCTCGCCTGCCTGCGCGGCCTGGGGCTGCCGGCGCGTTACGTCTCCGGCTACCTGCTGACCGACCCACCGGCCGGCCAGCCCCGCCTGATGGGGGTGGACGCCTCGCACGCCTGGGTGGCCGCCCATTCGCCGCAGCACGGCTGGGTCGAGTTCGACCCCACCAACGACCAGCTGGCCGACCAGCGCTACATCACGCTCGCCTGGGGCGCGGACTTTGCCGACGTCGTGCCGCTGCGCGGCGTGATCCTCGGCGGCGGCACGCAGACCATGGACGTGGCGGTCAGCGTGATCCCGGTCGGCTGAAACGTCCCCCCGCCGGGTGGCCCGCCGCCGGGGGCCGACCGCGGCGGGATTTCCGGCTGCGGCGGCGGCCGGAACACTGGCTCCATCGAGATCACGAGGAGCCGCCGATGGCCCGCTTCATCACCCGCATTGCCACGCTGTGCCGGCCGCGCGGCGCCGACGAGGCGCTGCTGCGCCGCTTCCGCATGATGCGCCTGGCGACCGACGACGCGGACGACGCCGGCCCCGGCTGGTTCGAGTCCAGCCGCGAGCTGCAGCACGGGCTGCAGGTTTGCGAGGGCGCGGCGCTGGACGACTGGCTGGAGGCGATGCGCCAGCCGCTGCCGGCGCCGGCCGGCGCGTGACTCAGGCCGGCGTCGTGCCCAGCGCCTCGAAGGCGAGCATGCGGCGCGCCAGCTCGGCGTCCCAGCGCCGATGCGCGAAGCTGGCCGCCTCGGGCAGCTCGTGCGCCGCGAACCAGCGCCACTCGCGCACGTTGGGCCCGGGCGCCGGGTCGGTCTCGACGTCCATCACGTAGTGCACGATCACCTGCCACAGGCCGTCGCCGAGCATGAAGCTCTCGACGTCCATCAGGCGTGGCGTCTCGCCGGGGTAGCCGAGGCGGACGGCCTCGGCGAGCGCCTGCTCGTAGGGGTCGCGGCCCCAGGCCAGTTCCGGCGCGGGGATCCACCAGCCCGGCTTGTCGGCGCTCGGCGGCACCTCGTACTGCACCAGCAGCAGCCGACGTTGGCGACGCGCCCCCAGCGTCACGAACAGCTTCAGCGTGCCTTCGTCGGTCTCCAGCGACATCCTGTGCTCCGTGGAACGGCCCGGGCGCGAACTTACCGAGCCCGGCGCAGCGGGTCATCTGTCAGGTCTTGCAGGGGCCCCTAGGGCAAGGGGTGGGCGGCGGGCTGCGCCGCCGCGGCCGAGCGCGGCTCGGCCCGGGCGGCGCCGAGCACCTCGCGCAGCATCGCCTCGGCCAGCTCGTGCTCGGCGACGAAGGCGCGGGCCGCGCTGCCGGCCTCGAGCAGGCGGGCCTCCTCCTCGCTGGGGGCGCGCACCAGCACCCGGATGGCCGGGTTCAGCGTGCGGGCGGTCTCGATCATCTGCGTCACGCCGATCGTCTCGGGCACGGCGATCACCAGCAGCGCCGCGTTGGCGATGTGGGCCTGGATCAGCACCGCCGGCTCGGCCGCGTCGCCCGAGACCGCCGGCAGCCCCTGGGCGCGCAGCTCCTCGACGCGCTCGCGATTGCGCTCGGCCACCACCACCGGCACGCCGGCGACGCGCAGCGCCCCGGCGATGTGCCGCCCGACCCGTCCGTGCCCGACCAGCACCACCTGGCGCGCCAGGTATTTCTGCTCGGTGTGCAGCGGCAGCTCGGCCAGCGGGTCGTCGCGTTCGTCGAGCCGGCGCGCCAGCGCCGAGCGCGCCCGCATCCAGCGCGAGGCCGGCTCGACCAGCGAGAACACCAGCGGGTTCAGGGCGATCGAGAACAGCGCGCCGGCGACGATCAGGCTCTGCCCCTCTTGCGGCAGCAGCTGCAGCGACACGCCCAGCGCGGCCAGGATGAACGAGAACTCGCCGATCTGCGCCAGGCTGGCCGAGACAGTCAGCGCGGTGTTCAGCGGGTAGCGGAACAGCAGCACCAGGCCGAAGGCGGCGAGCGACTTGCCGACGATCACGATGGCCACCACGGCCAGCACCTGCAGCGGCTGCTCGAGCAGCACGGCCGGATCGAACAGCATGCCCACCGAGACGAAGAACAGCACCGCGAAGGCGTCGCGCAGCGGCAGCGTCTCCTGCGCCGCGCGGTGACTGAACTCCGATTCGCGCAGCACCATGCCGGCGAAGAAGGCGCCGAGCGCGAACGAGACGCCGAACAGCGCCGCCGAGCCGTAGGCGATGGTCACCGCCGCGGCCACCACGCACAGCGTGAACAGCTCGCGCGAGCCGGTCTTGTTGACCTGCCACAGCAGCCAGGGGAACAGGCGCCGGCCCACCACCAGCATCAGCGCGACGAACAGCGTCACCTCGAGCAGCGTGCGGCCGAGCGCCAGCCAGAGGTTGCCGCCGGCGGACGTGCCGGTCGCGCCGCCCAGCATCGGCGCCAGCGCCGGCAGCAGCACCAGCACCAGCACCATCGCCAGGTCCTCGACCACCAGCCAGCCGACCGCGATGCGGCCGTTCATCGAATCGAGCACGCCGCGCTGCTCGAGCGCCTTGAGCAGCACCACCGTGCTGGCCACCGAGAGCGCGAGCCCGAACACCAGCGCCGCGCCGAGGCTCCAGCCCCACCAGGTGGCCAGCGCGGCGCCGAGCACCGTGGCGGCGGCCATCTGGACCACCGCGCCGGGCACGGCGATGCGCTTCACGGCCATCAGGTCGTCGAGCGAGAAGTGCAGGCCGACGCCGAACATCAGCAGCATCACGCCGATCTCGGCCAGCTGCGCGGCGATGTCCACGTCCGCCACGAAGCCGGGCGTGCCCGGGCCGATCAGGATGCCGGCGGCCAGGTAGCCCACCAGCGCCGGCAGCTTCAGCCGCGCCGCCACGAAGCCCAGCACCAGCGCCAGGCCGAGGCCGACCGCGACGGTGGTGATGAGGCCGATCTCGTGGTGCATCGTCGCTCCGTCAGCGCTGGCGGCGCACCGCCTCGCCCAGCTCGATCACCGCCATCGCGTAGTAGCTCGACCAGTTGTAGCGCGTGATGGCGTAGAAGTTGGTGGTGCCGGCCACGTAGCTCGGCGCGTCGTCGCCGTTCTGCAGCTCGATCAGCGCCAGCTTGCCGGGCCAGGCGGCACCGGCCTCGTCGAGCTTCGCGCCTCGCTCGGCGAACCCGGCGGTGTCGAAGCTCGGCAGGATGTCGGGCACCAGCAGCAGCGCGCGGTCGCGCACCTCCACCGGCGCGGCCACGGCGAAGTGGGTCGGCGCGCCGCGCTGCCAGCCGAACTCGGCCAGGTAACGCGCGACGCTGCCGATCGCGTCGGCCGGGCTGCCGAGCAGGTCGATGCGGCCGTCGCCGTCGAAGTCGACCGCGTACTTCAGGACGCTCGAGGGCATGAACTGGGGCAGGCCGATCGCGCCCGCGTAGCTGCCCTTGGCCTCGAGCGGGTCGAGCGCCTCGCGGCGCGCCAGCTGCAGGAAGGCCTCCAGCTCGCTGCGGAAGAACTCGCTGCGGTCGCGCCGCCCGGGCGGGAAGTCGAACGACAGCGTGGCCAGCGCGTCGAGCACGCGGAAGCTGCCGGTGTGCTGGCCGTACAGCGTCTCCACGCCGACGATGCCGACCACGATGGCCGGCGGCACGCCCCAGCGCTCCTCGGCGAGGTTCAGCCAGCGTTCGTGCTCGCGCCAGAAGGCCAGGCCTGCGGCAATCCGCTTGGGCTCCACGAAGCGGGCGCGGTAGGCCGCCCAGTCCTTGGCCGTGCCGGGCGGGGGCGGCATGATCAGCCGGGCCACCGCCGGCACCAGGCGGGCCTGCGCGAGCACGCCGCGCACCCACTGCGGCTCGGCCTCGAGCCGCTGCGCGGCGGCGTCGGCGAAGCGCATCACGTCCTCGCGCTCGCCGTAGGGCTGGGGTTCCGGGGTGCGGGGCGCGGCGGCGGCGAGGCTGCAGGCGGCCAGCAGCAGGCCGGCCAGGAAGCGGTGGACGAACGGTCGGGACATCGCGGGATCAGGCGGAATGGGCTGCCAGTGCACGCACGGCGGCGCCGAAGGCACGGGTCAGTTCGGGGTCGGGGCGGCGCAGCGCGTCGCGGCCGTAGCGTTGCCGCTCCAGCGTGGCGAGCAGCTCGGCCAGCGGTTGCGCCGACGCGCCGTAGCGCTCGTGCAGGCGGCGTGCCAGCGCGGCCGGCGCATCCTGCGCCGAGGCGGCGACGCCCAGCCGGGCCAGACCGGCCAGCAGCGCCTCGCGCTGGCGCACCCAGGGATCGACGCGGCGGCGGTCCCACCAGGCCCAGCCGGCGCCGATCAGCGCCAGCGTGCTGAGCGTGCCGGTCAGCAGCAGCGCCAGGTCGGCCCAGTCGGGAGTGGAGAAGCCGATGTCCTTGAGCAGCGCGAACTGCTGGCCGCGCGAGTAGCTCAGCACCCACTGGTTCCAGCGGTTGTCCAGCGCCTCCCAGGCCTGGCGCAGGCGCTGCACCAGGGCCGGGCTGACCGCGCCGATCGCCCCGCTCACCAGCCCGGGTGCGGGCGCCAGGCGGCGGCTGCGCTCGATGCGGTCCGGCGCCACCGCGGCGGTCGGGTCGGCGCGCACCCAGCCGAGGCCGTCCTGCCAGTACTCGGCCCAGGCATGGGCCGCGCTCTGGCGCACGATCAGGAAGCCGTCCACCGGCGCCGGGTCGGCACCCTGGTAGCCGGTGACGATGCGCGCCGGCACGTCCAGCGCGCGCATCACCACCACGAAGGCGGCCGCGAAGTGCTCGCAGAAGCCCTCCTTGCGGTCGAGCCAGAACTCGTCGATGCCGTCGCGGCCGTAGGTGCCGGGCGCCAGCGTGTAGCTGTAGCCGCCGCTGCGGATGTGGGCCAGCACGGCCTGCACCAGCACGCCGGGTGGCGCATTCGCGTAGCGCGGGTCGCGCCGCAGCTCGGCCGCCCACTGCAGCGTGCGCGGGTTGAAGCCGGGCGGCAGCTGCAGGTACTCGCGCAGCCGCAGCGGCCCGGGGGCGGCGGCGATCCGCCAGCGCACGTGCGCCTGGGCGTCGAAGCGCAGCCGCTCCGTGACCGGGCGCTCGGTGATCCACACCAGCTCGTCGGTGCGGCGCACGCGGTGGCCCTCGATCTCGTCGACCTGGGTGCTCATCTCGAGCAGCGGCAGCAGGGCCAGGCGGTTCGGCTCGAGCGTGACCTCGTAGCGCAGCGCCGGGCCCAGCGGCTGCAGCGGGTCGGCACTGCCGGAGCGCCGCGCCACCAGCGGCTCCATCGGGCGCCACTCCTGGCCGTCGAAGCGCGACAGCACCGGGCCGCGCAGGTACAGCGTCTCGGGCGTGGGGGCCGGACCGTCGAAGCGCAGCCGCAGCGCGATGCGGTCGTCCAGCACCGCCTCGGCGATGCTGCCCAGGCGCATGCGCTCGGACAGCCCGGTGCCGGCCTGGCCGTCCTGCGGCACGCCCCACAGCGGGCCGATGCGCGGGAAGAGCAGGAACAGCAGCACCATCACCGGCGCGCCGAGCAGCGCGGTGCGTCCGGCCAGCAGCGCCGCCTGGCGCAGGCTGGGCTGGCCGACCGGCATGTGCGCCAGCACCAGCGCCGTCAGCAGCCCCCAGACCGACACCAGCATCGCCAGCGCGACCGGCAGCGACTGCGAGTAGAGGAAGTGCGTCAGCACCAGGAAGAAGCCGAGGAAGAAGATCACGAAGGCGTCGCGCCGGGCACGCAGCTCGAGCGTCTTCAGGCCCATCAGCACCACGGCCATCGTGACCCCCGGCTCCTTGCCGAACAGGGTGCGGAAGCTGAAGAGCGTCAGCCCGAGCGCCACCGCGAGCACGCCCACCAGCAGCCAGCGGCTGGGCAGCGGGCCGTTGCTGACGGCCAGCTGGGCGCGCCAGGCCAGCACCAGCGTGGTCAACGCGATGCACCAGCCCGGCAAGTGCGGCAGGTGCGGCAGGATGGTCCAGCCGATCACGCCGAGCAGGAACAGCGTGTCGCGGCCCTCGCGCGGCAGGCGGGCCCAGAAGCGCGGCGTCACTGCCACAGCGCCAGCGCCTCCAGGCAGCGGCGCCGCTGCGCGTCGCCTTCTGCCGGCTCGATGGCGGGCACCCCGGGCAGGCGCAGACCGTAGTCGATGCCGGCGCGCTGCGCTGCCAGGACCCAGGCGGCCAGGCGCTCGAGGCGGTGCTCCGGCGCCAGCGGGGCGCAAGCCTGCCACTCCAGCCAGAGCTGCTGCTGCACCGTGCCGGTGGTGTCGCGGCTGACCAGCTCGCCGCCGCTGGCCAGCGACTTGGCCGCCTTCTTCCAGTAGACGAGCTTGAGCGCGTCGCCGCGCCGGTAGCTGCGCACGCCCTCGACCTCGCCGCCGTCGGTGCGCCGTCCGTGCTGCGGGCCGCCGGGGTGCGGCAGCGGCGGCGGCAGCGGCGCGGCGGGTTTCTCGGGCGCGGGGTAGACCAGCAGCGTGGCCGCCGGGCGCCAGATCGCCCAGGCGCGGAACAGCCCGAGCGGGAAGCGCGTCTCGACGCTGAGCGCGGGCAGCTCGTGCACCCCGCGCTGCGCCGGCACGAAGCCAACCCGCGCGCTGGCCTGGCCCATGGCCGGCACGTCGGTCCAGGACAGCGTGTCCCAGGCCGCGCCGAGCACGCGCAGCCCGACGCCGAAGCGGGCGTGCGTCGGGCTGGCCAGCACCACCTCGAGCAGCGCGGCCTCGCCGGCGAACACCGGGGCGGGCGGGCGCAGGCGCAGCGTCAGCGTGCGCAGCGTGTTGTGCGTGACGTGCATCGCCACCACCGCGCTGCCGGCCAGCAGGAAGGTCAGCACGTAGCCGAGGTTGAGCTGGTAGTTGATCGACGCCAGCAGCAGCACCAGCAGCGTGATCGCGAAGGCGATGCCGGCGCGCGTGGGCAGGATGTAGACGTTGCGCTGGGTCAGCAGCAGCGTGTCGGTGCGCGGCAGGCGCGCCTGCCACCAGCGCCGCCACCAGGTGCGCAGCGTGGCCACCGGCGCCAGCGCGGCACGGGGCAGGACGGCACTCACCGGAGCGCCCCGGTCACGGCACCGGCACCGCCGCGATCATCGCGCGCACCTGCTCGAGGCGGCCGCGCCCGGCGCCCGCGGTGGGCAGCAGGCGGTGCGCGATGGTCTGCGGCAGCACGGCCTGCAGGTCGTCCGGCGCGACGTAGTCGCGCTGGCTCAGCAGCGCACGCGCCTTGGCGGCGCGCAGCACCGCGATGCCGGCGCGCGGCGACAACCCGTCGACGAACCAGCGGCCCGAGCGCGTGGCGGCGATCAGCGCCTGCAGGTAGTCGAGCAGCGCGTCGCTGGCATGCACCGCGAGCACCGCCTTCTGCGCGGCCAGCAGTTCGGCGGGGTTCATCACCGGTCGCAGGGCCTGGATCGCCTCGCGCCGGTCCTGCCCGGCGAGCAGGGCACGCTCGCTCTTCGCGTCGGGATAGCCGAGCGTGATGCACATGAGGAAGCGGTCGAGCTGCGACTCGGGCAGCGGGTAGGTGCCGAGCTGGTCGGTCGGGTTCTGCGTGGCGATCACGAAGAAGGGCTCGGGCAGGCGGCGTGTCTCGCCCTCGACGCTGACCTGGTGCTCCTCCATCGCCTCGAGCAGCGCGCTCTGGGTCTTGGGGCCGGCGCGGTTGATCTCGTCGGCCAGCAGCACCTGGGTGAAGACCGGCCCTTGATGGAAGACAAAGGCCTCCTTGCTGCGCTCGTAGACACTGACCCCGATCAGGTCGGAAGGCATCAGGTCGGAGGTGAACTGGCTGCGTGCGAAGCGCAGCCCGAGCGAGACGGCGAGGGCGTGGGCGAGCGTGGTCTTGCCGACCCCGGGCACGTCCTCGATCAGCAGGTGGCCGCCGGCCAGCAGGCAGGCGAGGCCGTCCTCGATCTGCGGGCGCTTGCCGACGATGATCGTGCTAATCTGGTCCGTCAGTTCCTGCAGGCGGGCGGCCAGTGATGCGTCCATGCGCCCGACCATAACCGAATTAGAAGACCCCCGAGACATGACCACCGCGTTCTTCAGCCATCCGGATTGCAGGCGTCACGACATGGGCGCCGGCCACCCCGAATGCCCGCAGCGGCTGGACGCAATCGACGACCATCTGCTCGCGATCGGCCTGGACATCGCGCTGGAGCGGCACGACGCGCCGCTGGTGGACCTGAAGGACGTCGAGCTCGCGCACACCCACCATTACGTGGCCGAGCTGAAGGACCTGCTCGAGCAGATCGAGGCCAGCGGCGAACGCCGCGCGCTCGACCCGGACACCGCCGCCTGCCCGGGCACCTGGCGCGCCGCGCTGCGCTCGGCCGGGGCCGCCGTGGCCGCCACCGACCTGGTGCTCGACGGCAAGGCCGAGAACGCCTTCTGCGCCGTGCGTCCGCCCGGCCACCACGCCACGCGCGACGAGGCGATGGGCTTCTGCTTCTTCAACAACGTCGCGGTGGCGGCACGCCATGCGCTGGACGTGCGGGGCCTGAAGCGCGTCGCGGTGATCGACTTCGACGTGCACCATGGCAACGGCACCGAGGACATCCTGGCCGGCGACGACCGGGTGCTGATGGTCAGCTTCTTCCAGCACCCGCTGTACCCCTACAGCGGTGCGGTGCCCAAGGGCACCAACATGGTCAACCTGCCGATCCCGCCGTACACGCGCGGTGGCGAGCTGCGCGAGCTGATCGAGGCGAACTGGATGCCGGCGCTCGACGCCTTCAAGCCCGAGATGATCTTCGTCTCGGCCGGCTTCGATGCGCACCGCGAGGACGACCTCGGGCAGCTCGGCCTGGTCGAGGCCGACTACGAGTGGATCACGCTGCGCATCAAGGACGCGGCCGACCGGCATGCCAAGGGTCGAATCGTCTCCTGCCTCGAGGGCGGCTACAACCTGAGCGCATTGGCGCGCAGCGTCGCCGCGCACCTGAGGGTCTTGACCGGGGTGTAACGGCCGCGTTGCAGGTGCTGGGCACAATGCGCGGCCATGACCACCGCCGCCCCGCCTGCGATCGCCGACGACCTGCAGCTGCTGCTGCGTGAGCTGACCCAGCCCGCCGCCCTGGCCGAGCTGGGCGTGCTGATCGGCTGCCTGGTGCTCGCCTGGGCGCTGGTGCGGCTGCTGCGCGGCGCGCAGTTGCCTGCCGGTTCGATCTGGTTCGGCGAACGCATCATCGACGGCGTGCTGTTCCCGGTCACCGCGCTGGCGCTCGCCTTCGGTGCGCGGGCACTGCTGGCCGGAGCGTTGCCGATCGCCGTGCTGCGCCTGGCGGTGCCGATCCTGCTGTCGCTGGTGGTGATCCGCCTGGCGGTGCGAGTGCTGCAGGTGACCTTCCCGCACGCGGGCTGGGTGCGCATGGTCGAGCGCAGCATTTCCTGGCTGGCCTGGCTGGCGGTGGTGCTGTGGATCACCGGCATCCTGCCGCTGCTGCTGGAGGCGGCCGATGAGATCAGCTGGAAGGTCGGGGCCACGCGGCTGACGCTGCGCAACGCGATCGAGGGCGCGCTCACCGCCGGCCTCGTGCTGGTGGTCGCGCTGTGGATCTCGGCGGCGATCGAGAAGCAGCTGCTGCGCGGCAGCGGCGACGACCTGTCGATCCGCAAGATCGCCGCCAACCTGGTGCGTGTGGTGCTGCTGTTCGTCGGATTGCTGCTGGCGATGTCGGCGGTGGGCATCGACCTGACGGCGCTGTCGGTGCTCGGCGGCGCGCTCGGCGTGGGCCTGGGCTTCGGCCTGCAGAAGATCGCGGCCAACTACGTCAGCGGGTTCGTGATCCTGGCCGAGCGCTCGCTGCGCATCGGCGACATGGTGCGGGTCGACGGCTTCGACGGCCGCATCACCGACATCCGCACGCGCTACACCGTGATCCGCGCGCTCAACGGCCGCGAGGCCATCGTGCCCAACGAGCTGCTGATCACGCAGCGCGTCGAGAACCTCTCGCTGGCCGACATGAAGGTGCTGCTGTCGACCACCGTGCAGGTGGCCTACGGCACGCCGATCCGCGACCTGCAGCCCAAGGTGGTGGACGTGGTGTCGCGCGTGCCGCGCGTGGTGGCCGATCCGGCGCCGGGTTGCCAGCTGGCCGAGTTCGCCGCCGACGGCATCAACCTGACCATCAATTTCTGGATCGCCGACCCGGAGAACGGGCAGGGCAACGTGCGCTCCGACGTCAACCTCGCGGTGCTCGACCTGTTCGACCGCGAGGGCATCGAGATCCCGTTCCCGCAGCGCGTGATGCACCACCGGGCGGTGCCCGGCGAGCCTCAGCCGCCGGGCGCGCTGCCGGGGCCGGCGGCGGGCTCAGTGCCGCGCTGAGAGCATCAGCTCCTGCACCCACAGGGCCGAGCGCGACGGCATGTCGTGCTGGCGCGGCGGCTCGTGGCGCAGGCCGATCGCGACGCGGCCGGTCCACCAGATCAGCCGCCCGCTGCCGGGCAGCACCACCGGGCCGACATGGCCCGGCGGGATCTCCACCGGCGGCGTGGTCTCGCGCAGGCGGATGCCGGAGTTCAGGGGGGCGAGGCGGGTGGCGTCATGCATGGTCGGCTCCCGAAGCAGGTGAGCGCATGATTGCCGCCGCGGCGGGCGCCGGCACTGCCCCAGCCGCGGGGTGCGGCCACACCACAACGAGGGATGCCGCCTCAGCCTGCAGTGCGCAGGCATCCGCCGATGCTGACCGGGTGGGCCCCGACGCGCAGGGTCAGCGCGCCATCCGGGTCCGCCTCGCTGGCCAGGCGCACCTCCTGGCCGGGCGACACGCTGAGCCGGAACACGCCGCCCGCATCGCTGCGGGCATCGCCGAGCAGGCGCCCGTCGCGGTCGGTGGCGCGCACCGGCACGCCGTGGGCGCCAGCGCCGTCGACGCAGCCTTCGATCGTCACGCGGGCCGGGGCGGCCTGCGCGGCGTCGGGTGCCGGCAGCACGGCGGCCTGCGCGGACGGCAGCGATTCGCCGCCGCCACCGCAGGCGGCCAGCACGATCGCTGCGGCCAGCGAGGCGCCGGCCTGGATCAGGTAGTGCATCGCATGCTCCTCGTGCGCCGGCCGGCTCAGCGGAAGTCGACCAGCCCGGGCTGCTGGGCGACGCCGACGGCGCGCGCCAGCCGGTCCCAGGCAGTCTCGTCCAGGTGCGGGCGGAAGGCATCCACCACCTGCTGGAACACCGGCGCCGGCGCACCGGCCTTCATGCCGCCGACCATCGCGGCGCGCTCGGCCGGCGTGCTGGCCGGGATCATCCAGCGCGCCACCAGCAGGGTCTCGTCAAGCGGCAGGCTGGCGATGATCTGCTGGTGCAGCGCGAACAGCTCGGCATCGCTGTAGCAGGCCCACAGCACGGCGTTGTTGTGCGTCTCCTCGAAGTGCATGTGCTGCAGGTTCTCGGCGACGAACAGCGCGAGGTGGCGGTACAGGCGCAAGGCCAGCAGCGGGCGCTCGGTCGCCGGCGCATCCGCCAGGGCGCGGCCCTCGGCACGCAGCGCCTCGATGCTCTCCAGGTGCTCCACGTGCTCCTGCTCGGTGCGGCCGGCGCCGCCGGGCTGGCGCGCCTCGATCGCGGTGTGCACGAAGCGGTTCTCGTTGTGCACGTGGTCGATGCACAGCGTCAGCAGGCTGTCGAGCTGGCCGAGCACCTGGCCGGTCTCGGCGGCGTCCTCGACGTCCAGGCGGCCGACGCGGTGCAGCGTGTCGGTCATGAAGTGGCGCAGCGCCTTGTGGATCGACACGTACATGTCGAAGCGCGGGGCGGTGTGCGCGGCAGGGCGGACGGGCGGGATCGTGGCGGTGGTGGCGACGTTGGTCATGGCGCTTCCTCGTGGGGTGTCGTCGGTGGGGCCGCTCGGTCTGCGGCATGGACGTCAGTGTTCCCGTCGCCGGCCGCGCCGGCATCGGCCGAAGGAGCCATGGCCCGCATCGTGGCGGGCCACCGCCGGACAGGCTGGGGGAGAATGCCGCCCCCATGGACCATGGCTTCGTCTCCGCGCTGATCCTGCTGCTGCTGGTGCTCGACCCGCTGGGCAGCCTGCCGATCTTCATCCCCGTGATGGCCAGCGTGCCCGCGCCGCGGCGCCGGTGGGTGGCGCTGCGCGAGGTGGCGATCGCCTACGTCGTGCTGGTCGGCTTCATGCTGGTGGGCGAGCAGTTCCTGCGCGTGATGCGCCTGTCGGAGCGCTCGCTGGAGGTGGCCGGCGGCGTGATCCTGCTGATGGTGGCGATCCGCATGATCTTCAGCCACGAGGGCGGGGTGTACGGCACGCCGGAGGGGCGCGAGCCGCTGATCTTCCCGCTCGCGGTGCCGCTGCTGGCGGGGCCGTCGGCAATGGCCACGGTGCTGCTGCTGGCCTCGCGCCAGCCGGACAAGCTGATGACCTGGGTCGGCGCGCTCACCTGCGCAATGCTGGTGTCGGGCGCGGTGCTGCTGCTGTGCGAGCGCATCCGCCGCTGGGTCGGCGATTCGGTGGTCGCGGCGACGGAGAAGCTGATGGGCCTGGTGCTGACCGCGATCGCGGTCGAGATGATCCTGGCCGGGCTGAAGCGCTACTTCCTGGGCTGACAGCCCGCAAGCCCAACGAAAAAGGGCCGGTCTCGCGACCGGCCCTTCGATGCGGAGAGAACCGCGATCAGAAGTTGTGGCGCACGCCCAGCGCGAAGGCGTTCTTCAGCGACGTGTAGTTCTCGCGCCCATCGCCGCTCAAGGCCGTGTAGAACGCATAGACCTTGGTCCGCTTGCTCAGGTTGTAGTTGTAGGCCAGCGTGAACTGCTTCGCGTCGGTACCGTCCAGGGTCTGGCCGTTTTCCTTCAGCTTGCCCGCCACACCGAAGTTCGCGTGGAACTCGCTCGCACCCATCGTGTACATCGCCGACAGGCGATACGCGTTGCGCTTGGTCTCGTCGGCGCCGTCCTCGACCTTGTTGTTGATGAAGTACGCGCCGACCACGAGCGGGCCGAACTCGTACAGCGCGCGCACGCCGAATTCGGTGGCCTTGCCCGTCAGCAGGGCCACGTCGGCATTGGCGTTGACGTAGCCCACGCCCAGATGCAGCGGACCGGCGTCGTAGTTGCCGGCCAGCACGACGCTGTGCTTCGACCCGTCGGCGGTCGATTCCTTCAGGCCGAGCTGGATCTCGCCGGTGAACCCGCCGAAGTTCGGCGTGTTGTAGGCGATCATGTTATCCAGCGGCGCCCCCGGGTACAGGTAGAACGCATCCGACGACGTGCCCGTGTCGTGGTTGTGCATGCTGATGTAGTCGGCGGTGGCGAAGTAAGCCGCGGTGCCGAAGCCGACGTTGCCCAGGCGAACGCGGCCGAAGCCGCCTTCGAGCCCGACCCAGCTTTCACGGCCCCAGAACGTGCCGCTGGCAGCTCCGGTGTCCGGGTTGAAGCCATGCTCGATGAGGAACGAGGCCTTCAGACCGCCACCCAGGTCTTCCGAGCCCTTGAAGCCGATGCGCGAAGAACTGTTCTGCAGGGCCCAGATGCTCTGGCTGTCGGTGACCGTGCCACCTTCGGTGACGGTGGTCGTCTCGGTCTTCTGACGCTCGACCGAGACGTTCAGGCGGCCGTAGATGTTGACGTTGCTCTGCGCCAGGGCGGCGCCGCTGGCGAGGGTGGCCAGGGCGGCCAGGGCGATGGAACGCTTCATGCGGATTCCTTCTTCGTTTGAAAGTTTGGCCGGCACATGACAAGTGCCGGAGCGAGGCTTCGAATGTTAGGGCCTCCGCCCAGGAAAACCCCCGGATCGTTGCGTTGCCGCGACAGGGTGTTTTCGAGATGTCAGCGGCCGCGCAGGTGGGACGGCGCTTCCAGGCGCTTGGCCAGGGTGGACAGCAGCAAGGTCAGCACCAGGTACACCGCCGAGATCGCCAGGTAGGGCTCCCAGTAGCGGGAATACGCCCCGGCGACGGTGCGGGCCGCGAGGGCCAGCTCGGCCAGGCCGATCGCCGAGACCAGCGAGGAATCCTTGATCAGCGTGACCCCTTCGTTGACCAGCGCCGGCACCATGCGCCGGAAGGCCTGCGGCAGCACCACGTAGCGCATCGACTGCGCATGGGTGAGGCCCAGGCTGTAGGCGGCCTGGGTCTGGCCCAGGTGGATGCTCTGGATGCCGGCGCGGAAGATCTCGGAGATGTAGGCCCCGGCGTTCAGCGTCATCGCCAACGCGCCGGAGAAGAAGGCGCCGTGGCTCTGGCGGAACTCGCGTGCCGCCTCGCCGGCCAGCAGCAGGCCGTGGTCGGGGTGCACCAGCGTAGGCATCAGCGCGAAATGCACCAGCAGGATCTGCACGAACAGCGGCGTGCCGCGGAAGAACGCGACGTAGGCCCGCGTCAGCAGGCGCGCCGCGGCCAGTCCCCAGGCGAGCGGCACGGACTGGGGCGCGGGCGCATCGCGCGAGCTGCTGACCAGCCCGAGCAGCACGCCCAGCAGGAGGCCCGCGCCGATCGAGACGACGGTCAGCTGGATCGTCATCCACAGGCCACCAAGGAACAGCGGCCCGTAGCCGGCCAGGATCTCCCAGCGCAGGTCCATGCCGACCGTCCCGGCTTACTTCGAGGCGGCCTCGGCCGGCGCGGCGGCGGCAGCGGCGCCGAAGTACTTGGCGTAGATCTTGTCGTAGGTGCCGTCGGCCTTGATGTCGGCCAGGCCCTTGTTCAGCTTCTCGAGCAGCTCGGTGTTGCCCTTCTTCACCGCGAAGCCGTACTGCTCGGGCACGAAGGCCTTGTCGCTGACGGTCTTGAACTTGGCGCCCGGGTTGTTGGTCACGTAGTTGATCACCACGCCGTTGTCGGCCACCACGGCGTCCACGCCACCGGCTTCCAGCTCCTTGAGCGCCAACGGGGTCGACTCGAAGCGCTTGATCGCGGTGCTGTTCTTGCCCAGCAGCTTGGTGACGGCCTCGTCGCCGGTGGTGCCGGTCTGCACGCCGACCTTGAGCTTCTTCAGGTCGTCGAACTTGGCGACCTTGGACGTCGCCTTCACGGCGATCAGCTGATAGGCGTCGAAGTACGGGTTGGTGAAGTCCATCGTCTGCTTGCGCTCGTCGGTGATCGTGATCGACGAGGCCAGCATGTCGCGGTCACCCTGCGCCAGCGCGTTGAAGATGCCTTCCCACGGGGTGTTGACGAACTTGACCTCGATGCCCGCCTTCTGCGCGACGGCGGTCACCACGTCGATGGTCAGGCCGACGATCTCGCCCTTCTCGTTCTGCGACTCGAACGGTGCGTAGGCCGCGTCGGTGCCGACCACGATGACCTTGGGCGCGGGTGCCGGCGGCGGCGCCTCGGAGGCGGCGGCGACGGGCGCGGGTGCCGAGGCGGCGGCCGGGGTCTCGGCCTCTTTCTTGCCGCAGGCCGCGAGCAGCGTGCCCACGGCCAGCAGGCCGAGCGATTGCAGGAAACGACGGGTGGTGAAGGTGGTCATGGAGTCCTCGATGGGGATGTTCTCGTGCGCCTCGGCGCGGTGGCGCGTGCGGGCGTGGCCGGGAGTGTAAGCGCGCCTCGCGGGGCGGCTTGCAAGCCGCGGGCCCGGGCTTTCACGGGCGTACCGCGGTGCGTGGATCGAGCGCCGTCCAGGGCAGCTCGCCCGGGTCGGCAGCCATCGGGCCGGGCGCCTTGGCCACGAGGATGGGCCCGGCCAGCGGCGCGAACGCGGCGCGGAAATGCACCGAGCTCTTCAGCACCAGCAGCTTCATGCGCGCCGGCTCGACGCCGAGGAAGCGGAACAGGTCGGCATCCAGCATCTGCATCTTCGCGCTGGCCAGCAGCACCTGCACGCCGCCGAGTTCGACGCGCGCGCAGGGCCCGAGGCGGGCGTGCAGGCCATCGGTCATCGGCCCGTGCAGGTGCAGTTCGCCGTCGTGCACCGCCTGCACGCGCACCTCGGCCTGGACGGGCGGATCGCTGAGCGCGCCGCCCCAGGTGGGCACGGCCCGGCCGATCGACAGCGCCAGCCGCGCCCCGACGCCGGCGGCGCAGGCCGCACGCGCCGCCTCGGGGTCGAACAGCAGGCCCAGCGCCACCGCGCCGCCGAGGCGCTCGCCGGCGCGGGCTGCGAGCAGCGCGTGCAGCAGCCCGGTGGTGTTGGCATCGCCGCCGGCGCCCGGGTTGTCCTGGGTGTCGGCGATCAGCACCGGGCGCCCGGCGCCGGCGGCCAGCGCGAGCGCGCGCTCCACCGCCTCGGCCGGTGCGAGGAGCGGCACGGCCCACTCGCGCCGGCGGCCGGTCACCTCTTCGTGCAGTTCGTCGAGCGCCGCCTGCAGCGCCGCCGCGTCGCGGCCATGGCCGAACAGCACCGGCCCGCAGTCGGCGATGTCCGCGGCCGAGAAGCCCATCGCGAAGCCGAGCTCGAGCCCGTGGCGCGCCTCCAGCGCCGCGAGCCGCGCCATCACCGAGGCGGCCGGCTCCACCAGCGTGCACTGTGCGTTCAGCGGCAGCAGGAAGTGCACGCGGCGGGCCGCGGTGTGCCAGCCGCCGGACGCGCCCGCCAGACGCCGCGCCAGCATCGCCGCGGCACGCGCGCCGGTCTCGCGCATGTCCACGTGCGGGTAGGTGCGGTACGCGGTCAGCGCGCTGGCGTGGCGCAGCATGGCCGCGCTCAGGTTGGCGTGCAGGTCGAGCGAGACGACGATCGGCCGCGCCGGCCCGGCCAGCGCGCGCAGGCGCGCCAGCAACTCGCCCTCGGCGTCGTCGCAGCCCTCGGCCACCGCAGCGCCGTGCAGGTCGAGGAAGAGCGCGTCGACGCCATCGCGCAGCGCCTCGCGCAGGTCGTCGGCGATCGTGCCGGCGATGCGCTCGAAGGCGTCGCGCGTGATGCGGTTGCTCGGCATCGCGCCGGCCCAGGCCGAGGGCAGGAGTGTCCAGCCGCGCCGGTCGGCCTCGGCGGCGAAGCCGGCCAGCGCCAGCGGTCCGGCGCGGTGCGCCTCCAGCATCGCCGCGCCGCGCAGAAAGGGCGGGTAGCCGGAGCCGGTCTCGAAGGCCGCCCAGTCCGCGACCGAAGGCGCGAAGGTATTGGTCTCGTGGTGGAAACCGGCGACGAAGATGCGCGTCATGACCGGGTGAGCCAGTCGATCTCCGCCTGGCTGAAGCCGGCGGCGCGGCGCGCGGCCTCGTTGTACGGCGGGCGCAGGCGAGGCGCCGCGTAGCGCTCGACCAGCGTCGGGTAGAGCGCCTCCGGGTCCAGCCCGGCGCGTTCGCAGGCGTAGCGGTACCAGCGGTTGCCGATCTCGACATGGCCGATCTCGTCGCGCAGGATCACGTCGAGGATCTCGACCGCCCGCGCGTCGCCGGCCCTCGCCAGCTTGGCCTGCAGCGGCGGCGTGGCGTCCAGCCCGCGCGCCTCGAGCGTGCGCGGCACCAGCGCGAGGCGCGCCACCGGGTCGTGCGCGGTGCGCGCGGTCATCAGCCACAGGCCGTCGTGGGCGTCGAAGTCGCCGTAGTCGGCGCCGAGGGTCCGCAGGTGCCCGCGCAGCAGCGTGAAGTGCAGCGCCTCCTCGGCGGCGACGCGGAACCAGTCGGCGTAGAAGGCCGCCGGGAAGCCCGGGAAGCGCCAGCAGGCATCCAGCGCCAGGTTGATGGCGTTGAACTCGATGTGCGCGATGGCGTGCAGCAGCGCGGCACGGCCTTCGCGCGTGAACGGCGAGCGGGTCGGCACGTCCTTGGGCTGCACGAGGCGTGGCCGCTCGGGGCGACCGGGCAGGCCGGCGGGTTCGGGCAGGTCCAGCGCCGGGTCGGCCGCGGGCAGCGCCGCGAAGCGCTCGCGCACCGCCTGCGCCTTGGCGGCCGGGTCGGCGAGGCGAAGCAGCCGCAGGGCCTCGGTGCGCAGTTCCATCGCACCGATTATCGCGGCGGGCCTTGTTAAGCTCGCGCACCCTCGAACCGCCCACCGTCCATGCCGCGCCCGCACAGCCACGTCCTGCTCGTCCTCGCCGATGCCACGCTGCGCCGCGGCCTGCTCAAGGGCCTGACGGCCGCCGCGAAGAGCCTCGACAACCCCTATGGCATCGCCTTCAGCGGCGTGGGCAGCGCGGCCGAGGCGCTGGAGATCGCGCGTGGCGACGGCGACCTGCAGAGTGTCTTGATCGACGGGTTGGGCGGCGAGGGCTGGCGTGCCGACGAGCTGGTGAGCGCGCTGCACGCCCTGCGCCCCGAGCTCGACCTGTACGTGCTGGTCGACAGCGCGCGCGACGAGGAGACCGTCGGCGAGCTGATCCGCGAGGCGATCGACGGCTTCTTCATCCGCGACGAGGCCGACCCGCGCGGCTGGTTCCGCATCATCCAGGCCGAGATCCAGGAGAAGTCCCGCACGCCCTTCTTCGACGCGTTGCGCGAGTACGTGCTGATGGCCAAGGACGCCTGGCACACCCCCGGCCACTCGTCGGGCGACAGCCTGCGTGCCAGCCCCTGGGCCGCGGGCTTCCACGAGTTCGTCGGAGAGAACCTGCTGCGCGCCGACCTGTCCGTCTCGGTGGACATGCTCGACTCGCTGCTCGACCCGAAAGGCGTGATCGCGCAGGCGCAGGACATGGCCGCACGTGCCTTCGGCGCGCAGCGCACCTTCTTCGCGACCAACGGCACCTCGACGGCGAACAAGGTGATCTTCCAGACGCTGCTCGCGCCGGGCGACAAGCTGCTGCTGGACCGCAACTGCCACAAGTCGGTGCACCACGGCGTGGTGCTGTCGGGCGCACGGCCGGTCTACCTGAACAGCTCGGTGAACCGCACCTACGGGCTGTTCGGGCCGGTGCCGAAGAAGACGCTGTTCGAGGCCATCGAGGCGCACCCGGACGCCAAGGCGCTGATCCTGACCTCCTGCACCTACGACGGCCTGCGCTACGACCTGCCGCCCATCATCGCCGCGGCGCACGCCAAGGGCATCAAGGTGATCATCGACGAGGCCTGGTACGCCCACGCGCGTTTCCACCCGGCGTTGCGGCCCACCGCCATGGAGGCCGGCGCGGACTACGCGACGCAGTCGACCCACAAGGTGCTCTCGGCGCTCAGCCAGGCGAGCATGATCCACGTGAACGACCCGGACTTCGACGCGCACCTGTTCCGCGAGAACTTCAACATGCACGCGTCGACCAGCCCGCAGTACGGGATCATCGCCAGCCTGGACGTCGGTCGCCAGCAGGCCATGATGGAAGGCTACAAGCTGCTGCAGCGCACGCTCGAGCTGGCCGAGGAGCTGCGCGAGGCGATCGATGCGACCAACGCGTTCCAGGCCCTGACGCTGACCGACCTGCTGCCGGCCGAGGTGCACGGCGACGGCATCCGGCTGGACCCGACCAAGATCACCGTGGACATCTCGAAATCCGGCTTCACGGTGGCCGAGTTCCAGCAGGTGCTGTTCGAGCGCTTCAACATCCAGGTGGAGAAGTCGACCTTCAACACCGTGACGCTGCTGCTGACCATCGGCACCACGCGCAGCAAGGTCTCGCGCCTGCACGACGCGCTGCTGCGCCTGGCGCGCGAGGCGAGGGCGCCGCGCAAGCTGGTGCGCGCGCCCGAGATCGCCGGCTTCACCGAGCTGCACTACCTGCCGCGCGACGCCTTCTACTGCGAGGGCGAACTGCTGCCGCTGATCGACGACGACGAACACGCCAATCCGGCGCTCGACGGCCGCATCTGCGCCGACCAGATCACGCCGTACCCGCCGGGCATCCCGGCGCTGGTGCCGGGGCAGGTGATCACGCGCGAGATCGTGCAGTTCCTGCTCTCGCTGATGCGTTCGCACAAGCGCACCGACCTGCACGGCGTGGTGCACGACGGCTACACGCCCTGCCTGCGCGTGATGACCCGCGCCGACGAGGCCGCCAACCGCCGGCTCTAAACTCCGGCCATGGCCATTTATCAACTGGGCGACGACACCCCGCGCATCGCCGACACGGCCTGGGTGGCCGACAGCGCGCAGGTGATCGGCAAGGTCGAGCTGCAGGAGGGGGCGAGCGCCTGGTTCGGCGCGATCCTGCGCGGCGACAACGAGTGGATCACCGTCGGGCGCGGCTCGAACGTGCAGGACGGCAGCGTGCTGCACACCGACATCGGCTTCCCGCTGGTGATCGGCGCCGACGTGACCATCGGCCACCAGGTCACGCTGCACGGCTGCGCGATCGGCGACGGCTCGCTGGTGGGCATCCAGGCGGTGGTGCTGAACGGCGCGAAGATCGGGCGCAACTGCCTGGTCGGCGCCGGCGCGCTGGTCACCGAGGGCAAGGAATTCCCGGACGGCTCGCTGATCGTCGGCTCGCCGGCCAAGGTGGTGCGCCAGCTCAGCCCCGAGCAGTTCGAGCGCCTCCGCCAGGGGGCGGTGCACTACGCGGAGAAGGTGCTGCGCTACCGCCGCGGGCTGAAGAAGATCGGTTGATGTCGGAGCTGCACAAGTTCCTGTTCGAGGGCCTGCCGGTGCGCGGCATGCTGGTGCGACTCGACGATGCCTGGCAGGAGGTGCTGGCGCGCCGGGTCCGGGCGAACGACGCCTTCCCGCCGCCGGTGCAGCAGCTGCTCGGCGAGATGGCCGCGGCAGGCGCGCTGATGCAGGCCAACATCAAGTTCAACGGGGCGCTGGTGCTGCAGGTGTTCGGCGACGGGCCGGTCAAGCTCGCGGTGGCCGAGGTGCAGCCCGACCTGGCCTTCCGCGTGACGGCCAAGGTGGTGGGCGAGGTGCTGGCCGATGCTCGCCTGGAGGCGATGCTCAACCTGCACGGCCAGGGCCGCTGCGCGATCACGCTCGACCCGAAGGACAAGAAGCCCGGGCAGCAGCCCTACCAGGGCATCGTGCCGCTGCATGGCGACCGGCGCGAGCCGCTGCAGCAGCTCTCGCAGGTGCTGGAGCACTACATGCTGCAGTCCGAGCAGCTCGACACCCGGCTGGTGCTCGCCGCCGACGAGCGGGTCGCCGCCGGGCTGCTGATCCAGCGCCTGCCGGTCGAGGGCGCCGGCAACCTGGCAGGCTCGGCCCGCAACGAGGACGAGATCGGGCTGAACGAGCACTTCAACCGCATCGCCCACCTGGCCGCCACGCTGACGCGCGAGGAACTGCTCGGCCTGGACGCCGACACGCTGCTGCGCCGCCTGTTCTGGGAGGAGGACGTGCGGCGCTTCGAGCCGCTCGCACCGCGCTTCGCCTGCACCTGCTCGCGCGAGCGCGTGGCCGGCATGCTGCGCGGGCTCGGGCGCGAGGAGGTCGACGGCATCATTGCCGAGCAGGGCCGCGCCGAGGTCGGCTGCGACTTCTGCGGCCAGAAGTACCACTTCGACGCCATCGACGTCGGCGGGCTGTTCGCCCCGGCCGGCCAGCGGCCGCCCGGCTCGGACGCCGTCAACTAGCGCTGCTGCGCCGGAGTGAGTGGCCGGGGGCGGACATCACGGCTGGTTGAACAAGCGGCGCTGCTCGCGCTCCTTGAGCTTGATGCAGGTCGCGTCGTCCGCCGTGCCGGGCTTGCCGCACTCGCGTTGCTCGCAGGCGCCGCGCAGCAGCAGGTTGGTGGCGCTGCAGATCTCGGCCACGGTCTGGCGCGGGGCCGGCGCCGGGGCGGGCGGGGGCGGCGGCGGGGCCGGTGCCGGCTTGGCCGCAGCCGCCGCCTTGGCTGCGGCGGCCGCCTGCTCGGCGCGCAGCCGCGCGGCT
>KZ836129.1 GCA_003265685.1 Piscinibacter caeni | reverse complement strand
CGAGCGTGGCGCGCCGGCCGTCGGGAAGCTGCACCGGCGGCGGCTCGGCGATGCGCGCGCGCCCGGCGTGCGCGGCCAGCAGCCAGTCGGTGGTGGCGTCGCCGAGCGCGCCGCGCAGCTGCTCGAGCGGGGCACCGAGCGCCTGCGGCACCAGGCGCAGCGCGGCGGTGTTGGCGAACACCACCGTCGCCGCGAGGTCGAGCACGGCGACCGCCTCGCCGAGCGTGTCGAAGAATTCGTACCAGGCCGCCAGCGGCAGCCGGGTCTCGGGACGGACCGGGCCCTTCAGCGCCACGCCCGTCCCATGCGCGTCACTCCAGCTGCCCCGCCGCGGTGAGCGCGCGCAGCTGCGCGCGGTTGACCTCGCTGACGCTCATCATCAACGCGTCGGCGGCCTCGCGGAAGTCGTACAGCGACTCGTTCTCGATCGCCCGCACCATCGCCATGTAGGGCTGGAATGGGCCGCTCTCCTCCACCAGCGCCTGGTGGACCCGCGCCGGCACCGGGATGTTGGCGAGCAGCTCGGCGAAGGGCTGCTGGAACATGCGGTCCAGCAGCGAGAACACGCCGCAGATGAACAGCTCGTTGCGCATCTCCTCGTCGCTGCCGGCACGGCCCAGCTCCTCGGCGAGCAGGCCGCGGCGCACCGCGGCGAACATCACCGGCCGCAGGTTCGGGTCCTTGCTGCCGGTGGCCAGCAGCAGCGCCAGCCAGCGCTTCAGGCGCTTGTAGCCGAGCATCATCAGCGCATGGCCGAAGGAGCTGATCTCCACGCGCAGGCCGAAGGCCGGCGAGTTGATGTAGCGCATCAGCTTGAAGGCGAGCGAGGGGTCGCGCTTGAGCGTGGCCTCGAGCTTGTCGATTGGCGCCTCGGCGTCGACCAGGCGGATCAGCTCGAGCATCACCTGCATGTCGGGCTGGCCGGCGGTCTTGGACTTGAGGGCACCCGAGGCGATCACGTCGTCGATCGGCCAGCCGAGCACGGCATGCGCGCCGCGCGCGAAGGCCTGCTCCATCTCGGCGATGGTGCGCACGCCGGCCTGCACGTGCGTGATGTTGCGCGTCACCCCCGGCGGCGGCTGCGAGCCGTCGACGCGGCGCTCGTCGGCCAGGTCGATGATCGAGTACTTGAAGCAGGGCAGCACCTCGCGCGGCAGTTCCTGCAGCGGCCGGCCCTTGAGCAGCAGCGTGTTGCCGTTGCGGTGCAGCGCGGCGATGGCGGCACTGTTGGCCGGGTCCACCGCCATGAAGGCCGGGATCTCGACCATCACGTTGGCGGCCGGCTGCGCGTCCATCAGCTCCTGCAGCAGCGACTCGCTGGTGACGTTCAGCGAGACACGCGCACCGTCGGCCGGCCAGACCCCGCCCACCGCGTGCAGCAGCTGCGCCGCGTCGGGCAGCTGGTCGGGCTTGAGCGGGAAGACGGTCAGCCGCGTCGCCGAGACGGCGCGGTTCTTGTCGATGAAGGGCGAGTAGCCGAAGGCCNTTCTTGTCGATGAAGGGCGAGTAGCCGAAGGCCACCTGGCCGAGGATCGCGACGTCCAACATGATTTGTGGTCTCAGCTGTTGAGGTACTGGAAGAGGGACAGGCGCTGGACCATCGAGTACGACTTCAGCGCGGCATCGTAGCCGGTTTGCCGGTTCTGGAACTCGGAGATGGCCTGCGTCATGTCGAGGTCCTCGGCCCGGCTGCGCTCGGTCTGGTTGGCGAGCTTCTGCGTGTCGAGTCGGCTGGTCTCGTGCTCGATGCGCGCCAGCACCTCGCCGGCCACGGCGCGCGCGCGCTGCATCTGGCCCATGGACTGGTCGATGTCGCGCAGCGCGTCGGTGTTGCCCTGGGCGATCTGCGCCGCGCTGCGGCCGGGCGTCGAAAGCTGGCTGATCGCGCGGTCCAGCGTGTCGAACACCGACAGCGTCGGCGTCGAGGGGGCGATCGTGAACTGGTCGCCGTTGGCCGGCGCGCCGCTGATCTTGAAGGTCATGCCGTCGACCGCGATGTCCTGCCCGCTGGTGTAGGGCGCGGCGGTGATCGCCGTCGGGTTGCCGTTCTGCAGCACCGCGTAGGTGGTGCCGGCGCCGGACACGCTGAACTGGACCGTGTAGTTCGCGCCGGTGAGCGCAGCGGGATCGCTGACCTGGCCGTTGTCGATCCACGCGCCGGTCACGCCGGCCGCGGCGCTGGTGACGTAGACGCCGTTGCCGGTGCGCGCGCTCATGAAGACCGACGAGCCGTCGGCCGACAGCGGCAGGTCGGTGCCGCCCTCGGTGCGCACCTCGCCGGTCAGGCCCTGGTAGGCCACGCCGCCGGGCTGGTCAACGAAAGGAACGGCGCTCGCGCTCTGCCCGCCGAACAGGTAGGTGCCGGCGCCGTCGGTGCGGTTGGCCACCGACATCAGCTGCTCGCGGATCGCGCGCAGCTTGGCCGCCAGGCCGGCGCGCTCCTGGTCGCTGTACGAGGCGTTGCCGGCCGCGACCAGGCCTTCGCGCGCCTCCTGCAGCAGGTCCTCGGCGTCGGCCATCGCACTCTCGGTCTGCGACATCACGGTGCGGCTGGCCTCCACCGCGCGCTGGCTGGTGTCGGCGCGCAGCACGCCGGCCAGGGCGCGCTCGGCGCGCGCCGCGGCGGCCGGGTCGTCGCTCGCCTTGGCGACGCGCTTGCCGGTGGTCAGCTGGTCCTGCAGGTCGGTCAGCTCGACCTGGCGCTTCATCAGCGTGTCGATGGCCTGGTCGTGGGCGTGGGCGGTGCTGATGCGCATGGTTCAGTCTTCCGTGGAGGCCTCAGACACCCGCGGTCTGCAGCAAGGTGTCGAACAGCGATTGCGCCACCTGCAGCATCTTGGCCGCCGCCTGGTAGCTCTGCTGGAACTGGATCAGCCGCGCGGCCTCCTCGTCGAGATTGACGCCGGTCTTGTCGTCGAGCGCCTTCTTGGCGTCCTCGGCGATGGTGGTCGACTGCTGGTACGACAGCTCCGCGCTCTGCACCCGAACGCCGACCTCGGCCAGCACGTTGGCATAGGCGTCGGTGACGGTGATGCCGGGCACGGTGAGGCCGGCGCCGAGCTGCTGGCGGCCGACGATGCCGGCGTCGCGCAGCGCCATCATCGCGTTGGCATTGCCGTTGTCGGCCGCCGCGAACTGCGTCGCCGCGATGCCGATCACGTCGCCGCTCCGGGGCACGCCCGACAGCTGCAGCGACCAGTCGACCTGCTGGGCCGGCGTGGCCGGTGTCCAGGCGTCGCTGCGGATCGGCTGGCCGGCGCTCCAGCTGCCGGTGCCGCTGCGCACCACCGCGTTGCTCGCGTCGCGCAGCGTCCAGCTGTAGTTGCCGCTGTCGTCGGTGAAGGTGATGCTGGCCGAGAGCGGCGCCGCGCTCGCATTGACCGCGGTGGCCGTCAGCCCGGCCGACGACGCCGTGCCGGTGTTGGCCACGGCGAAGGTCGCCGCCACCGGCGACGCGGCGGCCAGGCCCCTAGGGTCGTCCAGCACCCGCGCGGCGTTGCGCGCCGCGTTGGCCACCGGTTGCAGCAGGAAACGATCGCGCGCCGCCGGTGCGGGCGCGGCGATGTCGACGCGGAAGCCGTCGACCAGCGAGCCGTTGGTGACGGTCTGCGTCGTGCCGTCGCTCTTGCGCGTCAGCGTGTAGCTGCCGGCCGGCAGCGTGGGGTCGGCGTAGAGCTCGTAGTCGCTCGCCTGCAGCTCGCTCGGCTCGACGATGGTCAGCCCCACGCTCGGCACGCGCACGCCGCTGCCGTTCACGTAGCTGGCCACCGGCACGCCGGCCACCGCCGCGTTGCTCGAGGACGGCAGCACGGCCGGCGCGCCGAGGCTCAGCAGCGGGTCGCCGAAGCCCGGCGGCGTGCGGCCGTCCAGGCCGAGCGCCTGCTGTCGGTTCAGGTTGCCGGCCACCGCCGAGGCGAGCTGGCCGAGCTGGTTGCGCGCGGCCACCAGGTCCTCGTTCTGGAAGCGGATCAGCCCGGCGATCGAGCCGCCGGACAGCAGCTCGTTGGGCATCTCGCGCAGCGAGCCGGAATCGTCCACGCCGAGCTGCAGGCGCGAGGGGTCGAACTGGTCGGTCACGGCCACCAGGCGGGTCGGCACCGCGCCGAGCACCAGCTTCTGGCCGCCACCGATGAACACGCTCAGCGAACCGTCCGGCGCCGACACGGTGGACACCTGCAGGTAGCCCGAGAGCTCCTTGATGGCCTGGTCGCGCTGGTCGAGCAGGTCGTTGGGCGAGTGCCCCGCGCCCTTGGCGGCGGCGATCTGGTTGTTCAGCGTGGCCACCTTGCCGGCCAGCATGTTCACCGCGGTGATGCTGTTGCGGATCTCCTCGCTGACGCCGGACTGGATGGTGTCGAGCTGCCCGGCCGCGGCCGCCAGGCGCGCGGCGAACTCGCCGGTGCGCGCCAGCACCACCTGGCGCGACGAGGCGTCGGCCGGCTTGTTGGCCACGTCGACGAAGGCGTTGAACATCTGCGAGGCGGCATAGCCGATGCCTTCCTCGCCGAGCGGGAACACCTTCTCCATCTGCTGCAGCTGGCGAAAGCGTGCCTCGTCGGCCGCGGCCACCGAGGCGGTGACGGCGGCCTCGCGGGTCAGGAAGTCGCTGTGCGCGCGCGACACGGTCGCCACGTCGACACCCTTGCCGAAGAAGCCCGCGCCGGTGAACTGGCCGCCACTGGAGGCCAGCTCGACCGTCTGGCGCGAGTAGCCCGCGGTGTTGGCGTTGGCGATGTTGTGGCCGGTGGCCTGCAACGCGGCGTAGTTCGCGTTCATCGCGCGCATGCCCAGGGACAGCAAAGCGCCAGCAGCCATGACTTACCCCATCGCCCGCTGCAGCCGCAGCGTGGTGTTGATCGTTCGCGCCAGCTTGTCGGCGTAGGCCGGGTCGGTGGCGTAGCCGGCCTTCTGCAGGTTCTGCGCGAAACCCACCGCGCTGCCGGTGGCCTGCATCACGCCCGTGTAGCGCGGGCTGGTGCTGATCATCCGCGCGTAGTCGGCAAAGGACTCGGCGTACGAGCCGTAGGCGCGGAACTTCGCCGTGACCTTCTTGGCCTGCCCGTCCACATACTCGGTCGTGGTCACCTCGGCGACCGGGCCCTTCCAGCCCGGCCCGGCCTTGATGCCGAACAGGTTGTGCGCGCTGCTGCCGTCCGCATGGCGGATCTCGCGCTTGCCCCAGCCCGACTCATGCGCCGCCTGCGCCACCATGAAGGCGGCCGGGATGCCGGTGGCCTTCTCGGCCGCCTCGGCCGCGTCGCTGTGCTGCTCGACGAACGCGGCCGGGGTCGCCGGCGACCGGCCCGTCGGCGCCGCCGTCTGCGGCGTGGCCGGCACGGCCGGCGCGGCATCGCTCATCTGGCGCTCGAGCTGGCGCGCGATCACCTCGGAGAGCCCGCCCTTCATGCCGGTGAGCTTGGTGGCGAACTGCGTGTCCAGCATCTCGGTGCCGAGCGAGCTGGTCTCGTTGTCGAGCATGCCGGAGGCGAGCGTCGCGTCGCGCATGCTCTTCATCAGCTGCTGCATGAACAGCGCCTCGAACTGCTTCGCAGCTTCCTTGATCGCCGCCTTCGGGTCCTTCGCCGCGCTGGCGCGCAGCGCGTCGATCGAGGCGGACGAGGTGGGTGCGACGCCCATGTCAGGCCTCCCGCCGGGCCGCCCCAAGGGAGGCCTGCGCCCCCCCGGGGGGCAGCGAACGAAGTGAGCTTGGGGGCACCATGACTAGATGACCTCCAGCTCGGCGTTCAGCGCGCCGGCGGCCTTGATGGCCTGCAGGATGGCCAGCAGGTCCTGCGGCGTGGCGCCCAGCGAGTTGAGCGCCTTGACCACGTCGACCAGCTGCGTGCCGGCGGGCATCTGGATGATCGAGCCGGGCTGCTGGTTGATCGTGATGTCGGCCTTCTCGCGCGACACGGTCGTGCCGTTGGAGAACGGCCCGGGCTGGCTGACCACCGGCGTGCTGGAGATCGTCACCGACAGGTTGCCGTGCGCCACCGCGCAGGAGGACAGCGTCACCGCCTGGTTCATCACGATCGAGCCGGTGCGTGCGTTGATCACCACGCGCGCCGCCGGCACGGCCTGCGCGACGTCGAGGTTCTCCACGTCGGCCAGGAAGGCCACGCGCGCATCCGGCGTGGCGGGCATGCGCACGCGCACCACGCGGCCGTCCATCGCCTGGGCGGTGCCCTCGCCCATCTTGCCGTTGATGGCCCGGGCCACCTCGCGCGCGGTGTTGTAGTCGTTGCTGTTCAGGTCGAGTTGGAGGAACTCGCCCTGGTTCAGCGGCGTCGGCACGCTGCGCTCGACGGTGGCGCCGTCGGGGATGCGCCCGGCGCTCAGGTGGTTGATCTGCACCTTGGAGCCGGCCGCCGAGGCGCCGGCGCCGCCGACCACCACGTTGCCCTGCGCCAGCGCGTAGACCTGGCCGTCGGCACCCTTCAGCGGCGTGGCGATCAGCGTGCCGCCGCGCAGGCTCTTGGCGTTGCCCATCGAGGAGACCACCACGTCGACCGCCTGGCCCGGCTGGGCGAAGGGCGGCAGCTGCGCGGTGACCATCACCGCCGCGACGTTCTTCAGCTGCATGCTGGCGCCGGGCGGCACGGTCACGCCCATCTGCTGCAGCATTGCGTTCAGGCTCTGCGTGGTGAACGGGGCCGAGGTGGTCTGGTCGCCGGTGCCGTCCAGGCCCACGACCAGGCCGTAGCCCACCAGCGGGTTGCTGCGCACGCCCTGCACCGAGGCGACTTCCTTGATGCGCGCGGCGTGCGCCGGCGCGGGCCACCACAGCGCGGCGCTGGCCAGCAGCGCGGCCAGCACGATCAGGGCGCGGATCAGCCGCTCGGTGCCGTCGTGCGACGCGAGGCTGCCGAGTTCGCCGAAGACGGAGTCATGCTTCATGACTCCCATTCTTCGCGGGCTTAAATCGGCAGAACGTTCAAAAAGAAACGCGCCAGCCAGCCAATTCCCTGCGCCTCGGCCTGGGCGCCGCGGCCGCGGTGCTCGATGCGCACATTGGCGATCTGCGCCGAGGGCACGCTGTTGCCGGGCTGGATGGCGCGCGGGTCGACCTGGCCGGAGAAGCGCAGCACGTCGACGTTGTGGTTCACGCCGATCTGCTTCTCGCCGGCGATCAGCAGGTGGCCGTTGGGCAGCACGCCGGTGACCACCGCGGTGATGGTGCCGGAGAAGTCGTTGCTGTTCTCGGTGCTGCCCTTGCCGGAGAAGCTGTTGCTCGAGCTGCCGGCGGCGCTGGCGCGGCCGAAGGAGTTCGGTGCGATGCCCGGCAGCGCGGTGACGCCGGCCGAGAGCTCGCCGCTCTTGTCGATGCTGCTGGTGCTCTTCTGCACCGCCGAGACCTTCTCGACGATCTGCACCGTGATGGTGTCGCCCACCAGCCGGGCGCGGTGGTCCTCGAACAGCGGCCGGTAGCTCGCGGACTGGAAGATCGAGCCGTTGTTGACCACCGGCACGGCCACCGGCTGCGGCTGCACGTAGACGGGTTCGGCCACGTCGACCTTGGGCGGCGCGTTCAGCGTCGAGCAGCCGGCCAGCGCTGCCGCGAGCAGGGTCAGCGCGAGCCTCACAGTTGCCCCAGCTTCTGCAGCATCTGGTCGGAGGTCTGGATCGCCTTCGAGTTGAGCTCGTAGGCGCGCTGCGTCTGGATCATGCCGATCAGTTCCTCGACCACGTTGACGTTGCTGGTCTCGACGAAGCCCTGGCGCAGCGTGCCGAGCGCGTTGCTGCCCGGCGCGCCGATGTTGGCGGTGCCGGAGGCGGCCGTCTCGGCGTACAGGTTCTGGCCCTTGGGGTCGAGGCCGGCCGGGTTGACGAAGCTGGCCAGCTGCAGCTGGCCGAGCGTCTGCGGCGCGGCCTCGCCGGGCAGCGTGGCGCCGACCGTGCCGTCGTTGCCGATCGTCACCGAGGTCGCGTTGGGCGGGATGGTGATGCCGGGCAGCACCGGGTAGCCGTTGTTGGTGACCAGCTGGCCCTGGGCGTCGACCTGGAACGAGCCGTCGCGTGTGTAGCCGGTGGTGCCGTCGGGCATCTGCACCTGGAAGAAGCCGTTGCCCTGGATCGCCACGTCCAGCGTGTTGCCGCTTTGCTGCAGGTTGCCCTGCGTGAAGCTGCGCACGTTGGCCACCGCGCGCGTGCCCAGGCCGACCTGCAGTCCGGTGGGCAGGGTGGTCTGCTCGGTGCTCGCGGCGCCGGCCTGGCGCAGGTTCTGGTACATCAGGTCCTCGAACACCACGTGCGACTTCTTGAAGCCGTTGGTCGAGGCGTTGGCCAGGTTGTGCGAGATCGCGTCCAGCTGCGTCTGCTGCGCTTCCATGCCGGTCTTCGAGGTCCACAGCGATCGCATCATGATGGGCGGTCCTTTCTAGGGTCCCGTCCATCGTGCCGCCGGCTGAAGCCCGGCGATGCGCCGAAAAGCGCTGCCAAGCCGGCGCTTTACGGTCCGCTCGGACTCAGGCGCTGCCCAGCGCGGCGATCGCTTGCTCGAGCTGCGCCGCCGTCGGCTGCTCGGTGCTGCGCCAGCGCAGCCGCCCGGCGGCGTCGACGGCGTAGACCTGCGTGTTGTGCGTGCCCGGCTTGACCGGCACGCCACGCAGCCAGGTGGACAGGCGATCGACGTCGGCCGGCGCCGGCACCGCGGCCTGCCAGGACGGGTGGGCGCCGTGTTTGGCCTGCCAGGCCGCCAGGCGCGCCGGGTCGTCGCCCAGCGCGTCGATGCTGATCGACAGCCAGCCGGCCGGCACCGCGCGCGGCCGGGCCGCCAGCGTGGCGAACAGCAGGCCCTGGGTCGGGCAGACCGTGCTGCAGCCGGTGAACATCAGCTGCACCAGGGTGACGCGGCCCTGCAGCAGTTCGCCCAGGCGCCGGCGTCGCCCGGACGTGTCGGTCAACACGAGCTCGGGCGCGCCCTCGGGCGGCAGCACCGGCCCGTCGCGCAGCGCCGCACGCAGCGGCAGCGCCGCCAGCGCGCCGGTGGCGAGCAGCAGCGCGCGACGCCGCAGCATGTTCATGCCGCGTCGTGCGCGGCGACCGCGGGCAGCCTGAAGCGCGCGGCCGTGGCCGCCAGCTCGGCGGCCTTGGATTTCATCGACAGCGCCGCGGCCGAGGTCTGCTCCACCAGCGCGGCGTTGCGCTGCGTGTCCTCGTCGAGCTGGGCCACCGAGGCACTCACCTCGCCGACGCCGCGGCTCTGCTGCTCGGTGATCGAGCGCACCTGCTGCAGCCGCTCGCTGATGGTGCGGATGTTGGCGAGCAGCTCGTCCATCGCGCCGCCCGCGGCGTCGACCGCGCGGGTGCCCTGGGCGGTCTGCCCGGCGCTCTCGGCGATCAGGCCCTTGATCTCGCGCGCCGCAGTGGCCGAGCGCTGCGCCAGCGCCCGCACCTCGCCGGCCACGACCGCGAAGCCGCGCCCGTGCTCGCCGGCACGCGCGGCCTCGACGGCTGCGTTCAGCGCCAGGATGTTGGTCTGGAAAGCGATGCCGTCGATCACCCCCAGGATGTCGGCGACCCGACGCGACGAGGCCTCGATGCCGTGCATCGTGCCGACCACCTCGCCGATCACCTGCTGGCTGCGTGCTGCCGCCTCGGAGGTGCCCTGCCCGAGCTGGGCCGACTCGGCGATCGTCTGCCCGGTGTCCTGCACCGAGCGCGCCATCGACTCCATCGTGGAAGCGGTCTGCTGCAGCCGGCCGGCGGCCAGCTCGGTGCGATGCGACAGGTCCTCGGCGCCGCTGGCCACCTCGGCGCTGGCGTGCAGCATCTCGTCGGCGCAGGCACGCACCTGGCCGATCAGCGTGCGCAGCGAACCCTGCATCGCGTTGACGGCATGCAGCACCTCGGCGGCCTCGTCGCGGCCCCAGGGGCGCGCGGTGGTCGACAGGTCGCCGGCGGCGAGCGCCTCGATGTGTCGGGTCAGCTCGCGCATCCCGCCGCGCGTGACCAGGTAGAAGCAGTAGAACAGGTAGGCCGCGACCGCCAGCGCGACGGCGATCGCTGCGAGCTGGGCGTTGCGCGCCGCCTCGAGCCGCGCGATGCGCTGCTCGACCAGCGCGCCGACCGCCGCCTGCGAGCGCTCGGCGAGCTGCGCCAGCGCCTCGGTGGCGGACCGGGCCGCGGTGTCGAACGCCGCCGCATCGCCCTTGGGCCCGCTGTCGGGAAGCACGCTCTTGCGCACGCCGCGCAGGAAGGTGTTGACGGGATCGAACGCGCCCTGGAAGGCGAGCGCCCGGTTCAGCTCCTCGTCGGATTTGGCCACGCGCTCGTAGCGCGCGAACAGCTCCTCGACGGCCTTGTAGAGCACGTAGGTGTCGCCCTGCACGATGCGTCGGGCGAAGCTGCCGAGCTCCTTGCGCTCGAGCGCCACGCGGCCCAGGTCGCCGACGCGGCCGACCATGCCGGCCACCTCCTGCACCTCGTGCAGCGAGGCGAGCGCCAGGTGGTAGGCCGTCGGGTCCGGGTCCATCGACACGCCGGACTGGTCGGCCACCGTGACCAGCAGGCGCTGCAGCTGCTGCACGAAGCCGTCGGCGTGGCCGAAGGCGTCCTCGCCGTCGCCGGCGGGCTGCTTCAGCGGCTCGAAGGCCTGGCGCACGAACTTCAGCGGCTCGGCCAGGGCCAGCTCCGCCGCGCCCGCCGAGGCCTCGAGACGGCCGAGCCGGGCCTCGATGTCCTCGAGCAGCGGGCGCGCATCGGCTCCGATCGGCCCGCCGCCGGCGTGCAGCCGGCCGCGCAGCTGCTGGGCCTGGTGGAACACGGGCATCAGCTCGCGCGCCACCGTCAGGCCGACCAGCTCGCGGCGCGAGCTGGCGATGTCGTCCTGCGTCGCACGCAGGAACAGCCAGGCCAGTTGCGCCAGCACCAGCACGAACACGGTGCAGATGAGGGCCGCCTTGCCGAGGAAGTGCAGGCGCCGGAACAGGCGCACGCCCGGCGCCCACACGCCGTGGTGGCGGAAGAACTCGTGCCGGCCGGAACTGCTTGCCGAGGTCATCGCGGTCCTCCGTCAGGAGCGGGACGAGGCGTTGATCGAGCGCAGGTAGGCGACCAGGTCGCGGACCTGCTCCTCGGTCAGCTCGGCCTCCCAGCTGGGCATGAACTCGGATCGGCCGATCATGCCGCCGCCCTTGCGGATGATCAGCCCGAAGTAGTCGTCGTTCTTGTCGCTCATGCGCAGGTTGGCGGGCCGCGGCGTGTACAGCCGCGCGGCGCGGCCGTTGCCGTCGGCGTTGATGCCGTGGCAGGTGACGCAGTAGTTGGCGAACACCAGGCCGCCGCGGAACACCGCCGCGTCGGTGCTGTCCTTGGGCAGCAGCGCCCCCTGCGGCGCGGCGTCGGCGCCGAACGCAGCCGGTGCGGCGAGTGCCAGCGCCGCGAACACGGCCCGCGCGACGCGCGCCATGCTCGTCACGGCGCGACCTCGACGTCCAGCCGCATCTCCGGATGCACCGCGCACTCGACCTCAACGGCGCCGGGCTTGTCGAAGCTCACGCTGCGCGCCTGCCCGCTGCCGAACGAGCCGGTGTCGAAGCTCTTGGCCGCCGACAGCGAGAACACGTTGTGCGCGAAGCTGTCCTCGTTGGCGAACTTGATGCTGTCACCCACCTTCACCTTCAGCTTCTTGGCCGAGAAGGCCTTGTTCTTCTGCGTCACCACATGCTCTTCGGCGGCGGCGGCGCCACAGGCCAGCAGGCCGGACAGTGCGAGGCCGGCGGCGCGGCGGAGGGTTCGACTCACGATGATGGCTCCCTGACTGATGGAGGATTCGGCGACGGCCCGCGCCGGCACGCCGGGACACAGGCCACGATAGGGGCCTTTTCGGCCAGCAACCAACCGAGTTGAGGGGATATTCCACATCTGTTAGGCGTCATCCAGAACTGGGCTCAAGCGGTCGACGGCGGCCGTCGATAAGGGACCGGTCCGCGTCCGTTCCCCGGGCCGGGTTCCAGTCACCACAGGGAGTCCACTTCGTGAAGTACCGCACCGTCGTCGCGGCCGTCGCCGCCCTCAGCGCCTTTGCCGCCACCGCCGCCGACTCGGTGGTCGACCACAACGGGCAGACCGTCGTGCTCGAGGCCGGCCACACGAGCCTGCAAGGCTGGAAGCTGCCCGCCGTGCCCCACCCCGAGGGCAACGAGCCCACGCCCGCCCGCGTCGAGCTGGGCAAGAAGCTGTTCTTCGATCCGCGCCTGTCCGGCGACGGCAACATGAGCTGCGCGAGCTGCCACAACCCGCTGTTCGGCTGGTCCGACGGGCTGCCCACCGCCCGGGGCGCCAAGAGCCAGGTGCTCGGGCGCGCCACGCCGACGGTCTACAACACCGCCTACAACAGCCTGCAGATGTGGGACGGGCGCAAGAAGACGCTGGAGGACCAGGCGCTCGGGCCGATGGAGGCCAATGTCGAGATGAACGCCGACATGAAGAAGCTGTTCGCCTTCCTGAACGGCAACGCCGGCTACCGCGAGCTGTTCGCCGCCGCCTACCCGGGCCAGGAGATCGGCGCCGAGACGGTGGCCAAGGCGATCGCCAGCTTCGAGCGCACCATCGTCAGCACCGATTCCGCGTTCGACCGCTGGGTGGCCGGCGAGCGCCAGGCCATGACGCCCGAGCAGGTCAAGGGTTTCGCGGTGTTCCTCGACCCGAAGAAGGGCAACTGCGCGGTCTGCCACTCGGGCGCCAACTTCACCGACAACGGCTTCCACAACCTGGGCCTGGCCTCGTTCGGCAAGGACAACCCGGACATGGGCCGCTACGCGCAGCGGCCGCTGCCGGTGCTCAAGGGCGCGTTCAAGACGCCGACCGTGCGCGAGGCCGCCAACACCGCGCCGTTCTTCCACGACGGCTCGGCCGTGACGCTGATGGACGTGGTCGAGCACTACGACCGCGGCGGCGAGGTGCGCACCAACGTCTCGAAGGACGTGCGCCCGCTCGGCCTGTCGGCCGAGGAAAAGCGCCAGCTGGTGGCCTTCATGGAGGCGCTCTCGACGGCGCCGCGCGCCTTCCAGATGTCGGCCCTGCCGCGCTGAGCGGCCGGCCCCGCGGCCATGTCCGCCCCCCGGCCCAGCGAGACCACGCCCGAGCGGGTGTGGCGCGCGCGGCGCGCGCTGCTCGGCACCGGCCTCGGCCTGGCCGCCGGGCTCGCGCTGCCCGCGCGTGCCGCCCCGCCCCCGGACGAGGTGCCCAACCTGCCCGAGCAGGTCTCGCGCCACAACAACTACTACGAGTTCACCACCGCCAAGGACGTGGTCTGGCAGCTCGCCGAGGAGCTGCGCCTGCGGCCCTGGACCGTCAGCGTGGAGGGTGCCGTCGAGCGCCCGCGCACCTGGGACGTGGACGCGCTGACCCGCCAGTTCGCACTGCAGGACCGGCTCTACCGGCTGCGCTGCGTGGAGGGCTGGGCGATGGTCGTGCCCTGGCGCGGCTTTCCGCTCGCCGGGCTGATCGCGCAGGCGCAGCCCACCTCGCGCGCCAAGTACGTCGAGTTCATCGCGCTGCACCGGCCCGCCGAGATGATCGGCCAGCGCCAGCCCGTGCTCGACTGGCCCTACCGCGAGGCGCTGCGCATCGACGAGGCGATGCACCCGCTGACGCTGCTGGTCAGCGGCGCCTACGGCCGCGACCTGCCGGCCGCCAACGGCGCGCCGCTGCGCCTGGCGGTGCCGTGGAAGTACGGCTTCAAGAGCATCAAGGCGATCACGCGCATCCGGCTGGTCGAGCACCCGCCGGTCACCTCCTGGAGCAAGGCGGCGCCGTCCGAGTACGGCTTCTACGGCAACGTCAACCCGGAGGTGGCGCACCCGCGCTGGTCGCAGCGGCGCGAGCTGCGCCTGGGCGAGCTCTCGAAGCGGCCGACCCTGCCGTTCAACGGCTATGCAGCCGAGGTGGCCTCGCTGTACAGCGGCATGGACCTCTCGGTCCATTTCTGAGCCATGGTCCTGCCACGCGGCTTTGCGCTGGTGCGCCTGCTGGCCTGGGCCGGCTGCCTGGCCCCCGCGGCCTGGCTGGCCCTGCTGGCCGCCGCCGGCCGGCTCGGCGCCGACCCGCTCGCGCGGCTGATGTCCATCAGCGGCCTGGCCGCGCTCTGGCTGCTGCTGGCCACGCTGGCCATCACGCCGCTGCGGCGCCTGTCGGTCGCGCTGGCGCGGCGCGTCGAGGCGCGCTGGGGGCGCCGGCTGTCGGACTGGAACCAGCTGGTGCGCCTGCGCCGCCTGCTCGGCGTCTCGGCCTTCGCCTACACCACGCTGCACCTGGGCTTCTTCGTCGTGCTGGACCTCGGCCTGGCCCTCGACGAGCTGTGGCACGACCTGCGCGAGCGCCGCGTCGTCGCGTTCGGCCTGGCCGCCTGGGCCCTGCTGCTGCCGCTGGCGGCCACCTCCACCCGCGCCGCGATGCGCGCCCTGGGCGGGCGCTGGCAGAAGCTGCACCTGCTGGTGCACCCGGCGGCGCTGCTGGCGCTGCTGCACGACGCGAGCCGTACCAAGCACGGCCACACCCTGCCGTGGCTGAGCGGCGCGCTGCTGTTGCTGCTGCTGGCGCTGCGCCTGCACGCCTGGCGGCGCGGCGAGCGCGGTCCGGCCACCGAGGTGCCGGAGCGCAGCGCTACCCGAGCGACAGCAGCTGCGCCGCCGTCTTCTCGTTGTTCTCGGCCGTCTGCACCATCCGCATCTGGGCCTCGAACTGCCGCGCCGCGGTGATCATCGCGACCATGGTCTCGACCGGGCTGACGTTGCTGCCCTCGAGCGCGCCGTCCTGCAGGCGCGCCGTCGGATCGGCCGGCAGGTCGCCGTCGGTGGCGCGGAACAGGCCGTCGGTGCCGCGCTCCAGCGGGGCCTCGGGCGTGACCAGCTTCAGGCGGCCGACATTGCTGCTGCGGCCGTTGGCCGCGCGCGCGCTGACGGTGCCGTCGGCGCCGATGCTGACCTCGCTGCCGGCCGGCACCTGGATCGGCCCGCCGTCGCCCAGCACGGTCAGGCCGGTCTGCGTGACGAGCGTGCCGTCGGCCGAGACGTCGAGCGCGCCGTTGCGCGTGTAGGCCTCGGTGCCGTCGAGCCCCTGCACCGCCAGCCAGGCGTTGCCGCGCATCGCCACGTCGAGGTTGCGCCCGGTGTTGCCGACCACGCCGGGCGAATCGTCGTAGCCGGGTGTCGACTCGAGCGCATAGACCCGCGTGCTGGCGCCGCTGCCCTGCACCGGCACCGCGCGGAAGGCGTGCAGTTCGGCGCGGAAGCCCGTCGTCGACGCATTGGCCAGGTTGTTGGCCAGCACGTCCTGGCGCTGCATGGTGGCCTTCGCGCCGGCCATGCTCAGGTAGATCATGCGGTCCATCGGGCCTCTCCGTCAGCGGGTGATCAGGATCAGCGCAGGTTCACCAGCGTCTGCAGCACCTGGTCCTGCGTCTTGATGGTCTGCGCGTTGGCCTGGTAGACGCGCTGCGCGGTCATCATGTTGACCAGCTCGCCGGTCAGGTCGACGTTGGATTCCTCCAGCGCGCCGGACTGGATCGCGCCCAGGTTGCCGTCGCCCGGCACGCCCAGCACCGGCTCGCCCGAGGCATAGCTGCGCTGCCAGCCGTTGCCGCCCATCGGCAGCAGGCCCTGCGGGTTGCGGAAGGTCGCGATCTCCACCTGCCCGGCCGGCTTGGACTGGCCGTTCGAGTAGCGCGCCGTGACGATGCCGTTGGGCTCGAACTGGATGCCCACCAGCTGGCCCGGCGCGTAGCCGTCCTGCGTCAGGTCGGTCACCGCGAAGGCCGAGCCGTACTGCGTGGTCTCGGAGACGTCGAGCTGGATGCCGGGGATCGCGAGCGTCTGCGCGCCGTTGGCGTTGACCGAGGCCGGGATGTTCAGCGTCACCGGGCCGGTCGGGGCGGTCGGCGCGCTGCCGTTGGCGGGGAAGGTCAGCGTGGTCGAGGGCAGCGGGTTGCCGCTGCCGTCGACGCTGATCGGCGCGCCGTTGGCGGTGACGTAGACGTTCCAGCTGTCGGTGGCGGCCTTCTGGAAGTAGTAGGTCAGCGCGACGTCCTGGCCCTTGGCGTCGAACACCGTCACCGAGGTGGCGTCGTTGTAGGTGCTCGGGTCGTTCAGCACGATCTGCGGGCCGCTGGCCGGCAGCGTGACGGCCTTGCGCGAATCCAGGTTCATCTGGATGCGCATGTCCTGCGTGGCCGCCGGGTTGATGCCCGAGGTCGGCATGCGCAGCGGCGCGGCGGTGCCGGGCTGGATGATGCCGGTGCCGTCGGCCGGGTAGCCGAGCAGCCGCTCGCCGGCGTTGTTGACGACCCAGCCGTCGCGGTCGACCTTGAACTGCCCGTTGCGCGTGTAGCTCACCGGGCTGCGGCCGTCGGTCACCTGGAAGAAGCCGGCCCCGTTGAGCGCCAGGTCCATCGGGTTCTCGGTGGTGACGATGTTGCCCTGGGTGAACTGCTGCGCCACCGCCGCCAGGTTGACGCCGATGCCGATGTTGCTCGCCCCCGTGCCGTTCATCGAGGTGGCGTACATGTCGGCGAACTCGGCGCGTGCCGACTTGAAGCCGAAGGTGTTGGCGTTGGCGACGTTGTTGCCGATCACCTCGAGGTTCTTGCTCGTCGCGTTCAGTCCGGAGAGGCCTTGCTGGAAGCTCATGGGGGTTCCCTGTGGTGATCGGTGGTCAGTTGAAGGCGACGACCTGGTCGTACGCGGTGCTGCCCGAGCGCGCCAGCTCGAGCCGGAAGCCGTTGCCGCTGGTGCTGACGGCGTCGATGTGGTCGCGCATCAGCGTGGTCGGGCTGCTGCTGATGCCGCCGCGCGTGGCGGTGACGCGGAACTTCAGGCCGCTGTCGTTGGTGGCGCTGCCGGCCTCCCAGTCGAAGCTGTGCGTGCCGGCGCTCTGCGCGCCGAGCGGGATGGTCTTCACCACCTGGCCCGAGGGCGAGAGGATCTCGACCTTGACCGCATCGGCCGGCCCGCTCAGCTCGAAGCCGCCCTGCCCGACGCCGTCGCTGATGTCGACCAGGTTGCCCGGCACGATCACGTCGCGGCCGACCAGGCTGGCGCCCTGCAGCGCCTGCATCTGCATGAACTGGCTGGTCAGCCCGGAGACGGTGCTGGTCAGCTTCTCGATGCCGGTCACCGTGCTGATCTGCGCCATCTGGCTGGTGACCTGCGCGTTGTCCATCGGGTTCAGCGGGTCCTGGTTCTGCATCTGCGCGACCAGCAGCTTCAGGAAGCGGTCCGCGCCGCCGGCGGCGTTGCCGCCGGTCAGGCCGCCGGCGTCGAGCGCCGAGGAGGAGTTGGAGACGGAGGAGACAGCCATGATCACTGACCCATCTGCAGCGTCTTCAGCAGCAGGCTCTTGGCGGTGTTCATCACCTCGACGTTGTTCTGGTAGGAGCGCGAGGCCGAGATCATGTTGACCATCTCCTCCACCGCGTTGACGTTGCTGTAGGTGACGTAGCCCTCGGCGTCGGCCGCCGGGTGCTTGGGGTCGTGCACGCGGCGCCCGGCGGTCTGGTCTTCCTGGATCGTGCTGACCTTCACGCCGGCCGCGCCGGTGGCGCCCATCAGCTCGGTCTGGAACACCACCTGGCGCGCCTTGTAGGCCGAGCCGTCGGGCCCGGCCACGGTGTCGGCGTTGGCCAGGTTGCTGGCGGTCACGTTCAGGCGCTGGCTCTGCGCGGAGGCCGCGCTGCCCGACACGTTGAAGATGTTGAACATCGACATGGTTCAGCCCTCGTTCCCTGCCTTACTGGCCCTTGATGGCGTCGAGCATCGTGCGCACGTTGCCGTTGATGAAGCGCAGCGTGGCCTCGTACTTCACGCTGTTGTCGGCGAAGGCCGCGCGCTCGCGGTCCATGTCGACGTTGTTGCGGTCCAGGTTGGTCTGGCTCGCGGTGGCATACAGCAGGTTCGGCTCGGCACGCACGCCGGTGGCCGCTGCGATGTGGCCGGGCTGGCTGGCCTGCAGCGTGCTGCGGGTCAGGCCGCCGCCGGTGGCCTCGGTCAGGGCCTGCGCGAAGCTGAAGTCGCGCGCCTGGTAGCCGGGCGTGTCGGCGTTGGCGATGTTGCTGGCCAGCAGGCGCTGGCGCTCCGAGCGCAGCACCAGGGCCTGGCCCTGGAAGTTCAGCGTGTCGGTGAGGCGGTTCAGCATGGGCCGGCTCCAAGTCTTGCGACCGGCAAATCCGGTGACGCGATGTGAACGGAATTGTTTGGGCGCGCCCCGTGCGACCTAAGCCGGATAAGCGCGCGCTTTGCCGCCCATTTCGATCCCTCGCGCGCCGGCCCCGAGACCTACAGTGCCGGCATGGAAACCTGGGCCAGGGCCTTGCTGTTCGTGCTGCTGTTCGCCGCCGCCCACGCGGCGCGGGCCGACACGCCCTGGCTGGACGACGCACGTGCCCTGGTGCTGCGCGGCGCCGGCGAGCAGGGCGCGCTGCGCGTGGACGTGCAGTTCGGCACGCTCGATGCGCGGCTGCGCCTGGCGCCTTGCGAGCAGATCCAGCCCTACCTGCCGCCCGGCACGAAGCTGTGGGGCCGCAGCCGCATCGGCCTGCGCTGCCTGCAGGGGCCGACGCGCTGGAACGTCTACCTGCCGGTCACCGTGAAGGTGTTCGGCCCGGCGCTGGTGGCCACCCGCGCCCTGCCGGTGGGCAGCGTGCTGGCCGCCGGCGACCTGGCTCAAGCCGAGGTCGATCTGGCCGAAGACGCTTCCGTGGCGCTGCGCCAGCGCGAACTGGCGGTCGGCCGCACGCTGGCCCGGGCGCTCCAGCCGGGCGCCAGCCTGCGCCAGTCGCACCTGCAGGCACGCCAGTGGTTCGCCGCCGGCGAGACGGTGGTGGTGGTGGCCCAGGGCCGGGGCTTCGCCGTCTCGGGCGAGGCGCAGGCGCTGACGCCCGGCATCGAGGGCCAGCCGGCCCGGGTGCGCACCGGGCAGGGCCGGGTGATTTCGGGCACGCCGGTGGGCGAACGGCGCGTGGAGGTGAATTTGTGATCACCCCAGCCCACCCCCCGGAACACGGGGTGCCGCGAAAAAGGCCTAAAGTCACGGCGCCAGGCTCCGATACCCCAACCATCACGGTTGTGACGGAGCACCCCTCCGGACCCTGGAGAGCACCATGAAGATCGGCAACCCCGCAGACAAGCGCAACACGGCCCCGGTGGACGGCAACGTCGCCCCGGCCAAGGGCGAGCGCAAGTCGGTCGACAAGCCCGCCGCGGGCGTGGCCGGCGCGGATCCGAGTGTCAAGGTGCAGCTGTCCAGCGGCGCCGAGGCGCTGCGCGGCCCGGGCGAGAACACCGAGTTCGACGCCGCCAAGGTGGAACGCATCTCGCAGGCCATCTCCGACGGCAGCTTCCAGGTGAACGCCGAGGCGATCGCCGACAAGCTGATCGCCAACGCCCAGGAACTGCTGGGCAAGGCGCCGCGCTGAGGCACCCGCCGCACGGACCACCCATGACCGATTCGAACGAAGGCCGCGTCGACCCGCGGCTCGAGGAAGCGCTGGCCGCCGTGGACCAGCGCCTGGCAGCGCTGGGCGAGGCCCTGCGCCTGCGCGACCTGGCCGGCATCGAGACCCAGTCCGGCGCCCTGCACGCGGCACTGACGCAGGCGGTGGACCAGTTCGCGCGCGCCGCGAAGAACGGCCCGCTGCCGCATGCCCTGCGCCTGCGCCTGGCCAGCACCAGCGGCCTGGTGGCCGCGCAGCGCGAATCGCTGGCCCGCGCCACCGCCGCGCTGGACCGCGCGATGGACGTGCTGCTGCCGCGCGAGGCGCCCAGCGTCTACGGCGCCTCGACCGGGACCACCCGCGCCTACGGCGGCGTGATCCAGGCCTGATTCCCGGACCGCCGGCCGCCTTGCCGGCCCGCAGGGGCCCCGCTATGCTGTATGCATGTACAGCCCTGAGGCGCCGCGGCTCATCGCCCACCTCGACATGGACGCGTTCTATGCGTCCGTCGAGTTGCTGCGCTACCCGGAGCTGCGCGGCCGGCCGGTGGTGATCGGCGGCGGCCGCCGCCACCAGCCGCAGACCCTGCCCGACGGCACGCGCCGCTTCGCGACGCTGCGCGAGTACACCGGCCGCGGCGTGATCACCACCAGCACCTACGAGGCCCGCGCGCTCGGCGTGTTCTCGGCCATGGGCACGATGAAGGCGGCCCGGCTGGCGCCCGACGCGGTGCTGCTGCCGGTCGATTTCGACGAGTACCGCAAGTACTCCCGCCTGTTCAAGGCCGCGGTGCGCGCGATCGCGCCGCAGGTCGAGGACCGCGGCATCGACGAGATCTACATCGACCTGAGCGAGCTGCCCGGCGTGCACGCCGACGGCGGCCGGCGCATCGGCGAGCAGCTCAAGCAGGCGGTGCGCGAGGCCACCGGGCTGAGTTGCTCGATCGGCATCACGCCGAACAAGCTGCTGTCCAAGCTGTGCTCCGAACTCGACAAGCCCGACGGGCTGACGCTGCTGCGCATGGAGGACATCCCGGTACGCATCTGGCCGCTGGCCGCGCGCAAGGTCAACGGCATCGGCCCCAAGGCGAGCGAGAAGCTGGCCGCGCTCGGGCTGCACACCATCGGCGACATCGCCGCGGCCGAGCCGGCCTTCCTGGTGCAGCAGTTCGGCGCGCACTACGGTGGCTGGCTGGTGCAGATGGCGCAGGGTCGGGACGACCGGCCGGTGGTCACCCACAGCGAGCCGGTCTCGATCTCGCGCGAGACCACCTTCGAGCGCGACCTGCACGCCGTGCGCGACCGCGCCACGCTGTCGGACATCTTCACCGGCCTGTGCGTCGAGCTCGCCGGCGACCTGCAGCGCAAGGGCTACGCCAGCCGCACCATCGGCATCAAGCTGCGCTTCGACGACTTCAAGTCCGTCACGCGCGACCTCACCCTGCCGGCCCACACGATGGACGCCCGCGCGATCCGGCGCGCGGCCGGCTTGTGCCTGAAGCGCGTCGACCTGTCACGCCGGCTGCGCCTGCTCGGGGTGCGTGCCGGCGCGCTGGCGAGGCTGGCCGACCTGGTGGCGCCGCATCCGGCGGCCGAGCCGGCCGCCGGCGTCGCCGAGCCGGCGCCGCGTTACGGCCTGCCGCTGTTCGACACGCTCGAAAGCCGCTGAACAGGCCGGCCAATCGGTTCGTTTTGCCGGCATCCCGGCCCGCTTGGCGGCGTCACGCTCGCGAACTGACCTGAGTCGATCCGGAGCGTGCCCATGCCCTGTCGTACCGCCATGGCCGCCCTCGGCCTTGGCCTCGCCCTCGTCCTGGCCGGCGCCCAGGCCCAGACCCTGGGCCGCGGCAAGCTGCTGCTGACCGGCGGCGTGAGCACCATCGACGGGCCGGCCGGCGGCGGCCTCACGCCCTGGGCCGTGACCGGAAGCTACGCCACCGAGGGCGAGATCGGTGCGACTGCGTTCCTGACCCGCGTGCGCACGCCCGACTACGCCTTGACGTCCTGGGGCGCCGCGCTCGGCCTGGGCGAACGCGCCGAGCTGTCGCTCGCGCGGCAGGATCTCGACACCGGCGACAACCTGGCGCCGCTCGGGCTGGGCGGCCTGCACCTGAAGCAGGACATCCTGGGCGCCAAGCTGCGCCTGGCCGGCGACGCCGTGCTGGACAGCGACACCTGGTGGCCACAGCTCGCCGTCGGCCTGCTGCACAAGCGCAGCGACAGCGGCGCGCTGGAACCCACGCTGACCGGCCCGCTGGGCGCGCGGCGCTCGGGCACCGAGCTCTACCTCAGCGCCACCAAGCTGTTCCTCGCCCCCGGCGTGCTGGCCAATCTGACCTTGCGCGCGACCCGCGCCAACCAGGGCGGCCTGCTCGGCTTCGGCGGCGCGCAGGGCGACGGCACCCGCGTGCTGCCCGAGGTCGCGCTCGCCAAGCTGCTGGCGCGCGATGTCGCGGTCGGCCTGGAGGTCCGCGCCAAGCCGGACAACCTGAACGCCTCGGTGCTCGGCGCCGGCGCGCTGCAGGAGGACGACTGGGCCGACCTGTTCGCCGCCTGGGCGCCGAACAAGCATGTCTCGCTGACCCTGGCCTGGGTCGACCTCGGCCGGATCGCACCGGCCGTGCAGCCGCGCCGCCAGCGCGGCGCCTACCTGTCCGTCCAGCTCGCGCCGTGACCCCGGAGCCCCGATGAAGAACCTGCTCACCCGCCCCCTGTTCGCCGCCGTCGTCGCACTGGCCGCGGCCTTCGCCCAGGTGCAGGCGCAGACACCCTACGTGCCACCCGTCCCGGCCGACGACAGCCTCTACCAGGCCTTCGGCGGCCAGCCCGGCCTGCAGCGGCTGATGGACGACCTGGTCGAGCGCCTGCTGGCCGACCCACGCATGAAGCCCTTCTTCGCCGACGCCGAGCTGCCGCAGCTGAAGGAGGCGCTGGTGCTGCAGTTCTGCGAGGTCTCGGGCGGACCGTGCCGGCGCGATGCGAAGGCCAAGGGCATGCGCGAGGTCCACGAGGGGCAGGACATCACGCGGGCCGACTTCAACGCGCTGGTCGAGGTGCTGCAGCAGGCGATGGACGCCCAGGGCATCCCGTTCGCGGCGCAGAACCGCCTGCTGGTCCAGCTCGCGCCGATGCACCGCGAGATCGTCAACAAGCGCTGACGAGCTGTGAGCGCCGCAGCCACGGCGGCGACAATCGCGCCGTGGCCGCGCCCGACATCCGCTTCCCCTCGATCGACGGCCTGCGCGCCTTCGAGGCCGCGGCGCGGCTCGGCAGCTTCGAGCGCGCGGCCGACGAGCTGAACGTCACCGCCAGCGCCGTGGGCAAGCGCATCGCCGCGCTGGAGGAGCTGCTCGGCACGGCGCTGTTCACGCGCGGCGCCAAGCCGCTCGCGCTCACCGCCACCGGCAAGGAGTACCTGGCGCAGGTTGGCGCCGCGCTCGGCCTGCTGGCGGCCGTGCCGCTGCACCAGCGCGCCGTGCAGCGCAGCGAGAAGCTGCGCGTCAGCGCCCCGCCGACCTTCGCGCGCCAGATCCTGGTGCCGCAGCTCGAGGCCTTCGGCGCCGCCCACCCGGAGATCGAGCTGGAGGTGGTGCTGTCGATCCCCTACCTCGACGTCGCGCCGGGCGACGCCGACGTGCAGATACGCCACGGCGACGCCGCCGCGCACGGCGGGCGCGTGCTGATGCACGACGTGGTGCTGCCGCTGGCCGCCCCGGCGCTGCTGCAGCGCCTGCCGCCGCTGCGCACGCCGGCCGACCTGGACGCGGCGCCGCTGCTGCGCACGCCGATCGAGCCCTGGGCACCGTGGTTCGCCGCCGCCGGCCTGGTGCGCCCGGAGCCCGCCGGCGGGCCGCGCCTCGTGGACCTCGGGCTGACGCTCGAGGCCGCGGTGGCCGGCCAGGGCATCGCGCTGGCACGCCCGAGCCTGGCGCGCCACTGGCTCGAGACCGGCACGCTGGTGCCGGTGTTCCGGCTCACCGCCGTGCCGGCGCACCAGTACTACCTGCTGCCGCAGGCGGCGGGCGACGCGGCGCAGCGCTTCGCCGACTGGCTGGTCGGCGCCTGCGAGGCGGTCGCGGCGCAGGCCCTGGCGCTGGTTTCGCGCGGCACCTGAAAATCTTTCCGGCTGCCCGGCGCGGGGCGCCGCTAGGATCGCGGCCATTCCAAGACCGAGGAGACCGCGGATGCCCGTCATCACGAACATCGAGGACCTGCGCGTGCTGGCCGAGAAGCGCGTGCCGCGCATGTTCTACGACTACGCCGACTCGGGCTCGTGGACGGAGAGCACCTACCGCGCCAACGAGTCCGACTTCCAGACGATCAGGCTGCGCCAGCGCGTGGCGGTCAACATGGAGAACCGCAGCACCGCGACGACGATGGTCGGCCAGGCGGTCAAGATGCCGGTGGCCATCGCCCCGGTCGGGCTGACCGGCATGCAGCATGCCGACGGCGAGATCCACGCGGCGCGCGCGGCCGAGAAGTTCGGCATCCCGTTCACGTTGTCGACGATGAGCATCTGCTCGATCGAGGACGTGGCCGAGAACACCAGCGCGCCGTTCTGGTTCCAGCTCTACATGATGCGCGACCGCGACGCGATGGCCGCGATGATCGCCCGCTGCAAGGCCGCCAAGTGCAGCGCGCTGGTGCTGACGCTGGACCTGCAGGTGATCGGCCAGCGCCACAAGGACCTGAAGAACGGCCTGACCGCGCCGCCGCGGCCGACGCTCGGCAACATCATCAACCTCGCGACCAAGCCGCGCTGGTGCCTGGGCATGCTGGGCACGAAGCGGCACACCTTCCGCAACCTGGTCGGCCACGTGAAGGGCGTCAGCGACATGCGCTCGCTGTCGGCCTGGACCAACGAGCAGTTCGATCCGCGCCTGTCCTGGGCCGACGTGGCCTGGGTCAAGGAGCAATGGGGCGGCAAGCTGATCCTCAAGGGCATCATGGAGGTCGAGGACGCAGTGCTGGCCGCGCAGGCCGGCGCCGACGCGATCGTGGTCAGCAACCATGGCGGGCGGCAGCTCGACGGCGCGCCCTCCAGCATCGCGGCGCTGCCGGCGATCGTCGCCGCGGTCGGCGACAAGCTCGAGGTGTGGATGGACGGCGGCATCCGCTCGGGCCAGGACGTGCTGAAGGCCTGGGCGCTGGGGGCACGCGGCACGATGATCGGCCGCGCGATGGTCTACGGCCTGGGTGCGATGGGCGAGGCCGGCGTCACCAAGGCGCTGCAGATCATCCACAAGGAGCTCGACGTGACGATGGCCTTCTGCGGCCACACGCAATTGACCCAGGTCACGCGCGACATCCTGGTGCCGGGCAGCTATCCGGCCCTTTCCGGCGCCTGACGCCAAACTTACACTGGGCGCATTCACCGGCCTGCGGGGAATGCGCGATGACCCTCGATCAGTTCGACCAGCTGCGCCGCTGGCACGCCGGGCATGCCGACCACCCGGTCGAGGCGCGGCTGTGGAGCGCGGTGCTGACGCTCTGGCTGGCCGCCTGCGTCGGCGCGCCGGTGGCCTGGCTGCTGCGCCAGGACGGCCTCGCGCTGGCGGCGCTGCCGCTGCTGTTCGCGCCCGGCGCCTACGTGGCGCTGCGGCGCTGGCTGCACCGGCGACAGCGGCTGCGCTGCGACTGGATCGTCGCGCTAGGCTGAGCCTTCGGCCGGCCCGCCCGGCCCGACAAGCGCCACGCTGGCGCGAACCAGCGCTTCCACCAGAGCGGTGTCCACCGGCTGGCGGTAACGCAGCCTCAGGTGGCGCAGGCCCTTGCCGGTGCCCTCGAGCATCGGGAAGCGTTCGCGCAGCAGCGCGCCGTTGAAGACCTGCAGGTTGGCGTGGTCCTTGTGGATCACGATCGCGAACGCGTGGGCCCCGGCCCGGCTGAACACCAGGTTGCCCCACTTGATCGACTGCTCCAGGGCCGGCTCGGCCGCCAGCACCGCCCCGCGCAGCGCCTGCGCCGTCTCGCGCTGCTCCTCGCGCAGGGTGTCGAACCAGGCGCCGATCAGCGCGGCGGGGCGGACGATGGTTCTCACGGCGCGCCGGCCTTGAAGGTGTCGCAGTCGGCGACGCTGCCGCTCTCGACGCCGCGCCTGAACCAGGCCACGCGCTGCTTGCTGCTGCCGTGCGTGAAGGTTTCCGGCCGCACCCGGCCGCCAGCGTTGCGCTGCAGCGTGTCGTCGCCGATCTGGCTGGCGGCGTTGAGCGCCTCCTCCAGGTCGCCCTGCTCCAGCACCTGGCGCGCGCGCTGCGCATGGTGCGCCCAGACGCCGGCGAAGCAGTCCGCCTGCAGCTCGAGCCGCACGCTGAGCGTGTTGGCCCGCGCCGGGTCCGTGCGGCGGCGCGCGGCGTCGACCTTCTCGGTGATGCCCATCAGGTTCTGCACGTGGTGGCCGACCTCGTGGGCGATCACGTAGGCCTGGGCGAAATCGCCCGGCGCGCCGAGCCGTTCGCGCATCTGCTCGTAGAACGACAGGTCGATGTAGACCTTCTGGTCGCCCGGGCAGTAGAACGGCCCCATCGCGGCCTCGCCGTGGCCGCACGCGGTCGGCCAGGCGTCCTTGAACAGCACCAGCTTGGGCTCCTGGTAGCGGCCGCCGAGCGCGCGGAACTGCTCGCGCCAGACATCCTCGGTGTCGGCCAGCACGGTCGAGACGAAGCGGGCCATGCTGTCGTCGGCCGGCGGCCGGCCGCCCTGCGGCGCCTCGGCCACGGTCGGCGCACCGCCCCCGCCGCCCAGCAGGCTCAGCACGGTCAGCGGGTTGATGCCGAAGATCCAGCCGGCCACCAGCGCGATCACGACGGTGCCCAGGCCGATGCCGCGCCCGCCGATCGGCAGGCCGCGTCCGCCGCCGGAGGCCCCGCGCACGTCCTCGACGTTGTCGCTCTCGCGGTTGCCTTGCCAGCGCATGGACGCCTCCGGTTCAGGTCTTGGGCAGCGTGACGCCGCGCTGGCCCTGGTACTTGCCGCCGCGGTCCTTGTAGCTGGTCTCGCAGACCTCGTCGCTCTCGAAGAACAGCACCTGCGCGCAGCCCTCGCCAGCGTAGATCTTGGCCGGCAGCGGCGTGGTGTTGCTGAACTCGAGTGTCACGTAGCCCTCCCACTCCGGCTCGAAGGGCGTGACGTTGACGATGATGCCGCAGCGCGCGTAGGTGCTCTTGCCCAGGCAGATCGTCAGCACGTTGCGCGGGATGCGGAAGTACTCCAGCGTGCGCGCCAGCGCAAAGCTGTTGGGCGGGATGATGCAGACGTCGGCCTCGATGTCGACGAAGCTCTTCTCGTCGAAGTTCTTCGGATCCACGACGGTGCTGTGGATGTTCGTGAAGACCTTGAACTCCGGCGCGCAACGGATGTCGTATCCATAGCTGCTGGTGCCGTAGCTGACGATCTTGTGGCCATCCGCCGCATGCCGCACCTGGCCGGGCTCGAAGGGCTCGATCATCCCGTGCTGCTCGGCCATGCGCCGGATCCAGCGGTCACTCTTGATCGTCATGAGGGTTTCCGGTCGACTTTTCCGAACGTTTCGTGAGCATTTTAGGGAGCCGGCCGCGCACACCCCCCGCCGGCTGTGCGACAGTTGGGGCGTGAGCCCCTGGGAGAGAAGCATGCGCCCCGCGATCGACCTGCTGAGCCAGTATGCCGAATACCACCGCGACCGGCGCAACATCGCCAGTCACTTCGTCGGTATCCCGATGATCGTCTTCGCCATCGGCGTGCTGCTGGCCAAGCCGGGCTTCTCGCTCGGCTCGTTCGCCCTCTCGCCGGCCTGGCTGGTGTTCGCCGGGGTGGCGATGTGGTACCTGACCCGCGGCGTGCTGATGCTCGGCGTGGCCACCAGCGTGGCGGTGGGGATGCTGATCCTGGCCGCGCACCATGTGGGCGGCAGCGGCACCGGCGCCTGGCTGGCCTGGGGCCTGAGCTTCTTCGTGGTCGGCTGGGCGATCCAGTTCATCGGCCACTGGTACGAGGGCCGCAAGCCGGCCTTCGTCGACGACCTGGTCGGCCTGCTGGTCGGCCCGATGTTCGTCACCGCCGAGGCGCTGTTCGCGCTCGGCTGGGGCAAGCCGCTGCTGGCCGAGATCGAGCGCCGCGCCGGCCCGACGCACCTGCGCGACCTGGCCCGCATCGCCTGATCAGTCCGCCTCGCGCCCGGGGCGCGCCGGCTCCGGCTCGCTGTCGAAGCGCTCGAAGCCGCTGTAGCAGATGAAGTGCCGGTTGGTGGCCCGGCCGAACAGCGTCATGCCCAGTTGCTGCGCCAGCTCGTGGCCCATCTGCGTGATGCCGCTGCGCGAGACGATGATGGGCACGCCCATCTGGGCCGACTTGATGACCATCTCGCTGGTCAGCCGCCCCGTCGTGTAGAAGCACTTGTCGCTGCCGTCCACGCCGTGCAGCCACATCCAGCCGGCGATGGTGTCGATGGCGTTGTGCCGGCCCACGTCCTCGACGAAGGTGAGCAGCTCGGCGCCGCGGAACAGCGCGCAGCCGTGCACCGAGCCGGCCGACTTGTAGGTGCTCTCCTGGCGGCGCACCGCGTCGAGGAGGCCGTACAGCGTGGACTGGCGGATGCGCGCCTGCCCCGGCGGCGGCAGGCGCACCGCATCCAGGTCGGCCATCAGGTCGCCGAACACCGTGCCCTGGCCGCAGCCGGTGGTCACCACGCGCCGGGCGGTCTTCTCCTCGAGCCGCTCGATGCCGGCGCGCGTGGCCACGGCAGCGGCGCCGACCTCCCAGTCCACCGTCACCGAGTCGACGTCCGCGCAGCGTTCGACCAGGCGCTGGTTGCGCAGGTAGCCGAGCACCAGCAGCTCCGGTGCGGCGCCCAGCGTCATCAGCGTGACCAGCTCGCGCTTGTCGACGAACACGGTCAGCGCCCGCTCGGCCGGGATGGCGATCTCGCGCTCGGCGCCGAATTCGTCGAGCACGCGCACGGAGCGTGTCAGCGGCGCGCTGGCCGCAGTCAGGCGGGGAGACATGCCGGCGACTCTACGCGAGCGCCGCCGGCGCCCGGCGCATCAGGTCTTCTTGGCCGGCGCGGCGGGTGCCGCGGGCGCGGCCGCCGGAGCGGCGCCGCCGAACGGGCCCGGGTCGGCGCAGGCGGGTGTCGGTGTCGGCGTCACGCTCTTGCCGGCCTTGGCAGCCTCGCCGGCGTAACGCGCTGCAACCCGCTCCATCGACTTACAGAGCTGGAAGTCGGCCACCTTGTTGCCATGTGCCGCCTTGGCCGCGGCCTCGGCCGCCTTGGCCTTGGCCTCGTCGGACAGCGGCGGCAGCTTGGCCAGCGCCCCCACGGCAGCGGTGGCGAGCACGGTGGCGGTCAGCAGGTGTCGCATCGGTTTCCTCGCAGGTTCAGGTGCGTGCGGCGGCGGGCGGCGCCGCGCCCTCGACAGGGCGGCTGCGCTGGGCCGGGATCTTGCCGGCCTTGACGTCCTCGTACCACCACTGGTGGTGCTCCTTGGCCCAGCCCTCGTCGACATAGCCGGTGCGCATCGCGCCGTAGGCACCCTTCATGCCCAGCGTGCCGATGTAGATGTGGCCGATGAACATCGTGATCATCAGCACCGTCGCCACGGCGTGCACCATGTGCGCCACCTGCATCTGCGGCCGGGTGTAGAGCAGCCCAGGGATCAGCTTGTCCAGCACCAGGCCGGAGCCGACCACCACTGCGCCGAGCAGGAACACGCCGCCCCAGAACAGCATCTTCTCGGCCGCGTTGAAGCGGTGCGAGGGCACCTCGTGCTCGCCCAGCAGCCCGCCGAAGCGCAGCAGCCAGTTCAGGTCGCCCTTGCGCGGCAGGTTGTCGCGCACGAAGGTCAGGAACACGATCACGAGCGACACCGCGAACACCGGCCCGGCAAAGTTGTGGGCCGTCTTCAGCGCATAGCTGAGCCAGCCGAACAGCGTGCCGCCGATCACCGGCAGCAGGAAGAACTTGCCGAACGCCAGCACCACGCCGGACACGGCCAGGATCACGAAGGTGATCGCATTGGCCCAGTGGGCACTGCGCTCGAAGGGCGTGAAGCGCTCGATGCGCCGACCGGTGTCGGGCTCGTGGCCGCCGAGCGCGCCCTTGCGCCAGTAGAACAGCGCGCAGGCCCCGAGCATGATCAGCAGCAGCGCGCCGCCGTAGGGGATGATCCAGCGGTTGCGCACCTCGCGCCAGGCCTCGCCGGCGGTGGTCAGGCGCGAGCCGGGGTACTGCACGAAGGGCTGGATCAGCACCCCGGTCTCGACGCCGGGCAGCGAGCTGTAGCCGGCCGCGTTGCCGGACTCTCGCACGGCACGCCAGAACGGCGCGTTGTTGCCGGGCTGGCTCTTGCCGCGTTCGGCATTGCTCTCGCCCTCGCGCGGCAGCGCGGGCGGCGCGCGGTCGTCGGGCGGCAGGGTGGCGCCGGCGGCCGGCGTGGCGGCAGGCTGCGCCTGCTGGGCGAAGGCCACCGCCGGCGACAGCATCGCCAGTACCAGCAGCAGAGCTCGGATCGTCGCGGACATGGCGTCTCCGGAGGTCCGGCTCAGCGCTGCGCGGCCGAGCGGTTGTATTCGTTCTGGGCCTGCGCCCGGGTGCGCATCTGGGACTCCCAGCTGCCCTGGTCGCCCGCCTTCCAGCCCGGGGCGACGTAGTCGTTCGACGCGCCCTCCCAGGCCTTCGCGTCGGCCTTCTTGGCCGGCGCCGCGCCGACCTGCACCTTGTCGCCGCAGCCCGCCAGCAGCAGGCCCAGGGACACCGCGCACAACGCTCGCTTGATCATGACTTGGTCCCCGTCGTCGGCTTGCCGTAGGCCGTGCCCCAGCCCCAGATCTCGCTGCCCTTGCCGCGCACCAGCACGCGGCTGCGGAAGATGTCGGCCACCACGTCGCCGTCGCCGCCGAGCAGCGCCTTGGTCGAGCACATCTCGGCGCAGGCCGGCAGCTTGCCCTCGGCCAGCCGGTTGCGGCCGTACTTCTCGAACTCGGCCTCGGTGCCGTTGGCCTCCGGGCCGCCGGCGCAGAAGGTGCACTTGTCCATCTTGCCGCGCAGGCCGAAGGTGCCGTTGGTCGGGAACTGCGGCGCGCCGAACGGGCAGGCGTAGGAGCAGTAGCCGCAGCCGATGCAGACGTCCTTGTCGTGCAGCACCACGCCTTCGTCGGTGCGGTAGAAGCAGTCGACCGGGCAGACCGCCATGCAGGGTGCGTCGGAGCAGTGCATGCAGGCCACCGAGACCGACTTCTCGCCCGGCACGCCGTCGTTGAGCGTGACCACGCGCCGGCGGTTCACGCCCCAGGGCACGTCGTGCTCGGCCTTGCAGGCGGTGACGCAGCCGTTGCACTCGATGCAGCGCTCGGCGTCGCAGATGAACTTCATTCGGGCCATGTCAGTTCTCTCCTTGCCTTACGCCGCACGCTCGATCTGGCAGACCGTGGTCTTGGTTTCCTGCATCATCGTGACGCTGTCGTAGCCGTAGGTCGTGGCGGTGTTGACCGCCTCGCCGCGCACCACCGGCACGGCGCCGGTCGGGTAGTACGGCGCCAGGTCGGTGCCGCCCCAGCGGCCCGAGAAGTGGAACGGCAGCCACACCGTCTCGGCATCCACCCGCTCGGTCACCAGCGCCTTGACGCGGATGCCCTTGAAGCCCGGCACGGCGTCCATCGGCGGCGTGCGCAGCCAGACGTACTCACCGTTGCGGATGCCGCGGTCGTTGGCCGCCCTCGGGTTGATCTCGACGAACATCTCCTGCTGCAGCTCGGCCAGCCACGGGTTGGAGCGTGTCTCCTCGCCGCCGCCCTCGTACTCCACCAGGCGGCCGCTGGACATGATCAGCGGGAAGGTCTTGCCGATGTCCTTGTTCTTCTCCTGCAGCGACTTGTAGAGCGTGGGCAGGCGCCAGAAGGCCTTCTTGTCGTCGTGCGTCGGGTACTTGGCGATCAGGTCCGGCCGCGTGCTGTAGATCGCCTCGCGATGCTGCGGGATCGGGTCGGGGAAGTTCCACACCACCGCGCGCGCCTTGGCGTTGCCGAACGGGTGGCAGCCGTGGTTCTTCATCGCCACGCGGATGATCGCGCCGGTCGGGTCGGTCTTCCAGTTCTTGCCCTCGGCCTTCTTCTTCTCGTCCTCGCTCAACTCGTCCCACCAGCCGAGTCTCTTCAGCAGCAGGTGGTCGAACTCGGGGTAGCCGGTGGTCAGGTCGGCACCCTTGCTGTGCGAGCCGTCGCCGGCCAGCAGCGAGACGCCCTCGCGCTCGACGCCGAAGTTGGCGCGGAAGTTGCCGCCGCCGTCCATCACGTGCTTGCTGGTGTCGTACAGGTTGGGCGAGCCCGGGTGCTTGAGCTCCGGCGTGCCGTAACACGGCCAGGGCAGGCCGAAGTAGTCGCCGTCGAGCTGGTAGCCCGTCTCCTTGTCGACGCCGCCCTTTGCCTTGAGCGTCTTCACGTCGAAGACGTTCATGTTGCGCATGTGCGCCTTCAGGCGCTCGGGGCTCTGGCCCGTGTAGCCGATGGTCCAGACGCACTTGTTGATCTCGCGCAGGATGTCCTCCGGCACGGGTTCGTCCATGCCCTTGACCTGCTGCATCTTGTAGTTCTTGACCAGCTCCTTGTCGAAGCCCAGCTTCTGCGCGAGCTGGTACATGATCATGTGGTCGGTGCGGCTCTCCCACAGCGGCTCGATGACCTTCTCGCGCCACTGGATCGAGCGGTTGCTCGCCGTGCACGAGCCGCTGGTCTCGAACTGCGTGCAGGCCGGCAGCAGGTAGACGGCGCGGTTCGGGTTCAGGTCTTCCGGCTTGCCAGGCATCGCGGCCATCGCCGCGGTGGCGCTCGGGAACGGGTCGACCACCACCAGCAGGTCGAGCTTGTCCATCGCCCGCTTCATGTCCAGGCCGCGGGTCTGCGAGTTCGGCGCATGGCCCCAGAAGAACAGGCCGCGCAGGTTGCTGTCCTGGTCGATCAGCTCGTTCTTCTCGAGCACGCCGTCGACCCAGCGCGAGACCGTCATGCCCGGCTTGGTCATCATGCCCGGCGCGTACTGCTTCTTGATCCACTCGAAGTCGACGCCCCAGGTGGCCGCGAAATGCTTGAAGGCGCCCTCGGCCAGGCCGTAGTAGCCGGGCAGCGAGTCGGGGTTCGGGCCGACGTCGGTGGCGCCCTGCACGTTGTCGTGGCCGCGGAAGATGTTCGCACCGCCGCCGGAGACGCCGATGTTGCCCAGCGCCAGCTGAAGGATGCACGAGGCGCGCACCATCGCGTTGCCGATCGTGTGCTGGGTCTGGCCCATGCACCAGACGATGGTGCTCGGCCGGTTCTTGGCCATGATCTCGGCCACCTTGGCGCAGGTCGCCTCGTCGACGCCGCAGGCCTCCTGGACCTTGTCGGGCGTCCACTTGGCCATCACGTCCTCGCGCACCTTGTCCATGCCGTAGACGCGGTCCTCGAGGTACTTCTTGTCCTCCCAGCCGTTCTTGAACACGTGGTACAGCACGCCGAACAGGAACGGGATGTCGCTGCCCGAGCGGATGCGCACGTACTCGTCGGCCTTGGCCGCGGTGCGGGTGAAGCGCGGGTCGGTGACGATGACCTTGCAGCCGTTCTCCTTCGCGTGCAGCAGGTGCAGCATCGACACCGGGTGCGCCTCGGCGGCATTGCTCCCGATGTAGAGCGCCGCCTTGGCGTTCTGCATGTCGTTGTAGGAGTTCGTCATCGCGCCATAGCCCCAGGTGTTCGCCACACCCGCGACCGTGGTCGAGTGGCAGATGCGCGCCTGGTGGTCGCAGTTGTTGCTGCCCCACAGCGTCATCCACTTGCGCAGCAGGTAGGACTGCTCGTTGTTGTGCTTCGACGAGCCGACCACGAAGACCGAATCGGGCCCGCTCTGCTTGCGCAGCTCGAGCATCTTCGCGCCGATCTCCTCGAGCGCCTGGTCCCAGGAGATGCGCTCGTACTTGCCGTTGACCAGCTTCATCGGCGTCTTGAGGCGGAACTCGCCGTGGCCGTGCTCGCGCACCGCCGCGCCCTTGGCGCAGTGCGCGCCGAGGTTGATCGGCGAGTCGAACACCGGCTCCTGGCGCACCCAGACGCCGTTCTCCACCACCGCGTCGATCGCGCAGCCCACCGAGCAGTGGCCGCAGACGGTGCGCCTGACCTCGACCTTGCGCTCGCCCGCCGCGGGCTTGGCGCCGTCGGCGGCCTGGGCCTTCTTCATCAGCGTCAGCTGCGACGCCGCCAGGCCGGCGCCGACGCCCAGGCCGGAGCGGCGCAGGAAGGCGCGCCGGTCCATCGTGGGCACGGCGCGCGCGATGCCGCGGGCCAGGCTGGCCACCAGGCCGGAGGCGCCGGCCGCGGGCGAACTCGAGGTCTTGCGCGTGAGCAGCATGGAAACTCCTCGGGGAATCCGGACACGGGCCGCGCGCGGCCCGGGAAAGCGGGCAGGCGCCCGGTCAGAGACGGGCGGTCTGGTAGTACTGCAGCACGCGCTGCGTCTCCTGGTAGCCGCCGCCGCGCTCGGGGGCGGGCTGCTGCGGCGCCTGGGCCTGCTGCGGCTCCTGGGCGGCACGGGGCAGCACGGCTGCTGCGGCGGCCAGCGCACCGGCGGTGCCGGCACCGGCGAACACCTGTCGGCGCGACAGCTTCGAACGAGCTTGATCCATCACGTTCTCCATGGCCTGATCACCCAACCTGTGCAGGCTTGTTCATATCTTAACGAGCCGTCCGTGACTTGCTCACCGGGTTCCTCCGGCCGCCGCGCGGTGCGACAGCCTGTCGAGGCAGCGCCCCCCGGCGTCGCGCCGCGGATGCGACAAGTTGTCGTGTCTCACGCTCCGGAC
>KZ836128.1 GCA_003265685.1 Piscinibacter caeni | reverse complement strand
TGCTGGCCCTGCACTGCAGCCGGCCCGGCGGCCTGCCGGCGGCGGGCGAACGGCTGGCCGAGACGGTGGCCTGGCAGGCGGCGGCCGCGCTGCTGGCCGCGGGCGCGGCGACGCAGCAGCCGGAGCGGCGCCTGCCCGCGCTGCTGGAGAAGATCCAGGCCGCGGTCGTCGTGCACGGCGCGGACGGCCGGATCGTCTCCTGCAACCTGCTGGCCCGCACACTGCTCGGGATGAGCGAGGAGCAGATGCTCGGCCGGGCCGNCCTGCAACCTGCTGGCCCGCACACTGCTCGGGATGAGCGAGGAGCAGATGCTCGGCCGGGCCGTGATCGACTCCGCCTGGCGCTTCCTGCGCGAGGACGGCTCGCCGATGCCGCCCGCCGAGTACCCGGCGATGCTGGCCGCCGCGCAGGGCCGCCCGGTGCGCAACCTGATCGCGGGCGTGCAGCGCCCGCCGCCGGCGCCCGAGGTCTGGGTGATGGCGAGCGCCGACCCGGCCTTCGACGGCGACGGCCGCCTCGTCGAGACGATCGTCACCTTCGTCGACATCACCGAGCGGCGCCGCGCCGAGGCGGCGTTGCGCGAGAGCGAGCGGCGCTACCGGACGGTGTTCGAGGACTCGCCGGTGTCGCTGTGGGAGGAGGACTTCTCCGCCGTCACGGCCCGTTTCGACGCGCTGCGTGCCCAGGGCGTGACCGACCTCGAGGCGCACATCGCCCGCCACCCGGGCTTCGTCGAGGAATGCGGGGCGCTCGTGCGGGTCGTCGACGTGAACCGGGCCACGCTGGCGCTGCACGAGGCGCGCGACAAGCAGGAGCTGTTCGCCGGCCTGCTGCGCACCTTCACGCCGCAGGCGCTGAGGGTGTTCGGGCGCGAACTGGTCGATCTGTGGAACGGTGCGACGACGATGACCGCGGACACCGTGCTGCGCACGCTCGATGGGCGCGAGCGCCACGTGACGGTGCACCTGACGGTCGGGCCGGGCTGCGAGCAGACGCTGTCCACGGTGCTCGTGTCGCTGGTCGACATCACCGACCGCAAGCGCGCCGAGGAGCGCGCCGCGCACCTGGCGGCGATCGTCGAGTCGACCGACGACGCGGTCATCAGCCTGTCCCTCGACGACCGCATCCTGAGCTGGAACCGCGGCGCCGAGCGCATCTACGGCTACGCCGCCGGCGAGATCGTCGGCCAGCCGGTCGCACGGCTCGCGCCGCCCGGCGACGGGGCCGCATGGCGCGCGCTCGCGGCGCGGCTCGCCGCGGGCGAGGCGGTGCAGACGCTGGAGACGGAGGGCCTGCGCCGCGACGGGCGGCGCATCGACGTCGCGCTGACCCTCTCGCTGCTGCGCGACGCGGCCGGCCGCGTCCTGGGCGCGGCGACGATCGCGCGCGACATCACGCAGCGCAAGCAGGCCGAGGCGGCGCTGCGGCGCTCGCAGCAGGCCTATGCCTCGCTGGTCGACACCATCGAGGGCATCGTCTGGGAGGCCGAGATGCCGGGCCCGCGCTTCGTCTTCGTGAGCCGCCAGGCCGAACGGCTGCTCGGCTTCCCGGTCGAGCGCTGGCAGGAGCCGGGATTCTGGGCCGAGCGCATCCACCCCGACGACCGCGAATGGTCGATCGACCTCGACGCCGCCGCCACCCAGGAGCTGCGCGCGCAGGAGTTCTTCTACCGCTTCTTCGCCGCCGACGGGCGTGTCGTCTGGCTGCACGACCGCGTGACCGTGATCGCCGAGGACGGCCGGCCGACCCGGCTGCGCGGCGTGATGGTGGACATCACCGCGCAGCGCCGGCTCGAGCTGATCGAGACCCTGCGCGCCGGTGCGCTCGAGCGGCTGATCCGCGGCGAGCCGCTGGCGGGCATCCTCGACTCGATCGTGCGCGACGTCGAGCAGCGGCAGTCGGACATGATCGTGTCGGTGCTGCTGCTCGACGCCGAGCGCCGCCGCCTGGACCCGGTGGCCGCGACGCGGCTGCCGGCCGCCTACGCCGAGGCGCTGCGCGGTCTGGAGATCGGCGCGGGCGGCGGGCCGTGCGCCGAGGCGGCGGTGCGCGGGCGGCGCGTCGTCGTCGAGGACTTCGCCGCCGGCGGCGCGCCGCCCCCGCTGCGCGATCTCGCGCTGCGCGCGGGGCTGGCGTCGTGCTGGGCCCAGCCGGTGCCCGACCGCGACGGCCGGGTGATCGGCGTCGTGGCGATCCACCACCGCGCGCCGCGTGCGCCGAACGAGGCCGACCTCGAGCTGGTCGAGGCGGTGGCCGGGCTGACCGGCGTCATCGTCGAGTACTGCCGCACGCAGGACGAGATCCGCGCGCTGAACGCCGAGCTCGAGCGGCGCGTCGGGGAGCGCACCGCCGAGCTCGTCGTCGCACGCGATGCCGCCGAGGCGGCGAGCCGCGCGAAGGGCGAGTTCCTCGCCAACATGAGCCACGAGATCCGCACGCCGATGAACGCGATCATCGGCCTGTCGCACCTCGCGATGGACAGCGGGCTGCCGCCGCGCCAGCACAACTACGTCAACAAGGTGCATGCGTCGGCGCTGTCCCTGCTGGGCATCATCAACGACATCCTCGACTTCTCGAAGATCGAGGCCGGCAAGCTCGACATCGAGTCGATCGCCTTCAACCTCGGCGAGCTGATGGACGAGCTGGCGAGCATCGTCGGGCTGAAGGCCGACGAGAAGGGGCTCGAGCTGGTGTTCGTCGAGCCCGAGTCCCTGCCGCTGCTGCTCGTCGGCGACCCGACCCGGCTGCGCCAGGTGCTGCTGAACCTGTGCAACAACGCGGTGAAGTTCACCGAGCGCGGCGAGGTCGTGCTCGCGGTCGAGGTCGGCGCTCGCACGGCCACGCAGGTGCAGCTGCGCTTCGCGGTGCGCGATACCGGCGTGGGCATGACGGTCGAGCAGCAGCAGCGCCTGTTCCAGCCCTTCGCGCAGGCGGACGCCTCGACGAGCCGGCGCTACGGCGGCACCGGGCTCGGGCTGGTGATCAGCCGCCGGCTCGTCGAGCTGATGGGCGGCGAGATCGGCGTCGACAGCGGCCCCGGCCGCGGCAGCGAGTTCCGGTTCGAGCTCGAGTTCGGCCTGCAGCCCGATGCGCCGCGCGGCAGCCGGGTGCTTCGCCACGAGCGGCTCGCCGCCTGCCGCATGCTCGTCGTCGACGACAACGACTGTGTGCGCGAGGTGCTGACCGGCATGCTGGACAGCTTCGGCGTCGCGGTCGATGCGGTCGCGGACGGTGCCACCGCGCTCGAGCGCGTGCTGCACGCCGCGGCGACCGGCACGCCGTACGACCTGATGCTGCTGGACTGGAAGATGCCGGGCATGGACGGCCTCGACTGCGCCGAGCGGCTGGCGCGGCTGCCGCTGGCCCGCCACCGCATGCCCGCGGTGCTGATGCTGACCGCGTTCAGCCGCGACGAGGTGTTGCAGCGGGCGCAGGAGCGCCGCCTCGTCTTCGCGGAGGTGCTGACCAAGCCGGTGACGCCCTCGTCGCTGTTCGACGCCTGCTGCAAGGTGCTCGGCGTTGCACCGGTGTCCGCCGCGGGCAGCGGCCGGCGCGACGGCCGGCTGCCGGGCGCGCAGGCGGCGCTGAAGGGCGCGCGCCTGCTGCTCGTCGAGGACAACGCGATCAACCGCGAGGTGGCGCTCGAACTGCTCAGCGGCGCGGGTGTTTCGGTCAGCGTGGCCGGCGACGGCCGCGAGGCGCTCGAGGTGCTGGCGCGCGAGCGCTTCGACGGCGTGCTGATGGACTGCCAGATGCCGGTGATGGACGGCTTCGATGCGGCGCGCGCGATCCGCGCGCAGCCGGCGCTGCGTGACCTGCCGGTGATCGCGATGACCGCCAACGCCATGGTCGGCGACCGCGAGAAAGTGATCGCTGCCGGCATGAACGACCACATCGCCAAGCCGATCAAGGTCGACGAGATGTTCGCCACGCTCGCCCGCTGGGTGCGCCCGCCGCCGCCGGCACCGGCGGGCAGCGGCACCGCCGCCTGGCCCGGCGTCGAGGCCGATGCCGCACTGCCCGAGGTGGCCGGCGAGCCGGCGCTGTACCGGCGCCTGCTGCGCAAGTTCCGCGACCAGCAGCGCGAGTTCGTCGTGCGCTTCGACGCCGCCCGCGGCGGCGGCGATGCCGCGACGGCGGGGCGCCTGGTGCACGACCTGCGCGGCCTGGCCGGCACGCTCGGCATGCCGGCGCTGCGCGATGCCGCGCTCGCGCTGGAGCAGGCCTGGCAGCACGACCCGGCGGCGCCGCAGATCGACGCGCTGCTGGCCCGGACCGGGGAACGCCTCGCACAGGTCGTGGCCGGGCTGGAGGCGCTCGGCGCTGCAGACCCCTAGGCAGGCTCAGTCGTTCGGCTCGTCCTCGTCGTCGCGCCGCGGCGCACGCGCGGAGCCGGCCACCAGGTCGAAGCGGAACAGCCGGCACTCGATCGGCCCGTTCCACATCGGCACGCGGCGCGATTCCTTCAGCCGCATCGCGCCGGGCAGCTTCATGTCGGGGCTCAGCACCCAGGCGGTCCAGCCGGCCGGGTGGCGCGTGTAGGCGCGCTTCCAGTGCGTCGCCAGGCGCGCGAAGAAGTCCTCCGGCAGCGCCTTGTTGCCGCCGGCCTTGCCGGCCAGCTCGATGCGCTCGCCGTAGGGCGGATTGATCATCAGCGTGCCGGGCAGCCCGGCGGGCAGCTCGGGCGCGGGTCGCTCGAGCGCGTCGCCGCCGTGGAACTCGATCGCCCCGGCCACGCCGGCGCGCTGCGCGTTGCGGCGCGCGAAGTCGACCATGCGGAACGCGACGTCGCTCGCGACGATCGGCACCGCGGCTTCGTGGATGCGCTCGCGTGCCGCCTGCTTCAGCTGCTGCCAGCGCACCCGCAGCGCCGGCGTGCCGAAGGGCAGCAGGCGCTCGAAGGCGAAGCGGCGCTGCAGCCCGGGGGCGATGCCGCAGGCGATCTGCGCCGCCTCGATGGCGATGGTGCCGGAGCCGCAGCAGGGGTCGTGCAGCGCGCCGCCGGCCTCGGGCGTGCCGCGCCAGCCGGCAGCGGCGAGCATCGCGGCGGCCAGCGTCTCCTTCAGCGGTGCGTCGCCCTTGTCCTCGCGCCAGCCGCGCTTGAAGAGCGCCTCGCCGGAGCTGTCGACATACAGCGTGGCGTGCTCGGGGCCGAGGTGCAGCAGCAGAGGCAGGTCGGGCGCGCGGGTGTCGACGTCCGGCCGCGCACCGTGCGCCTCGCGCAGCTGGTCGCACACCGCGTCCTTCACGCGCAACGCGGCGAAGTTCAGGCTGCGCAGCGGTGAGCGCTGCGCGGTGGTGTCCACGCGCAGCGTGTGGCGCGGCGTGATCCAGTGCGACCAGCCGACCGTGCGGGCCAGCGCGTAGAGGTCCTGCTCGTCGCGGTAGCGGCCGTGCGCCACCTCGATCAGCACCCGCTGCGTGAGCCGCGAGCCGAGGTTCAGCGCCATCACGTCGACCTCGTCGCCCTCGAGCGCGACGCCGCCGCGTTGCGAGTGGATTCGCCGACCCGGCAGCAGCTGCGCGACCTCGTCCGCCAGCAGCGCTTCCACGCCCGCGGCGCAAGGCAGGAACAGGTTCATCGGGACGAGCGCCGGGCCGCCCCAAGCGCGGCCCGCGCCCCCTCGGGGGGCAGCGAACGCAGTGAGCGTGGGGGCACCATCTCACATCGCCTTCCGCAGGTTGGCCGGCGCGATCTTCAGCGCCTCGCGGTACTTGGCCACCGTGCGCCGCGCGACCTGGATGCCCTGCTCCTCGAGCATCTGCGAGATCTGGCTGTCCGACAGCGGCTTGGCCGCGTCCTCGGCGGCCACGAGCTGCTTGATCAGCGCGCGCACCGCGGTGCTCGAGGCGTTGCCGCCCGCATCGGTGTTCAGCGAGGAGCCGAAGAAGTACTTCAGCTCGAAGGTGCCGAAGGGCGTGGACATGTACTTCGCGGTCGTCACGCGCGAGATGGTCGATTCGTGCAGGCCCAGCTCGTCGGCGATCTCGCGCAGCACCAGCGGCTTCATCGCGATCTCGCCGTGCGTGAAGAAGGCCTTCTGGCGCTCGACGATGGCCTGCGAGACGCGCTGGATGGTGTCGAAGCGCTGCAGGATGTTCTTCATGAACCAGCGCGCCTCCTGCAGGCGCGCGTTCAGGCCCGCGCCGGCGCCGTTCAGGCTGTTGCTGCCACGGCCCTGGCGGATCGCGTTGGCGTACAGGTCGTTGATGCGCAGGCGCGGCATCACGTCCGGGTTCAGCACCACCTTCCAGCCGCGCCCGGACTTCTGCACGATCACGTCGGGCACCACGATGTTGGCCTCGGCACGCGCGAACGGCCGGCCCGGCTTGGGCTCGCAGGCGACGATCAGCGCCTGGGCCTGCTTGAGCAGCTCCTCGTCGGCGCCGGTGGCGGCCATCAGCTTCTTCAGGTCGCGCCGGGCCAGCAGCTCGAGGTGCTGCTTGCAGACGATGATCGCGATCGCCTGCGCCTCGCTGCGCGGCAGCGCACGCAGCTGCAGCGTCAGGCACTCGGGCAGGTTGGCCGCGCCCACGCCGGTGGGCTCCATGCTCTGCAGGAAGCGCAGCCCGCAGCGCAGCTTGTCGACCAGCTCCTCGAGCTCCTCGGGGCTCGCCTCGGGGCCGAGCAGCTGGGCGGCGATCTCCTCGATCGGGTCGGCCAGGTAGCCTTCGTCGTCGAGCGACTCGATCAGCACCGACACCGCCGCCGCGTCCTCGGCCGGCAGGCGCATGCCCAGCAGCTGCTGGCGCAGGTGGTCCTGCAGCGTGGGCATCGCGGTGTCGCGCTCCTGACCGTCGAAATCGTCGCCCTCGCCGGCGCCCGAGCCCTTGGCCGGGGCCTCGCCGATGCCGTCGAAATCGTCGCGCTCGGTGCCGTTCTCCCAGTCGTCCCGCGCGGTGGCGCCGAGCTCGGCGCTGTCCAGCCCGGGGGCGTCGTCGCCGGCGTCGCCGCCCGCCTCGGCGGCGCGCTCGCTCTCCTGCTCGCCGGCACGCTCGGCCGGCGAGGTGCGCTCGGCCAGCGGCTCGAACGGGGCGGGCGCGTCCTCGTCGGGCTCCAGGAAGGGGTTCTGCTCGAGCATCTGCTCGACTTCCTGGTGCAGCTCGAGTGTCGAGAGCTGCAGCAGCCGGATCGACTGCTGCAGCTGCGGCGTGAGCGCCAGGTGCTGGGAGAGGCGGACCTGCAGGGACGGTTTCATTGCAGGCTCACGCTCACATGCGGAAATGTTCGCCGAGATAGACCTTGCGCACGTCCGGGTTCTCGACGATCTCGGCCGGCGTGCCCTCGGCGAGCACGGTGCCGTCGCTGATGATGTAGGCGCGGTCGCAGATGCCCAGCGTCTCGCGCACGTTGTGGTCGGTGATCAGCACGCCGATGCCGCGCGCCTTGAGGAAGCGGATGATGCGCTGGATCTCCAGCACCGCGATCGGGTCGACGCCCGCGAAGGGCTCGTCGAGCAGGATGAAACGCGGCTGCGTGGCCAGCGCGCGGGCGATCTCGACCCGCCGCCGCTCGCCGCCCGAGAGCGCCGGCGCCGGCACGTGGCGCAGCTTCTCGATCGACAGGTCGTGCAGCAGCGACTCGAGCAGCTGATCGATCTGCGCGCTGCGCAGCGGCTTGCCGTCGGCGTCGATCTGCAGCTCGAGCACGGCGCGGATGTTCTCCTCGACGCTGAGCTTGCGGAAGATCGAGGCCTCCTGCGGCAGGTAGGACAGCCCGAGTCGCGAGCGCCGGTGGATCGGCAGCCGCTCGACCCGCTGGCCCTCGATGCTGATCTGCCCGGCGTCGGCGCGCACCAGGCCGACGATCATGTAGAAGCTCGTCGTCTTGCCGGCGCCGTTGGGCCCGAGCAGTCCCACGACCTCGCCGCTGTCGACCGCCAGGCGCACGTCCTTGACCACCTTGCGCACGCCGTAGGACTTCTGCAGCCCGAGCGCCTCCAGGCGGTGCGGGCGGGCCGCGGCGGCGGGCACGGCGCTCACCGGGGGGTCCCGAGCGATGGGCTGGTGCGCAGCGCCGGTGCGGCGGCGCTGGCCGCCGACGCCGCTTCGGCCGCGGCGGCCGTGCCTTCGCGCGGCGCCAGCACGGCGCGCACCCGGCCGCCGGGGTTGGCGGGCGTCGCCGGGGCACCGCCGGAGACGCTGAACACCTCGGTCACGCCGTCGTAGGTGACCAGGTTGCCGGTGATCTCGTCGGCCGTGCCGCTGCCACGCGTGCGCCGCACCGCGGCGTTGGCGACGAAGCGGATCGTGTCGGTGCGGCCGTCGTACTCGAGCCGCTCGGCCTCGCCCTCGATGTACTCGTCAACACCGTCGCGCTTCTGGCGGAAGGTGGCCGGCTTGTTGGGCGCGCCGAAGGCGATCGCCGCGTGGTAGCCGTCGGGCGTCTCGCGCACCTCGATGCGGCTGGCGCGGATCGTCATCGTGCCCTTGGTGACGACGACGTTGCCGTTGAACTCGACGTACTGCTTGAGCAGGTCGATGCGGCCCGGCTGGTCGGCCTCCACGTTGAGCGGCTTGAATCGGTCGGCCTTCTCGGCGTGGCCCGGCAGCGGCAACAGGCCGGCGGCGAGCAGGCCGAGCGCGGCGGCATGCCGCAAGCGTCGCGTCAGATTCGGGGCGTTGGGAATTCGCATGAGGGCACGAAACTTGCAGGCCATTCTAGCGTGGCCTCGAGCCTCGCAGGGGGCGATGGCCGCCCCGATCAGCCCTTGCGTGCGAGCGGGATCAGGAAATCCGCCACGGCCAGCAGGCGCTGCGGCGAACCGGCCAGGCCGGCGGTCGTGAAATAGCGGCCCTGCACCCCGAACGCCGGCACGCCGTCGATCTTGTAGGCGGCCGACAGCTGGCGCGCCCGCTGCGCCTTGGCCTGCACCTCCTTCGAGGCGTAGGCGGCGCGGAAGGCTTCGGCATCGACACCCTGGCGGGCCACGAAGGCGGCCATCTCGGCCGGCCCGTCGAGCCGCGTGCGCCCGACGTGGATGGCGTAGAACACCTTGCGGTGCAGCGCCGGCAACTGGCCCAGCGCCTCGAGCGCGTAGTAGAGCCGCTGGTGGGCGGCGAACGGCTCGTCGCGCAGCGCCACCGGCACGCGCCGGAACGCCACGTCGCCCGGCAGGCGACCGGCCCAGGCGTCCAGCGCGGGCGCGAAGAGATTGCACTGCGGGCTGCCGTACCAGAAGAAGGCCAGCACCTCCACCTGGCCCGGCGGCGCATCGACCGGCGCACGCTGGCTGAGACGCACGTAGTGGGTGCCCTCGACCGGGCTGCCCTGGGCCAGCGCCGGCAGCGCGGCGCCGGCCAGCAGTCCGGCGCTGAAACGGCGGCGCTGCATCGCGCTCACTTCTGGACGCGCACCAGCGCGGCGTCGACCCCGCTGCCGGCGAGCTTGTCCTTGGCGCCGTCGGCATCGTCCTTGCGGTCGAACGGGCCGACGCGCACGCGGTACATGGTCTTGCCGGACTGCTCGCGCTCGGTCACCTTGGCCTCGAAGCCCATCATCGCCAGGCGGGCGCGCTGCTGCTCGGCGTCCTCCGGGCGGTTGAACGCGCCAGCCTGCACGAAGTAGAGGAAGGGGTCGGCCGCCGGGGTACCCGGCAGCTTGCTGCCCGGCACCTGGCCGGCGAGGATGGCCGCCGGGTCGCGCCCGGGGGCCGAGGCGGCCGGCCGCGACGGCGTCGCCACCGGTGCCGACGCACTCGCCACCGGCGGCGCGGGCGGTGCCGCCAGCGCCGGCACGGCGCCGCTGGCGGACTTGCCCGGGCGCGTCGCGAGCGGGGCGTTCGGGTCCCAGTTCTTGTTGCGCTCTGTCTCTGCGGCGTCCTGCTCGGGCGTGCGCTGCGGCACCTTGTTGACGAAGGGCACCGGCACCTTAGTGACGTACAGCGCCACCGCCAGCGCCAGCGCCAGCCCGACCAGCAGGCCGACGATCAGGCCCATCACGAAGCCACCACGCTGCGATTTCATGCGGTCTCCAGGGCCGGCTGATCGCGGTCCATGCGTTGCGGGGCGGCCACGCCGAGCAGGGCCAGCGCATTGCGCAGCACCTGGCGCGTCGCGGCCAGCAGGGCCAGCCGGGCGCGCGCCAGGGCCGCGTCGTCGACCAGGAAGCGCTCGCTGGCGTAGTAGGCGTGGAAGGCGCCGGCCAGGTCGCGCAGGTAGAAGGCGATGTCGTGCGGCGCGAGTGCCGCGGCCGCGCCTTCCAGCACGTTCGGGAACTCGGCCAGCTTCAGCATCAGCGCGGCCTCGCTCGGGGCGACGAGCTGCGCCAGGTCGGCCTGGGCCAGCGTCGCCTCGTCGCCGCCCTGCTCGACCCACTGGGCGATCACCGAGCAGATGCGCGCATGCGCGTACTGCACGTAGAAGACCGGGTTCTCGTCGTTGCGCTTGAGCGCGAGGTCGACGTCGAACACGAACTCGGTATCGGCCTTGCGGCTGAGCATGAAGAAGCGCACCGCGTCGCGGCCGGTCCACTCGACCAGGTCGCGCAGCGTCACGTAGCTGCCGGCGCGCTTGGAGATCTTCACCTCCTGGCCGCCCTTCATCACCGTGACCATCTTGTGCAGCACGTAATCCGGGTAGCCGGCCGGCACGCCCAGGCCCGCGGCCTGGATGCCGGCGCGCACGCGGGCGACGGTGCCGTGGTGGTCGCCGCCCTGGATGTTGATCGCCTTCGGGAAGCCGCGCTCGAACTTGACCAAGTGGTAGGCGACGTCCGGCACGAAGTAGGTGTAGCTGCCATCGGACTTGCGCATCACGCGGTCCTTGTCGTCGCCGTACTCGGTGCTGCGCAGCCACAGCGCGCCGCCGTCCTCGAAGGTCTTGCCCGAGGCGACCAGGCGCCGCACCGTGTCGTCGACCCGCCCGTCGCCGTACAGGCTGGACTCGAGGAAGTAGCGGTCGAAGCGAACGCCGAGTGCCTTCAGGTCCAGGTCCTGCTCGTGGCGCAGGTAGGCGACGGCGAACTGGCGGATGCCCTCCAGGTCGTCCGGGTCGCCCGAGGCGGTGAACTCGCGGTCGTCGGCATGCACCGTCTTCTTCGCCGCGAAGTCGGCCGCCACGTCGGCGATGTAGTCGCCGTTGTAGGCCGATTCGGGCCAGCCCGGCTCGCCCGGCTTCAGGCCCTTCAGGCGCGCCTGCACCGAGGCGGCCAGCGTGGTGATCTGCACGCCGGCGTCGTTGTAGTAGAACTCGCGCGTCACCTGGGCGCCCTGCCACTCGAGCAGGTTGCAGATCGCGTCGCCCAGGCAGGCCTGGCGGGTGTGGCCGGTGTGCAGCGGGCCGGTCGGGTTGGCCGACACGAACTCCACCAGCACGCGCTGGCCGGTGGCCGGTGCACGGCCGAACGCATCGCCGGCGGCCAGCACCTCGGCGACCACCGCCTGGCGCGCGCTGGCGCGCAGCCGCAGGTTGACGAAACCCGGCCCGGCGATCTCCATCGACTCGACCCAGCGCTGCACCGCCGGCTGCGCCTGCAGCGCGGCCACCAGCGCCTGCGCCACCTCGCGCGGGTTCTTCTTCAGGCTGCGCGAGAGCTGCAGGGCGGCAGTCACCGCCAGGTCGCCGTGGGCGGCCTGCTTGGGGGTCTCGAACGCCGGTGCCGGCGCGGCCTGCGGGGCGATGTCGGCCAGCGCCGCGCCCAGCGCAACCAGCAGCTCCTGTCGGGCTTGGATCATGGGCGACGATTCTACGGGGCGCCCCCCGGCGCCCCGGCACGGCGGAGTGTGGGCGATTGACCCCGGTTCCGCCCCCATTTCAGCGCCGCAGCGCGCCGCGAACGTGCCAAGATCGCCGCACGCGCTGCCCGCGCGACCGGTCATGTCGTCGCTCACTCGTTCTTCCACCCGCCCAGAGTCCTTGGCCGCGCCGACGGAGCTGCCGGCGGCCATCGGCAAGTACCGCGTGCTGCGCCGGCTCGGCGAGGGCGCCACCAGCGAGGTCTTCCTCTGCCACGACGACTTCCTCGACCGCGACGTGGCGATCAAGAAGGTGCGCCCGATGGTGGTGGCCGACGGGCGCGAGAACCGCTACTTCGAGCGCTTCTTCGCCGCCGAGGCCGCGCTGGTGGGCCGGCTCAAGCACCCGAACGTGGTGCAGATCCTCGACGCCGTGCCCGACCCGGTGGAGCCCTACCTGGTGATGGAGTACGTCGCCGGCAGCACGCTGCGGCCGTACTGCCGCGCCGACCAGCTGCTTTCGCTCGAACTGATCGTCGAGCTCGGCTTCAAGTGCGCGATGGCGCTGGGCTACGTCTACCGCCAGGGGCTGATCCACCGCGACGTCAAGCCGGCCAACCTGCTGGTGACGCTCAACGGCACCAACATCACCGACGTCAAGATCACCGATTTCGGCAGCGTGCTGAACCTGGCGTCGGACGTGACGCAGGTCTACCGGGTCGGCTCGCTGGCCTACATGTCGCCCGAGCAGCTCGACGGCGCAGCGCTCGACTGCCGCGCCGACATCTACTCGCTCGGCGCCGTGCTGTACCACCTGATCGCCGGGCGCCCGCCGTTCGACGCGCAGGTGCAGTCGGCCATGATGCAGCAGATCTACCACCACCAGCCCGGGCCGCTGCAGCACCTGCGCTCGGGCGTCGCGCCGACGGTGGACGCGGTGATCCAGCGCGCGCTCGCCAAGGACCCGGCCAAGCGCTACCGCGACTGGGACGAGTTCGCCCAGGCACTGTCGGGCCTGATCACGCACCAGCACGTGCCGCGCGGCCAGCTGCAGGGCGTGCTCGATTCCGAGCGCTTCAACCTGCTGCGCAGCCTCGACTTCTTCAACGGCTTCGGCGACGTCGAGCTGTGGGAGGTGGTGCACCGCGCGCGCTGGCAGCGCTTCGAGTTCGGCCACGCGCTCTACCGCAAGGGCGAGGAAGGCCGCACCTTCCACATCATCGCCAAGGGCGAGGTGGAGGTGTTCCGCGACGGCCAGAAGGTGGCCCAGCTGGGGGCCGGCACGAGCGTGGGCGAAATGGCCTACCTCGCGCCCAGCCCCGACCTGCGCCAGCACAGCACCGACGTGATCGTCACCGAGACCGCGACCACGATCTCCTTCACGCCCGAGACCCTGGCCCAGCTCAGCCCGGGCTGCCGGCACCACTTCGACGAGGCCTTCATCCGCGTTCTGGTGCGGCGCCTGCATGCGGCGCACGAGGCGCTGGCGCACCCGCGGCGGATTCTTTGACGCCGGTCACGCCGCTGTCGGCGTGGCACCACGGGCGGGCTCCGGGTGTCCACCGGATCGGCCTGCGGAACGTTGCCCCCTTGCCGGGGCGTGTGGGCACGGGCCCAATGCGCCGCGGCGTTCCCGCCCGCAACCCGATCACGGACCACCTCCCCCATGAAACACGCCCTCACCGCCCTGGCCCTCCTGCTCTCCGTCGTCGCGCCCGCGGTCCACGCCGCCGATGCCGCCTGTGCGTCCCGGGCCGCCGAGAAGAAACTCGCCGGTGCCGCGAAGAACAGCTTCATGCAGAAGTGCGAGCGCGACACCGCCAGTGCCCGGACGGCCTGCGAGGGCCAGGCCGCCGAGAAGAAGCTCGCCGGGGCGGCCAAGAACAGCTTCGTCAAGAAGTGCAGCGCCGACGCGGTGGCCGCCGCGGCGTCGGCGGCCTCGGCCGCGAACTAGCTCAGCGCGTCAGCAGCCCGCGCGCCAGCAGCACCGCGGCCAGCGGGACGATCAGCATCAGGTGCGACGCGATCATCACGCTGCGCCGCGTGGCCTGCACCTCGGCCGCGTCGGGCAGCGCGCCGCCGCTGTCCAGCCGGGCGGCCCAGGCGGCGTAGCGCCGCGTCGGGCCGACGGCCATCACGAGCATCACCAGCGTCAGTGTGAGCTTCAGGTGCAGCAGCGGCTGGGTCCAGGCCCATTCCGGGCCCTTGGCGCCCCACTGCGCCCGCGCGGCCCCGCTGAGCAGCACCAGCACCAGCGCCACCAGGTAGATGGTGTTGACGCGCACCAGGCGCCGCACCGCCGTGGCGTTGAGCCACTCGGGCCGGCACAGCGCGGCCTGGCTGGCGACGAACACCACCGCCGTCAGGATGGCGGCGAAATGAAGGTAGGCGAGGGCAGCGTCCAGGATCATGCGGCGGCCGGCAGCGCGCGCCAGTAGCCCGCGTCGCCGTAGGTGTGCTTGAGGAAGTCGATCCACAGCCGCACCCGCAGCGCCAGGTGGCGCGCGTGCGGGAACACGGCGTAGATGCCATTGGGCGGCGCGGCGAAGTCGTCCAGCAACGTCACCAGCTTGCCCTCGGCGATCTCGTTCTCCACCTCCCAGGTCGAGCGCCAGGCGATGCCCAGCCCGGCCGCGCACCAGTCGTGCAGCACCTGGCCGTCGCTGCAGTCGAGCCGGCCGCTCGGGCGCAGGTGGGTCACCGCGCCGTCGATCTCGAAGGCCCAGCCGCGAGTCTGGCTGGCGTCGGAGCTGAGCGTCAGGCACTCGTGGCGGAACAGCTCGTTCGGGTGCTTGGGCGTGCCGGCTCGCTTCAGGTAGGCCGGCGTGGCCACGCACAGGCGCCGGTTGTCGGCCATGCGCACGCTGATCAGGCTGGAGTCGGGCAGGTCGCCGACCCGCACCGCGCAGTCGTAGCCCTCGTTGACGATGTCGACCACGCGATCGCTCAGATTCAGCGAGACGTTCACGTCCGGGTGCTGGGCGATGAAACGCGGCACCAGCGGCGCCACGTGGCGCCGCCCGAAGCCGGCCGGCGCGGTGACACGCAGGTAGCCGCTCGCCTTGACGCCGCCGGCGCTGACGCTCGCCTCGGCGTTGGCCAGGTCGGCCAGCAGGCGCTGGCAGTCCTCCAGGAAGGCGCTGCCCTCGTGCGTCAGCGTGATCTTGCGCGTCGTGCGCACCAGCAGCTTGACGCCCAGGCGCTCCTCGAGCCCGTCGATGCGGCGGCCGATCACCGCCGGCGCCACCCCTTCGGCATGCGCGGCGGCCGTCAGGCTGCCCCGGCCGGCGACCGATACGAACGATTCGATCTGCTTCAGCCGGTCCATGGCGCGCGATTATGCGCGCCGGGGTCACGAATCAGGTCCGCGGATGCTGCCTGGCCTCGTCGTCGTGCATGTGCTTGAGGAAGTAGCGCAGGTAGAAGCCGCCCATGCCGAGCATGAAGGCGATGACGGCGATGCTCAGCAGGCCGACGTCGGTGGTGAAGAGTTCGCTCAGGGCACGCATGCCGTTCTCCTTCTCGTGGGTGCTGCGGCGATTGGGCGCCGGCCCCGGCGCGCTTTCGTTGCCGTACCTCAATGGGTATGCGTGTCGGCCACCACGCCGGCGGCGCGCAGAGCCTCGATCGACGGCGCGTCGTAGCCGAGCTCACGCAGCAGTTCGTGCGTGTGCTCGCCCAGCGCCGGCGGGCCGCTGCGCAGCGGCGGGCGCTGGCCGTCGAGCGTGATCGGCAGCAGCGGGCTGCGCGTGGCCACCGGCCGGCCGGCGCAGCTCGCATCGGCGGGCACCGTCACCGGGGCGAGCCCGCCGGTGCCGGCCAGGTGCGGGTCGTCGAACAGCGCTTCGGGCCGCGTGATCGGCGCGTACGGCAGCTCGTGCGCCTCGAAGCGCGCCGCGATCTCGGCCGCCGGCCGCGCCGCCAGGTGCTCGCGCAGGCGCGGCAGCAGCCAGTCGCGCGCGCGCACGCGCAGGTTGTTGCTCGCCAGGCGCGCATCGGCCGCGAGCTCCGGCAGATCGAAGGCGGCGCAGAACGCGGCCCATTGCGAGTCGCTGACGACGGCCAGGAAGATCTGCTCGCCGTCGCGCACCGTGAACACGTCGTACACGCCCCAGGCGGAGATGCGGCTGGGCATCGGCGCGGCCGGCGCCCCGGTGACGGCGTACTGCAGCATGTGCTGCGCCACCAGCAGCACGTTGTTCTCGAACAGCGCGCTCTCGACCCGCTGGCCGCGCCCGGTCTGCTCGCGCTGGCGCAGCGCGGCCAGCACGCCGATGGCGCCGAACAGCCCGCCCATGATGTCGTTGACGCTGCTGCCGGCACGCAGCGGCCGGCCCTCGGGGCCGGTCATGTAGGCCAGCCCGCCCATCATCTGCACCACCTCGTCGAGCGCGGTGCGCTGCGCGTAGGGCCCGGGCAGGAAGCCCTTGTGCGAGACGCCGATCAGGCGCGGGTTCAGCGCCTGCAGCGTGGCCCAGCCGAGGCCGAGCGCGTCCATCGCGCCGGGCTTGAAATTCTCGCTGAACACGTCGGCGCCGGCGATCAGCTTCAGCACCACCTCGCGGCCGCGCGCGTCGCGCAGGTCGATCGCCAGGCTCTTCTTGTTGCGGTTGAAGAGCGCGAAGAAACCCGCGCCCGAGCCGAGCAGGCGGCGCGTGGCGTCGCCGCCGGGCGGCTCGACCTTGATCACCTCGGCCCCCAGGTCGGCCAGCACCATGCCGCAGGTCGGGCCCATCACCATGTGCGAGAACTCGACCACCCGCAGGCCGTGCAAGGGCAACGTCGCCATGGCCGGATCGTAGCGGCGGTGACTTTTGCGTAGAAGTCATGAATCCATGACTTTTCGGCACCTTAATGCCGGCGATCGTCCGGAATAGAGTTCGGTCATGGAAACCCTGCCGCGGCCGCGCGCCGTGCTCTTCGACGCCTACGGGACGCTGTTCGACGTCTACAGCGTGGGCCTGCTCGCCGAGCAGCTGTTCCCGGGCCAGGGCGAGCGCCTCGCGCTGCTGTGGCGCGACAAGCAGATCGAGTACACGCGCCTGGTCTCGATGAGCGGCCGTTACCGGCCGTTCTGGGAGCTGACGCGCGCCGGCCTGCGCTTCGCGGCCCAGCGCCTGGCCCTGTCGCTGGACGCCGCGGCCGAGGACCGGCTGATGAACCAGTACCGCCACCTCAGCGCCTTCCCGGAAAACCGTGAGGTGCTGCAGGCGCTGCAGCGGCGCGGCATCCGGGCCGGCATCCTGAGCAATGGCGACCCGGAGATGCTCGCGGTGGCCGTCAAGAGCGCCGGCTTCACCGAACTGCTCGATCCGGTGCTGTCGGTGCACGAGCTGCGCCGCTACAAGACCGACCCGGCCTGCTACCGGCTCGGTGCCGAGGCGCTCGGCCTGCCCGAGCGCGACATCCTGTTCGTCTCCAGCAACGGCTGGGACGCCATCGGCGCCACCTGGGCCGGCTTCACCACGCTGTGGGTGAACCGGGCCAAGCTGCCGCTCGAACAGCTCGACACCCACCCGACGCGCATCGGCACCAGCCTGCGCGACGTGCTCGAGTTCTTTCCCTCTGCCTGATGCCCTGCGAGGACCGACCATGACCGACCGCACCACCTGCCACCGCCTGGACGTGGCCACGCCGCTGTACCGCTTCATCGAGGACCGGGTGCTGCCGGGCACCGGTGTCTCGAGCGAGGCCTTCTGGGCCGGCTTCGACGCGATCGTCGCCGACCTGGCGCCGAAGAACGCCGCGCTGCTGGCCGAGCGCGACCGGCTGCAGGCCGAGATCGACGCCTGGCACCGCGCCCACCCCGGCCCGATCACCAAGCCCAAGGCCTACCGCAAGTTCCTCGAGCAGATCGGCTACCTGGTCGACGCGCCGAAGAAGGTGAAGGTGACGACGAAGAACGTCGACGCCGAGCTCGCGCTGCAGGCCGGCCCGCAGCTGGTGGTCCCGATCACGAATGCGCGCTACGCGCTGAACGCCGCCAACGCCCGCTGGGGCTCGCTGTACGACGCCCTCTACGGCACCGACGTGCTGAGCGAGGACGACGGCTGCGAGAAGGCCGGTGCCTACAACCCGAAGCGCGGCGCCAAGGTGATCGAGTACGCCCGCTACGTTCTGGACCGCTGCGTGCCGCTGAAGAAGGGCTCGCACATCGATTCGACCGGCTACCGGGTGGTCGACAACAACCTGGCCGTCACGCTGAAGAACGGCCACACGGTCGGCCTGAAGAACCCGGCCCAGTTCGTCGGCTTCCAGGGCGAGATGGACGCGCCACGCTCGGTGCTGCTGTCGCACCACGGCCTGCACCTGGACATCCGCATCGACCGCGCGCACCCGATCGGCGCCACCGACCCGGCCGGCGTGGCCGACCTGGTGATCGAGTCGGCGCTGTCGACCATCCTCGACCTGGAGGACTCGGTCGCGGTGGTCGACGCCGACGACAAGGTGCTCGCCTACGGCAACTGGCTGGGCATCATCGAAGGCACGCTGACCGAGCAGGTGAACAAGGGCGGGCGCATGATCACCCGCGGCCTGAACCCGGACCGCCGCTACACCGGCCCGCGCGGCGAGGACGTGCTGCTGCACGGCCGCTCGCTGCTGTTCGTGCGCAACGTCGGCCACCTGATGACCAACCCGGCGATCCTGTGGACCGACGCCGCCGGCGAGCAGAGCGAGATCCCGGAAGGCATCCTGGATGCGATGGTCACCACCACCATCGCGCTGCACGACCTGCAGCGCCACGGCAAGAACGGGATCGTCAACTCGCGCACCGGCTCCGTCTACATCGTCAAGCCGAAGATGCACGGCCCGGCCGAGGTGGCCTTCGCGGCCGAGCTGTTCTCGCGCGTCGAGCAGGTGCTCGGCCTGCCCGACAGCACGGTCAAGCTCGGCATCATGGACGAGGAGCGTCGCACCAGCGTCAACCTCAAGGCCTGCCTCGCGGCGGCCGCCTCGCGCGTGGCCTTCATCAACACCGGCTTCCTCGACCGCACCGGCGACGAGATGCACACCGCGATGCTGGCCGGCCCGATGCTGCGCAAGGGCGACATGAAGACCAGCGCCTGGATCCAGGCCTACGAACGCAACAACGTGCTGGTGGGCCTGGCCTGCGGGCTGCGCGGCAAGGCGCAGATCGGCAAGGGCATGTGGGCCATGCCCGACCTGATGGCCGCGATGCTCAAGCAGAAGATCGCCCACCCGCTGGCCGGCGCCAACACCGCCTGGGTGCCGAGCCCGACGGCCGCGACGCTGCATGCGCTGCACTACCACCAGGTCGACGTCTTCAAGGTCCAGAAGGGGCTCGAGAAGATCGACGCCGAGGCCGAGCGCGAGAGCCTGCTCGCCGGGCTGCTGAGCGTGCCGGTGGTGAAGAAGCCCAAGTGGAACGAGACCGACCGGCAGCAGGAACTCGACAACAACGCCCAGGGCATCCTCGGCTACGTGGTGCGCTGGGTCGACCAGGGCGTGGGCTGCTCCAAGGTGCCGGACATCCACAACGTCGGCCTGATGGAAGACCGTGCGACGCTGCGCATCAGCAGCCAGCACATCGCCAACTGGCTGCAGCACGGCGTGGTGACGGCCGAGCAGGTGCACGCCACCTTCCGCCGCATGGCCGAGGTGGTGGACCGCCAGAACGCCGGCGACCCGCAGTACCAGCCCATGGCCGGCCACTGGACCACCAGCCGCGCCTACCAGGCCGCGCTGGACCTGGTGTTCAAGGGCAAGGAGCAGCCCAGCGGCTACACCGAGCCGCTGCTGCACGAGGCGCGGCTGGCGGTGAAGACCGCCACCGCCGTGCCGCTCGCGACAGCCGCCTGATTAAGTCGGCGTGGGGGTGCCGGCCATCCGGTCGTACTTGAGGAAGTACTTGCGGGCGTAGGCGACGAGCTGCGCCTCGCTCGGGTGGTCGACCGTCTCGTAGCCGACGATCTGCTTGGCCGTCTCCGGCCGGTGCTTGTCGGCGTAGTGGCGGAAGTCGTCCAGCCCGGTGCGCGGGCCGGTGATCAGCACCTCGGTGATGCCGGCCAGCACGTCGCACACCTCGCCGAAGAACTCGTGCTGCGTGCGCACCACGCTGCCGTGGTAGGCGGTGTGGTGGCTGTGCGCCTTGACCTTCTGCGCCTGTACGTGCTCGGCGTCGAACTGCAGTACCTGGGCTTTCTGGTGATCGATCCAGACCACGGCGTGGAACAGGCTCATCGTTGTCGTCCTTTCTGCGGATAGGCCCCATCTTCGTGCCGACGCCGCGCCGGCGCCTTGAGAGGCGTCAACGCGTACCATGACGCGCGTGCCTGACGCGACGCACCTCGCCCTGTTCGACACCGCCCTCGGTGCCTGCGGCATCGCCTGGAACACGGCCGGCGTGTGCGGGCTGCTCCTGCCCGGCGCCGACCCCGCGCGCACGCTGGCCAGCCTGCGCCGGCGCCACCCGCGCGCCGCGGAGGGCGTGCCGACCGCGCCGATCCGCGCCGCGATCGAGGCTATCGGCGCGCTGCTCGACGGCGCGCCGGTCGATCTGACCGGCATCGTGCTCGACCTGGACGGCATCCCCGACTTCCACCGCCGCGTCTACGCCGTGGCACGCAGCATCCCGCCGGGCCGGACGCTGAGCTACGGCGAGGTCGCGCAGCGCCTGGGCGAGCCGCACGCGGCGCGCGCCGTCGGCCAGGCGCTCGGCGCGAACCGCTTCGCGATCATCGTGCCCTGCCACCGCGTGCTGGCCGCCCACGGCGCCGCGGGCGGCTTCTCGGCACCCGGCGGCGTGGACACCAAGCGGCGCCTGCTGGAAATCGAACGGGCGCGCATCGGCGACCAGCCCGGCCTGTTCGACGGACTCTTTCTAGAATCGCCGCGGCCATGAACCTCGACCCCGCCCAGCTCCCGCCGCGCTGCGACGTGCTCGTGGTGGGCGCCGGCCCGGCCGGCAGCGCCGCGGCCACCGTGCTGGCGCGGGCCGGGCTCGACGTGGTGCTGGTCGACCAGCAGGCCTTCCCGCGCGACAAGGTCTGCGGCGACGGCCTGATCCCCGACGCCCACCACGCGCTCGCCACGCTCGGCGTGCTGCCCGAGGTGATGGCGCGGGCGCGGCGCGCACGCCACGTGGCCTGCATCGGCCCGCGCGGCGGCCGCGTCGACGTGCCGGGCATGGTGGCGGTGCTGCCGCGCCGCGAGCTGGACTTCATCGTCTGCCGCAACGCCGTGGACGCCGGCGCGCGCATGGTCGCGCCGCTGCGCTTCGTCGCCACGCTGGAGCAGGGCGGCGCGGTGGTCGGCGCGCGCCTGCAGCACGAGGACCGCACGCACGAGATCCGTTGCCGCTGGCTGGTGCTGGCCAGCGGCGCGGTGCCGCAGGCGCTGATCGCCGCCGGCATGTGCGAGCGCCAGACGCCCAGCGGCGTGGCGCTGCGCGGCCACGTGAGGAACGAGGCGCTGCGCGGCCGGCTCGAGGCGCTCGAGCTGGTATGGCACCGCGACCTGCGGCCCGGCTACGGCTGGATCTTCCCGGGCCCGGGCGGCCTGTTCAACATCGGCGTGGGCATCGTCGACAGCCATGCCGAATCGCGCAACGGCCGGCTGGTCAAGCGCGAGGGCAACCTGCGCGAGCTGTTCGACGCCTTCACGCGCCTGTATGCGCCGGCGCGCGAGCTGGTCGAGGGCGGTGAATGGGTCGCGCCGCTGAAGGGCGCGCCGCTGCGCTGCACGCTCGAGGGCGCGCGCTTCACGCGGCCCGGCCTGCTGGTCACCGGCGAGGCGGCCGGCAGCACCTACTCGTTCACCGGCGAGGGCATCGGCAAGGCGCTCGAGACCGGCATGGCCGCGGCGCGGGCCATCGCCGCCGGCGGCGACGAGGCCGCGGTGCGCGCCGCCTACGAGGCCACGCTGGCCGCGCTCAAGCCGCGCTTCGACCTCTACGCCAAGGCCAACCGTGTCAACCGCCACCCCTGGCTGGCCGACCTGCTGATCTGGCGCGCGCGGCGCAGCGAGCGCGTGCGCGCACGCATGAGCAGCGTGCTGGAGGAGACCGGCAACCCGGGCCAGCTGGTCACCGTCAAGGGCCTGCTGCGCCTCTTCACCGAATAGCGCGATGTGCCAGCTGCTCGGCCTGAACGCCAACACGCCCACCGACGTGGTGTTCAGCTTCACCGGCTTCGCCTGCCGGGCCGAGGAGCACAAGGACGGCTTCGGCATCGCCTTCTTCGAGGGCCGCGGGGCGCGCCTGTTCGTCGATGCGCAGAGCGCGCGCGCCTCGCCGGTGGCCGAGATGGTGCGGCGCTACCCGATCCGCAGCGAGCTGATCCTGGCGCACATCCGCAAGGCCACGCAGGGGCGCGTGGCGCTGGAGAACACCCACCCGTTCCAGCGCGAGCTGTGGGGCCGCTACTGGGTGTTCGCGCACAACGGCGACCTGAAGGGCTTCGCGCCGCGCCTGCACGCTTCGTTCCGCCCGGTTGGCGACACCGACAGCGAACGCGCCTTCTGCTGGCTGATGCAGGAGCTCGCCAAGGCGCATGCCGCGGTGCCGAGCGTGGACGAGCTGACGCGCACGTTGGCCGAGCTGGTGCCGCCGATCGCCGCGCACGGCAGCTTCAACTTCCTGCTCTCCAACGGCCAGGCGCTGTGGGCGCACTGCTCGACCAAGCTCTGGTACATCGAGCGCGCCCACCCGTTCCGCGCCGCGCGCCTGGCCGACGAGGATCTCTCGATCGACTTCTCCGCCGTCACCACCGAACGCGACCGCGTCGCGGTGGTCGTCACCGAGCCGCTCACCGCCGACGAGACCTGGACCGCGCTCGCGCCCGGCGAGCTGGCGGTGTTCCGCGACGGCCTGCGACAACCTGCCTGCTGAGCCCATGACCGATGCCACGCCGACCCCGCGCTTCGACACCTTCTACCGGTACGACGAGCTGACGCGCCTGCTGTTCGATTACGCCGAGGCGCACCCCACGCTGGTCGAGGTCGCCTCGATCGGCCGCAGCCACGAAGGCCGCGACATCTGGGTCGCCACGGTGACGAACAAGGACACCGGCGCGGCGGTCGACAAGCCGGCGTTCTGGGCCGACGGCAACATCCACGCCGCCGAGCTGACCGCCAGCACAGCGGTGCTGTACTACCTGCACCAGCTGGTCACCGGCCACGGCCGCGACGCGGCCGTCACGCAGCTGCTGGACACGCGCACCATCTACCTCTGCCCGCGCCTGTGCCCGGACGGTGCCGAGCTGGCGCTGGCCGAGCGGCCGCGCCACATCCGCTCGTCCACGCGGCGCTGGCCCTACGACGAGCTGCCGATCGAGGGCCTGACCGTCGAGGACGTGGACGGCGACGGCCGCGTGCTGACCATGCGCATCCCCGACCCGCACGGCAGCTACAAGAAGTGCCCGCAGGACCCGCGCCTGATGATGCCGCGCGAGCCGGGCGAGTTCGGCGGCGAGTACTACCGCCTGCTGCCCGAGGGCACGCTGAAGGACTGGAACGGGCTGACCACGCGTGTCAACCGCGACCCCGAGGGCCTCGACCTGAACCGCAACTTCCCCTCGCACTGGCGCCAGGAGTTCGAGCAGGTCGGCGCCGGCCCCTACCCGACCAGCGAGCCCGAGGTGCGCGCGATGGTCGACTTCGTCGTCACGCACCCGAACATCGGCGCGGCGATCAGCTTCCACACCCACAGCGGCGTGATCCTGCGGCCGATGGGCACGCAGAGCGACGACGACATGATCCCGGAGGACCTGTGGGCCTACAAGCGCTTCTCGGCGCTGGGCGAGAAGCTCACCGGCTACCCGGTCGTCAGCATCTGGCACGAGTTCAAGTACCACCCGAAGGAGGTCATCGGCGGCACGCAGGACTGGCTCTACGAGCACCTCGGCGCGCTGTTCTGGGTGGTGGAGATCTGGTCGCCCAACCAGGCGGCGGACATCACCGGCTACAAGTGGATCGACTGGTTCCGCGAGCACCCGGTCGAGGACGAGCTGAAGCTGCTCAAGTGGAGCGACGAGCAGTGCGGCGGCCAGGCGCACGTGGACTGGCGGCCGTTCGACCACCCACAGCTCGGCGCGGTGGAGATCGGCGGCTGGGACAAGATGAACTACTGGCGCAACCCGCCGCCGGCGCTGCGCGAGCGCGAGGCGGCGCGTTTCCCGGCCTGGATGACGCAGCTCGCGCTTTCGCTGCCGAAGCTCGAGCTGCTGCGCACCGAGGTGCGCGCGCTCGGCCCCGACACCTGGCGCGTGCGCCTGGCGGTGGCCAACAGCGGCTGGCTGCCGGCCTACGTGACGCAGCGCGCGCTGCAGCGCAAGGTGGTGCGTGGCGTGGTGTTCGAGATCCACCTGCCGCAGGACGACCCGGCCATCGGCCTGGTGGCCGGCGCGCAGCGCATCGAGGGCCCGCAGCTCGAGGGCCATGCACCCAAGTCCTCGCAGATCGCCTTCCTGCCCACACGCGAGGTGACGGCCGACCGCGCCCTGGCCGAGTGGATCGTGCGCGCGCCGGCCGGCACGCGCGTGGCGCTGACGGCGCGCGCCGAGCGTGCCGGCACGGTGCGCACGCAGGTGACGCTGGACTGAGCCGGCGCCGCGCCGGGTGTGTTGTATTGTATGAACGTGACTTCCGCCAGCGCTGACCTCGACCAGTACCTGGCCGGCCTGGCCCGAGCCGCCCGGCCGGGCGACCGCCTGCCCACGGTGCGCGAGCTGATGCGCCGCTTCGGCGTCTCGCAGATGATCGTGCAGCGGGCCATCGAGGCGCTGAAGACGCGCGGGCTGATCGAGGCGCAGGTCGGGCGCGGCACCTACTTCCGCGCCGGCGCGGACGCGCCGCCGGCCCCGCCGGCCGCCGCGCGCGCGCCGGCACTGCGCTCGGTGCTGCTGCTCCGACGCTCGATCGGCATCGTGCGCGGCCGCGTGCTGCTCGAGGGCCTGCAGCGCCGCTACGCCGAGGCCGGGCAGCGTGTGCTGGAGGTCTCCTACACCGACCCGGAGCACGCCCGCACGGTGCTCAAGGGCCTGCCGCACTTCGACGCCGGCGTCGTGCAGTCGAGCTTCAAGACCATCACGATCGAGCTGCTCGCCGCGCTGCGCGAGAAGTGCGACGTGATCGCGGTGGACGGCGCCGCACTGGTCGGTGCCGATGTCGAGGCGGTCGGCATGGAGTGGGGCGAGCCGCTGGCACGCGCCGTCGAGCTGCTGCGCCGGCAGGGCCACCGCCGCATCGCCTTCGCTTCGAGCACGCAGCCGTTCCTCGCCACCCAGCTGGCGCAGCGGCGCCTCGAGGCGCTGCGCGAGCAGGCGGCGCTGGAACTGCAGGCCATCGGCGTGCCCTGCCTGCCCGACGAGGACTATGCCGGCGCGCTGATCGAGCAGCTGCGCCAGCTGGCCGGGGCCGACGCTCGCCTGCCCTTCAGCGCGCTGGTGGCCTGGGGCATCGAGGACGGTGCGGCGCTGCGCGAGCGGCTCGCGCAGGCCGGCTGGCCGGTACCCGAGGCGCTCAGCGTGGTGCTGCTCGGGCGCACCGACCTGGTCAACGAACATGCCGGCTTCTTCACCACCGTGGGCTGCCGGGTGGCCGACCAGATCGAACAGCTGCATGCCGCCATTGCCGCGCGCTGGGCCGACCCGGCGCGGCCCTACGCGGTGCACCTGATCCCGGTGGCGCTGCGCGAGGGCGACTCGGTGGCGCCGTTCAGCGAGGCGGCGCCACGCGCGCGAGCGTCGCGTCGGTGAGCGCGGCCGATTCGCCCACGTAGGCCTCCGGCGCGAGTGCCGCGGCCAGTTCGGCCGGCACGCCCCGCGCAGCAAAACGCGGCTGTGTCGCCAGCGCCTCGAGCAGGCCGACGTCGTCGGCCTGCGCCTGCTGCGCCGCCTCGTACAGCAGGCGGTGCGCCGCGTGCCGGCCGATCTGCGGTGCCAGCACCATCATGGCGGCCTCCGAGGCGATCAGGCCGCGCGTCAATCCGAGGTTGCGGCGCATCGCCGCCGCATCCACCACCAGGCCCTGCGCCAGCCGGGCCAGCGCCTGCGCCACCGAGGCGCCGAGGATCGCCAGCTCGGGGAGCAGGGTGTCGGTCACGTTGGTGGCCGAGGAGTCGCCCTCGTCCATGCGCACCATCGCCTCGAGTGCCGCCGGCACGCGCGCGCGCAGCAGGCGCGCCAGGCTGGCCAGCAGCAGCGCGCTGGAGGGGTTGCGCTTCTGCGCCATCGTCGAGCTGCCGACCTTGCCGTGGTGGAAGGCCTCGGCCGCCTCGCCGACCTCGGTGCGCTGCAGGAACACCAGGTCCTGCGCGATCTTCTGTGCCGTGCCGGCGAGCAGCCCGAGCGCGCCCAGGTAGTCGGCCGCGCGGTCGAACGAGGCGCGCGAGGGCAGGCCGGCTGCCTGCAGCCCGAGGCGCCGGGCGAGCAGCGCCTCGACCTGCCGGCCGGCCGCGCCGGTGGCCGCGAAGCTGCCGATCGCGCCGCCCATGCAGGCCGGGAACGAGTCGCCCAGGCGCTGCGCCAGGCGCTGTCGGTCGCGGTCGAGCTCGTCGAGCCAGCCGGCCAGCTTGAAGCCGAAGGTCATGGGCAGCGCGTGCTGGCCATGCGTGCGGCCGGCCATGGGCGTGTCGCGGTGCGTGCGGGCGTGGCCGGCCAGCGCCTCCAGCGCATCGGCCAGCGCCGCGTCGATCAGCTGCTGGGTGCGGCGCATCTGCAGCGCCGCCGCGGTGTCGAAGATGTTCTGCGTGGTCGCGCCCCAGTGCAGCCAGCCGGCGGCCGGCTCGCCGCACAGCGCCTCGAAGCGGTGCAGCACCGGCACCAGCGGGTGCTGCGCGAACGCGATCTCGGCGGCCAGCGCCTCGGTGTCGAACTGCCGCGCGTCGGCGCAGGCGGCGATCGTGCGCGCCGCCTCGGCCGGGATCAGCCCGAGCTCGGCCTGCGCGGCCGCCAGCCCGGCCTCCACGTCCAGCCAGGCCTGCAGGGTCGCCTCGTCGCTCCAGATCCGGCCGGCCTCGGCGCTGAACCAGTGACGGGTGACGAAGGACTGAAACATGCCGATGTTCATGCGGGGCTCCGGAGCGCTTCAGTACAAATTGTATTGCCATGCGGCCGCAAAGCCAAGCTTGAACAATACATACAATACAAATACACTGGACGTGCCACAAGACGGCCCCGGCCGACCAGGAGACGACCCATGAAGATCCCTTGCCGCACCCTCGCGGCCTTGTTCGCCCTCGCACCCCTCGCCGCGGCGCAGGCCCAGTCCTCGGTGACGATCTACGGCATCGTCGACCAGGGCATCACCCGCGCCAACGGCGGCACCACGCCCGGCGCGCTGCTGAACGGGCGCGCCGCCCCGGACGTGTGGACCATGAAGGCCGGCAACACCTCGCGCATCGGCTTCCGCGGCCAGGAGGACCTGGGCGACGGCCGCTACACGCGTTTCCAGATCGAGCACCGCTTCGCGATGGACACCGGCGCCTCCAGCAACGCCAACGTGTTCTGGCTCGGCCGCTCGGTGATCGCGCTCGGCAGCTCGGCCTGGGGCGAGGTCTACGCCGGGCGCGAGTATTCGGCCGCCTACACCGTGGCGCTGAACGCCGACCCGACCTACTGGAGCTATGTCAGCCAGACCGGCGCGGCCTACACCTATGCCAACTACACGCCGGTGCCCAGCACGGTGGAGGCCTCCAACATCCGTTGGAGCAACAGCGTCGGCTACAAGACCCCCAGCCTCGGGCCGATCAGTGCGGAAATCGCCACCGGCCTGGGCGAGGGTGCACGCAAGCGCAGCACCTCCGCCAACCTGCAGTACAGGCAGGGCCCGCTATGGATCGCCGGCGGCTACGACGGGCTGGACGGCGACAACCACCTGAAGCTGCTGGCGGCGAGCTGGGACTTCGGCGTCGTGCGTCCGTCGCTCACCTGGTCGCGCGCCCGCGGCGGTGTCAACGGGGATGCGCGCGCCTTCACGGTGTCGGCGCTGGTGCCGCTGTCCTTCGGCCGCACCTATCTGTCCATCGGCAGCCTGCGGCCGGACGACGGGCCCGATGCGCGCATGTTCGGCGTCGGCCTGCAATACGACCTGAGCAAGCGCACCCTGCTGTACACCAATCTCGGCTCGGCCAAGCGCGAGGACCTGACACGCACGACCGCGTTCGACCTCGGCATCAAGCACACCTTCTGAAGCGGAGCAGACCATGGATCGCAGACTCGTGATGCACGCCGCCCTCGCTGCGGCGGCGGCCGGCGTGGCCGGCACCGTGCGCGCCCAGTCCGACAAGCCGATCTCGCTGGTGGTCGGCTACTCGGCAGGCGGCAGCGCCGACTTCGTCGCCCGTGTGGTGGCCGAGGCGCTCGGCAAGCGGCTCGGCCGGCAGGTGATCGTCGAGAACGTCGCCGGGGCCAGCGGCATGCTGGCGGTGCAGAAGGTGCTCAACGCGCCGGCCGACGGCGGGCAGATCTACTTCGGCGGCACCGACACCGTGGCCGTGCCGCTGGTCAATCCGAAGGCCCGGCTCGACTGGGAGAAGGACCTGCAGCCGGTCGGCCGCTTGAGCACCTTCGCGATGGTGTTCGCCGTGCCGGCGGCCTCGCCGCACCGGAGCCTGGCGGCGCTGATCGCGGCTCTGCGCCGTGGCGGCAAGGAGGCATTCAACTTCGCCACGCCGGGCATCGGCACGATGCAGCACTTCTACGGCGCGCTGATCAACACGCGCGCCAAGGTCTCGATGCTGCACGTGCCTTACCGCGGCGGGGCGCAGATCGCCAACGACCTGGTGGGCGGGCAGGTCGACAGTGCGGTGCTGGTGCTCTCCACGGCCTTGCCGTTCCTGAAGGACGGCCGCATCCGCGCCCTCTCGGTGTCGGATTCGGCGCGGGTGCCGCTGCTGCCGAGTGTTCCGCGCATCGGCGAGGAGGATGGCTTCGCCGGACTGGCACTGCCGCTCTGGCAGGGGCTGTTCGTCAAGGCCGGCACGTCCGCCGCGGTGGTCGCGACGCTCGAGAAGGCCTTGATGGAGGCGCTGGCGCAGCCCGAGGTGAAGGGCAAGCTGGCGGAGTCCGGCATCACCGCCGCGCCGCTGAACGCGGCCGAGCTGCGCGCCTTCGTCGCGCCCCAGGCGGCGCTGTACCGGGACATCGTCCAGGCGGCGCACATCACGATGGAGTGACGCGCCACCCGGATCCGTCCCCCTCGGGCTCCCAATTTTTCACGGCAACTAATGCCGGGTTCGGCGTTGCACCCGCCGGAACCCGGCTGACAGCATTTGTTCGCCCCCCCTAGGATGCAAACAGATACAGACGGACACAGCTCGTGCTGTCTGTATCCGAACGCAGAACAGAAGCAGGCGCCCAGCGCCTCAGGGAGTCGAACCGATGTCTCGTCCGATCGCCTTCATCGTGCTGCTCGAGCGGCGCTGGCATCCGTTCCACTGGCTGCTGGCGCTCGCCGCCACCGTGCTGGCCTGGCTGCTCCTGGCCGCGCCGGCGGCCGCCCAGCCGGTCTCCGAGCGGGTGCGTGCCAAGCTGGCGCGCGACTTCGACCGCGAGATCGGCAGCGCACGCGTGCCGCGCGAGCGCTGGGCGCGTGACCTGCGCGGCGTGCGCCACGTGCAGGCGATCGTGGTCACCGACGGCAGCGACGCGAACTTCGCCGACCTGCGCGCCCAGGTGCTGCGCCTGGGCGGCTCGGTGCATGCGCGTTACGACGCGATGAACGCGCTGACGATCCAGCTGCCGGCGGCGCAGCTGAACGCGATCGCGCAGCGCCGCGACGTGCTGAGCGTGTCGCCCAACCGCAAGGTGCGGCGCACCGCCAGCACGCTGGAGGCGGCCTCCGGCGTGCTGACCACGCGCACGCGCACCTACAGCAGCAGCATCAGCTACAGCGGCCTGGACGGCAGCGGTGTCGGCATCGCGATCGTCGACTCGGGCGTGATGCGCTCGCACCGCGACTTCAACAACGCCTTCGGCCTCTCGCGCGTCAAGCGCAACGTCAACACGCGCAACGCCAGCCTGTCGAGCTGGATGACCGGCGTGGACGCGCTCACCGGCCCGACGCCCGGCAGCAGCGCGCTGGCCGGCTACGAGTCCGCCATCGCGGCCGACTACTCGTCGTCGCAGGATCCCTATGGCCATGGCACCCATGTCGCCTCGGTGGCGGCCGGGCGCGGCTTCGGCTTCCTGGCCGTGCCGGACCACACCGGCATCGCCCCGGGTGCCGACCTGTACGACGTGCGCGTGCTGGACGGCAACGGCGAAGGCACGCTGGCCGACGCGCTGGAAGGCATCGCCTGGGTGATCTACCACGCCCGCGAATACAACATCCGCGTGATGAACCTGAGCCTGGCGGCGGCCTCCACCGACAGCTGGCAGAACGATCCGCTGTGCATCGCGGTGCGCAGCGCCACCGCCGCGGGCATCACGGTGGTCGTCGCGGGCGGCAACTTCGGCGTCTCCAGCACCGGCAAGGAGGTCTACGGCGCGATCTCCTCGCCCGGCAACGATCCCTCGGTCATCACCGTCGGCTCGCTCAACTTCAAGGGCACGAACGCGCGCGGCGACGACATCGTCAACAACTTCAGCTCGCGCGGCCCGACGCGCGGCGCCTGGACCGATGCCGCCGGCGTGCGGCGCGTCGACAACCTGCTCAAGCCCGACCTGGTGGCCCCGGGCAACCGCGTGATCGCGGCGGCCTCGACCAGCGGCTCGATGTTCGCGAGCTGGAACAAGCTGGCCACGGACAACTACAACGCGCTGGTGGCGCCGCTCGGCCTGACCCAGTACATCGGCGAGACGGTGATGCTGATGAGCGGCACCTCGACCGCCGCGCCGGTGGTCAGCGGCACGGTGGCGCTGATGCTGCAGGCCAACCCGGGGCTGACGCCGCCGCTGGTCAAGGCCATCCTGCAGTACAGCGCGCAGCCGGTGGCCGGCGCCAACCTGCTGCAGCAGGGCGCGGGCATGCTCAACGTCGACGGCGCGGTCGCCCTGGCCAAGGCGCTGCGCACCGACATCGCCGGCGGCATCGAGGCCGGCACGCTGCCGGCCGGAACCTCGCTGCTGCGCAGCGGCATGACGCTGCCGGCCTTCACGTCGACGCTGAACGGCAGCACCGCCACCTGGTCGCGCATCGTCTACGCCGGCGGCAACCGCATCCTCAGCGGCAGCGCGCTGTTCACCAAGCACCAGCCGCTGTGGGACCCGCGCCTGACCTGGGCCGGCAACAGCGTGCGCCGGCGCGCGCCGGTCTACTGGGGCGCGGTCAACGGGCAGCCGGCCAACGTCTTCGTGCGCAGCTACACCGACAGCACGCCGGGCAGCCAGACGCTGGTGACCTCCGGCGTGGTCGACGGCGGCCCGCTGGCCGGCGCGAGCTCGCTGGCCGGCCGCACCGGCGTGTTCCTGCCCACCGCCACGCTGGCCGGCTGGCTCGCCGCCGGCAGCGGCACCGCGCTCAGCCAGGGCCTGGTGCTCAGCGAAGGGCTGGTGCTCAGCGAAGGGCTGGTGCTCAGCGAGGGCCTGGTGCTCAGCGAGGGGCTGGTGCTCAGCGAAGGCCTGGTGCTGAGCGAAGGCCTGGTGCTCAGCGAGGGCCTCGTGCTCAGCGAGACCGGCGTGCCGCTGCTGCAGTACGCCACCCAGGGCGCGCTGGACGGCGAGCCCTGAGCGGCAAACCCTGATCCGACGCGTCACCGGCGCCCCCCCGCAGTTCCCCCGCAGCCTCCACGGAGTTCCGATCATGTCGAACGCGGCGTCCCTCGAGACCTCGACCGTGCGCAGCGGGCCGCTGCAGCGCCTGCATGCGGCGCTGATGCCGGACTACAACCGCAAGGCCACGCTGTACTGGTGGTCCATGGTGCTGCTCGGCGCGCTGGTGCTGCTGCACAGCGCCCTGGCGCTGCGTGAGCTCTCCCACGCGGCGCTGCTGCAGACCCTGGCCGGCGCGCTGGTGGCCACGCTGGCCGGCTTCTTCCCCGTGCGCATGCCGCGCGCCAAGAACTCCTTCGTGGCCGGCGAGATCTTCATCTTCCTGGTGCTGCTGATGCACGGCCCGGCCGCGGCCACGCTGGCGGCCGCCGGCGAGGCGCTGGTCGGCTCGTGGCGCACCTCCAGGCGCTGGACCAGCCGCATCGCCAGCCCGGCGATGGCCGCGGTCGCGATGTTCGGCGCCGGCACGCTGCTGCACTGGGGCACCGATGCGCTGCAGGCGCGCGGCCTGCTCGGCGACGGCGTGCTGCTGCTGGCCGCGATGGCCTTCTCGATCGCCTACTTCGTCGCCAACACGCTGCTGGTGACGATGGTGCTCTACCTCAAGCGCAACGAGCGCCCGGTGCTGCGCGAGCTGTTCGGCAGCTTCGGCTGGATCGCCGCCACCTATGCCGGCAGCGCCTCGGTGGCCGGGCTGCTGACCCTGACCGTGGCGCAGTCGGGCCCGGGCGTGCTGATGGCCATCGTGCCGATCGTCGGCCTGATGCTGGCGACGCTGCACTTCTTCTTCAAGCAGCAGGCTGCCGATGAGGCCGCGCGGCGCAGCCGCGTCGAGGCCGCCGAGCGCGAGGCGCAGCAGGCCGCGCGCCACGTGCGCGAGCTGCGCGAGAGCGAGCAGCGCTTCCACAGCGCCTTCACGCACGCCTCGATCGGCATGGCGCTGGTCTCGCCCGACGGCACGCTGCGCCAGGTCAACCGCGCGCTGCGCGCCCTGCTCGGCCTCGACGAGCAGGAGATGCTCGGCCGCCGGCTCGGCGAGTTCGTCGCCGCCGAGAACGCGCCCGAGCTGCTCGGGCAACTGGCCCGCGTGGCCACGCAGCAGTGCGAATCCACCGCGCTCGAGCTGCGCTGCCGGCACCGCGCCGGCGACGACGTCTGGGTGGCGCTGAACGCCAGCCTGCTGGGCGACCATGCGGGCGAGAGCGCCACGCTGATCGTGCAGCTGCAGGACATCTCGGCCCGCCGCGTGGCCGAGCAGCGCCTGCAGCACATCGCCTTCCACGACAGCCTGACCGGGCTGCCGAACCGGGCCCACTTCCACGCCCACCTGGCGCGCGCGGTCGAGCGCCACCGGGCCGACCCGACGCATCGCTTCGCGGTCATGTTCCTCGACTTCGACCGCTTCAAGCTGATCAACGACAGCATGGGCCACGGCGCCGGCGACGAGTTCCTGGTGCAGGTGGCGCGGCGCATCCGCGTGCACGTGCGGCCCGGTGACGTGGTGGCGCGCCTGGGCGGCGACGAGTTCGCCGTGCTGTGCGAGAACATCGAGCGCGACGCGCACGCCGTGCACCTGGCCGAGCGGCTGCAGCAGGCGCTGCGCCAGCCGGTGCTGATCGACGGCACCGAGATCACCAGCAGCGCCAGCATCGGCATCACTTCCAGCAACATCGGCTACCGGCTGCCCGAGGAGGTGCTGCGCGACGCCGACATCGCCATGTACCAGGCCAAGGCCGCCGGCAAGGCGCGCCACGCGCTGTTCGACGCCGGGCTGCACCAGCAGCTGAGCGACCGCGTGCAGCTCGAGCGCGAGCTGCGCCGCGCCCTGGACGGCGGCCGCCTGGCGGTGGATTACCAGCCGCTGCACGACCTGAAGACCGGCCGCCTGAGCGGCTTCGAGGCGCTGGCGCGCTGGCGCCACCCGGTGCACGGCGAGATCCCGCCCTCGACCTTCATCCCGATCGCCGAGGAATCGGCCCTGATCGGCCCGCTGACCGACCTGGTGCTCGACCGTGCCTGCCGCCAGCTGCGCCAGTGGCACGCGCGCGGCCCGCAGTACCAGCACCTGCGCATGCAGGTCAACGTGTCGGGCAACGACCTGACCCACGCCGGTTTCGCGCAGCGCGTGACCCGCGCCATCGTCAACGCCCGCCTGCAGCCCGACCGCCTGACGCTCGAGCTGACCGAGAACGTGCTGATGGAACGGCTCGACCGCGAGGGCGGCGCGCTCGGCCAGCTCGGTGCGCTGCGCGAGCTCGGCGTGGGCCTGAGCGTGGACGACTTCGGCACCGGCTACTCGTCGCTGTCCTACCTGTCCACGCTGCCGATCGACAGCCTGAAGATCGACGCCTCGTTCGTGCGCGGCATGCAGGTCGGCTCGAAGGAGGCCGAGGTGGTGCGCGCCATCGTCTCGCTGGGCGGCTCGCTGGGCAAGCGTGTCATCGCCGAGGGCATCGAGACCGAGTCGCAGCTGACGCAGCTGCGCGAGATGGGCTGCGAGTCGGGCCAGGGCTTCCACCTGTCGCGCCCGATGGACCCGGACCAGATCGAGGCGCTGCTGGACCGCTTCGAGGACTCCTCGACGGCGCTGCCGCTGGCGGCCTGAACGCGGACACATTGGCGAACAAGCCCCGGCTCGTTTGAGCCGAGAATGCGGGCCCGCTCCGGAGCCCGCATGCACCTTCACGTCAACGGCACGCTGCACGACCTGCCCGACGATGCCGTCGCGCCCGAGATGCCGCTGCTGTGGGCGCTGCGCGACGCGCTGAACCTGACCGGCACCAAGATCGGCTGCGGCATCGGCGCCTGCGGGGCCTGCACCGTGCATGTGGGCGGCGAGCCGCAGCGCGCCTGCGTGCTGCCGCTGTCCGCCGTGGGCACGCGGCCGGTGCGCACCATCGAGGCCCTGGGCGCGCCGGACCAGCCGCACCCGTTGCAGGCCGCGTGGCTGGCGCACCAGGTGCCGCAGTGCGGCTGGTGCCAGAGCGGCATGCTGATGGCGGCGGCGGCGCTGCTCGAGCGCAACGCCGCGCCGAGCGATGCCGACATCGACGCCGCGATCACCAACCTGTGCCGTTGCGGCAGCTACCCGCGCGTGCGCCGCGCGATCCATGCCGCCGCCGCGGCCCGGCGCGCGGCCGCGCCGGCCAGGAAGCGATGAGGCGGCGCGGCCTGCTGGTCGGCGGCGCCGGGGC
>KZ836127.1 GCA_003265685.1 Piscinibacter caeni | reverse complement strand
GGCGCCAGCCGCGCCAGGCCAGCCAGGCGGCACCGGCGGCCGCACCGGCGGGCGCCGACCAGCCACCGTCGCGCAGGTCGAACAGCGCCAGCGGCGAGGCGAGGTAGAGCTCGGCATGCAGCGCCAGGTGCACCAGGCGGGCCGCCAGCAGGCCGACGAGCGCGGCCTGGTAGACCGCCGCGCCCGGCGCTTCGCCGGGCGCGCCGCGGTCGGCCACCCAGCCTGCAAGCACCAGCGCGGCCAGCAGCAGCACCGGCGCGACCGGCAGGCCGAGCGGGCCGAGCGAGAAGGAGAGCATCGCGCGAGGCTACGCCATCGGCCGGCGCTCAGCGCACCCGGATCTGCGTCAGCTCCTCGCCGTGCGGGTCGACCACGTGCACCGCGCAGGCGATGCAGGGGTCGAAGCTGTGCACCGTGCGCTGGATCTCCAGCGGCTGCTTCGGGTCGTGCAGGTGGTGGCGGTCCATCAGCGCAGCCTCGTAGGCGCCGGGCTGGCCGGCGGCGTCGCGCGGGCCGGCGTTCCAGGTGCTCGGCACCACGGCCTGGTAGTTGTCGATCAGGCCGTCCTTGATGACCAGGTAGTGGCACAGCNTCAGGCCGTCCTTGATGACCAGGTAGTGGCACAGCGCGCCGCGCGGCGCCTCCATGAAGCCCACGCCCCGGGCCTCGCGCGGCCAGCTCGACGGCTCCCACAGCGCGTCGTTGTGCACCGAGAGCTCGCCGGCCTTGATGTTGGCGATCAGCTGGTCGAGCCAGCCGAGCATCTGGTCCGCGAACACCTTGGACTCGATCGCCCGTGCGGCCGTGCGGCCGAGCGTCGAGAAGATCGCCGCCAGCGGCAGCTCGAGCGTGCGCAGCGCCTGGTCGGCGAGCGCGCGGGTCGGCTCGTGGCCCTTGGCGTAGAGCATCGCCAGGCGCGCCAGCGGCCCCACCTCCACCGCCTTGCCGCGCCAGCGCGGCGACTTCAGCCACGAGTAGCCGCCTTCGACGTCGAGCTGCTCGTAGGGCGGCCTGGGCCCGCTGTAGGCGAGCTTGGTCTCGCCGGCATGCGGGTGCAGGCCCTGGGCCTTGCCGCCCGCGTAGTCGTACCAGGAGTGCGCGACGAACTCCTGCACCTGCTGCGGGTCGCGCAGGTCGAGCGGCTGGATCGCCTGCAGGTCGCGGCCGAGGATCACGCCCGAGGGGATCAGCCAGCTCGACGGGTCGTTGCCGCCCGCCGACGGGAAGTCGCCGACGGTGAGGAAGTTGCCCAGGCCCTCGCCGCGTGCGAACCAGTCCTTGTAGAAGCCGGCGATGGCCAGCGTGTCGGGCAGGTAGACCTGGTCGACGAAGGTCCGCATCGACTGGATGATCTGGCGCAGCTCGCCGAGCGTGACCACGTTCAGCGTGGTGGCCGCCGCGCCGCCGCTGCCCGGCGCGGCGCTGATCGGGCTGGCCGCGCCGCCGACCAGGAAGTTCGGGTGCGGGTTCTTGCCGCCGAAGATCGCGTGCAGCTTGACCACCTCGCGCTGCCAGGCCAGCGCCTCGAGGTAATGCGCCACCGCCATCAGGTTGGCCTCGGGCGGTAGCTTGTACTCCGGGTGGCCCCAGAAGCCGCCGGCGAAGATGCCGAGCTGCCCCTGCTCGACGAACTGGCGCAGCTTCTTCTGCGTGTCGGCGAAGTAGCCGGGGCTGGACTTCGGCCAGCCGGAGATCGACTGCGCCAGCGCCGAGGTCGTCTTCGGGTCGGCCTGCAGCGCCGAGACCACGTCGACCCAGTCGAGTGCATGCAGGTGGTAGAAGTGCATCACGTGGTCGTGCACGTGCTGCGCGGCCACCATCAGGTTGCGGATCAGGTTCGCGTTGGCGGGGATGCGCCACTGCAGAGCGTCCTCCACCGCGCGGATCGAGGCCATGCCGTGCACCAGCGTGCAGACGCCGCAGATGCGCTGCGCGAAGGCCCAGGCCTCGCGCGGGTCGCGGCCCTTGAGGATCAGCTCGATGCCGCGCACCATCGTGCCGGAACTCCACGCGCCGGTGATGCGGCCGTCGGCCGCGGTCTCGGCCTCGATGCGCAGGTGGCCCTCGATGCGGGTGACGGGGTCGACGACGATTCGTCTGCTCATGGTGCTCACTCGATGAGGTTGTCGGCGACGAGCTCGAGCAGGCTCTCGGTCTTGCGCTCCCAGTGCGCCGCCTTGGCGCCCTGCTCGAGCGTGATGCGGCATTGCCCGCAGCTGGTGACGAAGCGCTGCGCGCCGGTGGCCTCGACCTGCGCCTTCTTCAGCTCGAACACCTTGGCGCGCAGCGGCGCCGCGCGCAGGTTCGACACCACGCCGCCGCCGCCCCCGCAGCAGATGCCAGCCACGCCGGCGTCCTGCAGCTCGCGCAGCTCCAGGCCGAGCGCCGCGAGCACGCGCCGCGCCGCGGCCTCCAGCCCGCCGCGCCGCACGATCTGGCAGGGGTCGTGGAAGGTGGCCGAGTCGCCGATCGGCTTGACGCGGATGGTGCCGGCCGCGAGCTGCTCGTCGAGGAACTCGGTCATGTGGATGATGCGCAGCGGCAGCGCGGCGCCGTACCACCTGGCCGCCTCCCAGCGTGCCGCGCCGTAGGCATGGCCGCACTCGGGCAGCAGCACGGTCTTCGCGCCGATCTTCAGCGCGGTGTCGACGATCGCGCGGGTCAGCCGTTCCTGCAGCTCGAGGTCGCCGTTGTTGAAGCCGATGTTCGAGGCGTCGAAGCCGCCCTGGTGCATGGTCCATTTCGCGCCGATGCGGTTCAGGATCTTCGCCGCGTCGGCCAGCGCCTTGGTGTGGTCGCCCAGCTCGGCCGGCGCGGCCGTCACGAGGACGTCGGCCTGCGGCAAATCGCAGGGGATCGCGACGCCGTGCTCCTGCGCCACCTCGGCCAGGATGTCGGGCAGGTCCTCGGCCGGCGTCGCGGGGCTGCCCCACTGCCGCGCCGTGCGGTCCATCAGCGCCAGGCGCTCGGGGATCAGCCCGGCCTTGAACAGCCCGTGGCGCGCCTCCTTCACCAACTCGGCGATGTCGATGCCCATCGGGCAGGCCAGCGTGCAGCGCCCGCACATCGTGCAGGAGTCGTAGATCAGCTCCTGCCATTGCTGCAGTTCGGCGAGGGTCGGCTTCTTCACCAGGCCGAGCGCGCGCACCAGCGGCGCGAACGGCGAGGCCTCGCGGAAGTAGGCGCGCCGGAACAGCTCGAGCTTGTGCACCGGCGTGTACTTCGGGTCGCGCGTGACGAGGTGGAAGTGGCAGGCCTCGGCGCACAGGCCGCAGCGCACGCAGCTTTCCATGTGCAGCGCGGCGGTCACGCCGAACTCGCGCACGAAGCTGCGCATCGCCGCGTCGACACGCTGCTCGTCGCTCTGCGTGCCCTGGCTGTCGAAGCCCGGCTTGGCAGTGGCGGTCGTGCTCACTGGACTACCCTCCGTGCTACGCACTGCGGGATTCGCACTTGGGAGCGGCCCGGCGTGCTCATACCTTCACCCCGCGGTGGCTGAAGCGCATGCCGGTGGCACCGCGCGAGAACACGAACAGGACCGCGTGCATCAGCTTGCCGAACGGGAACCAGATCAGGAAGGCCGCGATGCTCAGCACGTGCAGCGCCAGCAGCGTCTCGTAGCGCGCGCCGAGGTGCGCGCTGGCGAGCAGCCCGGTGGCCACCGGCAGCGCCGTCATCAGCCAGCTGAGGTAGTCGCCGGCATGCGAGAGCAGGCGCATCACCGGGTGCGTGAGGCGCCGCACCAGCACCGCCAGCAGCGAGGCGAGTGTCACCACGCCCACGGCGTAGACCAGGTTGCTCGGCAGCGCCGGCCAGTGCAACCCGAGCAACTGGCGGATGAACAGGATGTGCGGCGCGAGCCCGAACACCACCACCGCCAGCCCGAGGTGGAAGACGTAGCTGTTGAGCGTCATGAAGCGCGTGGCCTGCGCGAACTCGGGCCGCGGCCACGTCTTGCGCAGCACCGTGCCCAGCGCGCCCAGCAGGGGCGGCGGCGCGCCCTCGCGGGCGGGCGAGCGGTCGCGCACGCGCGGCAGCAGCAGCACGCCGGCCAGGCGCCACAGGCTGCCGAGCACGAAGATGGCGAGGGCCGCCGTCAGGGCCGGGCCACGGGCGAAGTCGAGCAGGTCCATGGCTCAGGTCTCCTTCTTCTCGGCCGCGGCCTGTCGCGCGTGTTCCGCCTGGCGCCGGCGCGCCAGCAGCGCCGAGCCGGCACCGAGCGCGACGCCGGCCGCCGCGGCAATGCCGATCACCTTGCGCGTGTCCGCGGTGCCGGCGGGCAGTGGCCGGTACAGGCCGCCGCGGTCCCAGAAGCGCGGCTCGGAGCAGCCGATGCAGCCATGGCCCGACTGGATGGGGAACGACACGCCGCCGTTCCACTTCAGCGAGGCGCAGGCGTTGTAGGTCACCGGGCCCTTGCAGCCCAGCTCGTACAGGCACCAGCCCTGGCGGGCGCCCTCGTCGTCGAAGCGGTGCGCGAACAGGCCGCGCTCGTAGAACGGGCGCCGGTAGCAGCGGTCGTGGATGGTCTCGCCGAAGAAGGCACGCGGCCGGCCGAGTGCATCGAGCTCGGGCAGCCGGCCGAAGGACAGCAGGTGCACCAGCGTGCCGGCCAGCGCCTGCGGCAGCGGCGGGCAGCCCGGGATGTTGACCACCGGCTTGTCCTTGACCAGCTGCGCGATCGGCACCGCGCCGGTCGGATTCGGTCGGGCCTCGGGCAGCCCGCCGTAGGCGGCGCAGGTGCCCACCGCCACCACGGCCGCGGCCTGCGCCACCGTCTCGGCCAGCATGTCGAGGTTGCTCTGGCCGGCGATCACCGAGTAGACGCCGCCGTCGGCCACCGGCACCGAGCCGTCGACCACGACGATGTACTTGCCCGCGTTCTCCTGCATCGAGCGGCGGCGCGCCGCCTCGGCCGCTTCGCCCGAGGCCGCCTGCAGCGTGTGGTGGTAGTCCAGCGAGATGAAGTCGAAGATCAGCTCCTCGAGCGTCGGGCTGAAGCTGCGTGTCAGCGACTCGGTGCAGCCGGTGCACTCCTGGAACGAGAGCCAGATCACCGCCTGGCGGCGCGCCTGCGCCAGCCCCTGCGCCAGTGCCGGCGCGAGGGCCGGCGGCAGGGCCATCAGCGAGCCGATCCAGCCCGCGTACTTCAGCAGGGCCCGGCGCGACACGCCGCGCTCGCGCAGCAGTTCGCCCAGAGCGCGTGTCTCAGCCATCGCCGTTCTCCTCGGTCGGGGTGGGCGCAGGAAGGTCGTCGGCCAGGCGCCGGGCTGCCGCGACAACGTCTTCCGGGTGGGCCGGCAGCAGCGCCGGAATGCGCGCGACGACGATCTGCTCGAGCGCACCCGGCGCGTCCTCGTCGCCGTGGCGCACCCACCACACGCCGGCGTAGGCCGTTTCCTGCACCTGTGTCGTGCCGGCCGCCTGCAGCCGTGCGTCGACCTCGCCGCGGCCGAGCCACGTGCGCAGCGCGGCGCAGTCGGCCTCGGCCAGCGGCAGGCTGTGCAGGTCGATGGTGTGGTCCAGCGTCGGGTCGGCCGCCAGGCCGTCGAGCAGGCGGGCCACCTCGCGCAGCACGGCGAGTGCGGCCGGGCCGGCCGGCGGCGCGGGCCTCAGCGGCTCCATCGCGCCACCAGTTCGCGCACCGACGCGCACAGCGCCGGGATCGCCTGCGCCACCGCCGGCGTCGGCGCCAGTGCCAGCGCGCAGCGCTGCGGCTGCACCGCCACCAGCGCGCGGCGCGCCGGCAGGCTGCCGCTCAGCTCGGCCGCGGCCATGAGGTCGAACAGCGCCACCTCGTGGGCGCTGCGCTTGCGCCCGCCGAGCTGGCGGTCCATCGCGGCCCCCTCGAACACGCGCACGCTGCCGGGCGCGGCGCCCAGCTCGGCGGCGTCGACGGCCACCAGCGCCGCCGCGTCCTCGATCTCCGGCAGCAGGCTCAGGCCGATCGTGCCGCCGTCGCGCAGCCACGCGCCGGGCAGCTCGCCGCCGGCCGCGAGCGCGTCCACCACCAGCGGCCCGGCCGCGTCGTCGCCGAGCAGGCGGTTGCCGAGTCCGAGCACGAGCACGCCCGGTGTGCGCTGCGCCATGGGTTCCCCGCGGGGTGGATGCCGATGCCCTGCAGGGTATGCCTTGCCGACGACCTGGCATTGACGCTGCTCAGGGTCTTGGCACCCGGGGCGCACTACCGTTCAGCGGCCCACCGAGGGAGCGAGACGATGTGCCTGGCCATTCCGATGCGCGTGCTGGAGGTCGACGGCTTGAGCGCCCGCTGCGACGCGCGCGGCAGCGAGCGTTCGGTCAGCCTGCTGCTGCTGCAGGACCAGGGCGTGCGCCCGGGCGACTACCTCGTGGTGCACCTGGGCACCGCGCTGCAGGTGCTGCCGGCCGAGGAGGCCCTGGCCGTCTGGGCGCTGTACGACGAGATGCTGGCGGCCGAGGCCTCGGCGTCTCAGGGCTGCTGAGCGGTCTGCAGCTTCTTCCACGCCAGGAAGCCGCCCGCCACCGAGAGCGCCTTCGGGTAGCCCAGCGAGCGCAGCAGCTCGGCGGCCGCGAGGCTGCGCCGGCCGCTGTTGCAGACGCACAGCAGCAGGTGGTCGTGCGCGTGGTGCAGGCGGTTGATGGTGGTGAAGAAGGTCTGGACGTCGATGTCCTTGGGCCTGCCGGCGTCAAGGATGTCCTGCTCGTCCTCGCTCAGCGCATGGCCGAGCATGCGCTTCACCTCGAACAGTGGCACGTGCACGGTGCCGGGGATCGCGCCCTTGAGCTCGATCTCGAAGGACTGGCGGATGTCGATCATCGTCGCCAGCCCGAGGCTGCAGAGTTCCAGGGCCGAACCCAGGCTGATCTCCAGGCCGGGGGCGGTGGTGGCGGGTGGTGTGGCGTCGTTCATCGGATGCTGCGTTCGGCGTTCTCGGCGCGGTCGAGGCCGCGGACCTGGTCGAGGCCGGTGACCTCGCGCAGGATCGTGCCATCGAGATCGGCCTCCGTGAAGTCCGCGCCGGCGAGCTGGGCGCCGGTGAGGTCGGCGCCGGCCAGCTTCACCCGGAAGAAGTTCGCCCCGCGCAGGTCGGCGCCGCGCAGGTCGGCGAAGGGCATCAGCGTGCGGTTGACGTCGGCACCCGCCAGCGATGCGCCGGCCAGCCGCGCGCCCGACAGGTCGGTGCGCATCTGGCCCATGCCCTGGTTGCGGATGTTGACACCCACCGTCGCGCCGCTCAGGTCGGCGCCGGCAAGGTCGGCGCCGGGCAGGTCGGCGATGATGCGCGCCCCGGCCATCCGGGCCGCGCGGAACACCGGCATCTTCTTCACCGCCCCGCCGAGGATCACCACCGACAGCAGGCTGGCGCGGCGCAGGTTCGCGCCGCTGAAGTCCGTGCCCATCAGCCAGGCGCCGTTCAGGTTGGCGCCTTCGAGATCGACGCCGCGCAGGTCGGCCTCGACGAGCCGGGCGCCGAACAGGCTGGTGCCGCGCAGGCGCGTGTGACGCAGGTCGAGGCCGCTCAGGTCCAGGTCGGACAGGTCCTTGCCGTCGAGCACCAGCGGTTCGGCGGCCGTGGCCCGGGCGAGCCGGCCGCGCAACTCGTCGACGCCCAGGTCCGCCGCCCGGACGCCCGGCGCGGCCAGGGCCGACACGAGCAGCGCGACACCGAGGGCGAGCCGGAACATCGAACCTCCTGCACAGGCCGCCGCGGGCCTGCCGACTTGCCGGCCAGTCTAGCCGCGGTCGGCCAGGCGCACGATGCCCAGCGCCTTGAGCACGTACTTCTCGTACACCGGGTCTGAGTTGCCGGTCTTCATCTTGCGCATGAAGTACTTCTCGAAGGCGATCTTGGCGTAGTGCACCCACTTGCCCTTCTTGAACCAGTTCACGTTGCGCGGCGGGATCTGCGGCAGCGCGACGAAGGCCGCGCCGGTGTCGCCCATGTCGGCCAGGCAGATCGCGTTCCAGGTGCCCTTGGCGGTGGCCGGCTTGCCGGCCAGCTCGTCGGCGATGTTGTGCGCGATCGCCGTGACCATGGTCTCGATCATGTAGCCGGTCTTGGGCGCGCCGCTGGGCACCGGCGTGACCTCCACCGGCGGGATCGCCACGCACACGCCGGCCGAGAAGATGTTGCGGTACTTCTTGCTGCGCTGGAACTCGTCGATCAGCACGAAGCCGCGCGGGTTGCACAGCTCGGGCACCGCGGCCACCGCGTCCACGCCCTTGAAGGCCGGCAGCATCATCGCCAGCTTGAACGGCACCTCGTGCTCCTTGACCACGTTGCCGAGGTCGTCGAGCTGCGTCGTGAACAGCTTGCCGGGCTCGACCTTGCTCGTCTTGGCGCTGGTGATCCACTTGATGTCGTGGCCGCGCAGCTCGCTCTCGAGCATCGACTTGCTGTCGCCCACGCCGCCCAGGCCGAGGTGGCCGATGTAGGGCTCGGCGGTGACGAAGGTCATCGGCACCTTGTGGCGCAGCTTGCGGCGGCGCAGGTCGGCGTCGAGGATGAAGGCGAACTCGTAGGCCGGGCCGAAGCAGCTCGCGCCCGGCATCGCGCCGACGACGATGGGCCCGGGCGCCTCGAGGAACTTCTGGTAGTCGGCCCAGAACGCCTCGGCATGGCCGACCGTGCACACCGAGTGCGTGTGGCCGCCGTGCGGCCCGGCGCCGGGCACCTCGTCGAACGAGAGCTTCGGGCCGGTGGTGATGACCAGGTAGTCGTAGTCCAGCGCCTGGCCGTTCTCGAGCGTCACGCGGTTGGCCGCCGGGTCGATCGCCGAGGCACCGCTGGCGACGAAGCGGATGCCCTTGCGCTCGAGCATCGGCGCGATCGGCAGCGTGACCACCGACCGCTCGCGCCAGCCTACCGCCACCCAGGGGTTGGACGGCGTGAACTGGAAGGTGTCGCTCGGGTTCACCACCGTCACCTGGTGTTCCGCGCCCAGCAGGGCCCGCAGTTCGTAGGCGGCGGGCATGCCGCCCAGGCCGGCGCCCATGATCACGATGTGTGCCACTTGGTGTCTCCTTGCCCGCTGCCGGGCGGCGTGTTCAGAACTTGCGGCTCCAGGCCACGCCGATCGAGTACTGCCGCATGCTGATCTTCTCGTCGCCGCCCGCGCCCGCGCCCATGAGCTGATTGAACAGCGAGGTGCCGCTCACGCTTTGACGTGGCGCATACATGAAGGCCGCCGTCAGCTCGTTGGCCGGGTCCATGGCCCAGCTGAAGCCGGCCGTGTAGTGCGTGGTCATCACGCCCGGCGCGAGGATGTTGAAGGTCACGTCGGCGGCATCGATCGGGTTGTCGCCGTGGTTCACCCCGGCGCGCAGCGTCCAGGCCGGGCTGGCGCGCCACTGCACGCCGAGCTTGAACACGTCGATGTCCTTCCAGCCGAAGCCGGGCCCGTTGGCGGCGCCCAGCTGGCCTTGCGGCAGGCTGGCGCGGCCCACCGAGGGCACGCCGCTGTACTCGATGCGCTGGTAGTCGAGCGCGACGGTCAGTGCCGGCGTCGGCGTGAAGGCCAGCCCGATCGCGTAATGCGCCGGGATATCGAAGTCGCCGCCCCCGGCGAACAGGCCCTTGTACTCGTCGAAGGCGCTCATGTTCATCTTCGGCGCGTAGGCGGCGCCGATCGTCAGCGAGTCGATCGGCCGGCCCAGGTAACCCAGCCGCACCCCGAAGCCGTGCGAGCGCGAGTAGCCGCGGTTGGTGACGCTGCCCGGCGCGCTGCTGAAGTTCGGGATGTTCTCGAAGGCCTGCAGGCCGTGGGCCTCGAACTGCTGGTAACCCAGCAGCAGCGACACGCCGACCGAGTGGTTCGGGTTGAGCTTGTACGACACGGTCGGCGCGACGACCAGCTGCATCAGGTCCACCCCGAGCCCGCCGGCGCCGCACAGCATGTTGCCCGGTGCCACGGTGGTCGGGCTGTTCGGGCACTGGAACGGGCCCTGCGGGTAGTCGGTGTTCATGCCGCCGTTGCCGTACACCGTGACGCCCAGCGACAGGTCGCTGCCGAGCAGGTGGTTGTAGCCGAGCTCGGGCACGTAGAAGTAGCGGCTGTCGCTGTCCACCGAGCCGTTCAGCGAGGCGACGCCGGCGCCGCTGCGCTGCGCGTCGCGCCGCGGCGAGAACAGGTCGACGCCGAGGTCCAGGCGCGCGCCGGCCCAGACCATGCTGGCCGGGTTGTTGGCGCCGCCCATCGCGTCCTCGGTCATCGCGACCGAGGCCCCGCCCATGCCCTTGGCGCGGATGCCGTAGCCGTGCGGGAAGTAGCCGTTGGTGGCGAGTGCCGGGCCGGCGGCCAGCGCCGCCGCGAGGGCGAGCGCGGCGGGCGCGAAACGAAGGCGGGTCATGGTGTGTCTCCTGTTGTCGTGGTCGGTGTCGGGTCGGTCGCGGGAAATCGGGTCGGGCTACCAGCGCGCCTGCACGCGGCCGCCCTCGACGCGGCTTTCCCAGCGCGTCAGCGGCGTGTCGCCCTTGGCGACGCACTGGCCGCTGCGGATGTCGAAGGCCCACTCGTGCTTCGGGCAGGTGAGCCGCGTGCCCTGCAGCGCGAGGTGCGGGATGTCGGTGGTCTGGTGCGGGCAGCGGCTGTCCCAGACGTGCCATTGCTCGCCGTCGCGATGCACGAACACGGCGCGCCCGTCGCACTCGACGCGCCGGGTCTGGCCGGGGGCCAGCTCGTCGGCACCGAGCAGGTCGTGCCAGCTCGATTCGCCGTGCAGCGCCTCCGGGCTGAAGCCCGGCAGGTTCATCGCGAGGATCAGGTCGGCGGCCCAGACGATCTTCGCCAGCCCGAGGGCCGGGAAGGCCATCAGCAGCGCGTCCAGCACCTCCATCGGCGTGCAGCCCTCGCGCAGCGCGCGGTTGACGTACTGCTTGAAGCCGCGCTCGGTCTGCGCGTGCACCTTGGTGATCACCGAGATCAGGTGGCGGGTCTTCGGGTCGAGGTGCTTGCCGCACTCCTTCAGGAACTTGAAGTAGTGGCCCAGCGCATCGGGGCGGGCTTTGACGAGGTAGGCGAGGGCGTCGCTCATGTCCGGGGTCCTGTGGAGGGAGGCGAGGGGGTGACGCACACCAGCACCGGCTGCTCGGCCAGGCCGATGACCTTCTGCGCCACGCCGCCCAGCCACGCGCGGGCCAGGCTGTCGCTGCCGTGGCGGCCGATCACCAGCAGGTCGGCGCCGAGCTGCTTCGCGCCGGCGACCACCTGCTCGTGCGGCCGGCCGACGCGCGTGGCCGCGTCGATTGCGACGCCGAAGCCGCGCGCCGCCGACCAGGCCTGCTGCAGCGCGCGCTCGGCGTGTTGCATCGCCTCCGCGGCCGGCCCGGCGACCGCCAGCACCGACAGCGGCAGGCCGCAGTCGGCGGCGATCGCTGCGGCCGTGCACACCGGCGTCATGTCGGGGCTGGCCGGGTCGAGCGACACCAGCACGCGGCGCTGCCACATCTGCGCGGCGCGCGGCACCACCAGCACGCTGCAGGGGCCGTGCGCGACGACGTTGCGCACCATCTCGCCGACCAGCAGGTTGGCCAGCAGGCCGCGCCGGCCGCGGCGCCGGATCACGATCAGCTCGCTGGCCAGGCGCCGCGCCTCCTCGACGATCTCGACCCAGGGCTCCGGCCCGCGCCGCGCCTGCAGCTCGAGCGCCACGCCGGCGCGCTGTGCGTCCGCCTGCAGCGCCTGCAGGCGCGCGCCGGCCTGGGCCTCGGCGTGCGCTGCGAGCTGCGGGGCGAGCGCCTCGTACTCGGGGTTGCTGAGAATGGGCAGCACCGCGGCCAGCGGCAGGCTGCAGCGGCACGCCAGTGCGAAGGCGAGCGCCTCGGCGCCGGTGTCGTGCTCCGAATGTTCGGTGGCCAGCAGCAGCCGGGTGAAGGCGTGGGCCATGGCCGTCAATGCCCGGCGGTGAGAACGCCGGACGCGGCCAGCAGCAGCACCGCGGCCTCGGCCAGGCACAGCGCGGCGTAGACCCGATCGCCGCGCCGCAGGTACAGCGGCAGCAGCGCCAGCAGCGCCAGCAGCGAGGCGCCGGTGAGCAGCCCGATGCCGACCAGGTTGGCGATGTCGCCGCGGTGCGCATGCGCCACCCAGCCCCAGCCCGAGGGCAGGCCGGTGGCCACGAGGAACTGCGAGACCGGCAGGTTCCACACCTCGGGCAGGCGCGAATGCGGCACGTGCGGCTCGCTCAGGCCCAGGCCGTAGGCGAGGAAGATCAGCACCAGCGCGGCCAGGCCGACCCTTGTGCCCGCCTCGAGCCAGCGTGCGTAGCGCAGCTGCTCCGGCGGCTGCACCACGCTGCGCGGATCGACCTGCAGCGCGCCGGGCTCGACCCGCTTCACGGCCACACCCCCGTGCCCTTGAGCAGCGCGCGCGCGCCGGCGAACAGCAGCACGCCGATCACCAGGCGGCGGATCACCGCACCGCGCAGCACGTCCAGCAGGCGCGCGCCGATGCGGGCGCCGAGCATCATGCCCACCACCGAGGGCACGGCGATCATCGGCAGCACCGCGCCCTTGTTGACGTACACCCAGGCGGCCGACGAATCGACCAGCGACAGCACCAGCCCGGAGGTGCCGGCGGAGACCTTCAGCGGCGCGCCCATCAGCAGGTTGAGTGCCGGCACGTTGGCCCAGCCCGCGCCGATGCCGAACATGCCGGCCAGCACGCCGATGCCGAGGAACACCACGAGGCCCGGCAGCGTGCGGTGCACCTGCCAGTCGACCCGGTTGCGCGTGGCGCCGTCGACGAACACGCCGTGCAGCGCGAGCGCGGCGGACAGGCGGTCCGGCGCCGCCACGACCGGGAACTCGGCCTTGCGGGAGACGGCCATCAGCGCCACGATGCCCAGCACGATCAGGCCGAGCGTGGTCTGCACCACCGCCACCGGCAGCGCCAGCCCGAGCAGGGCACCGCCGATCGAGCTGGCCGAGGCCAGCAGCGCCAGCGGCAGGGCCAGGCGCAGGCTGGCCAGCCCGCCGCGCAGCAGCACCGGCGCGGCGGCCAGCGCGCTGGCCAGCGCCACCAGCAGGCCGGCGCCGCGCACGAAGTCGAGGTGGAAGGGGAAGAAGCCGCCGACGATCGGCACGAACAGCGTGCCGCCGCCGATGCCCGCGGGCACCGCCACGATGCCCATCACGAAGCAGGCCAGGAACAGCGCCAGCGGCCAGCCCCACCAGGGCATGCCGGCGCCGGCCGCGCCGGCAGCGGCATGTGCCGGCGCGGCGGCCAGGGCCAGCAGCAGCGCGGCGAGTGAGGCGGTGCGTGTGCGTGTCACGACACCGCCTGGTAGTAGAGGTTCTGCGGGTGGTTGGCCTGCGCGAAGAAGAACCAGCGCTCGGCCAGCAGCCCGGCCGACTGCAGCACCACCCCCAGCAGCAGCACGCCCGGCGAGGCCGGCGCCAGCGCCAGCAGCAGCGCCGGCGCGGCGAAGCCCGCGGCCAGGAAGAACCACTTCACGTTGCGCAGCGCACCGGCGCTGCGGCCATGGAAGAACTCGCGTGTGTTGAACGAGCCGCCCATGAAGCCCTGCGCGCGCTGGCGGATCGCCGGGTGCTTGATGCCGATCGCGCTGCCCAGCGTCGAGCGCGGCTTGAGCCGCGCGTTGCGCCGCAGCGCGGCGGCGCGCCCGGCCAGTGCCGCCAGCGTCAGCCCCAGCGCGGCCAGCGCGAGCGTCGGCGCGAGCGCGGGCGCGCGCAGGCTGGCCAGCAGCGCGGCCAGCGTGCTGCCCGAGGCGCAGCCGATCAGCGTGTAGTTCAGCAAGGTCAGCGGGCTGGCCCATTCCTGCAGAAAGCGGATCGACGCGTAGACCATGCCGGTGCAGACGAACAGCGCCAGGCAGAGCAGCGCCGCGACGGCGCCGATGGCCCGCGTGCCGGGCAGGCCGAGGGCCTGTGCGCCGCCCCAGGCCGCGCAGGCCGCCATGACGGCGGGCAGCGCGATCACCTCGCGCGACAGCCAGGAGGTGCGCCACATCGCCGCCGCGCGCCAGGCGCGCTCGGGGTGGCCGAGGTGGAAGAACGAGGCCACCAGGCCCAGGCCGGTGAGCACCAGTGCAAGGCCCGCGCCCAGCGCGAGCGTGAGCCGCTCGTCGGCGCTCGTGCCGAAGCCCGCCAGCTCGCAGCCGAAGAGCGCGAGGAACAAGCCCTGGCCGGCGCCGATCAGCACGGTCAGGAAGATCACCGACAGGGCCGGATTCATGTCGCGTAGTCCTCGCGCCCGGGTTCGAGGTGCGGGGCTTCCGGCTGCTTGCCGTCGAGCTTGAGCGGGTTGTCCTGGCGCTGCAGGTCCTCGGCGTGCAGCGTGATCTGGGTGCGGCGGCGCGGCAGGTAGTGGTTGGCCGGGCGTGTGCCCCATTCGGGCATGAGCTGGTAGCCGGCGCGTTCGTTGATCGCCACCGAGACGCTCGAGCAGGGGTCGTGGATGTCGCCGAACAGCCGGGCGTTGGACGGGCAGGCCAGCACGCAGGCCGGCTTGCGCTGCGCCTCGGGCAGGCTCTTGTCGGTGACGCGGTCCACGCACAGCGTGCACTTGGTCATCACCTGGCGCTCCTCGTCGAGCTCGCGCGCGCCATAGGGGCAGGCCCAGCTGCAGTACTTGCAGCCGATGCACTTGTCGTAGTCCACCAGTACGATGCCGTCCTCGGCGCGCTTGTAGCTCGCGCCGGTCGGGCACACCGGCACGCAGGGCGGGTCCTCGCAGTGCAGGCAGCTTTTCGGGAAGTGCACCGTCTGCGTGTGGGGGAACTGGCCGACCTCGAAGGTCTGCACGCGGTTGAAGAAGGTGCCGGTCGGATCCTCGCCATAGGGCAGGTCGTCGGTCAGCGGGCCGGCCGAACCCGAGGTGTTCCACTGCTTGCAGCTCGTCACGCAGGCATGGCAGCCGACGCAGACGTTCAGGTCGATGACCAACGCCAGTTGCGTCATGTCGACCCCTTCTTGCGCCCCGCCATCCAGCCGCGCCGCCTGGGCTGCGCGGGCATGCCCGGCACCGGCTGCATCGCCTCGAACTGCGGCCAGCTCTCGGCCGGCTCCTCGGGCGAGGCCGGGTAGATGCGCACCCGCACGTCGTACCAGGCGGCCTGGCCGGTGATCGGGTCGGAGTTCGACAGCCTGCCGTTCGCACCGTCGGGCAGCTCTTCGCTGATCAGGTGGTTGAGCAGGAAGCCGCGGCGCGACTCGTTCGCGCCGGCGTCCAGGTGCCAGGCGCCGCGCTGCTTGCCGATCGCGTTCCAGGTCCACACCGTGCCGGGCTCGACGGCCTCGCTGTGGCGGGCGAGGCAGCGCACCTTGCCCCAGGGCGACTCGACCCACATCCAGGCGCCGTCGGCGATGCCCGCGGCCAGCGCCGTGCGCGTGTTGACGAACAGGAAGTTGTGGGTGTGGATCTGGCGCAGCCAGGCGTTCTGCGAATCCCACGAGTGGTACATCGCCATCGGCCGCTGCGTCACCGCGTTGAGCGGGTAGGTCTGCGTGTCGGTGGCCTGCTGCTCGAGCGGTGCGTAGAAGAAGGGCAGCGGGTCGAAGTAGGTCGCCACGCGCTGCTTCAGCCGCTCGGGCGGCTGCTTGCCCTTGTGGCGGCCCTGCGCCGCGAGGCGGAAGCGCTGCAGGAACTCCGAGTACAGGTGGATGACGATCGGATCGCGGTCGCGCCGCAGGCCGGCCTGCTGCGCCCAGTCCATGTAGCCCTGGTTCCAGTTGCGCATGTACTGCAGCGAAGGCAGCAGGTGGTGCTGGAAGACGCAGTTGTTCTTCGCGTACATCTCCCACTGGCGCGGGTTGGGCTCGCCGCGCATCGCCTTCTCGCCGCCCTTGCCGCGCCAGCCCGCGAGGAAGCCGATGCCCGAGCCCGGCGCCGTCTCGTAGTTGACGATGAAGTCGGGGTAGTCGCGGAACTTGCGCGAACCGTCGGCGTTGACGAAGGCCGGGAACTTCAGCCGCGTGGCGAGCTCGACCAGCACCTCCTGGAAGGGCTTGCACTGGCCGGTGGGCGGCAGCACCGGGATGCGCACCGAGTCGACCGGCCCGTCGAACTCGCTGATCGGCCGGTCCAGCATCGACATGCAGTCGTGCCGCTCGAGGTAGGTGGTGTCGGGCAGCAGCAGGTCGGCAAACGCCGTCATCTCCGAGTGGAAGGCATCGCAGACGACCAGGAACGGGATCTTGTATTCGCCCTTCTCGTCCTTGTCGTTGAGCATCTTCCGGACCTCGGACGTGTTCATCGTCGAGTTCCAGGCCATGTTGGCCATGAAGATCAGCAGCGTGTCGATGCGGTACGGATCGCCGCGCCAGGCGTTGGTGATGACGTTGTGCATCAGCCCGTGCGCCGACAGTGGGTGCTCCCAGCTGAAGCCCTTGTCGATGCGCACCGGCTCGCCCTGCGCATCGACGAACAGGTCGTCCGGGCTCTCGGGCCAGCCGAGCGGCGCGCCGTTCAAGGGCGTGTCGGGCTTGACGGCCTCGGGTCCTTTCGGCGGGCGCGCGTTCGGCGGCACCGCGCGCGGGTAGGGCGCCTTGTGGCGAAAGCCCCCGGGCCGGTCGATCGTGCCGAGCAGGCTCATCAGGATGGCCAGCGCGCGGATGGTCTGGAAGCCGTTGCTGTGCGCCGCCAGCCCGCGCATCGCGTGGAAGGCGACCGGGTTGCCGGTCACGGTGTCGTGCTGCCGGCCCCAGCAGTCGGTCCAGGCGATCGGCAGCTCGATCTTCTGGTCGCGCGCGGTGATGCCCATCTCGTGCGCCAGGCGCCGGATGGTGGCGGCCGGGATGCCGGTGATGCCGGCGGCCCATTCCGGCGTGTACTCGCGCACCCGCTCCTCGAGCAGCTGGAAGGCGGGCGCCGCGGGTGTTCCGTCGGGCATCGTGTAGCGGCCCAGCAGCGCCGGGTCGGCGCCCTCGGCGTGGTCGGCCACCGGCTGGTGCGTCAGCCGGTCCCACCAGAAGAAGTTGTGCGGCCGCAGCGGGTTGACCATGTCGCCTTCGGCGTTGCGCAGCATCAGGCCGAAGGCGTCGCCCTTGTCGTCCTGGTTCACCAGCTGGCCGGCGTTGGTGTAGCGCGCCAGGAACTCGCGGTCGTACAGGCCGAGCGCCACGATCTCGTGGATCAGCGCCAGCAGCAGCGCCCCGTCGGTGCCCGGCTTGATCGGCACCCACTCGTCGGCGATCGCCGCGTAGCCGGTGCGGATCGGGTTGATCGCGATGAACTTGCCGCCCTGGCGCTTGAACTTCGCCAGCGCCACCTTCATCGGGTTGCTGTGATGGTCCTCGGCGGTGCCGATCATCACGAACAGCTTCGCGCGATCCAGGTCGGGCCCGCCGAACTCCCAGAACGAGCCGCCGATCGTGTAGATCATGCCCGCGGCCATGTTCACCGAGCAGAAGCCGCCGTGCGCCGCGTAGTTGGGCGTGCCGAACTGGCGCGCGAACAGGCCGGTCAGCGCCTGCATCTGGTCGCGCCCGGTGAACAGGGCGAACTTCTTCGGGTCGGTGGCGCGCAGGTGACGCAGGCGCTCCTCGAGCATCGAGAAGGCCTCGTCCCAGGAGATCTCCTCGAACTCGCCCGCGCCGCGCTCGCTGCCGGGCTTGCGCTTGAGCGGCAGGGTCAGCCGCGCCGGCGAGTACTGCTTCATGATCCCCGACGAACCCTTGGCGCAGATCACGCCCTTGTTCAGCGGGTGGTCCGGGTTGCCCTCGATGTAGCGCACCTCGCCGTTGCGCAGGTGCACGCGGATGCCGCAGCGGCAGGCGCACATGTAGCAGGTGGTCGTGCGCACCTCGGTGCGCGCGTCGGGCACCGGCGCGGCCGTCGGGTCGTGGAGAGGGGTGGGCGGCATCGTGGAGGCGTCGTGCGGCCCACCGGATTCACCCGGTCCGGACAGCGACTTCATTAGGCGCAGGCCGCCCCGGCAGCGTCTATTACCGGGACGGGTAATGACCACCTACCCATCTGGGTAATGCGGTTCGGCAGGCCCCGCGGCGATGCTTTCGTTTGAGATTCCTCAACTCGCGACGTGATACGGTGGTGGGTATGGGGTAGATGCCGATGACAGCCGGCGCTTGACGCGCTTCAATGTCGGCTGGATGGATGCGCGCGTCATGGTCACGCCTCGGCCCGACACGGGAGCCGCGCCGCCGGTCGGCGGCGGTGCGGATCTGTTCGTGCAGCTCGCCGCCGGCCTGGCCGAAGGGCGCGATCTGCGCGGCCTGCTCGACCGCCTGCTCGAGCCGATGGTCGCCCTGGCCGGCGCGCAGGCGGGCGCGGTGCGCCTGCTCAGCGACACCGGCGAGCGCCTGCAGCTGGTCAGCGAGATCGGCCTGCCCGGCGCGGTGCACCGCTGCGAGGCGACGGTCGACCGCCACTGCGGCAGCTGCGGCGACGCCGCCGACACGCAGCGCATCGTCTGGTCGTCCGACCTGCGCGCCTGCGCCGCGCGCGGCGGCGGGGCGTTCTTCGGCGGCGCCTGCCTGCGCCTGCTGGCCGTGCCGCTGCAGCGCCGCGGCCGCGTACTCGGCGTCTACAACCTGTTCTTCGCCGACGACGCGGAGCCGCCGGCGCCGGTGATGGCCCTGCTGCGCTCGGTCGGCGAACTGCTCGGCCTCGCGCTCGACAACGCGCGCCTGGAGGCGGAGAGCCTGCGCGCCACCGTGATGCAGGAGCGCCAGATGATGGCCGCCGAGATCCACGACTCGATCGCGCAGACGCTGACCTTCGTGAAGATGCGCCTTCCGCTGCTGCAGGACGCGGTGGCCGAGTGCGACGAGGCGCACGCGCTGAAGTACCTGGCCGACGTGCGCCAGGCCGTGGGCGAGGCGCACGGCAGCCTGCGCGAGATCGTCACGCACTTCCGCAAGCGCATCGATCCGCGCGGCCTCGCCCATGCGCTGCAGGCCCTGGTGGCGCGCTTCCGCGAGCGCAGCACGATCGAGCTGCACTACGCCAACGCGGGCCTGCCGCTGAGCCTGTCGGACGAGGTGCAGACCGAGGTGTTCCACATCGTCCAGGAGGCGCTGGCCAACATCGAGCGCCACTCGCAGGCGCGCCACGCCTGGCTGAGCATCGCCGGCGGCCCGGTCGGCTTCGAGCTGCGTGTCGAGGACGACGGCGTCGGCCCGCGCCCGGCCGACGAGCAGTGCGACGAGGGCTCGCACTTCGGCATCGGCATCATGAGCGAACGCGCCCAGCGCGTGGGCGGCGAGTTCACCATCGGCCCGCGGCCGGGCGGCGGCACCTGCGTGCGCCTGGCCTGGAACGCCGGCGCGGGAGCTTCCCGTGGCTGACGAGCGCGTGCTGACGGTCATCCTGGTAGACGACCATTCGCTGTGCCGCAACGGGCTGACCGACCTGCTGCAGCACCGCGGCGGCATGCGGGTGGCCGCCTCGACGGGTGACCCCACGCAGGTGGTCGGGCTGCTGCGCGAGCACGAGCCCGACCTGGTGGTGCTCGACCTGCGCATGCCCACCACCGACGGCCTGAGCCTGCTGCGCCACATCCGCGCCGAGGGTGTGCAGACGCCGGCGGTGATCCTGACCATGAGCGACGCGCAGGACGACCTCGCCGCCGCGCTGCGCGCCGGCGTGAAGGGCTACCTGCTCAAGGACATGGAGCCCGAGGAGGTGATCGCCTCGATCGGACGCGCCGCACGCGGCGAGCTGGTGGTGGCGCCGGCGCTCACGCTCAAGCTGGCGCACATGCTGCAGGCCGGCGCCGGGGAGGGCGAGCGGCGCGACCTGCTGGCCAGCCTGACCGAGCGCGAGCGCGAGATCCTCGAGCACCTGGCGCGCGGCGAGAGCAACAAGACCATCGCACGCGCGCTCGACATCAGCCACGACACCGTGAAGCTGCACGTGCGGCACATCCTCACCAAGCTGAACCTGAACTCGCGCGTCGAGGCGGCGGTGTTCGCGGTCGAGCAGCGTGTCGCCGCGCCGGGGCACACCAGCCTGGTCGAGGGCGCCCGGCGACGCTAGGCGTACGCCGCGCTGAGTGACGCCGGCGCTGGCAGCGTGGCCGGCTGCACGCCGTACCAGTCGAGCATCGCGCGCAGCTTGACCACCTCGCCGACGATCGTCAGGCAGGGCGATTCCAGCCCGGCCTCGGCCACGCGCTGCGGCAGGTCGGCCAGCGTGCCGGTGACGACCCGCTGCGCCGCCGTCGTTCCCTGCTGCACCACCGCGGCCGGGTGCGTCGGCGCGAGGCCGTGCTCGATCAGCTTCGAGCAGATCTGCGCCAGCGCGGTCAGCCCCATGTAGATCACCACCGTCTGGCGCGGCCGGGCCAGGCCGGCCCAGTCGAGCTCGGCGCTGCCGTCCTTCAGGTGGCCGGTGACGAGCGTGCAGCTCTGCGCATGGTCGCGGTGCGTCAGCGGGATGCCGGCGTAGGCCGACACGCCGCACGCGGCGGTGATGCCCGGCACCACCTCGAACTCGATGCCTGCGGCCACCAGCTCCTGCATCTCCTCGCCACCGCGGCCGAACACGAACGGGTCGCCGCCCTTCAGGCGCACCACCTGCCGGCCCTGGCGCGCCAGCGTCACCAGCAGCGCGTTGATCTCGTGCTGCCTGAGCGTGTGGTGGTTGCGCTGTTTGCCGGCGTGGATGCGCTCGGCCTGCGGGCCGATCAGCGCGAGCACCGGCGGCGAGACCAGGTGGTCGATCACCACCACGTCCGCGCTGGCGAGCAGGCGCGCCGCCTTCACGGTGAGCAGCTCCGGGTCGCCCGGGCCGGCGCCGACCAGGTAGACCTTGCCGGGGCGCGGCACGCGCGCGGTGTCGAACAGGGCGCGGGGGAAGCGAATGCGGGCGTTCATGGCGTTGCGTCCTCGAAGGGGGCTCAGCAGGTGCCGCAGCTGCCGCCGCCACAGCTGCCGCAGCCGCCGCGCCGGGGTGCCGCCTGGGGCACGAAGACGAATCCGAACTGGCCGGGCTCGAGCTCGACAAAATCGAGCTCGGTGTCCTGCAGCAGCGGCCGGGAGGCGCTCGCGATCAGCACGGTCACGCCGTCGCTCAGCAGCGCGGGCTGCTCCCCGTCGCCGGGCTCGTCGAAACCCATGCCGTAGGTGATCGAGCCGTCGGGCTCGCGGCGCGCGGCCACGCGCAGCGCGAGCTCCGCCATGTCGCCTTCGACGGCGGCCTGGCGGATGCGTGCCGCGGCAGGAGGAGTGAGCGTGAACATGGGCCGGGTCTCCTTCAGTGTTCGCCCTTGGTGCGCAGCAGGCCGGCCAGGCGGTTGCCCTGCTTCTGCGGCCCGCCGCGCGGGAACATCTCGTGCAGGTGGTGGTTGCTGCCGCGCTCGGCGCCCCAGCGCTCGCTGAAGTGGCGGATCATCACGCGCACCTGCGGCTGCACGCCGTGCTCGGCCCAGTACGCGCGCAGGAAGCGGATCAGCTCCCAGTGCGCCTCGGTCAGCACCAGGCCCTCGCGCTCGGCGAGCGCGCGGGCGAAGTCCTCCGACCAGTCGCCGAGGTGGCGCAGGTAACCTTCCGAATCGACGTTGATCAGGCGGTCGCCGACGCGCACGGTGTCATTCAGGGTGTTGACCATGCCGCTCCTCCGACACGTTGGCGCGGCGCCTCGGCCGCACGGTCCTCGGCGCGCAGGCGCCGCAGGTGGGCCACGAAGCGGCGCGGCCAGTCGGTGCCGCCGCTGTGGCGCAGGTGGGTGTAGCTGGCCAGCACGCGGTGCACCAGCACGCCGTCGTGCCAGCCGTCGATGCCGTGGCCGCGCTGCACGCGGTAGGCGAAGCTCACCGACGGATCGAGATTCTCGAGCCGCGAGTGGTGGAACTCGTGCCCCTGGCGCAGCATCGGCTCGTCGTGCTCGCTCTGCCAGGGAAACTCGGCGGTCTCCTCCACGCGCACGTAGCCGCGCCCCACCGGGCGCTTGCACATCACCACGTCGCCCGGGATCACGCCGACCATCTGCGCGCGGCGTCCGTTCCAGTCGATCGAGCGCGCCAGGTACATCAGGCCGCCGCATTCGGCGTAGACCGGCAGCCCGTCGACGATGGCGCGCTGCAGCGCGCCGCGCAGCGCCGCGTTGGCCTCCAGCTCGTCCATGAACAGCTCGGGGAAGCCGCCGCCGATGAACAGGCCGTCCAGCGCCGGCGGCAGGTGGCGGTCGGCCAGCGTGTCGAAGGGCACCAGCTCGGCGCCCTCGGCCTGCAGGGCCTCCAGGTCGTCGGGGTAGTAGAAGCCGAAGGCCTTGTCGCGCGCGATGCCGATGCGCAGCGGCTCGGCGGCCGGGCGCAGCGTGGCGTCGGCAACCGGCGCGGCCACGTCCTCGTAGCGGCGCGAGGCGGCCAGGTCGCGCACCCGCGCCAGGTCGACACAACCGGCGATGCGCTCGCCCATCGCACGAACGCGCTGCGCGGCGTCGCCCAGCTCGCGCTCGGGCATCAGGCCGAGGTGGCGCTCAGGCAGCGCGAGCGCCTCGTCCTGCGGCACCGCGCCGAGCACCGGCACGTCGGTGTAGTGCTCGATCACGCTGCGCAGCTTGGCCTCGTGGCGGCTGCCGCCGACCTGGTTCAGGATCACGCCGCCGATGCGGATGTCGCGGTCGAAGGCCTGGTAGCCGAGGATCAGCGGGGCGATGCCGCGGGTCATGCCGCGTGCGTCGAGCACCAGCAGCACCGGCAGGCCGAGCCGCGCCGCGAGCGCCGCGTTGCTGTTGCTGCCGTCCAGCGCCAGGCCGTCGTACAGGCCCTTGTTGCCCTCCACCAGGCCGAGCGTCGCGCCGCGCAGGCGCTGCGCGAACAGGGCGGCGATCTCGTCCCAGCCCATCAGCTGCGGGTCGAGGTTGACGCAGGCGCGGCCGGCGGCGAGCGTGAGCCACATCGGGTCGATGTAGTCCGGGCCCTTCTTGTACGGCTGCACCACCTCGCCACGCGCGGCCAGCGCAGCGGCCAGGCCGAGCGTCAGCGTCGTCTTGCCCGAGCTCTTGTGGGCGGCGGAAACGAGCAGCGCCGGGTTCATGTCAGCCCCTCGTCGTGCGGCAGCACGTCGAGCGCGCGCACGCCGATCAGCGTCAGCACGAAGGCCGCGCCCAGGCCGCCGAAGCCGAGCAGCCACTCGGGCCCGCGCGGGGTGTAGAGCTCCACCGCGCCGTCGGCGAAGCTGCTCGTCACCTCGTGGCCCGGGAAGATCTCGAGCGGGAACGACTGCCCGCCGACGATGAAGACGAACAGCAGCGCGAACGCACCGGCCACCACCATGCCGCTGGCCAGCAGCATCGCGTTCGGGCCGACGCCACGCGGATGGAACAGCAGCGCCATCGGCAGCACGGCACCCAGCAGCACGTAGCCGCCCCAGAACAGCGCCGGGTACAGGCCCAGCGCATCGCCGCGGCCGAGCAGGATGAAGGCCTCGAACGCGCCCTGCTTCGCGAAGTACAGGTTGGTGAGGTGGTACACGGCCACCAGGTAGAGCGACGCGGCGACGAACACGCCGAGCAGCCGCGCCATGCGGGCGCGCACCACCTCGGGCAGCGCCTGGCCGTTCCAGGCGTACATGGTCGACTGCACGATCAGGAACACCGCCAGCCCCCAGGCGAACGAGAGCACGATGAACAGCGGCGCGAGCACGGCCGACTGGTAGGCCTGGCGCGCCACGAGGAAGCCGAAGATCGAGCCGGTGCCGGTGGTCAGCGCGAAGCGCCACAGCAGTGCCGCGATGCCGGCCGCCTTCGAGAAGCGGTTCATGCGCCGCTCGAACATCGTCCACAGGTAAATGCCGACGATGGCCGCCATGCCCGAGTAGAGGAACACGTTCCAGGCGAACACCGACGAGAAGTTGTAGTGCGTCGCCGCGACGATCACGCGCTCCGGGCGGCCGAGGTCGAGCATCAGCACCATCAGGCCGCCGGCCAGCAGCGCGAGCGACAGCAGGCCCGACAGCGGCGCGCGCGGCTTGTAGGCGCTCTGGCCGAACACCGAGCCGATCGAGGCGACGTTCAGCACGCCCGAGGCGGCCACGATCATGAAGATCGCGAAGACGTGCGGCAGGCCCCAGACCACCTGGTTCGTCATGCCGGTGATGGCGTGGCCGTGCAGTTCCATCGTGTGGGCGGCGTAGAGACCGGCGAGCGTGACCGCGCCGCCGAGGGCCAACAGCGCCCAGAAGGCACGCGGCTCGATGCGCTGAAAGTGTTCGCCCGGCATGGTCACAGCCCCTGGTAGCGCACGCCCGGATCGAGCTTCAGGTCGGCGCGCAGCTGGCGCGTCGCGACCTCGCGGATACGCGTCGAGATCGCACTCTGCGGATCGTTCAGGTCGCCGAACAGCATCGCGTGGTGGCCGGCCTTGGCGCAGGCCTCGACGCAGGCGGGCGAGCCGCCGCGGTCGACGCGGTGCACGCACAAGGTGCAGCCCTCGACGCAGCCCTTGCCGCGCGGCACCTCGGGCTTCTGGTTCGTCACCGGCTCGTGCACGAAGCTGCGCGCCTTGTACGGGCAGGCCATCACGCAGTAGCGGCAGCCGATGCAGGCATGCCGGTCGACCAGCACGATGCCGTCGGCGCGCTTGAACGAGGCGCCAGTCGGGCAGACGTCGACACAGGGCGGCTCGGCACAGTGCTGGCACATCACCGGCAGCGAGGCGCTGCGGCCGGTGCCGATCTCCTTGATCTCGACCTTGCGGATCCATTGCGCCGAAGTCGGTGAGGGGCGCGGGTCGAGCCCGTTCTCGGCGTTGCAGGCGGCCACGCAATCGGTGCAGCCGCTGCTGCATTTCGTGGTGTCGATCAGCAGGCCCCAGCGCACCTTCGCGCTGACGGCCGGCGTGGCCGCCTGCGCGACCTCGATCAGGTGGATGCCCGGCGCGAGCAGCACGCCGCCTGCACCGGCGGCGGCCAGGCCGAGGAACTTGCGCCGTCCGGCGAGCGCTTCGGTCGAGCCGGTGGTCATGGCTGGCGCGCCACCGCCTGCGCCGGGCGGCTGGCGTGGCATTCGAAGCAGTCGATCTGCACGGCCGCGTAGGCGTGGCAGCTGCTGCAGAAATCGGTCTTCGCCTGCGCCACGCTGCCGGTGGCGGCACTGGCGTGGCAGCCCACGCAGCCCTGCAGGCTGTCGCGCGCCTCGCGCACGCCGCGGTGCACCGTCACGTCGCGCTGGTGCTTGAGCAGGGTCGGGTGCTCGCGCCGCATCACCTCGGGCGGCGCCACGCACTGCGTGCCGGCCTTCGCCGGCTCGATGGCGGGCCGCGGCGTGCGGCCCGCAGGCTCGCCGGCCAGCGCCGCGGTGGCGGCGATCAGCAGCACGAGCGCCAATGCCAGCGCCAGCGGATGGCGCATGAGATGGCATGGCAGGCTGCAACGCACCGTCTCACTCCCCCAGGCCCATCTGGATGTACCCCGTGGGGCACACGTCCTTGCAGATGTGGCAGCCGACGCACTTGCTGTAGTCGGTGTCCACGTAGCGGCCGGTGGTGGCCTTGGACTTGGGCACCTTGAACACCGCCGTCTGCGGGCAGTAGACGACGCAGTTGTCGCACTCGAAACACAGCCCGCAGCTCATGCAGCGCTTGGCCTCGGCCTGCGCCTCGGCTTCGCTGAGCGGCAGCACACGCTCCTCGAAGTTGTTCAGTGCCTGCTCGGCCGTGAGCGTGACGATCTTGCGCTTGTGCCGCGCGGAGTACGGGAAGTGGCCGAGGAATAGCTCCTCGTGCGGGATCACGTAGCGGTCGGAGCGGTTGTCGAAGTTGTGGATCGCCGCCGTGCTGGCATCCGTGCCGCGGATCGGCTCGTGCACCTCGCTGAGCGTCAGCCCCTTCTCGACCAGCTTGCGCTTGAGATCCCAGGTGTGCACGTCGATCTTCGGCCGCTTGTCGAGCGGTTCGCCGGCGAGGAAGCGGTCGATGCCGTCGGCCGCGATCGCACCATGGCCGATCGCGGTGGTCAGCAGGTGCGGGCGCACCACGTCGCCGCCGACGAACAGGCCCGGCTGGCCCTGCACCTGGTAGTTCTTGTCGGCGCCGATGCCGCCCTTGCCGTTGTTCAGCGACTCCAGGCCGGTGAAGTCGACCGCCTGGCCGATCGCCGAGACGATCAGGTCGGCCTCGAGGTCTTCCTCGGTGCCCTCGATGTTCTTGATTTCGAGCCGGCCGCCGGCAACCTTCGCCTCGCAGCGGATCACGCGCAGCGCGGTGGCGCGGCCGCTCGCGTCGCGGATCACCGCCACCGGTGCGTAGCCGCCGCGGATCGCGATGCCTTCGGCCAGCGCATGTTCCACCTCGTGGCGGCTGGCCTGCATCTTGTCGATCGCGAAGATCGAGGTCAGCGTGACGTCGGCGCCCTGGCGCGCCGACACGGCGGCCACGTCGTGCGCCACCACGCCGGCGATGGCGTTCTCCGGCCGGTCGCTCTCGTTGACCTTCTCGATGTGGCCGAGGCGCCGCGCCACGGTGGCCACGTCGATCGAGGTGTCGCCCCCGCCGACCACCACAACGCGCTTGCCGACATGGCGCATGCGGCCGTCGTTGAAGGCCTTGAGGAACGCGGTGGCGGTGACGACGTTGGGTGCGTCCGAGCCTTCCACCGGCAGCGGCCGGCCGGCCTGCGCCCCGAGGCCGAGGAACACCGCGTCGAACTCGGCGCGGATCTGCTCCATCGTGATGTCGGTGCCGATGCGCGTGCCCATGCGCGCCGTGACGCCGAGGTCGAGGATGCGCTGGATCTCGGCGTCGAGCACCGGGCGCGGGGTGCGGAAGCCCGGGATGCCGTAGCGCATCATGCCGCCGAGTTCGGCGCGCTCGTCGAAGATCGTCACCGCGTGGCCCTTGCGCGCCAGCTGGTAGGCGGCCGACAGGCCGGCCGGGCCGCCGCCGATCACCGCGACCGTCTTGCCTGTCTGCTTCTCGGGCTTCCTGAACTGCAGCTTGTTCGCGATCGCGTACTCGCCGAGGAAATGCTCGACCGAGTTGATGCCGACGAAGTCTTCCACCTCGTTGCGGTTGCAGCCCGATTCGCAGGGCGCCGGGCACACGCGGCCCATCACCGAGGGCAGCGGGTTCGCCTCGGTCAGGCGGCGCCAGGCGTACTCCTGCCAGGGCACGCCGGCGGGCGGCTTCTCGATGCCGCGCACGATGTTGAGGTAGCCGCGGATGTCCTCGCCCGAGGGGCACGAGCCCTGGCAGGGCGGCGTGCTCTGGATGTAGGTCGGGCACTTGTGCGAGTGGTCGGCGTCGAAGATCTCGTCCTGCCAGCGCTTGACCTTGGCGTCGCCGTCCTTGAAGCGGCGGAAGGTGAGCGGCTTGGCGGTCGCGCTATCGGCAGGGCCGGACATGGTGTCTCCTCGAAAAGATGTCAGTGCGGCTCGCCGAGGCGAATGGCCTTGCTCACCAGCTGGTGCACGCCGCCGACCATGCTCATGTCGAAGCCGTAGTACGGCAGCACCTTGCTGAACTGCGCCTTGCAGATGGCGCAGATCGTGGCCATGAAGTTCACGCCGTGCCGGTCGACCACCTGCTGCAGCGCCTCCATGCGTGGCAGCGCGCCCTTGACGCGCAGCTCGATCAGGTCGTCGGTCAGCAGGCCGCCGCCCCCGCCGCAGCAGAAGGTGCTCTCGTGGATGGTCTCCGGCGCCATGTCGTGGAACCGGTTGGCCACCGCCTTGATGATGTTGCGCGGGATGGTGAACTGGCCACCCGGCGCGTCGCCCATGCGCGAGGCACGCGCCACGTTGCACGAGTCGTGGAAGGTGACGATGCGGTCGTCGTTCTTCTCTTTGTCGAACTTCAGCGCGCCGCGCTGGATCAGGTCCCAGGTCAGCTCGCAGATGTGCATCGGCTGCTTGACGCTCGGGTCGAGCTGGCTCTGCAGCTGGATGGCGAACGGGTCCCTGCCGCCCGCGCCGATGCCCACCAGCGTGTTCCAGAAGCTGTAGGCCACGCGCCAGGCGTGGCCGCATTCGCCCACCACGATGCGCTTGACGCCGAGCTCGAGCGCGGCCTCGCGGATGCGCAGCGCGATCTTGCGCAGCTGCTCGTAGTTGCCGATGAACATGCCGAAGTTGCCGGCCTCGCTGGCCTTGCTGGACAGCGTCCAGCTGATGCCCGCGGCATGGAACACCTTGCCGTAGCCGATCAGGCTCTCCACATGCGGCTCGGCGAAGAAGTCGGCGCTCGGCGTGACCAGCAGCACCTCGGCGCCTTGCACGTCCATCGGGTAGCGCACGTCGACGCCGGTGTCTTCCTTGACGTCTTCCTCCAGCCCGAGCAGCGTGTCTTCCAGCGCCGGGCCGGGCAGGCCGAGGTTGTTGCCGATGCGGTGGACCTTGCCGATGATCTCGTTGCTGTACTTCTGGCCCATGCCCACCGAGTCCATGATCTCGCGCGCGGCCATGGTGATCTCGGCGGTGTCGATGCCGTAGGGGCAGAACACCGAGCAGCGGCGGCACTCGGAGCACTGGTGGTAGTAGGCGTACCACTGGTCGAGCACGTCCTTCGTGAGGTCGACCGCACCGACGAGCTTCGGGAAGTGCTTGCCCGCGAAGGTGAAGTAGCGGCGGTAGACGGCGCGCATCAGGTCCTGGCGCGCCACCGGCATGTTCTTCGGGTCGCCGGTGCCGAGGAAGTAGTGGCACTTGTCGGAGCAGGCGCCGCAGTGCACGCAGGCGTCCATGTAGACCTGCAGGCTGCGGTACTTGCCGAGCAGCTCGCCCATCTTCGCGATGGCGCGCTGCTCCCAGCCCTCGGCCAGCTCGCCGGGGAAGCCGATGTTGGCCTGGATCGCGGCGTTGGCCACGTAGGGCTTGCTGTGCGCCATCGCCCCCGCGGCGACCAGTGGGATCACCGGATAGGGCTTGAGCTTGGGGGTCTCGAAGGCGGCGGTGGCCATCGCGTCACTTCTCGAGGGCCGCGGCCCAGGCGGCCACGTGGCGCGCCTCGCGCGGGTTGTCGACCTGGTAGCGCGTCGGGCTGAAGAACAGGCCGGGCGCGTGCAGCAGCTTGCTGATCGGGAACACGATCATCAGCAGCGCGACGAGCGTGAGGTGCAGCAGCAGCAGCGGATCGGCCGGCAGCGGCTGCCAGTCGAAGCGCAGCAGGCCGAGCGTGAAGGCCTTGAGCGCGACGATGTCGGTGTGGGCGACGAAGCGCATCAGCAGGCCCGAGCCGGCGATGGCCAGCAGCAGCGCCAGGTGCAGGTGGTCCGACGGCGTGGAGATGTAGCGCACGCGGTCGACCAGGAAACGCCGCGCCCAGAGCCCGGCCAGGCCCGCGGCCATCGCGAAGCCGGCATAGGTGCCGAAGAGCTGCACGAAGACGATCGCGCCCCACACCGGCTCCTGGAAGTAGCGCACATGGCGCAGCAGCACCAGCAGCAGCGCGGCGTGGAACAGCCAGCCGAAGGCCCAGGTCCACTTGTTCGACTTGAACAGGCTCTCGAACCAGAGCACCTCGCGCGCCATGCGCAAGGCCACGCCGGTGCCCGTGGTCGGCGCCGGCGTGGTGGGGATCTTCAGCGGCGCCGGGGCGCGCAGGTACAGGCGGATGCGCAGCGCCAGGCCGACCACCAGCACGGCCGCTGCGGCGTAGAACAGCAGCGCGTAGGCGATGGTGAGAGCCGACATGCGAACCGCCTCCGCGCTCCGTGCCGGCCGGTCAGACGCAACCCGTGGGCTTGGGCAGGCCGGCGATCTTGCAGGCCTGCTTGGCCGGGCCGTAGGGGAACAGCTCGTAGAGGTACTTGCTGTTGCCCTTGTCCGGCCCGAGCTGCTTGCCGATCGCCTTGGTCAGCACGCGCACCGCCGGGGCGATCTGGTACTCGTTGTAGTAGTCGCGCAGGAAGTTCACGACTTCCCAGTGGCTCGGCGTCATCTCGACGTTCTCGCTCTTGGCGATGACGTTGGCCACGTCCTCGTTCCATTCGGCGAGGTTGACCAGGTAGCCCTCCTCGTCGGTTTCGTAGGTCTTGCCGGCGGCTTCGATGGGCATGGCGTTCTCCTTGGGGAATCAGAGCCAGGTCTGGTTGTTCGGGTGCTCGGCGACGAGGTCGACGAAGCCGGCGTAGTCGACGGCGGTGACGCCGTCGACCAGGGAGCCGGCGACGCCGCGTGCGTCGAGGTCGGGTTTCAGCACGTAGACCTTCAGCCGCTGAAGGGCCTCGGCCAGGCCGGCCGAGGTGGCGCCGCCGCGCGTGGCGGCGTAGACGGCGTCTTCGGTCAGCAGCAGCGCGTGGCCGTCCTGCGCGAGGCGCAGGCAGCTTTGCAGCGAGCTGGTCTGGCGGTGCGACTTGTTGACGATGTGCAGCATGGGGCCCTCAGAAACTCAACACCACGTCCTGCTCGGCCATCAAGGCCGCCATCTCGGCAGACGACAGCACCTCGACGTCGACGATCAGGTCGTCCTCGCTCAGGCCGCGCGCCTGCATCGACTCGCGCTCGACGTAGAGCTTCTCGACGTCGTAGCCGTCCAGCGCGCGGTAGGTCTTGGAGTGGTTCTTGATGCCGATGCCGGCGGTCTCCTGGCCCTTGACCAGCTCGTACACGCCGTCGTCGAGGAAGACCAGGCTCACGTCCTGGTCGAAGGTGGCGGCGATCAGCACCACCTCCAGGCTCTCGAGCGCGTAGATCGTGCCGTAGGGCGCCTTGCGGTTGACGAACATGAACTTCTTCATGGCTCAGTCCCCGAAGGTCACGAGACGGTCGGCCTTGATGCCGCTGTCGACCAGCTGGCCGAGCCCGCTGATGCGGAAACCCGGCGCCAGCACCTCGTCCTTGATGCCGCGCCGCAGTGCCGCGGCGACACAGACCACCAGGTCCACGCCGTGCTGCTCCTTCAGTGCCGACCAGCGGTTGACGACGTGGCGGTCGTCCTGCGGCGGCTCGGTGAGCTTGGTCGCGTTGTAGACCCCGTCGTGATAGAAGAAGACGCGGTGGATCTGATGGCCCTTGGCGAGCGCGGCAGCGCAAAACTGGTACGCGCTGTCGCTCGCCTGGTGCGTGTAGGGGCCCTCGCTGACGAGGATGCCGAACTTCATCGTGCCGTCCTCAGAAGCGGATGTGGGTCGACGCGTTCAGGTTCGCCCGCGAACCGCGCCAGTCGTCGATCAGGTACTTGGTGAAGGGCAGGTCGCACTTCTCGAAGAAGCGCGGCCAGCCGATGCGCTCGACCCAGTCGGACACACGCTCCCAGGAGCGGGCGTCCTGCTTGTAGGTGTAGAGGATCTTCTTGACGATGGCCGACACCTCGGGCCAGCGCGGCGGGTTGTTGGGCAGGCCGCTGGCGACCATCTTCATGAAGGTCGGCTTGCCGCGGGCATTGGAGTTCTTGCCACCGACCCAGATCGCCAGCTTCGAATGCTCGGGGTCGTTGATCTGCATCGGCGGGCACGGGGGGTAGCAGGCGCCGCAGCAGATGCACTTCTTCTCGTCCACTTCCAGCGAGGGCTTGCCGTTGACCAGCGCCGGCCGGATCGCCGCCACCGGGCAACGTGCGACGACCGCCGGTCGCTCGCAGACGTTGGCCACCAGGTCGTGGTTGATCTTCGGCGGCTTGGTGTGCTGCACGATGATCGCGATGTCGGCCTGGCCGCCGCAGTTGATCTCGCAGCAGCTGGTCGACAGGTGCACGCGGTTGGGCATGTCCTCGCGGATGAACTCGGTGTAGAGCTCGTCCATCAGCGCCTTCACTGCGCCCGAGGCGTCGGTGCCCGGGATGTCGCAGTGCAGCCAGCCCTGCGTGTGGGCGATCATCGAGACCGAGTTGCCGGTGCCGCCGACCGGGAAGCCGGCCTTCGTCAGCGCCTCGACCAGCGGCTCGACCTTGGCCGGGTCGCTGACCATGAACTCGATGTTGCTGCGGATCGTGAAGCGCACATGGCCTTCGGCATAGCGGTCGGCGATGTCGCAGAGCATGCGGATGGTGTGCACGTCCATCTGCCGCTGCGTGCCGGCGCGCACGCTCCACACCTCGTCACCGCCGTGCGCCACGTGGTGCAGCACGCCGGGCCGCGGCCGGTCGTGGTAGCGCCAGTTGCCGTAGTTCTTCAGCAGCGCCGGGTGCAGGAAGGGGCGGTTGTCGGGAACGCCGCTCTCGATCGGGGTGCGCATCTGGGCCATCTCTTGCTCCTCAGGCCGCGGCCTTCTTGGCGTTGATGCGCGCGACTTCGTCGTCCCAGCCGTCGGTGCGCACATAGGGGTTGGTACGGGGCGTGGCGACCATGTTGGGGTCGATGTCGATGCCCACGCCCTCGAGGAAGTTCACCAGGCCGATGCGCTCGATCATCTCGCCGGTGCGCTCGTGCTCGAGCGCGTTCTCGGCGAAGAAGTCGATCACCTTCTGGCCGAGCTCGACCAGGGCCTCGTAGTCCTCCTCGGTCTTCAGCGGCAGGAAGGGCACGACCACGGTGCCCATCAGGTCGCCGATCTTCAGCGTGCGCTTGCCGCCGATCAGGATGGTCGCGCCGGTGTCCGTGCCGTGCGCCAGCGCGCCGGTCATCACGTTGATGCAGTGCATGCAGCGCACGCAGTTGCTGTTGTCGATCTCGAGCGCGTGGCTGTCGCTGATCTTCACGCTGGTGATGGTCGGGCCGGTGGCCACGTCCTTCACCTCCTTGAGCATGATGGTCTTGGTCGGGCAACGCGAGATCACGTTGTTGACCAGCTCGTTCATGCCGTGCACGTCGAACCACTTGCGCGCCAGTTCCTCGTCGCTGCGCATGTTGTCGCGCCAGGTGCCGATCACGGCCATGTCGGAGCGCTGGATCGAGTTCATGCAGTCGTTCGGGCAGCCGCTGAACTTGAACTTGAACTTGTAGGGCAGGGCGGGGCGGTGGATGTCGTCGAGGAAGGTGTTGATCACCTGGCGGTGCGCCTTGGCCTCGTCGTAGCAGCTCTGCTCGCAGCGTGCCGCGCCGACGCAGCTCATCGAGGTGCGCACCGCGGGGCCGGCGCCGCCGAGGTCGAAGCCGAGCTCGTTGAGCTCGTCGAAGGCGTCCTGCACCTTGTCGGTCTTGGCGCCCTGGAACATGATGTCGCCGCTCTGGCCGTGGAAGGCGATCAGGCCCGAGCCGTGCTTCTCCCAGATGTCGCACATCTTGCGCAGCACCTCGGTGTTGTAGTGCATGCCGGCCGGCGGCTGCACGCGCAGGGTGTGGAACTCGGCCGCGTCGGGAAACATCGGCTTGTCGTTCGCGTCCTTCAGCTCGGTGAAGCGCGGGATCACGCCGCCGCCGTAGCCGAACACGCCGACCGTGCCGCCCTTCCAGTAGCCCCTCTTGGTGCGGTAGGAGGTCTCCAGCTGGCCCATCAGGTCGACCATGTAGTCCTTCTCCTTCGCCAGCCGCTTCAGGCCGGTGACGAAGCTGGGCCAGGGTCCGCTCTCGAGCTCGTCGAGCATCGGCGTCTCGTGCATCTTCTTGGCCATGGTCGTGTCTCCTTGGGGTGAAAGCATCCTAGGGAGCGCTCCCGGCGCCCGCCATCACTCCGGTTGGGTGCGACGCACTACCCGAAAGGGTTATCCGGCGCTTACCCGACGCGGTGATAGACGCTGCGCCACCGGCCCGCGCCCAATGCCGGGCATCAGGAGAACCGGATGCCCCGCGTGACCCCGCTCGCGAAGCTGCGCGTGCCCCTGGGCGGCCAGGAGATCGAGCTGCAGCAGTTCGACCACGACGCCGGCGGCATGAGCCTGCTGCGCACGCGCATCCGCGAGAAGAGCCGCTTCACGGTGTTCGAGGTCGATGCGCAGACCGCCGCCGAATGGGGCGAGGCGCTGCTGCGCTGGGCGCGTTCGCAGGGAGTCGGCTGAGGTGACGGACGCGGCCATGGTCGACCTCGTGTTCCCGCTGCACGGCCGCACGCTGCCGCGCGACCACCGCTGGGCGCTCGCGCAGGCGCTCACCGAGGCGCTGCCGGGGCTCGCCGACGATCCGCTGGCCGCGGTGCATCCCGTCCGGCTGGTGCCCGGCACGGGCGAGCCGGCGCTGCTGTCGGCGCGTGCGCGGCTGGTGCTGCGCGTGGCGCGCGGCGCGGCCGACGCGGCGCAGGCGCTGGCCGGCCGCACGCTGGACGTGGCCGGCTGCGCGGTGCATCTCGGTACGCCGCAGCAGCGCGAGCTGTTGCCGCACACGACGCTGTACGCCCACTTCGTGGACGCCGGCGCGGCTGACGAAGTGGGCTTCCTGGCCGCCATGGGCGACGAGCTGGCGCGGCTGGAGGTGCGCTGCCAGCGGGTCTGCGGCCGTGCACAGCGTCTGCGCGGGCCCGATCACACGCTGCAGGGCTACAGCCTGATGCTGCATGGCCTGCGCGAGGCGGCAGCGCTGCGCGTGCTCGAACATGGCCTGGGCGCGCACCGCCTGATGGGCTGCGGCGTGTTCGTGCCGCACAAGTCGGCCGCGGCGGTGGGCGAGATCGAATGACCACAGGAGAGACGAAGGGATGAGCTACACCGTCGACGGCCGCGAACTCGAGACCGACGAGCAGGGTTACCTGCTGGAGGCGGACTTCAGCGACGAGGTGGTGCCGGTGATTGCCGCCGCCGAGAACCTCACGCTGAGCGACGCGCACTGGAAGGTCATCCACTACCTGCGCGACGAGTACCGCGAGCACGGCCACACGCCCAACTTCCGCAACATGCTCAAGGGCCTGGCGGACGTCCTGCCCGGTTGCGACAGCAAGTCGCTCTACGACCTGTTCCCGCTCGGCCCGGCCAAGCAGGCGGCCAAGGTGGCCGGCCTGCCGCAGCCGCTGGGCAAAGGCGGGTACTGAGCAGAACGATGGCCACGCCCCCACGCCTGAAGGCCCACTGGTTCAAGCCCGAACAGGCCAAGAACCCGGCGCAGACCGGCAGCGCGATCGCGTTCATCGCCTGGCGCGTGGCCACGCATGCCATCAGGCGGCTGCGCGAGGCGGGCTTCGACATCGACGCGGGCGCAGCCTACTTCGGCGTGCTGCGCGAGCTGCTCGTGTTCCTGCTCGCTGGGGCCGACCGCATCGCCCATGCGCGGCTGGGCGCGGAAGGCCGCACGCCCTTCACCACCGCGATGGTGCTGCGTGCCTCGGAGATCCTCGACGAGAACGAGTCCGACCTGCTCGGCCCGCTGGCCGGCGGCGCGAGCTACGCCGATCGCTTCGTCGAGCAGTTCAACGTGCTCTCGGGGCACTACGCCGAGTTCGGCTGGGGCGAGCGCGATGGGCCGGACTTCGCCTTCACGCGCTATCTCGGCCACCGCCTCGAGGCGCTGGTGCCCGAGAAGGACCGGCGCTGGGTGCTCGACCAGGTGATGGCCGCCGAGGTGCCCGAGGCCGTCGGCCTGCTGCAGCGGGCCATGGACGGCGTGTTCTCCAGCGAGCCGCGGCGCGCGCGGCGCGAGACGATGGGCGGAGAGTAGCCATGCAGGCCTGCGCCGCGGCGCCGCTTCGACAAGCCCCGTTCGATCCTGACGACGAGCGGGCTTACCGCGCCTGGCGCGCGGCCAAGATGGCCGACGCGCCGCGCGATGCCGCTGCGCTGATGGTGGAGGTGCGCGATCCGTTCGCGCTGACCGAGGGCGAACGGCAGGCGCTGCGTGAGCGCTGCGCGCGCTTCAACATGGCCGTCTACCGCGCAGCGCCCGGGCCGGCCGATCCGGCCGATGCGGCGCTCCCGCGCGCGCTCGGGCGCCAGCTCGGCCTCGAGCGGCTGGACGCCAACTGGCTGGCCGACGAGGACGGCATCTCGCCGATCACGGTGCGCGCCGGGGCCGGCCCGGCCGGCGCCTACATCCCCTACACCGACCGGGCGATCCAGTGGCACACCGACGGCTACTACCACCCGGCCGAGCGGCGCATCCGCGGCATGATCCTGCACTGCGTGCGCCCGGC
>QJOU01000090.1 GCA_003265685.1 Piscinibacter caeni | reverse complement strand
CGCGGGCACCGGCTCGGCGGCCAGCGCCGCGCCGGCCTCGGCGTAGGCCGCGGCGTCGCGCGCGCGCAGCGCCTCGAACACCTGGGCCAGCGCGTCGCCGCGCGACTGCAGCTGCTCCACGTCGGCCGCCGGCACCGGCTGTTGCGCGAGCAGCTGCTCGATGCGGGTCTCGAGGCGGTGCGCCATCTCGCCCAGCCGCATCGCGCCGGCCAGGCGGGCGCCGCCCTTGAGCGTATGCAGCGTGCGCATGCAGGCGGCGGCGTGGCTGGCATCGCCCGGGCGGCGTGCCCAGTCGCGCAGCTGCGCCGACAGGCGGGGCAGCAGGTCCTGGCCCTCTTCCTCGAAGATCGGGAACAGCTCGGCGTCGACCGCGTCGACCGCGTCGATGTCCTCGGTGCCCTCGATCGACGGCTCGATCAGGTGGTGTGCGCGCTGCGACAGGTCCGGCGCCTCGGCCAGCGGCTTGAGCTCGGGCTGGCCGAGCGCGTCCAGGCGCGAGTCCAGCGCCCCGAAACTGCTGGTCGCCAGGAAACCCGGGCCGGTGAGCGGCGCCGGCGCGGTCGGCTCGGCGCCTTCGGTGCTCTCGGCGTGCACTTCGGCGGCCGGCTCGGGCGCGGCCTCCAGCGTGATCGGTTCGATGACCGGTTCGGGCAGCGGCGCGGGCGCGGTGGGCTCGGGCAGCTCGGCCGCGGCGGTGGCCGCCTCCAGGCGGCGCGCCGAATCGATCTCGTGCTCGGCCAGGCGCTGCAGCAGCGCCGGCTCGGGCTCCTTCAGGAAGCCGGCGGCGAACTGGTGCAGCAGGCGACGGATCTCCTCGGCCACCTCGACGAACAGGCGTGCCTCGTCGGGGGTGCCGAAGCCGACCGCCTGCGAGCGCATCTGCGCATGCTCGAGCTGGCGTGCGAGGTTGGACAGGTCGTTGAAGCCGACCGTCGCCGAACTGCCGGCCAGCGAATGCGCCAGCGCGATCGGCGTCTCGCCGACCGGCCGGTGCAGCTCCATCGCCCACTCGGCCAGCTCGGTGGTCAGGCGGCGCGACAGCTCGTCGGCCTCGTTGAGGTAGATGTTGAACAGCGGGATGCCGATGCGCAGCGGGCCAACGACCTTGACGTTCTCCTCGTCGGGCGACGCCACGGGCGCAGGCGCGGCCGGCTCGCCGATGTCCAGCGCCAGATCGGCCTCCAGCGGCGGGCTCGCCTGCAGGGCCTCGAACACCGGCGCGTCCGCGGCGCCGCCGTCCAGGTCGAGGTCGATCAGCTCGACCGTCATGTCGGGCACCGGCAGCGCCGCCTCGGGCAGCTCGTGCAGCGGCAGCGGCTGGGTGGCCAGCGGGTCGAACGGGGTCTGCAGCGCGGTGGACTGCATGTCGAGCACGGCCACCTCGGGCGCGGCCGGCACGGCCATGGCCGGCGCCGGCTCGTCGAGCGCCTTCAGGTCGAGATCGAAGGCCACCTCGGCCAGCTCCGGCGCCAGCGGGGCGGCCGGCGCGGACAGGTCGCGCAGCTCGAGGTCGGCGGCGCTCGGCAGGTCGGGCGGCAGGCCGATGTTCAGCGGCGGCAGCGGCGGCAGCTCGGCCGCGGCGGGCACCGGTGCCGGTGCGGCCGGGGTCGTTGCCGGGGCGGCAGCCGCAGCCGCAGCCGCGGCGGCGGTCGCCGACTGCAGCGGCGGCTCGCCGGCCATCAGGCGCTGCGCCGCGGCCTTGATCGGCGCGGCGCTGCGCGCGGCGTCGCGCCGCGCGGCGATATCTTCGACCCAGCCGGCCAGCTGGCCCAGCACCCACTCGGTGAACTCGAGCAGCGGCTGCTCGGCGCCGCGGTGCTCGGCGAGCTGCGCGTTGTAGAGCTGCTCGCAGGCCCAGGCGGCTTCGCCGAACTCCTTCAGCCCGACCATGCGCGAGCTGCCCTTGAGGGTGTGGAAGGCGCGCCGCACGGTGGTCTGCAGCGGCAGGTCGGACGGCGCCTGCGCCAGGTCGGCGCGCGCCGTGCCGGCGTCGCGCAGCACCTCGCGCGCTTCCTCGAGGAAGATCTCGCGCATCTCGTCGTCTTCGGCCAGGCCGGAGTCGACCGCCGGGGTGGCCGCGGCCGACAGTGGCGCCGGGGGCGGCGGCTCGGGCACGAACTCCATCGGGCGCGACGAGGTGTGCACGAAGTCGACCAGCGCTTCCGAGAGCTCGCCGCGCAGCGAGGCGACGAAGTCCGGGTTGTGCACGGCATCGGCCTTCTCGAGCGCCTCGCGGGTGCGCTCGACGGTGGCCAGCAGCCCGCCCTGGTCGGCGGCCTGGGCCTCGTGCGACAGGCGCTCCAGGTCGCGCGCGACCTCGGCCACCGGCACGTCGCCGCGCGCCGCGGTGAAGGCGAGCTGCTGGGCCTGCTCGATCAGGCGCGGCTCGACCGGCGGCGGCGCCGCGCCGAGCTGGCGCGCGCCGGGGCCACGGCCCATCACCGGGTCGAGCGTGCCGGTGCGCGGATCGAACACGAACAGCGACTTGGCCATCTGCGGCTGCACGCTGAGCATGTCGATCAGGAAGCCGAGCGCGCCCAGGTTGCCGGCGATGCGGTCGAACAGACCGGTCTGGTCGACGCGCTGCGGGTCCAGCTGGGTCTGCACCAGGCCTTCGATCTCGTCGCGCATGCGCAGCAGCGCGGCGGTGGCCTGGTCCATGCCGAGCACCGACAGCACGCCGCGCATCGCGGCGAGCTGATTCGGCACCGGGATCAGCACCTGCCGGTCGTCCGGGTTGCGGAAGAACTGGTCGATCGCCTTCTCGGTCTCCGACAGCGAGCTGCGCAGCTCCTGCACCACGCTGCCCATGGTCTGGCGGTCGCTGACGCGGCGGTACAGCTCCTCCATCCAGGACTCGAGCGGCTCGGGCGGGCGGCCTTCGCGCACGGCGCCGAGCCGGTCCGCGAGGCGCCTGACGCGCTCGGCCTGCTCGGGATGATCGAACTCCGAATCCTCCAGCGCCGCCTCGACGTACAGCAGGCTGGTGGCCACCTCCATGGCCAGCGGGGCCGCGGGGGGCTCGCCGCTCGACTGGGTCTGCGCCACGGCCATCTGCAGCTCGGCCGCGAAGGCCTCGCCGAGCGGAAACAGGCGCTTGAGCGAATCGCCCACCAGCGAGAACTGCTCGGCCAGCCCGGCCAGCCGGTGCAGCTCGCCGCCGGCCACGCCGGACCAGGATTCCTTGGCTGCCGCGACGCGCTTGCGCGCCTGCACGATGACGGCCGGGTCGAAGCGGCCCAGCGGGCTGGTCGTGTAGTCCACCGGCACGTGGTGGGCCAGGCCATAGGCCTGGCGCACCGCGGCCAGGCGCGGCGCGCCCTTGCCGTCGCCGGGCGAGGCGGCCTGGGCGCAGAAGAACAGCAGGTCCTGCGCGAGGCGCTCGGACACCTGCGTCTCGCCCTTCTCGAGCGCGCGGTACTGCGCCAGCAGGCGCGATCCCAGGCGCTTGGCGAAGACGTCGAAGCCCAGCAGGCTCTGCGCATACGCCTCGAACACCGCCGAGGCCAGCTTCCACAGCGTGGCCACCTCGGTCTCGCGCGCCGCAGCACCCAGCCCGGCGGTCAGCTCGCTCATGCGCGCCGCGGCCACCAGCGGCTGCGGGCTGCGCATCAGGCCGAGCATGTTGGCCTCCAGCGCATGGTGCGTCGCGTCGTCGATCACGCGCGGCTGCACGCCGGTGTCGGCCGGCAGCTCGCGCCAGCGCCAGTCCACATTCCACAGGTCGGCCGGATGGATGCGCTCCGCGCCGGCCGCCTCCTGCACCGCACGGTACTGCGGGAACAGGGCGAGCGCCGAGACCGGCTTGCCGGCCAGCATGCGCGACAGGTAGTCGAGCAGCGCGAACGAGGCGTGCTCGATGGACTCGACCAGCGCCAGCGTCAGCTTGTGCGGCTTGGCGACGATCTTCTGCACCGCCGCCTCGCTGGCGCGCAGCAGCAGCGCCGCCGACTGCAGCCCGACCAGCTCGAGCGCGCCGACACCCTGGTGGATCTGCGTGCGCGCACTGCGCAGCACCGACGGGTCGACCGCGTCGACATCCGAGCCGCCGAGCGCCTCGGACTCCTTCAGGTAGCGGCGCAGCGACTTGTGCGCCGCATCGAGCGAGCGGCGCAGTTCGTCGTGCACCCAGGCCAGGGCGCTGAGGTCGTCGGCGGGCCCGCTGCGGGTGGCCGTCGGGGTGGCGGTTCGCGTGTCCATGCGGGGCCCTGGATGGAGGGTCAGAGGAAAGGGAACGTCACTCGATCTTGAAACGCGCGACCGACTGCTTCAGCTCCTCGGCGGTGCGCGACAGCTCGCGCACCATCGCCGCGGTCGAGCGCGTGCCCTCGCCGGTCTGCTCGGTCACCGCGAAGATGTGCTGGATGTTGGCCGCCACCACGTTGGCCGACTGCGCTTCGGACTGCGCCTGCGAGGAGATCTGCGTGATCAGGTCGGCGAGCTGGCGCGAGACGCGGTCGATGTCGTTCAGCGCCGCACCGGCGGCGTCCGACAGGCGGGCGTTCTCGACCACGCCCTGGGTGCTGCGCTCCATGGCGCCCACCGCGTCCTGCGTGTCGGTCTGAATGGTCTTGACCAGCGCCGCGATCTGGCGCGTCGCGTCGCCGGAGCGTTCCGCGAGGCGCTGCACTTCCTCCGCGACGACCGAGAAGCCCCGGCCCGCTTCACCGGCCGACGCGGCCTGGATGGCGGCGTTCAGCGCCAGCACGTTGGTCTGCTCGGTAATGTCCGAGATCAGCTCGGTGATTTCGCCGATCTCCTGCGACGACTCGCCCAGCCGCTTGATCCGCTTGGAGGTTTCCTGGATCTGGTCGCGCAGCATGTTCATGCCGCCGATCGTGTTCTGCACCGCGCGCAGGCCGGACTCGGCCGCTTCGCGCGACTGGCGCGCCACCTGGGCGGTTTCCTGCGCCTGGGCCGACACGTTGTTGATTCGCGTGGCCATCTGCAGCACCGACTCACCGGTGTCGCGGATCTCGCGCAGCTGCTCGGTCGAGGCGGCCAGCAGTTCGGTGGAGGTGGCTTCCACCTGCTGCGTAGTCTCGGTCACGCGGCCCACCGTGCCCTGCACCTGGGCCACCAGGGTGCGCAGTTCCTCCACCGTGTAGTTCACCGAGTCGGCGATGGCGCCGGTGATGTCCTCGGTCACGGTGGCCTGCTGCGTCAGGTCGCCTTCGGCGACCGTCTGCAGTTCGTTCATCAGCCGCAGAATGGCCGCCTGGTTCGCGTCGTTGACGCGCTTGGCCTCCTGCTCCTGGCGTTCCGCCTCCTGGCGCTGCGACTCGGCGAGCTGGGCGCGCTGCGCCTGGTCACGCACGTACAGGCGCAGGAAGCCGAGGCCGCCGGCCGCCATCAGCGCGGCGAAGGCGATCAGCGCGACCAGGCTGCCGATGCCGAAGCCGGTCTGGCCAGACAGGCCTTCCTGCACCGTCTCCAGGCCTTTGCGCAGCGGTTCGCTGTCCGAGATGATCGCCGCCTGCGCCTCGCGCGCGGAGACCAGGCCCTGCAGGTTGCCCAGGATGGCACCGGCCTGCATGCGGGTGTCCTCGTACTGCTTGAGCAGCGCGACCAGGCGCTCCTTGGTCTGCGGGTCCTTGGTGCCGGGCAGGCGCAGCTCGGGGTTGCCGTCGGCCAGGCCCTGGGCGATCTCGCGGAACGAGTTCAGGTCCTTGCCGAGCAGGAACACCGCCTCCGGCGACACGCCTTCCATGGTCAGGAACTCGTTGGCCGACTTGCCGATGCGCTGCGTCAGCATCACCAGCTGACCGACCGCGGAGAGCTCGGCCGGCGAGGCCTCCTGCTGCAGCTTGAGCGACGAGATGGTCTCGGCGATCTCCAGCAGGTCCGACGACTGGCGGTTGATGGTGCGCAGCGCCTGGCCCACCTGGGTCAGGATCTTCTGCTGGCCGATCACGGTGTTGGCGTTCTTCTCGGCGCGGTCCACCAGCGGCATCAGCGGGTCGAGCGCCGGCTGCACCGAGGCCGGCGCGGCGGCCAGGGCGCCTTCGCCGGTCTTCAGGTCGCGCACGGTCTTGACCAGCACGTCGGCGCTCTCGCGCACTTCGGGGAAGGACTGCGGGCTGCCGATCAGCGCCTGCGAGACCGACTTCGCGAGCCGCTGCGACTGCATCAGCGCCTGGCCGGTGGCACCGACCTGGGCCGCGCCCTTGCTGGCGGACTGCAGCGACAGGATGGTGACCACCACCAGCCCGATGAAGCCCAGCAGCACCAGGCCGCCGAGGATGCGCTGCTGTTCGCCCAGCGGGCGTTGGCCGATCAACGGCAGGCCGGAGCCGGCGCCGGCCACCGCGGCCGCCGAGGCGGCGCGCGCCTCGGTGAACTCGGCCATCTCGGAGGGCGCGGCCTCGGTGATGATCGACGAATCCATCTGCACCGTCTGCTGCAGCGTGGCCACCTCGAGGGCGGCGCTGCCGTCGGGGCCCGGCAGCGGCAGGTCGGGCACCTCACCGCGCGCGGGGGCATCGTCGTAGCGGCCGTCCTGTTCGAGCGTGTCCTGGTCGGTGGCGCCGTCCTTGCGCCCCAGTCCTTTGATCTTGTTCAGGAAGCTCATGCGAGTTTCTCCGGGTCAGTGATGCCGACGGGCAAGTGGTTCAGCCGACGATGCGCAGGAACTGCTCGTCACCGGCCAGCGCCGCCGGGCTGAGTTCCTGCCAGACGCGGCCGGAGCCGTCGCGCAGGCGCGCGCCGGCGAAGGTGGGGCGGAGCGAACCGTCGTCCGGCTCGCGCGTGAGCTGCTCCTCGTTGCGCAGGCCGGCCAGGCGGTCGACGAGCAGCACGCAGTTCAGGTCGAGCGACTGGTTGAAGCCGACCAGCTGGCCCTGGCCCGGCGCGGGCGGCGGCGCGTCCGCGCCCTTCAGGCCGAGGAAACCGGCCAGGTCGACCACCCCGTGCAGGTGGCCGCGCAGGTTGGCCACGCCGAGGAACCAGCGGTGCGTGTGCGGCACGGCCAGCAGCGGCGCGGGCGCGAAGATCTCGCCGGCCTCGCGCAGCGGGAACAGCAGGCCGCGGCCGGCGCATTCCACCGCCAGCCAAGAGCTGCCGCGCTGCTGCGTGCGCGCCGCCTGCAGGCGCTCGGCCAGCCGGCTCTGGAGTTCACGCAGTGCTTCCTTCCTGGCCATGTGCTCGCTGCCCGCGTGTCAGTCGAAGGCCTTGATCTTGGAGACCAGCTCGTCGGCGTCGACCGGCTTGACGATGTAGTCGCGCGCACCCTGACGCATGCCCCAGACCTTGTCGGTCTCCTGGTTCTTGCTGGTGCACATGATCACCGGCACGTTGGCGAAGCGCGGGTCGCGCGTGATTGCGCGGGTCAGCTGGAAGCCGTTCTGGCCCGGCATCACCACGTCCATCAGGATCAGGTCGGGCTTGTCCTCGCCGAGACGACGCATCGCCTCCTCGCCGTTCTCCGCGGTGCGCACCGCGTAGCCGCGCTTGCTCAGCAGCTCCGACAGGTGGTGCAGCTCGGTCTTCGAATCGTCGACCAGCAGGATCTTCTGGATCGCCATGACGGTGTCCTCATCAACCGGCGCCTCGAGGGCGCCTCAGTGCTTTCGAATCGGGGGGAGTGGCCGATCTCACGCGGCCCGCCGGTGCTGGGCCACGGCCTGCAGCAGCTGGTCCTTGGTGAACGGCTTGGTCAGGTAGTCCTGGGAGCCGACCATGCGCCCGCGCGCCTTGTCGAACAGCCCGTCCTTGGACGACAGCATGATCACCGGCACCTGCGCGAAACGCGCGTTGCGCTTGATGATCGCGCAGGTCTGATAGCCGTCCAGGCGCGGCATCAGGATGTCGCAGAAGATCAGGTCGGGTTCGTTGTCATTGACCTTCGACAGCGCGTCGAAGCCGTCCTCGGCCAGCAGCACGCTGTGGCCGCCCTGCTTCAGGAAGATCTCGGCACTGCGGCGGATCGTGTTGCTGTCATCGATGACCAGCACCTTGAGGCCCGCGATTTCGGCTGGGACTTCGTTGCTCACCGAGCATTCTCCTCAACGACGCCTGGCGCGGCGGCTGTGCGACCCACCCTCGTGGGGTCAGATCTGCACCATCTCGAAGTCTTCCTTCCGAGCGCCGCACTCCGGACAGGTCCAGTTCATCGGTACGTCCGCCCAGGCCGTGCCCGGGGCGATCCCGTGCTCCGGATCCCCGGCGGCCTCGTCGTAGATCCATCCGCAGATGAGGCACATCCAGGTACGCGGTTCGCTCACGGATTGACTTGGTCATTCACTACAATGGAGCCAGATTGTAGCCACGCACCCTGGCAAAAAACCAAGGATCCGTAGGCACATACGCAACATTCTTCACGTTCGGCTGGAGGTCGGCCGAAGGTCTCTCGGGAGGCCTTTTCCCGGCCCGACCGACCCCGCGCCCATGAGCACTCCCACCCCCACCACCGACGGTGCCGACGAGGCCCTGCAGGAGCAGAGCGCGCCGGCGTGCGTGATGAGCTTCAACGCCAGCGACCCGAGCGGCGCCGGCGGACTGGCCGGCGACGTGGCGACCATCGCCGCGATGGGGGCGCACGCCCTGCCGATCGTCACCAGCATCGTGATGCGCGACACGGCCGAGGTGTTCGACCACCACGCGCTGGACGCCGACGTGATGGTCGAGCAGGCGCGCAGCGTGCTGGAGGACGTGACCATCGCGGCCTGGAAGGTCGGCTTCCTCGGCTCGGCCGAGGGCGTCGGCGCGGTGGCCGAGGTGCTGTCGGACTACCCGGACGTGCCGCTGGTGGCCTACATGCCCAACCTCAGCTGGGTGGAGGAAGACGCCCAGCAGGCCTACCTGGACGCCTTCCGCGAGCTGGTGCTGCCGCAGACCGAGGTGCTGGTGGGCAGCCACCAGACGCTGACCGACTTCCTGCTGCCCGACTGGGACAACGAGCGCCCGGCCTCGCCGCGCGAGCTGGCGGTGGCCGCCGGCGAGCACGGCACGCGCTTCGTGCTGGTCACGAGCGTCGTGCTGCCCAGCGGCAAGAAGGGCAGCGACCAGTTCCTCGACAACGTGCTGGCCTCGCCCCAGGGCGCCATCACCGGCGAGAAGTTCGAGCGCTTCGATGCCGCCTTCGTCGGCGCCGGCGACACCCTGTCGGCCGCGCTGGCGGCGCTGCTGGCCTCGGGCGCCGAGCTGCACGCCGCGGTCGGCGAGGCGCTGACCTTCCTCGACGAGGCGCTGGACGCGGGCTTCCGCCCCGGCATGGGCAACGTCGTGCCCGACCGCTTCTTCTGGGCCCTGCCGCCGGCAGAGGAAGGCGAGGACGGCAGCGCGCCGCCGGGCGAGGAACCTTCACCCGACGAACCCCCGAAAGGCCCGCGCCATGTCCACTGATTCCCGCAACGCGAGCCTGTTCGCCCGCGCCCAGCAGGTCATCCCCGGCGGCGTCAACTCGCCGGTGCGGGCCTTCCGCGCCGTCGGCGGCGTGCCGCGCTTCATTGCCCGCGCCGAGGGCGCCTACATGGTCGATGCCGACGGCCGGCGCTACATCGACTACATCGGTTCCTGGGGGCCGATGATCCTCGGCCACGGCCACCCGGCGGTGCTCGAGGCGGTGCTGAAGGCGGCGCGCGAGGGCTTCTCGTACGGCGCGCCGACCGAGCGCGAGGTCGAGCTGGCCGAGGCCATCCTGGCGCACGTGCCGAGCATGGAGATGCTGCGCCTGGTCAGCTCCGGCACCGAGGCGGCGATGAGCGCGCTGCGCCTGGCGCGCGGCGCCACCGGCCGCAGCAAGATCATCAAGTTCGAGGGCTGCTACCACGGCCATGCCGACTCGCTGCTGGTCAAGGCCGGGTCGGGGTTGGCGACCTTCGGCCACCCCACCTCCGCCGGCGTGCCGGCCGAGGTGGTGCAGCACACCCTGGTGCTCGAGTACAACAACGTCGCGCAGATCGAGGAGGCCTTCGCGCTGCACGGCCGTGATCTCGCCTGCGTGATGATCGAGCCGATCGCCGGCAACATGAACTTCGTGCGCGCCAGCGTGCCGTTCATGACGCGCCTCCGCGAGCTGTGCACGCAGCATGGCGCGCTGCTGGTGTTCGACGAGGTGATGACCGGCTTCCGCGTCGGCCTGGGCAGCGCGCAGGCGCACTATGCGACGCTGATCCCCGGCTTCGCGCCCGACATGAGCGTGTTCGGCAAGGTGATCGGCGGCGGCATGCCGCTGGCGGCCTTCGGAGGCAAGCGCGCGGTGATGGAACAGCTCGCGCCGCTCGGGCCGGTCTACCAGGCCGGCACCCTCTCGGGCAACCCGGTGGCCACGGCCTGCGGGCTGGCGACGCTGAAGGAGATCGCGAAGCCGGGCTTCTACGAGGCGCTCGCCCAGCGCACCCGCAGCCTGGTCGACGGCCTGGTGGGTGCGGCGAAGGCCGCCGGCGTGCCGATGGTGGGCGACTGCGAAGGCGGCATGTTCGGCTTCTTCTTCGCGAACGAGCTGCCGCAGAACTACACCAGCGTGCTCGCCACCGACAAGGACCGCTTCAACCGCTTCTTCCACGCGATGCTGGAGTCCGGCGTGTACTTCGCGCCGGCGCTGTACGAGGCCGGCTTCGTCAGCGCGGCACACGGCGCGGCCGAGGTCGGCGCGACGGTCGAGGCCGCCGCGCGCGCCCTGCGCGCCTGATCAGGCCGGCCGGATCAGGCCGGCGACGAGCGCATCCCGTAGGCCTTGCCGCCGGCGAACAGGTACTCGGCGCGCAGCACCGGCTCGCCCTTCTCCTCGGAGAAGGTGAAGCCGAGCAGCGCGACGCGCTCGCCGTCCTTCAGCTCGGGCACCTGCCAGGCCTGCAGGCGCGTGAGCGGCGCGAGTTCGATGCGCCAGACCTTGTCGCGGCGCGTCGGCAGCGTGGCCGCGGCGAGCAGCCTGGGCCCGTCGACCTGGGCCGATTGCGCCGGCAGCGGCCGCTGCGCTAGATCGGCCGGCAGCGCCAGGCTGGCAGCCAGCTCGAGGTCGAACTCGACATGCGGGTTGCGCCAGGCCACCCGGCGCGTCAGGCCCTCGAGGTAGATCGGGCGCCCCTGGTCGAAGCTGCTCCAGCCGTGGTGGGCGAAGGCGGCCGACGAGGCTGCGGCCGAGGCGGCGGCGAGGAAGGTTCTGCGCTGCATGACGGTCTCCGTGGTCGGACCGGATCAGTAGTAGGCGATCCAGCGGCCGCAGATGATGACGGCCACCCAAAGCCCCAGCGAGCCCAAGGTCTGCGCCCGTGCGGTGCGGTCGAGCTTGTCGAGGCTGCCGCGCGCGTGGAAGCCGGCCGCGTTCAGCCCGGCGAACATCAGCAGCACCATCTTGGTGACGAACAGGCGGTTGGCCAGCAGCTCGCCGGCCTGGCTGACGAACATCATCAGCCCGGTGGCGCCGGCCAGGCAGAAGCCGGCCAGCGACACCGACAGCCCGAGCCGCGCCAGCGCCGGCGGCGGCAACGCCGCCCCCCAGCCCCAGACGCGCAGTTCCACCAGCACCAGGCTGCCCAGCATCAGCGCGATGCCGACGATGTGCGCCGCCTCGAGCGCCGGGTAGAGCCAGGGATGCGTCGCGATCCAGGCGAAGGCGGTGAAGTCGGTACTGCGCATGCCCCTCACCTTAGCAGGGCGCCGGCGGCGAGGGCGTTCTTAGAATCGGCCGCATGCACATCCACATCCTCGGCATCTGCGGCACCTTCATGGGCGGCCTCGCGGCGCTGGCCCGCGAGGGCGGCCACCGGGTGACCGGCTGCGACGCTAACGTCTACCCGCCGATGAGCGACCAGCTGCGCGCGCTCGGCATCGAGTTGATCGAGGGCTGGGACGCCGCGCAGCTGGCGCTGAAGCCCGACCTGTTCGTGGTCGGCAACGTGGTCAGCCGCGGCAATGCGCTGATGGAGGCCATCCTGAACGCCGGGCTGCCCTACACCAGCGGCCCGCAGTGGCTCGCCGAGCATGTGCTGCAGGGCCGCCACGTGCTGGCGGTGGCCGGCACGCACGGCAAGACGACCACCACCTCGATGCTCGCCTGGGTGCTCGACCAGGCCGGGCTGCAGCCGGGTTTCCTGGTCGGCGGGGTGCCGCTGAACTTCGGCGTGTCCGCGCGGCTGGGCGAGGGCAAGACCTTCGTGATCGAGGCCGACGAGTACGACACCGCGTTCTTCGACAAGCGCAGCAAGTTCGTGCACTACCGGCCGCGCACCGCGATCCTGAACAACCTCGAGCTGGACCACGCCGACATCTTCGAGAACCTGGCGGCCATCGAGCGCCAGTTCCACCACCTGGTGCGCACCGTGCCGGGCCAGGGCCGGCTGGTGGTCAATGCGCGCGAGGAGGCGCTGCAGCGCGTGCTGGCGATGGGCTGCTGGAGCGAGGTGGTGCGCTTCGGCGCGCGCAAGGAGGAGCCGGGCGCCTGGCGCGCGCGCGGCGAACCGCATGCCTTCGACGTGCTGCGCGGCAGCCTGAAGGTGGCACGCGTCGACTGGCCGCTGCTGGGCGAGCACAACCAGCTCAATGCGCTGGCGGCGATCGCCGCGGCCGAGCATGCCGGCGTCGCGCCCGAGGCGGCCGCGCGCGCGCTGGCGAGCTTCGAGAACGTGCGGCGCCGGCTCGAGCTGCGCGGCGAGGCCGGCGGCGTGAAGGTCTACGACGACTTCGCGCACCACCCGACCGCGATGCGCACCACCATCAACGGCCTGCGCCGCAAGGTCGGCACGCAGCGCATCCTGGCCGTCTTCGAGCCGCGCTCCAACACGATGAAGCTCGGCACGATGAAGGCGCAGCTGCCCTGGTCGCTCGAGGAAGCCGACCTCGCCTTCTGCCACAGCGGCGGGCTGACCTGGAACGCCGAGGAGGCACTCGCCCCGATGGGCAAGCTGGCGGTGGTGGCCGACAGCATCGACAAGCTGGTCGACCGCGTCGTCGCCGCGGCCCGGCCGGGCGACCACGTGCTGTGCATGAGCAACGGCGGCTTCGGCGGCATCCACGCGAAGCTGCTGACGGCACTGGCCGCCGCGCCGCGCTGAGCCGGCCTCAGACGCCGAGGCAGACGCCGGTGTCGCGCGCCGCCTGCAGCAGCGGGTGGTCGGCCGGCACGTGGCGATTGCGCCCGGCCACCTCGGCCAGCGGCACGCTGGCCATCTCGTTGCCGCGCAGCACCACCATGCGGTTGAACTCGCCGCGCTGGATCAGCTGCGCCGCCGCGTGACCGTAGCGCGTGGCCAGCACGCGGTCGAACGGCGTCGGCGCGCCGCCGCGCTGCACGTGGCCGAGGATGGTGGTGCGCACCTCGCAGTCCAGGTGCGGCTGCAGTTGGTGGCGCAGCAGGTTGCCGACGCCGCCGAGCCGGATCGGGTCGGGCGAGGTCTCGATGCGCTCCTGCACCGTCAGCCCGCCGCCCTCGGCCATCGCCCCCTCGGCCAGCGCGATGACGGTGAAGCGCTGGCGCTGCTCGCGCTCGCGGCAGACCTCGATCACCTTGTCGAGCCGGTACGGGATCTCGGGAATCAGGATCACGTCGGCCCCGCCGGCGAGGCCGGCCTCGAGCGCGATCCAGCCGGCGTAGCGACCCATGGTCTCGAGGATCATCACGCGGCCATGGCTCTGGCCGGTGGTGGTCAGCCGGTCGAGCGCGTCGGTGACAATCGCCACCGCGGTGTCGAAGCCGAAGCAGCGGTCGGTGTGCTCGAGGTCGTTGTCGATGGTCTTCGGGCAGCCCACCACCGGCAGGCCCTTCAGGGTGATGCGGTGCGCGATGTCCATGCTGCCGTCGCCGCCGATCACCACCAGCGCGTCCAGCCCGAGCTCGCGCGCATAGGCGATCACGCCGTCGGACACGTCCGCCCCGCCGGCACCGAAGTAGGCGAACGGGTCGGCGCGGTTGTGCGTGCCCAGCACCGTGCCGCCGGTGGCGATCAGCCCGGCCACGGCGCGTAGGTCCAGCGGCCGCACGCGGCGCTGGATCAGGCCGAGGAATCCCTGCTCGATGCCGATCACCTCGGCGCCGAGCTGGCGCACGAGCGACTTCACCACCGCCCGGATCACCGCGTTCAGGCCGGGGCAGTCGCCCCCACCGGTCAGGACGCCGACACGCATGCCTCGTCTCCTCGTTCGTTGTCAGGCCCAGTGTAGGGTCGCCCGATAGACTCCCGTCCTTGATGCCGCGCAAGCCACCGACCCACCTGCTCTACCTGCACGGCTTTCGCTCGTCGCCGCGCTCGGCCAAGGCGCAACGGCTGGCGGCCTGGGTGGCGGCGCACCGGCCGGCGCTGCACTGGTGCTGTCCGCAGCTGCCGCCCTCGCCGCGCGAGGCGGTCGCGCTGGCCGAGCGCGAGATCGCCGGCTGGCCGCGCGACACGATGGCCGTGATCGGCAGCTCGCTGGGCGGCTTCTACGCCACCGTGCTGGCCGAGCGCCACGGCTGCCCGGCGGTGCTGCTGAACCCCGCCGTGGACCCGGCGCGCGACCTGGCGGCCCACATCGGCGAGCAGACCGCCTTCCACGACCCGGCCGAGCGTTTCTTCTTCCGCGCCGAGTTCGTCGACGAGCTGCGCGCGCTGGCCCCCGCGGCCCTGACGCGGCCGCAGCGCTACTTCGCCGTCGTCGCCAAGGGCGACGAGCTGCTCGACTGGCGCGAGATGGCCGCACGTTATGCCGGCGCCCGCGTCAAGCTGCTCGAAGGCAGCGACCACGGGCTGTCGGATTTCGACGAGCATCTGCCCGACATCCTCCACTTCCTGCAACTGCAATCCACCGAATGAAGCTGAAAGACAAGGTCTGCATCGTCACCGGCGCGGCACAGGGCATCGGCCTGGCCACCGCGCTGAAGTTCGCCAGCGAGGGCGCCGCCGTGGCGGTGTGCGACATGCGCGACGGCGCGGTGCGCGAGGCGGTGGCCCAGTGCCGCGAGCGCGGCGCGCGCGCCGAGGGCTACGTGGTCAACGTGACCGACCGCGGCGCGGTCGACACCATGGTGGCAGCGGTGCACCGCGCCTTCGGCCGCATCGACGTGCTGGTCAACAACGCCGGCATCACGAAGGACGCGCGGCTGCAGAAGATGACGCTGGAGCAGTTCGACGCGGTCATCGACGTCAACCTGCGCGGCGTGTTCCATGCCTCGCAGGCGGTGGCCGACATCATGGTGGCGCAAGGCGGCGGCGCGATCCTGAACGCCAGCTCGGTGGTGGGCATCTACGGCAACTTCGGCCAGACCAACTACGCGGCCAGCAAGTTCGGCGTGATCGGCTTCACCAAGACCTGGAGCCGCGAGCTCGGGCCCAAGGGCGTGCGGGTCAACGCGGTGGCGCCGGGTTTCATCGAGACGCCGATCCTCGGCACCATCCCCGACAAGGTGCTCGACCAGATGCGCGACCAGGTGCCGCTCAAGCGCCTGGGCAGGCCGGAGGAGATCGCCAACGTCTACGCCTTCCTGGCCTCGGACGAGGCCAGCTACGTGAACGGCGCGGTGATCGAGGTCTCGGGCGGGATGACGGTGTAGCCCGGGCGCGGCGGCTCAGTCCGCCGGCCGGCCCCAGGTGACGATCGTGTAGACGACCCGGCCCCAGACCTCGATGTTGAACCAGGCCAGCGCGATCAGGATGGTGTACTGGCGCAGGCGCGCGCCGAGCTCCTTCAGGCGGTCGTCGTCGCGCAGCACGTAGAGCAGGAACGACAGCAGCCAGCCGGCGGCGAACAGGCCACCGAGCACGCCCATGATCCAGCGGAAGACGGTCATGGCTGCACCTTCACAGCAGCATGGCCGCGCGCTCGAGCAGCAGCACGGCGAAGAAGCCGAGCGCGGCGATCACGGTCCACTTGACGATGCGGATGCCCAGCACGCGCCAGCGCGGCTGGCCGGTGCCGATGTACATCGCGAAGCACAGCAGCCCCGCCACCAGCAGCAGCAGGACGATCAGTCGGAAGATCAGCATTCGTCACAGTCGGAAGATGTCCGCCGCCGGGCCGCCCCAAGGCGGACGGCGCCCCTCGGGGGCAGGAGCGAAGCGACTGGGGGGCCCACATCACCAGGCGGGTGCGAGTTCCGCCAGACCGCGCGGGGCTTTCGAGGCATCGTCGAAGGTCACCAGTTCCCAGGCTTCAGGGTCGGCCATCAGCTTGCGCAGCAGCTTGTTGTTCAGCGCGTGGCCGGAGCGGAAGGCGCTGTAGGCGGCCAGCAGCGGGTGGCCGGCCATCGCCATGTCGCCGATCGCGTCGAGGATCTTGTGCTTGACGAACTCGTCGTCGTAGCGCAGCCCCTCGGCATTCAGCACCTTGCGCTCGTCGACCACGATCACGTTGTCCATGCTGCCGCCGCGGCCCAGGCCGCGGGCGCGCATCATGTCCACGTCCTTCGTGAAGCCGAAGGTGCGGGCACGTGCGATCTCGCGCTTGTACTGGCCCGAGCCCATGTCGAACTCGACACGCTGGCCGGTCTGGTCGACCGCCGGGTGGTCGAAGTCGATCTCGAAGGCGAGCTTGTAGCCCTCGAAGGGCTCGAGCCTGGCCCACATCAGGCGTGCGCCCTCGCCCTCGCGGATCTCGACCGGCTTCTTCACCCGGATGAAGCGCTTGGGTGCGTCCTGCAGCGCGATGCCGGCGCTCTGCAGCAGGTAGACGAAGCTGGCCGCCGAGCCGTCGAGGATGGGCACCTCCTCGGCGGTGATGTCGACGACCAGGTTGTCCAGCCCCAGCCCGGCGCAGGCCGACAGCAGGTGCTCGACGGTCTGCACCTTCGGGCCGCCGGGGTCGCCGCCGGGCGAGAGCGTGGTGGCCATGCGCGTGTCGCTCACCACCTCGGGCGCGACGGTGATGGCCACCGGCTGCGGCAGGTCGACGCGCCGGAACACGATGCCATGGTCCGGCGGCGCGGGGCGCAAGGTCAGCTCGACCCGCTGGCCGCCATGCACGCCCACGCCGACCGCGCGGGTCATCGATTGCAGGGTGCGCTGCTGGAGCATGGGCGCGATTGTCCCCGATCCGGAGGCGCGCGCGCGCCTCGGTTTTCGGGAGCCGAGTCGAGCGATCACCGCGGATCCGGCTCCGCCGGTCCGCTGGTGATGCCCCCCTGGGGGGGAGCGCCGTCAAGGCGCTCCGGGGGGGAGCGTCAATCCGCCTGCTTGCGCAGGAAGGCCGGGATCTCGATCTCGTCCATGCCGTTGCTCGCCAGCGCGTCGACCTTGGCCGCGGCCGTGCGGCCGTTGCGCCACACGCTGGGAGTGTTCAGCGCGGTGTAGTCGTGCGCCGGCGGGGCCGACTGCACCGGCGTGGTCAGCACCGGGATGTTGTCGGTGCCGGTGCGCTGCAGCGTCGCCGGCTGGCTGTGCACGACCTGGATCGGCGCCTGCTGGGCGCGCTTCACCGGGCTGAGCCCCGTGGCGATGACCGTCACGCGCAGCTGGTCGCCCAGGCTGTCGTCGTAGGCGGTGCCGTAGATCACGTGCGCATCGTCGGCGGCGTAGCGGCGGATGCAGTTCATCGCGTTGCGGCTCTCGCTCAGCTTGAAGTTGCTGCGCGACGCGGCGATCAGCACCAGCACGCCGCGCGCGCCGGAGAGGTCGATGCCCTCCAGCAGCGGGCAGGCCACGGCGGCCTCGGCGGCCTTGTGCGCTCGGTCCGGGCCGACCGCGCTGGCCGTGCCCATCATCGCCTTGCCGGGCTCGCTCATCACCGTCTTCACGTCCTCGAAGTCGACGTTCACCAGGCCCGGGATGTGGATGATGTCGCTGATGCCGCCGACCGCGTTCTTCAGCACGTCGTTGGCGTGCGCGAAGGCCTGGTCCTGCGTGACGTCGTCGCCCAGCACCTCGAGCAGCTTGTCGTTCAGGATCACGATCAGCGAATCGACGTTGGCCTCCAGCTCGGCCACGCCGGCATCGGCCGCCTTCATGCGGCGATTGCCCTCGAAGTCGAACGGCTTGGTCACGACGCCGACGGTCAGGACGCCCATCTCCTTGGCCACGCGCGCGATCACCGGCGCGGCGCCGGTGCCCGTGCCGCCGCCCATGCCGGCGGTGATGAACAGCATGTTGGCGCCGTCGATCGACTGGCGGATCCGGTCCACCGCCTCCTCGGCGGCGTTCTTGCCCGCCTCGGGCTTGGCGCCGGCGCCCAGGCCCGTGGTGCCGAGCTGGATCAGCTGGCTGGCCGCCGAGCGGTTGAGCGCCTGGGCGTCGGTGTTGGCGCAGATGAACTCCACGCCCTGCACGCCCTGGTTGATCATGTGCTCGACGGCATTGCCGCCGCCGCCGCCGACGCCGATGACCTTGATCTTCGTGCCGAGGTCGAACTCTTCGATCATTTCGATGGGCATGGTGTTGCTCCGTTCCTGTGTCGCAGTTGCCGTGATGGGTTGAAAGCGTCGCGAGACGCCGCGTTGTTTCATCGGGCCCGGGTCGAGCCGGGTCTTGTGGATGGGAAAGCCCGGAGGATCGTGGTTGTTCATCGTGTCCTCCTTCTCAGAAGTTGCCGAGGAACCAGTCCTTGGCGCGTCCGAACAGCGTCTTCACCGAGCCGGCTTGCTGTGCGGCGCGCTGGCCGCGGGTACGCGCGAGGCGCGCCTCCTCGAGCAGACCCATCACGGTGGCCGAGCGCGGGTTGGCCACCATGTCCGACAGCGGCCCGTGGTAGGTGGGAATGCCCTTGCGCACCGGCTTGAGGAAGATGTCCTCGCCGAGCTCGACCATGCCGGGCATCACCGCCGCGCCCCCGGTGATCACGATGCCGGAAGACAGCAGCTCCTCGCAGCCGCTCTCGCGGATCACCTGGTGCACCAGCGAGTAGATCTCCTCGACCCGCGGCTCGATCACGCCGGCCAGCGCCTGGCGCGAGAGCATGCGGGGCGCGCGGTCGCCCAGGCCCGGCACCTCCAGGTTCTCGGTCGGGTCGGCCAACAGCTGCTTGGCCACGCCGTACTCGACCTTGATCTCCTCGGCGTCCTTGGTCGGCGTGCGCAGCGCCATCGCGATGTCGCTGGTGATCAGGTCGCCGGCGATCGGGATCACCGCGGTGTGGCGGATCGACCCGTCGGTGAAGATCGCCACGTCGGTGGTGCCGGCGCCGATGTCCACCAGCGCGACCCCGAGGTCCTTCTCGTCCTCGGTCAGCACCGCGTGGCTGCTGGCGCTCGGGTTCAGCACCAGCTGCTCCACCTCGAGCCCGCAGCGCCGCACGCATTTCACGATGTTCTCGGCCGCGCTGCCCGCGCCGGTGACGATGTGCACCTTCACCTCGAGCCGGCCGCCGCTCATGCCGATCGGCTCCTTGACTTCGTGGCCGTCGATCACGAACTCCTGCGCCTGCACCAGCAGCAGGCGCTGGTCGTTCGGGATGTTGATCGCCTTGGCCGTCTCGACCACGCGCGCCACGTCGACCGGCGTGACCTCCTTGTCGCGCACGATCACCATGCCGGTGGAGTTCTGGCCGCGGATGTGGCTGCCGGTGATGCCGGTGTAGACGCGCGTGATCTTGCAGTCGGCCATCATCTCGGCCTCCTTCAAGGCCTGCTGGATGGAGGCCACCGTCGCGTCGATGTTGACCACCACGCCGCGCTTGAGCCCGTGCGTGGGCGCGATGCCGAGGCCCGCGACGCGCAGCTCGCCGTCGGCCTGCACCTCGGCCACCACCGCCATCACCTTGGCCGTGCCGATGTCCAGCCCGACCACCAGATCCTTGTATTCCTTGGGCATTCTTTATTTCCCTCCCGCCGCGGCCGGCACGGTCGTCGAGATGCCCTTCAGGCGCACCGCGTAGCCGTCGTTGTGGCGCAGGTCCGCGTACACCAGCGGGCGCTGCTGGTGCTGCGCGATCACCTGCGGCAGCGTGCCGACGAAGCGCTGCACCCGCGCGGCGATCTCGTCGTCGCTGCCGCGCCCGATCTCGATGGCGGCGCCGTCGTCCAGTTCCGCGCGCAGCGAGCCGCGACCGGACATCTCGAGCCGCTCGATGCGCACGTCCAGCGGCGCGACCGCCGGCTGCAGCCGCTGCACCAGCATCAGCAGGCGCGCCGAGCTGCCCTCGGGGCCCTGCAGCGTGGGCAGCGACTCGTCCTCCACGTCGCCAGGGTTGGCCTGGAACACCTCGCCGAAGGTGTTGACCAGCTTCTCGGCACCGTTCTCGGTCTCCCAGTACGCGGCCGCGTGGTGCTCCTCAAGCTGCACGCGCAGCCGGTTCGGCCAGACGCGCCGCACCACCGCCTGGCGCACCCAGGGCACGGCCTCGAAGGCCTGCTTCGCGCGGGCCAGGTCGAGGCTGAAGAAGTTGCCGGCCAGGTGCGGCGCGGCGTTGGCGCGGATGGTCGAGACGCTGTTGCGCGTGATCTCGCCCTCGATGCGGATCGACTGGATCGCGAACGGCGGCTGCTTCGCCACCCACAGCAGCAACGCGGCGGCGAGCGCGGCCGAGCCGACGAAGGCGAGCAGCAGCGCGGTCGCGTTCATCAGCCGGACGTCGCCGGGCAGCGTGGAGGGGAGTGCGGCGGTCGCCATCGGTTCAGTGGTCCAGCGCGGCGTGGGAGATCAGGTGCACGCACAGCTGCTCGTAGCTCATGCCGGCCGCCCTGGCCGACATCGGCACCAGCGAATGGCCGGTCATGCCGGGGCTGGTGTTCATCTCGAGCAGGAAGGGCTTCTGGTCGGAGGCCCGCAGCATCAGGTCGGCGCGGCCCCAGCCGCGGCAGCCGAGCGTGCGGTAGGCGCGCACGACGAGCGCCTGGATCTCCGCCTCGAGCGCCGCCGGCAGGCCCGAGGGCACCAGGTACTGGGTGACGTCGGTGAAGTACTTGTTCTGGTAGTCGTAGGCGCCTTCGGGCGCGACGATCTTGATCACCGGCAGCGCCCGTGCCGAGTCGCCCTCGCCCAGCACCGGGCAGGTCAGTTCGTCGCCTTCGATGAACTCCTCGCACAGCACCTCGGCGTCGTACTGCGCGGCCAGCGCGACGGCGTCCTGCATCTGCGAGTAGCCCGTCACCTTGGTGACGCCGATCGACGAACCCTCGTGCGGCGGCTTGACGATCAGCGGCAGGCCGAGCTCGTCGGGCACCGCCACCACGCGCTCGCGCACCAGCTGGTCGCGCCGCAGCGTGACGTAGCGCGGCGTCGGCAGCCCCTCGGCGAGCCAGACGCGCTTGGTCATCACCTTGTCCATCGCGATCGCCGAGGCCATCACGCCCGAGCCGGTGTAGGGGATGCGCAGCAGCTCGAGCGCGCCCTGCACCGTGCCGTCCTCGCCGTGGCGGCCGTGCAGCGCGATGAAACAGCGCGCGAAGCCTTCCTTCTTCAGCTCGACCAGCTCGCGCTGGCTCGGGTCGAAGGCGTGTGCGTCCACGCCCTGCGACTGCAGCGCCGCCAGCACGCCGCCGCCCGACATCAGCGAGACCTCGCGTTCGGCCGAATCGCCGCCCATCAGCACGGCGACCTTGCCCAGGGCCTTGGTATCGATGTTCATCCGCGATCCTTCAGCAGCTCGGCGACCTGTCCCGGCACGTTGCCGATCGAACCCGCGCCCATCGCGATCACCACGTCGCCGCCCTTCGCCTGCTCGGCGATCACCTGCGGCATGGCGGCGATGTCGTCGACGAACACCGGGTCCACCTTGCCGGCCACCCGCAAGGCACGCGCCAGGGCCCGGCCATCGGCGGCGACGATGGGCGACTCGCCGGCCGCGTAGACCTCGGCCAGCAGCACCGCGTCGGCCGTGCCCATCACCTTGACGAAGTCCTCGAAGCAGTCGCGCGTGCGGGTGTAGCGGTGCGGCTGGAAGGCCAGCACCAGGCGCCGGCCCGGGTAGGCGCCGCGCGCGGCGGCGATCACCGCGGCCATCTCCACCGGGTGGTGGCCGTAGTCGTCGATCAGCGTGAAGCGCCCGCCGTCGGTGGCCGGCTGCTCGCCGTAGTGCTGGAAACGCCGGCCGACGCCGCGGAATTCGGCCAGCGCCTTGACCACCGGCGCATCGGGCAGCTCCAGCTCGGTGGCCACCGCGATGGTCGCCAGCGCGTTCAGCACGTTGTGCGTGCCGGGCAGGTTCAGCGTGACCGAGAGGTCCGGCATCGCCACGCCGTTGCGACGCTGCACGGTGAAGCCCATCGTGCCGCCCTCGCGCGCCTCGATGTCCACCGCGCGCACCATCGCGTCGGCGCCCAGGCCGTAGCTGACCAGCGGGCGCGAGATCATCGGCATGATCGAGCGCACGCCGGCGTCGTCGGCGCACAGGATGGCCGCGCCGTAGAACGGCATGCGGTGGATGAAGTCGACGAAGGCCTGCTTCAGCTTCGCGAAGTCGTGGCCGTAGGTGTCCATGTGGTCGGCGTCGATGTTGGTGACGACGGCCATCACGGGCATCAGGTTCAGGAACGAGGCGTCCGACTCGTCGGCCTCGACGACGATGTACTCGCCCGAACCGAGGCGCGAGTTGGCGCCGGCGGCGTTCAGCTTGCCGCCGATCACGAAGGTCGGGTCCACGCCGGCCTCGGCCAGCACGCTGGTGACGAGCGAGGTGGTGGTGGTCTTGCCATGCGTGCCGGCGATCGCGATGCCCTTCCTCAGCCGCATCAACTCGGCCAGCATCACCGCGCGCGGCACCACCGGGATGCGCCGGGCGCGCGCCGCGATCACCTCCGGGTTGTCACCCTTCACCGCGGTGGAGGTGACCACGGCCTCGGCGCCGGCGATGTGCGCGGCGTCGTGGCCGATCGCGACGCGGATGCCCAGCGCGGCCAGGCGCCGCGTGACGCTGCCGTCGGCCTGGTCCGAGCCCGACACGGTGTAGCCCAGGTTGTGCAGGATCTCGGCGATGCCGCTCATGCCCGCGCCGCCGATGCCCACGAAATGGATGTGCTTGACGGCGTGTTTCATGCGGCCACCAGCCCTTCGATCTGATCCGCCACGCGCGCCGCGGCCCTGGGCTTCGCGAGGGCGCGCGCCTTGCTCGCCATCGCCAGCAGCGAATCCCGCGTCAGGCCCTTGAGCAGTTCGGCCAGGCGCTGCGGCGTCAGCTCCGCCTGCGGCAGGTGCATGCCGGCACCATGCGCGGCCAGCCATTGCGCGTTGTCGCGCTGGTGCGCCGTGGTGCTGACAATCAGCGGCACCAGCACCGCGGCTACGCCGGCGGCGCACAGCTCGCTCACCGTCACCGCGCCGGCGCGGCAGATCATCAGGTCGCAGTCGGCCAGGCGCTCGGCCATGTCGTCGACGAAGGGCAGCAGTTCGGCCTGCACCTGCTGTTGCGCATAGGCGGCCTGCACGGATTCCAGGTTCGCGGCGCCGGTCTGGTGCGTCACCTGCGGGCGCTGCGCGGCGTCGAGCATCGCCAGGGCCTGCGGCAGCGTCTCGTTGAGCACCCGGGCGCCCAGGCTGCCGCCCACCACCAGCACCCGCAGCGGGCCGCTGCGGCCGGCGAAGCGCTGCGCCGGTTCGGGCAGCGCTTCGATCTCGGCGCGCACCGGGTTGCCGGTGACCACCGCGTTCTTGGTGCGCGTCGCCGCGTCGCCGTCGAAGCCGAACGCGATGCGGTCGGCCACCGGCAGCAGCGCCTTGTTGCTCATGAGAAGCGCGGCGTCGGCGTTCACCAGCATGAGAGGCTTGCCAAGCCACGAGGCCATCAGTCCGCCGGGGAAGCACACGTAGCCGCCCATGCCCAGCACCGCATCGGCGCGGCGCGCCTTCAGGATGCGCCGGCAGGCCCAGAACGCCGCCAGCAGCCGCAGCCCGCCGGTCAGCGTGTGCAGCAGCCCCTTGCCGCGCAGGCCGCTGAAGGCGATGCTGTCCATCGGGAGGCCCGAGGGCGGCACCAACTTGTTCTCCATGCCGTGCGTGGTGCCGAGCCAACTGACCGTCCAACCACGCGCGAGCATCTCGCGGGCGACGGCGAGGCCGGGGATCACGTGGCCACCAGTTCCTGCGGCCATGACGACGAGGTGTCGCGTCACGCGCGCCCTCCTCTCATCATTTGCCGGTTCTCCACATCGATGCGAACCACGATCGCCAGCGCCACGAGGTTCATCACGATCGCCGAGCCGCCGTAGCTCATCAGCGGCAGGGTCAGGCCCTTGGTCGGCAGCACGCCCAGGTTCACGCCCATGTTGATGAAGGCCTGGCCGCCGAACCAGATGCCGATGCCCTGGGCGTACAGGCCGGCGAACACCCGGTCCAGCGCGATCGACTGGCGGCCGATGTGGAAGATGCGCCGCGTCAGCCAGAAGAACGCGACGATCACCGCGGCCACGCCGGCGAAGCCGAGTTCCTCGCCGATCACCGCGAGCAGGAAGTCGGTATGCGCCTCGGGCAGGTAATGCAGCTTCTCGACGCTCGAGCCCAGGCCCTGGCCGAAGATCTCGCCGCGGCCGAAGGCGATCAGCGAGTGCGTCAGCTGGTAGGCCTTGCCGAGCGCGTACTCCGGGTCCCAGGGGTCGAGGTAGGCGAAGATGCGCAGGCGCTTCTCGGGGCTCGACGCGATCACCGCGACGAAGGCGCCCACCAGCACCAGGCCGCTGGCGAAGAACATGCGCCCGTTCACGCCGCCGAGGAACAGGATGCCCATCGAGATGAGCGCCACCACCATGAAGGCGCCCATGTCGGGCTCGCGCAGCAGCAGCACGCCGGTGAAGCCCAGCGCCACCGCCATCGGCCAGACGGCGCGGAAGAAGTTCTCCTTCACGTCCATCTTGCGCGTCATGTAGCTGGCCGCGTACATGGCCATCGCGAGCTTGGCCAGCTCGCTGGGCTGGAAGTTCATCACGCCCAGCGGGATCCAGCGGCGCGAGTTGTTCACCACCTTGCCGATGAACGGCAGCAGCACCAGCACCAGCAGCACCAGCGCGGCGACGAAGAGATACGGCGCCGCCTTCTCCCAGAACGCCACCGGCACCTGCGCCACCACCAGCGCCGCCAGCACGGCCAGGCCGATCTGGATCGCGTGGCGCAGCAGGAAGTGCGTCGAGCGGTAGTTCTCGAACTTCGGGCTGTCTGGCAGCGCCACCGAGGCGCTGTAGACCATCACCATGCCCAGCGCGAGCAGCCCCACCACGACCCAGACCAGCGCCTGGTCGAAGCCTGCCAGGCGCGCCGGCCGGGCGCTGGCCACGTGGATCCAGTCGCGCACCGGGATGCTCGTGCCGCGTTCGTCGGCGCGGCGCGCGCGCCAGGCGGCGAGCTTCTCGCGCCAGCCGAAGGTCGGGAGCCTGGAGGCCAGTGCCATCAGACCACCTCCCCGCGCTCGGCCGCGAGCGCACGCACCGCGGTGACGAACACCTCGGCGCGGTGCGCGTAGTTGCGGAACATGTCCAGGCTCGCGCAGGCCGGGCTGAGCAGCACCGAGTCGCCCGGCTGCGCCTGCGCGAAGCACCAGGGCACCGCAGCCTCGAGCGTGGCGTGGCGCTGCAGCGGCACGCCCGCGGCGGCCAGTGCCTGCTCGATGCGCCCGGCGTCGCGGCCGAGCGTGGCCACCGCGCGGGCATGGCGCGCGATCGGCGCGGCCAGCGGCGCGAAGTCCTGCCCCTTGCCGTCGCCGCCGAGGATGACGACCAGCTTGGCCGGCGCGCGGTCCGCGCCCAGGCCGTCGAGCGCGGCCACCGTGGCGCCGACGTTGGTGCCCTTGCTGTCGTCGTAGGCCTCGACCTGGCCGACCGTGGCGACGTATTCGACGCGGTGCGGCTCGCCCGCGTACTCGCGCAGGCCGTGCAGCATCGGCGCGAGCGGGCAGCCGATCGCCGTGGCCAGCGCCAGCGCGGCCAGCGCGTTGGCGGCGTTGTGGCGGCCGCGCACGCGCAGCGCGTCGGCCGGCATCAGGCGCTGCAGGTGGAGCTCCTCGGGCTCGTCCTTGGCGCGCTTGTGCGTCTCGTCGGCCGCGTGCGAGCGCACCAGCCAGGCCATGCCGTTCTCGGTGACGAGGCCGAAGTCGCCCGGGCGCGTCGGCGCCTCGAGGCCGAAGCGCAGCACGCGGCGCTCGATCGGCTTCGCGTGGCGGCCCTTCGGGATCACGGGCTCCGGCACCATCTTCTCGACCGCCGGGTCGTCGCGGTTGATCACCATCACCGCGCGACCCTGGCTCGGGCCGAACACACGCGCCTTGGCGGCGGCGTAGGCGGCCATCGAGCCGTGCCAGTCGAGGTGGTCCTCGCTCAGGTTGAGCACCGTGGCGGCGTCGGGCTCGAAGCCCAGCACCCCGTCGAGCTGGAAGCTGCTGAGCTCGAGCACCCAGACCTCGGGCAGCGGCGTCTCGGCATCGTCGAGGCGGTCGGCCAGCGTCTGCAGCATCGTCGGGCCGATGTTGCCGGCCATCGCGACGCTGCGGCCGGCACGCTCGACCAGCAACGCGGTCATCGCGGTGGTGGTGGTCTTGCCGTTGGTGCCGGTGATCGCCAGCAGCTTCGGCGCGTAGCCGCGCTCGTCCTTCAGGTCCGCGAGTGCGCGCACGAAGAGCTCGAGCTCGCCTTGCACCAGCACGCCGGTGTCGGCCGCCCGTGCGAGCGGCGCGGCGATGCGCGCATCGGTCGGCGCGAGGCCCGGGCTCCTGAGCACCAGGCGCATGCCGGCGAAGGCCTCGTCCGTCAGCTCGCCGCGCAGGCGCGTCGCAGCGGGCAACTGCCCGGCCAGCGCGGCATCGTGCGGCGCGTTCTCGCGCGAATCCCACACGCGCACACGCGCGCCGTGGCGGGCGCACCAGCGCGCCATCGCGAGGCCGGAGTCACCCAGGCCCAGCACCAGCACGTCGAGGTCGTTCAGGTGCTTCATCGCAGTTTCAGGCTCGCGAGCCCGACCAGGCACAGCAGCATCGTGATGATCCAGAAGCGCACCACGACCTGCGTCTCCTTCCAGCCGGACTTCTCGAAGTGGTGGTGCAGCGGCGCCATCTTCAGGATGCGCCGGCCGGTGCCGTACTTCTTCTTCGTGTACTTGAACCAGGCCACCTGCGCCATCACCGACAGCGCCTCCAGCACGAACACGCCGCCCATGATCCCGAGCACGATCTCCTGGCGCGTGATCACCGCGATCGTGCCGAGCGCGCCGCCGAGCGCGAGCGCGCCCACGTCGCCCATGAACACCTGCGCCGGGTGCGCGTTGAACCACAGGAAGGCCAGCCCCGCGCCGGCCATCGCGGCGCAGAACACCAGCAGCTCGCCGGCGCCGGGGATGTAGGGGATCAGCAGGTAGCGGCTGAAGTTGGCGTTGCCGGTCACGTAGGCGAACACGCCCAGCGCCGAGCCGACCATCACCACCGGCATGATCGCCAGGCCGTCCAGCCCGTCGGTCAGGTTGACCGCGTTGCTCGCGCCGACGATCACGAAGTAGGTCAGCGCGATGAAGCCGAACACGCCCAGCGGGTAGCTGATGGTCTTGAAGAACGGCACGATCAGGTCGGCCTTGGGCGGCAGGTCGTTGCTGAAGCCGCTCTGCACCCAGCGCAGGAACAGCTCGAGCACGCGGATGTTGCTGGTCTCGCTGACGCTGAAGGCCAGGTAGAGCGCGGCCACCAGCCCGATCACCGACTGCCAGAAGTACTTCTCGCCCGAGCGCATGCCTTCCGGGTTCTTCTGCACCACCTTGCGCCAGTCGTCCACCCAGCCGATCGCGCCGAAGCCCAGCGTCACCAGCATCACGATCCAGACGAAGCGGTTGCTCCAGTCGAACCACAGCAGCGTCGAGACGCCGATGCCGATCAGGATCAGCACGCCGCCCATGGTCGGCGTGCCGCTCTTGGCCAGGTGCTGCTGCACGCCGTACTCGCGGATCGGCTGGCCGATCTTCAGCTCGGTAAGCCGGCGGATCACCCAGGGCCCGAACATCAGCCCGATCAGCAGCGCCGTCATGGCCGCCATCACGGCGCGGAAGGTGAGGTACTGGAAGACGCGGAAGAAGCCGAACTCCGGCGACAGCGTCTGCAGGTACTGCGCGAGGCTAATGAGCATCCGCGTCCCCCTGCGTGAGCGCCGCGACGACCCGCTCCATCCTCATGAAGCGCGAGCCCTTGACCAGCACCGAGGCGAAGGCCGGCGCGTGCGGCAGCGCGGCCACCAGCGCCTCCACGCTCTCGTGGTGGCGCGCCCCGGCACCGAAGGCCTCGGCCGCATGGCGCATCAGCGCTCCGGCGCACCAGAAGCTCTCGATGCCGCGCTGCTGCGCATAGGCGCCGACCTCGGCATGGAACTCCGGCCCGCGCGCGCCGACCTCGCCCATGTCGCCCAGCACCAGCCAGCGCGGGCGCGGCAGGCCGGCCAGCACGTCGATGGCGGCACGCACCGAGTCCGGGTTGGCGTTGTAGCTGTCGTCCACCAGCGTGACCGTGCGGCCGCCGCGCTCGACGCGGCGCAGCTGCGAACGGCCCTTGACCGGCTCGAAGCCCTGCAGGCCCTCGCGGATCGCCTCCAGCGGGCAGCCGGCGCCGAGCGCGCAGGCCGCGGCGGCCAGCGCGTTGTGCAGGTTGTGCGCCCCCGGCGCGCGCAGGCGCACCGGCGCGGCGCCGATCGGGGTGTCGAGCAGCATCGACCAGTGGTCGTCGCTCCAGGCCGCCAGCGCGGTGATCTCGGCCTCGCCCTTGGTCGCGAAGCGCAGCACGCGGCGCCGCCCGGCGAGCTGCTGCCACAGCGGCGCGTGCGGGTCGTCGGCCGGGAACACGGCGATGCCGTCCGGCCCCAGCGCCTCGATCACCTGGCCGTTCTCGCGCGCCACCGCCTCGACGCTTTCCATGAACTCCTGGTGCTCGCGCTGCGCGTTGTTCACCAGGGCGACGGTCGGCTGCGCCACCGCGGCGAGCTGGGCGATCTCGCCCGGGTGGTTCATGCCCAGCTCGATCACCGCGACGCGGTGCTGCTCGCGCAGGCGCAGCACCGTCAGCGGCACGCCGATGTGGTTGTTCAGGTTGCCGGCGGTGGCCAGCGCCGCCTGGCCGTGCCAGGCGCGCAGGATGGCGGCGACCATCTGCGTCACGGTGGTCTTGCCGTTGCTGCCGGTCACCGCCACCACCGGCAGCTCGAACTGCGCGCGCCAGGCGCTGGCCAGCGCGATCAGTGCGGCAGCGCTGTCGGCCACCTCCAGGCCCGGCAGGCCGGTCACCGTCAGCCCGCGCTCGGCCAGGCCTGCAACGGCGCCGCCGTCCTTCGCCTGGGCCAGGAAGTCGTGCGCGTCGAAGTGTTCGCCGCGCAGCGCGACGAACAGGTCGCCCGGCAGCAGCGTGCGCGTGTCGGTGTGCACGCGTGCGACCTCGAGCGCGCCGTCACCGACCAGGCGGCTGCCGGGCAGCAGCGCGTGCAGCTGGGCGAGCGTGGCCATCATGCGCGCTGCTCCAGGGCGGCGGCGGCCTCGGCGAGGTCGGAGAACGGGTGCTTGACCCCGGCGATCTCCTGGTAGTCCTCGTGGCCCTTGCCGGCGATCAGCAGCACGTCCGGCGCCTCGGCCTCGCGCACCGCGGTGGCGATGGCGGCGCGGCGGTCCTCGACCACCTGCACATGCTCGCGCTCGCCCGCCAGCCCGGCGACGATCTGCGAGACGATGAAGCCGGGCGACTCGTGGCGCGGGTTGTCGCTGGTGATCACCACCCGGTCGGCCAGGCGCTGCGCGATGCCGCCCATCAGCGGTCGCTTGGCGGTGTCGCGGTTGCCGCCGCAGCCGAACACGCAGACCAGCTTGCCGCCGCGCGCTGCGGCGAACGGCCGCAGCGCGAGCAGCGCCTGCTCGAGCGCGTCGGGCGAGTGGGCGTAGTCGACGATGACCTCGGGCCCGGCGGCCGCGCCGGGCACGCGCTGCATGCGCCCGGGCACCGGCGTCAGCGCGGCGCAGGCGGCCGCGGCCCGGGCCAGCTGCACGCCGAGCGCCCGCAGCGCGCCGATCACCGCCAGCAGGTTCGACACGTTGTACTCGCCGATCAGCCGGGTGTGCACCGCGGCCCGCTCGCGGCCCTCGAGCACGTCGAACGCCAGGCCGCCCTGCCGGTAGGCCGGCGCCTCGCTGTGCAGGCGCGCCTGGATGCGGCGCGAGTAGCCCCACACGTCCAGGCCCTGCTCGCGCAGCACGCCGGCCAGCACGAGGCCGTGGCGGTCGTCCAGGTTGAGCACCGCGGCGCGCAGCCCGGGCCAGCGGAACAGCGCGCTCTTGGCCTCCCAGTAGGCCTCCATCGTGCCGTGGAAGTCGAGGTGGTCCTGCGTGAAGTTGGTGAACAGCGCCACCGCGATGCGCGTACCGTCCAGGCGGTGCTCGACGATGCCGATCGACGAGGCCTCGATCGCGCAGGCCGCGAAGCCGCGCCGCGCGAAGTCGGCCAGCGCGCGCTGCAGCGTCACCGGGTCGGGCGTGGTCAGGCCGGTGGACTGCACCTGGGGCGGCTCCCCCACCCCGAGCGTGCCGATCACCCCGGCACGCCGGCCGAGCTGCGACAGGGCCTGCGCCGTCCACCAGGCGGTGGAGGTCTTGCCGTTGGTGCCGGTGGTGGCCACCAGGTCGAGCCGCGCGCTCGGGTCGCCGAAGAAGGCCGCGGCGATCGGCCCGGTCAGCGCCTTCAGGTCCGGCACGGCGGCGATGCGCGGGTCGTCGAAGCCGAAGGGCTCGACGCCCTGCGCCTCCACCAGGCAGGCCACGGCGCCGCGCTGCAGCGCCTGCGGCACGTACTGCCGGCCGTCCAGCGCATGGCCGGGCCAGGCGATGAAGGCCTCGCCGGCGGCCACGCGCCGGCTGTCGGTGGCGAGCCCGCGCACGCCACGCGCGGCCAAGAAGGCCGTCACGGCGCTCACGTCGGGCAGGCGCAGCAGCGGCATCAGAAGCTCTCCTCCACGGCCGGCACGTCGCGCACCAGGATCTGCGGCTTGACCTCCAGGTCCGGCGGCACGCCCATCATGCGCAGGGTCTGCTGCACCACCTCGCTGAACACCGGCGCGGCCACGTCGCCGCCGTAGTACTTGCCGTTGTTCGGCTCGTCGACCATCACCGCGACCACGATGCGCGGCTTGTCGATCGGCGCCATGCCGACGAACCAGGCGCGGTACTTCTTCTCCGCGTAGCCCTTGCCTTCCTGCTTGTGCGCGGTGCCGGTCTTGCCGCCCACCGAGTAGCCGATCGCCTGCGCCTTGGGCGCGGTGCCACCCGGGCCGGCAGCCATCTGCAGCATCTTGCGCACCTCGCGCGCGGTCTGCGCGGACATGATGCGCAGGCCCGCGGCGCGCTGGGTCGCGGCCTCGTTCGGATCGGCGTGAACCAGCGCGAGCGGCAGCAGCTCGCCATCGTTGGCCAGCACGGTGTAGGCGCGCGCCAGCTGGAACAGCGAGACCGACAGGCCGTAGCCGTAGCTCATCGTCGCCTGCTCGATCGGCCGCCAGCTCTTGTAGGGGCGCAGACGGCCGGTCACCGCGCCGGGGAACGGGATCTGCGGCTTCTGCCCGAAACCGAGCTCGGTGTAGAGCTCCCACATCTCGCGCGGCTGCATCTGCATCGCGAGCTTGGCGGTGCCGACGTTGCTCGACTTCTGGATCACCTCGGCCACTGTCAGCGCGCCGTGCGGGTGTGCGTCGCTGATGCGCGAGCCGGTGATCATCAGGTAGCCCGGCGCGGTCTGGATCACCGAGTGCGGCGTCACGCGGCCGGTCTCCATCGCCAGGCCGACGATGAACGGCTTCATCGTCGAGCCGGGCTCGAAGCTGTCGGTCAGCGCTCGGTTGCGCATCTGCTCGCGGTTCAGGTTGCGCCGGTCTCCGGGCGAGTAGCTCGGGTAGTTGGCCAGCGCCAGCACCTCGCCGCTCTGCACGTCGAGCACGACCACGCTGCCGGCCTTGGCCTTGTGCTCGGCCACCGCATCGCGCACGCGCTGGTAGGCGAAGAACTGCACCTTGGAGTCGATCGCCAGGCGCAGGTCCTGCCCGTCCACCGGCGGCATGCTGTCGCCGATGTCCTCGACCACGCGGCCGAGACGGTCCTTGATGACGCGGCGCATGCCGTCGCGGCCGGCCAATTGGCCGTCGAACGAGAGCTCGACGCCCTCCTGGCCATGCTCCTCGGCGTTGGTGAAGCCGACCACGTGGGCCGAGGATTCGCCCTCCGGGTACTTGCGCTTGTACTCGCGCACCTGGTGCAGGCCGGGGATGTTCAGCGCCAGCACGTCCTTGGCGACCTGTTCGTCGACCTGGCGGCGCAGCCAGATGAAGTTCGGGTTGTCGTCCAGGCGCCGCTCGAGTTCCCCCGGCGTCATGCCGAGCAGGCGGGCGAGCGTGCGGCGCTGCGCCGGCGTGGCGGAGAAGTCCTTCGGCAGCACCCACAGCGAGGGCGCCGGCACGCTGGCGGCGAGGATCTGGCCGTTGCGGTCGAGGATGCGGCCGCGGCTGGCCGGCAGCTCGAGCTTGCGTGCGAAGCGGATCTCGCCCTGCTTCTGGAAGAACTCGGTGCCGACGATCTGCACGTAGACGGCGCGGCCGAGCAGCACGCTGAAGCCCAGCCCCACCAGCGCGACCAGGAACTTGGAGCGCCACGGCGGCGTCTTGCTGGCCAGCAGCGGGCTGCTCGAGTAGGCGACGCCGCGATGCCGAGCCATCGCGCCGCGCGGCTCGCTTGACTTGAACCAGCTCATGGCGTGCCTCCCGGTGCCGAGGCGGCGCCTGCCCACGGCACGTACTGCGTGACGGCCGGCGTCGCGTTGCGCATCGCCAGCCGCTCGCGCGCGGTCTTCTCCACGCGCAGCGGCGTGGCCTGCGCCTGGCGCTCGGCCTTCAGGCGCTCGAACTCGGTGTTCAGCGCGCGCTCCTCGCCCTGCGCCTTGTCGAGCTCGGCGAACAGGCGGCGCGCGTCGTACGAGATGCGCACCAGGTAGAGGCTGCTGAGCAGCAGCGCGAGGAAGAGCAGCACGTTGAATCGTGTCATGCGACCTCCGTGCGCTCGGCCACCCGCATCACCGCCGAGCGCGCGCGCGGGTTGGCGGCCAGTTCGGCCGCGGAGGCCTTCACGCGCGCCAGCGCGCGCAGGCGGTGCGGCCGCGCCGGCGCGAAGGGCGCGCGCCGGTCCACCTCGTCGCGGCTCTCGCGCGCGATGAAGTTCTTGACGATGCGGTCTTCCAGCGAATGAAAGCTGATCACGACCATGCGCCCTCCGGGCTGCAGCAGGTCGAGCGCCGCGCTCAGGCCCTGTTGGAGCTCCTCAAGCTCGGCGTTGACGTGAATCCGAAGGCCCTGAAATGTGCGCGTTGCAGGGTCCTGGCTGCCCTCGCGGGTCTTGACCGCACGAGCCACGAGTTCGGAAAGCTCCCGCGTGGTTCGAACAGGGTTCCCGCTTTCGCGCCGAGCAACAAGCGCCTTTGCAATCGGTACAGCAAACCGTTCTTCCCCATGATCTCTGATCACCTCCGCGATCTGGCGCTCGTCGGCGCGTTGCAGGAACTCGGCGGCGCTCTCGCCCCGGGTCGGGTCCATGCGCATGTCCAGCGGGCCGTCGAAACGGAAGCTGAAGCCGCGCGCCGGGTCGTCGATCTGCGGCGAGCTGACGCCCAGGTCGAGCAGCAGCCCGGCGATGCGCCCGATGCCGAGCTCGGCGAGCAGCGCGCGCAGGTCGCCGAAGCGGGCGTGGTGGATCGAGAAGCGTGGGTCGTCGATGCTGCGCGCCGCGGCCACCGCCTGCGGGTCGCGGTCCAGCGCCACCAGGCGGGCCGCCGGGCCCAGGCGCGCCAGCAACGCGCGAGAATGACCGCCGCGGCCGAAGGTGCCGTCGACGTACACACCGTCTTGCGTGGTCAGGAGCGCGTCGATCGCTTCGGCCAGCAGGACAGTGGTGTGGTGCCATGTCTGCGCGTCGGTCATCAGAAGCTGAAGTTCTTGAGCGACTCGGGCATCTCCGAGGCCATCACCTGGGCCTCGTGCTCCTCATGCTTCTTCAGGTCCCACAACTCGAGGTGGTTGCCCATGCCCAGCAGCATCACGTCGCGTTCGAGCCCGGTGGCGCTGCGCAGTTCGGGCGCGATCAGCAGGCGGCCGGAGGCGTCCAGGTCGACGTCCATCGCGCTGCCCAGGAACACGCGCTTCCAGCGCACCGCGTCCATCGGCAGCGAAGCCACGTGGTCGCGGAAGGTCTCCCAGATCGGGCGGGGAAAGATCATCAGGCAGCCGTCCGGGTGCTTGGTGACGGTCAGCTGCGTGACACGCATTGCCTCCAGCAGGACACGGTGGCGCGCCGGCATGGCCAGCCGCCCCTTGGTGTCCAGCGTCAGGGCCGCAGGGCCCTGAAAGACAATGTTCGCCACAAAATCCCACTAAAGTGCACTTTGCTCCACTTTAGCCGATGGTTTCTCCCCGGGTCAATCCGACATGTAAAGAAAAATCAGTGAAATCAATCACTTAGCGCTCGTTTTTGAGGCAGTCTCGTGAGAGTTCTCGTTCAAAAGCAAGCACTTGCAAGTCGCACTGAAAGTGAAGCCTGAGGTTGCGGGCTGCGGCGGCCGGCACTAGGACGACTGACCCGGCGGGCGCTCATCGTCCACCGCGCCCGCCAGCAGGCTCTCCAGCCGCTCGATGCGATGCCGGTGCGGCGTGGTGATGGCGTAGAAGCGTTCCTGCAGCTGGGTCGACTGCCCCACGACGACCAGCACCCCACCACGCAGCTCGTCCTGCACCACCACCTCGGGCAGGATCGTCAGCCAGCCGCTGTCACGCGCAATCAGGCGCAGCATCGCCATGTCGTCCACCTCGGCGCGCACGCGCGGCCGCACGCCGGCCGAGAGGCACAGCGCGTCGAACTGCCCGCGCAGCGCATGGCGCGGGCCGGGCAGCGCGAGCTCGACGGCGTCGAGGTCGTCGGGGATGCGCAGCCGCCGGCCCTGCCAGGCGCCGGCCGGGCCGACCAGCGAGATCGCCTGGCTGCCGAGGAAGCGGCAGTGCAGCGGACGGTCGGGATCGGCGGGCACCGTCTCGTTGGCCAGCACCACGTCGAGCTGGTGTTGCACGAGGCGTTGCAGCAGGCCTTCCAGCAGGCCGGACTCGAGCGTCAGCAGCACCGACGGATCGGCCAGCAGCGGGCGGATCCAGTTCTCCTGGTAGTTGCGCGACAGCGTCGCGACACTGCCCACGCGCAGCCGGATCATCCCCTGGCTGCGCCCCTGCAGCCGGCCCAGCATCTCCTGGCTCAGGCCGAAGATGTTCTCGGCATAGGCGAGCACGAGCTGGCCGGTGTCGGTCAGCCGCAGGCGCCGCCCCTCGCGCGCGAACAGCGCGTCGCCCAGCCGCTCCTCGAGCTGGCGGATCTGCGACGACAGGGCGGACTGCGAGGTGTGCAGCTCCTGCGCCACGCGCGTCAGGTGCCCCGCCCTGGCCACGCGCCAGAAGTAGAAGAGGTGGTGGAAGTTCAGCTGCTCCAGCCGCATGGTTCCGTTTTTGATATTGACAAGTTCTATTCAATGTAATTTACAGAACGTTCTCGCGCAATCAGCATGGCGGCAATCAATTCCGGAGAGCCCGCCATGGACTGGTCCCCCATCGTGCTGAACGGCTGCGCCCTGGCGCCGGCCATCCTGATGTGTGCCGCGGCCGCGCTGCCGCTGTGGCGCGGTGCGGCGCCCACGACGCTCTGGCGCGGGTTCGCCGTGCTGGCCGGTCTGGCCGGCCTGGGCGCGCTGGCAACCCTGGTGCTGCGCTGGAGCGGCGTGCCGGCCGGCACCGCGATGCCCCTGCCCGGGCTGGCCGCCAACGCCCCGGCCGCCTGGATGGCGCTGCTGGTCCAGCTGCTGGGCGGCGTGATCGGCGTGTTCTCGTCCCGCTACCTGCACGGCGAGCCGAACCAGCGGCGCTACCTGGCCGCCTTCGCCGCGGTGCTGGCCGCGGTGCAGGTGCTGCTGCTGGCGGACCACTGGCTGGTGCTGATCGCCGCCTGGGCGCTGGTCGGCATCGCGCTGCAGCGCCTGCTGTGCTTCTACCCGGAGCGCCCGTTCGCCCTGCTGGCGGCGCACAAGAAGCGCCTGGCCGACCGCCTGGCGGACGGGCTGCTGCTGGCCGCCGCCGGCCTGGCGTGGATCGAGGTGGGCAGCGGCTCGCTGTCCGAGCTCTGGAACCACCTGGCGCAGGCCGGCGGCTCGGCGCTGCTGCAGGCGAGCGCCGTCTGCCTGGTGCTGGCGGTGATCCTGCGCACCGCGCTGCTGCCGGTGCACGGCTGGCTGATCCAGGTGATGGAGGCGCCGACGCCGGTGTCGGCGCTGCTGCACGCGGGGGTCGTCAATCTCGGCGGCTTCCTGCTGATCCGCTTCGCGCCGCTGCTCGAGACAGCGCCGGCGGCGCGCTGGCTGCTGATCGCCGCGGGCCTGGCCACCGCGCTGCTGGCCGGGCTGGTGATGCTGACGCGCGTGACGATCAAGGTCCGCCTGGCCTGGTCGACGGTGGCGCAGATGGGCTTCATGGTGCTGGAGTGCGGCCTGGGGCTGTACAGCCTGGCCGCGCTGCACCTGATCGGGCATTCGCTCTACAAGGCGCACACCTTCCTGTCGGCCTCGTCGGTCGTGCAGCAGGGCAAGCGGCAGGCCATGCACGGCAGTGCCGCCCCCGCGCCGGCCAGCCTGGCCGCCGCGCCCGTGCTGACGGTGGCGATCGTCGCGCTCGTGCCGGCCGCGCTGGGCGCCGCGGCCTGGCCGTGGTGGTGGAGCGGCGTGCTCGCGCTGGCCTGGGCGCCGCTGCTGTGGCTGCCGCGGTCGAGCGCCGGCGCG
>QJOU01000089.1 GCA_003265685.1 Piscinibacter caeni | reverse complement strand
ACCTCGGCCTCGAGGATGGCCTCCTCGAGCGCGCCGAGCGAATCGCGCTGCAGCCGGTACGGCCGCTGACCGGCCAGCAGCTCGTACAGCACCACGCCGAGCGCGTAGACGTCGGCCGCCACGCCGACCGGCCGCCCGCTGAGCTGCTCCGGCGCGGCGTAGTCGGGCGTCACCGCGCGGCCGAGCAGCTGGGTCAGGCCCGGGGCGGCCTCATGTTCGAGCAGCTTGGCCACGCCGAAGTCGAGCAGGCGCACCTCGCCGGCCGGGGTGACGAGGATGTTGCTGGGCTTCAGGTCGCGGTGCACCACCAGGCGGGCATGGGCATGCGCCACCGCGTCGGCCACCTGCAGCACCAGGCGCACGCAGTCCTCGACGCCGAGCCGGTGCGCGGCGCAGTAGACGTCGATCGCCTGGCCGTCGACCAGCTCCATCGCGAGCCAGGGCCGGCCCGCGGGCGTGACGCCGGCGTCGTAGAGCCGCGCGATGCGCGGGTGCTCGAGCGTGGCGAGGATGTCGCGCTCGCGCGCCATGCGCCGCGCCAGCCCGGGCGCCCAGCCGGCGCGCGGCAGCTTGAGCGCCTCCTGGCGCTGCAGGCTGCCGTCGACGCGCTCGGCCAGCCACACGCTGGCCATGCCGCCGGCGCCGAGCTCGCGCAGCAGGCGGTAGGGGCCGATCAGGTCGCCGGCGCGGTCGGCCGGCTCGTCGGGGTCGTCGAGCTCGTCGATCCCGAGGCGCAGCGGCTGCGCCAGGAAGTCGTCGGTCTCGACCGCGGCGCGCGCCAGCAGGGCGCGCAGCATCGGCAGAAGGTCGGCGTGCCGGGGCGGCAGCGCGGCCAGCCAGGCCGCGCGCTCGCCCTCGGGCAGCGCGAGCGCCTGCTCGAGCAGCACGTTGACGCGCTTCAGGCGCTCGGCATCGGGCGGCGACGCGGCCATGCGTGCGCCTCAGCGGATGGCCGGGGTCAGCGCCCGAGCATCTGCGCCAGCAGCAGCCGGGCGCGCTCCCAGTCGCGCCGCACGGTGCGGTCGGTCACGCCCAGCGCGGCGCCGATCTCGAGGTCGGTCAGGCCGGCGAAGTAGCGCATCTCGACCACGCGCACCAGGCGCGGGTCGACCTGCGCCAGCGTCTCCAGCGCGTCGTGCACCGCGAGGATCTCCTCGTCGGAGGAGCCGAGCGACTCGGCCGCGCGGGTGTCCAGCGTCACGTGCTCGACGTCGCCGCCGCGCCGCTCGGCGCTGCGCCGGCGCACGAAGTCGATCACGATCGAGCGCATCGTGGTGGCGGCGTAGGCGAGGAAATGCTCGCGGTCCTTCAGCGCCAGCTCGCCGTTGCGCTGCATGCGCAGGAAGGCCTCGTGCACCAGGGCCGAGGTGTCCAGCAGCGTGTGGCGGCCGCCCGAGGCCAGGCGCGAGCGCGCCAGGCGCCGCAGCTCCGCGTACAGCGCCGGGAAGAGCGCCTGCACCGATTCCGGCGCCGGCGGCGAGGTGGGGTCGGCGGGAGACATTCCATCGAGAATAGCGCGCCGCGCCCCGCGATGCACCCATGGCCGGCTCCCTCTCAGTGGCGTGTCCGGATCGGCGGCGGTTCTGCGTGGGGCGCCTGCGCCAGCTGGGCGTGGATCTGCGGCAGCGCGCGGCGCGCGGCCTGCAGCCCGGCCTCGTAGCACTCGGGCAGCGCCGCGGTCTCCCACAGGCCGACGTGGCGCGCCAGCGGCAGCTCGAGGGCCACGATGCGCTGGCCGGCGGCCCGCGCCGCCTCCAGCCGGGCCTGCTGCAGGTTGTTGGTCAGCGCCGTGCTGACCTGGGCGAGCAGGCGCGAGGCGCGGTCGACGCGGCGCGGCATGCTGCCGCGGAAGCCGAGCGTGACGACCAGCTGCGCGTCGGCCGCCGCGCCGATCGGCAGCGGATCGGAGATCACGCCGTCGACCAGGCGGCGCCCGCCCAGCTCGACGCTCGGGAACAGGAAGGGCACCGCCATGCTGGCACGCAGCGCGTCCACCAGCGGGCCTTCGGCGAGCACGGTGGAGGCGCCGCTGGCGGCCTCGGTGACGGCCACGCGCAGCGCCAGCGGCAGCTGCTCGATGCGGCGCTCGCCGAAGGCCTGTGCCAGGCGCCGCGCGATCAGCCGGTCGTCGCGCAGCGCGAAGTCGCGCGGGAAGCCGAGCAGCCGCGGCGCCACCAGCTGCGCATAGGCGCGCCAGCGGCGCTGGCCGGTCAGCTCGGGCGACCAGAGCGTGCGTGCGCGCGCCAGCGCCTCCTCGGCGGGCATCTGCGCCGCGATGGTGGCGCCGAACAGCGCGCCCGAGCTGCAGCCCACCACCAGGTCGGGCCGCAGGCCTGCGCGCGCCAGCACCTCGGCGATGGCCACCGCGGCCACGCTGCGCACCCCGCCGCTGCCGAGCACCAGCGCGATTCGCGGTCGAGTCATGCCGCCGCCGCGGTGACGGCGGCCTGCAGCCGGCGCTCGACCACGATCAGGCGCCGGTCGCTGCGGTGCGGCGTGCCGAGGAAGCCGCAGCGCCGCACCAGGCCGAGCATCGGCAGGTTGTCGGCCAGCACCGAGCCGTACAGCCAGCCCAGCCCGCGTGCCGTGGCCGCCTCGGCCAGCCCCAGCAGCGCGCGCTGGCCGATGCCGCGGCGGCGCCAACCGCCGGCCACCATCAGAGCGAACTCGGCGTCCTGGCCGGTCATGTCGACCACGCAGCGCGCGTCGGCCACCAGGTGCTCCTGGCCGCGCCGCTGCGCGGTGACCACCAGCGCGATCTCGCGCGCCGGGTCGACGCTGGTCAGGCGCGACAGCCAGGCGGTGGAAACGCCGTTGACGGCGCCGTGGAAGCGCCTCCGCCGGTCCGGCGTGGGCAGCTCTTCGATCAGTTGGGCCAGCGCGTCGGCGTCGCGCGGGCGCAGCGCGCGAAGGGTCAGCGGGGTGCCGTCGGCCAGCGACCAGCATTCGGGATGGGGCATCACAAACGTCCTCCTGTCCCCGGTACCACGCAGTGCCGCGCGCCGGGCGGACAGGCAGTGCCCTTGTCCGCCTGCGCCGCCGGACTGCGTGGAACCTGAGGAGACGAGCTCACGGAGGACATGCCATGGCACTGATCGCTTCCCTCGGGCTGCGGCCCTCCCGGCGCATGCAGGAAGCGGCCGGCAAGACGGTCGCGCCGGACGTGGCCGCGCTGCTGTCGGACATCGCCGGGCCGGCCACGGCCAGCCCCGCGGTCAAGGGGGGCGCGGACGTCGAGCTGGTGACACGCGAGTTCCCGGCCTGGCGCACCAAGTACGGCGATCTGAAGGTGTCCGCGACGCTGAAGTTCCAAGCCATGGTGCAGGCGGGCACGGGCGACGGCGGCTTCACCGGCTCGGTGACCTCGAAGGACAAGCCCGACGGCCGCACCACCGGCACCAAGAAGACCTTCAGCTACGACGGCATCGCCGACCGCGAGCTGTTCGCCGGCATCGCGCTGAACGACTTCTCGGTCGCCTTCGAGAACGAGATCTCGGGCCTGGACATCACCATCTCCGGCCTGGTCAAGTTCACGCTCGCCACCAATGTGTTCCAGGCCAAGGCGCAGGCCAAGCTGACGCTGCTGAACATCAAGGGTGCCAAGGAGATCGCCGGCCCCGCGCTGGAGTTCAAGGTCGCGCCGGTCGAGTTCGTGCGCAGCCTCGGCGGCGTGCAGACCAAGGTGTTCGCCGAGTACAAGGCCGCCTTCACGGTCGACGTGAAGAAGGTTGGCGCCGAGGTCGGCAAGAAGGTGCTGGAGAAGGTCGCCAAGGAGGCGCTCGAGAGGGAGGCCAAGAAGCAAGGTGTCAAGGCGCTCGGGCGCAAGGCGGCCGAGACGGTGCTCAAGGACCTCGGCCCGCTGGCGGCCGCCTTCGGCGTCGGGCTGGACATCGGCGAGCTGCTGAACCGCTACACCGCCGCGCCGCAGGCGGCGAAGTTCGTGATCGACGAGATCCTCGGCGACCTGGCCGAGCGCTATCACGAGAAGGACACGCTGGGCAAGATGTGGCTGATCTCCAAGAACAGCCCGCGCATCCTCGCCGCGCTGGTGGCCGGCGGGGTGATCGGCACCATGGCCGGTGTCGGCGACCTCGTGCTCTTCAAGCTCTTCGGGCTCGACAAGCTGGCCGACTACGCCGAGTCGCTGAAGGCCTTCGGTCAGGGCCTGACCGAGCTGGCGCAGGTGGCGAAGCTGCCGCTGCAGACCCTGGGCGGGGCGATCCTGCACCGGGCGCTCGAGATCGGCGTGAAGTTCAACCCGAAACACGCGATCGCCCACCATGGCGCGCTGGAGCCGCTGGTGGCCGGCGTTTGGAACCGCATCCGCCCGCTGTACCGGACCCGCGGCGGGCTGGACCAGCTGCTGGCGGTGCGCTTCAAGGACTGCAACCCCGATCCGGCCAAGCTGCTCGCACTGGCCCGGTTCACGCTGGGCGGCAAGCCGCAGTCCGCCGGCGTGGCCGTCGACCTCTCGAGCCCCGAGCGCCTGGCCGAGACGCTGCGCCAGCTCTCGCTGAGCGACCTGCTGCGCTTCCTCGAGGGCAACAACCTGATGCGCTGCGACGTGAACCTCGGCCAGAACCTGGACCCCGACGCGATCGATCCGAAGCTGCTCGACGAGCTGTACGGGTGACGGCCGGCGCGGGATATGCTCCGGCCGCGTCGAGGAGAGCGCCATGCCCGGAGTAGTCCACCACATCACCCACCCGCTGGTGCAGCACAAGCTGACCCTGATGCGCCAGAAGGACCGCAGCACGAACAGCTTCCGCCGCCTGCTGGGCGAGATCTCGATGCTGATGGCCTACGAGGTCACGCGCGACATGCCGACGCAGCTGATCGAGATCGAGACGCCGCTCGAGAAGACCATGGCGCCGGTGATCGACGGCAAGAAGACGGTGTTCGTCTCGATCATGCGGGCCGGCGCCGGCTTCCTCGACGGCATGCTCAACGTGGTGCCGGGCGCGCGCATCGGCCACATCGGCCTGTACCGCGACCCGAAGACGCTGGTGGCGGTCGAGTACTACTTCAAGATGCCCTCGGAGATGCACGAGCGCGACGCGATCGTGCTCGACCCGATGCTGGCCACCGGCAACTCCGCCGTCGCTGCGGTGGACCGGCTGAAGGAGACGAAACCGAAGTCGATCCGCTTCGTCTGCCTGCTCGCCGCGCCCGAGGGCCTGGCGAACTTCCACGCCAACCACCCGGACGTGCCGGTCTACACCGCGGCGATCGACCGCCAGCTGGACGAACACGGCTACATCGTGCCGGGGCTGGGCGACGCCGGGGACCGCATCTTCGGCACCAAGTAGCCTCCCCATGCTGATCCGCCACGCCACGCTGCCCGACGGCCGCACCGGCATCGATGTGCTGGTGCAGGGCGGGCGCATCGCCGCACTCGGGCCGAACCTGCCCGCCCCCGCAGGCATCGAGACCATCGACGCCGCCGGCCAGCTGCTCAGCCCGCCCTTCGTCGATGCGCATTTCCACATGGACGCGACGCTCTCCTACGGCCTGCCGCGCGTCAACGCGAGCGGCACGCTGCTCGAGGGCATCGCGCTGTGGGGCGAGCTGAAGCCTCAGCTCACGCAGGACGCGCTGGTCGAGCGTGCGCTGCAGTACTGCGACTGGGCGGTGGCGCGCGGGCTGCTCGCGATCCGCAGTCATGTGGACGTGTGCGACGACCGGCTGCTCGCCGTCGAGGCGCTGCTGCACGTGCGCGAGAAGGTGAAGGACTACCTCGACCTGCAGCTCGTCGCCTTTCCGCAGGACGGCGTGCTGCGCAGCCCGACGGCGCTCGCCAACCTGAAGCGCGCGCTCGACCTGGGCGTCGACGTGGTCGGCGGCATCCCGCACTTCGAGCGCACCATGGCCGACGGCGCCGAGAGCGTGCGTATCCTGTGCGAGCTCGCCGCCGGGCGCGGGCTGCGCGTGGACATGCACTGCGACGAGAGCGACGACCCGCTCTCGCGCCATGTCGAGACACTCGCCTTCCACACCCAGCGGCTCGGGCTGCAGGGCCGCGTGACCGGCTCGCACCTGACCTCGATGCACTCGATGGACAACTACTACGTGTCCAAGCTGATCCCGCTGCTGGCCGAGGCGCGGCTGCACGCGGTGGCCAACCCGCTGATCAACATCACGCTGCAGGGCCGGCACGACAGCTACCCGAAGCGGCGCGGCATGACCCGCGTGCCCGAGCTGATGGCCGCGGGCATCGAGGTCGCGTTCGGGCACGACTGCGTGATGGACCCGTGGTACTCGCTCGGCGGCGGCGACATGCTCGAGGTGGCCGCGATGGGCCTGCACGTGGCGCAGATGACCTCGCAGGCGCAGATGCGCGCCTGCTTCGACGCGGTGACGGTGAACCCGGCGCGCATCCTCGGCCTGGCGGGCTACGGCCTCGAGCCGGGCGCGAACGCCGACTTCGTGCTGCTGCAGGCGGGCGACCCGGTCGAGGCGATCCGCCTGCGCGCGACGCGGCTGCTGGTGGTGCGGCGCGGCCGGGTGATCGCGCGCGCGCCGGCGGCGGCGGCCACGCTCGCGCTGCCGGGCCGGCCGGCGCGTGTGGACTGGCGGCTTCAGCGCTGAGCGGCGTCGCGGAAGAACGCGATGCGCTCCGCATCCGCCGGGTGCGAGGCGATCGCGATGCCCAGCAGCGCGGCGCCGGCCGACGGCTCGCGCTGCGCCATCTTCTCGAAGAAGCGCACCAGCGCCAGCGGCGAGATGCCGGCGGCGCGCAGCAGCTGGACTGACTCGGCGTCGGCCTCGCGCTCGGCGTCGCGCGAGTAGCCGGCCTGGCCGAGCAGCACCGGCGCGGCGGCCAGCAGCGAGTTGAAGTCGCCCACCACCAGGCCGGCCAGCAGGCCCACCGCGCCGGCCTGCAGCAGCAGCCGCATGCCATGGCGCCGCCGCAGGTGGCCGAGTTCGTGGGCGAGCACGCCGGTGAGCAGGTCGGCGTCGTCGCCGGCGAGTTCGACCAGCGCGTCGGTCAGCACGATGGTGCCGTCGGGCAGCGCGAGTGCGTTGGGGCCGATCTTGCTGCGCCGGAACTCGAGCCGGTGCTCCGGCACGCTGCCGGCCGGCTGCGCGGCCACGGCCTGCGCCAGGGCCGCCCGGATGCGCTGCTGCCGCTCGGGGGGCAGCTGCGTGGGCTGCAGGATCTCCGCGTCGAGCTGCGCCAGCACGCCGGCGCCGATCTGGCGGTCGAGCGAGGGCGGCACGACCTGCAGCGCCGCCTGCGCCGCCGCCGGCACGCCCCAGGCGTACAGCGCGGCCAGCAGCACCAGCGTGGCCAGCGCGCTGGCCAGCACCCAGCGCCAGCTCTGCTGGGCCCGCACGACGAGCGAGTCGCCGCGCCCGCAGCGCTGGGCGAAGGCGTCCCACGCGGCGGCGTCGGCGCAATGCAGCGCGCCGCCGTCGGGCAGCTCGGCCATGCGCACGCCGTGCCGCGTGCGCTCGGGCCAGCGCAGCGTGTGCGGGTCGTAGCGGCGCTCGTCCGCGCCCGCGCACAGCACCAGCTGCCGTCCGTCGAAGCGCAGCCGCGCCAGCGTGCCGCGGGCGCTGCGGCCGTCGAAGTGCTCGACCGGGAGCTCGTCCACCGCGACGGTCACAGGCCGATGTCGAGGCCGAACAGGTCGCCGGCCGCATCACCGGCCGCATCGCCGGCGTTGGCCTGCTCGGTGTCGACCAGCGTCTGCGGATCGATCTGCGTCACCACCTCCACCGCCTCGAGCCGCAGGCGCTGCGTGGCCACTGCGGCGAACGGCCAGTACAGGCCGAGCGTGAGGATCATCAGCAGCCAGTTCTTCAGCGTGAGACGCAGCAGCGGCCAGAAGCGCAGGCGGCTGTCGAAGCCGATCGAGTGGCTCGCGGTGCGCGTCCACAGCAGGTTCTGCATCTTGGCGGTGAAGTAGGGCCGCGGCACCAGCTGCATCGCCAGCAGCGCGGTGACGAAACCCAGCACGCCGAGCGCCGCCGCGATGGCCTTGCCCGAGGCAGCGCCGTCGCGCGGCACCAGGAAGGCGACACCCACGGCCAGCAGCGCGACCAGCAGCACCAGCACGGTGCCGCCGGCCGCGCCGATGCCCAGCGTCTCGGCGAACACGCCGTAGAACGAGCCCGGCCCGGTGCGCAGCTCGCTGCGCTGGTGGCCGAAGCCGTAGTGGTCGTGCTGGTACTTCTTCAGCGTCCACCACAGCCAGGGCACGAGGCCGACCATCGCGACCATCACGCCGAGCGACAGCAGGCCGATCCAGACCGGCGGCTCGCCGTCGTCGGGCACCAGCACGAGCGAGCCCACCAGCAGCGCGCCGGGCAGGAACCACGGCAGCAGCGCCGCGTAGGCGCCGCGCGTCGAGCCGTGGAAGCGGAAGCGCAGGCCGCGCCAGCTGGTGTTGGCGAGGCGGAACTGCAGCGTCGCCTTGAGCAGCGCCGGCCACACCGCGGCGACGATCAGGAAGGCGATCAGCCCGGCGGTCGGCGAGAAATGGCCCGCCACCGAGTACAGCACCAGCAGCAGCGCCACCAGCAGGTAGCCGCGCAGCATGCGCTTCGGGTCGGCGTGGAAGCCGAGCGGGTGGTCGCCGACCAGCGTGTTGCCGTAGAAGTAGCGCAGCTTGCGCACCTTGGCCCAGGGGTGGTAGAGGCCCAGCGTCAGCAGCGTCAGCAGCAGGTTGACGATCCAGATCCGGAAGTACTCGCTGCCCGAGCCGGTGAAGCGGACCAGCAGGCGCTGCGGCACCGGCTCGAGCGCGCTGTCGGGCCAGGGCTGGGTGCTCGGCCCAGGATCGGTTGCGGACTTGTCCATCGAGTGCGTGATGTCCGCCGGCACGCGCGCTCCCTCGTCGTTCGCTTGCCACTCTAGCATCGAGGCCGCACGGTCGCCTTGGCTAGAATGAATCGAGACCGAAGCGTCTCTCCACCGCAACCACGATCGGCATGATGAAACTCATCGGCGCGCTGACCAGCCCCTACGTGCGCAAGGTACGCGTCGTGCTGGCCGAGAAGAAGCTGGACTACCAGTTCGAGCTCGAGGACGTGTGGAACGAGAACGGCATCCTGAAGTCGAATCCGCTCGGCAAGGTGCCCTGCCTGGTGCTCGAGGGCGGCGAGGCGGTGTTCGATTCGCGCGTGATCGTCGAGTACGTCGACACGCGCTCGCCGGTCAGCAAGCTGATCCCGGACTCCGGCCGCGGCCGCACCGAGGTGCGCACCTGGGAGGCGTTGGCCGACGGGATGATCGACGCGGCCATCCTCGCGCGGCTCGAGGCCACCTGGGCCGGGCGCGGCGCGGAGCAGCGCTGCCAGGCCTGGATCGACCGCCAGATGAGCCGCGTGCACGGCGCGCTCGCGGCCATGAGCACCGGCCTGGGCGACAAGCCCTTCTGCGCCGGCATCCACCTCTCGCTGGCCGACATCGCGGTCGGCTGTGCGCTCGGCTACCTGGACTTCCGCTTCGCGCACATCCCCTGGCGCGACACCTACCCGAACCTCGCCAAGCTGGCCGAGAAGCTGAACGGGCGGCAGAGCTTCCTGGATACCCGGCCGCCCGCGGCCTGAGGGATCTCAGGCCAGCTTGAGCGACAAGGCCGCCGTGCGGCGGTCGAACTGCAGCTTGCGGTACAGGCCGCGCACGCGCTGCGCCACTTCGCTCTGGGTGATGCGCAGGTCGCGTGCGATCTCGTGCGGCAGGAAGCCGTCGGCGATCCACTGCAGCATCAGCCGCTCCGGCGCGGTGGGCCGCAGCGGGTCTTCCTGGTCGGCGCCCTCGCGCTGCGCGTCGAAATGCGCCTTGACCTGGCGCGCGATGGTCGGGGCCATCTCGGCGCCGCCGGCCAGCGTCTGCTCGATCGCCGCCACCAGCGCCTGCGGCGACTGGCCCTGCACGAAGTAGCCGTCCGCGCCGTTGCACAGGGCCTCGAGCAACTGCGAATCGTCCAGCGTCATCGTGACCACCAGCGTGCGAGGCCGGCCGTAGCGGGTGCTCACGGCCATCTCGTCGAGCAGGCGGCTGATCCAGCCGTCGGGCAGCTGCAGGTCGGACAGCAGCAGGTCGGGCTTGACGCTGCCGAGCTGGCCGCGCGCCTGCGCCAGCGTGGCCGCCCAGCCGACCGCCTGCCAGCCCGGGTGGGCGTCGATCAGGCTGCGCATCCGCCCGGCCACCAGCGGGTCGTTGACGAGGAGGTAGATGCGCGACATGGGACGGATCGAACCCGACGAATTGATGACGTAGGGATTGTCGACGTCGGTCGCAGCTGCTGCACCCCCGTGACCCCAGGGGGGAGACACCCTCAGGCCGGGGCGCGCGCGAAGCTGTCCGGGCGGGCCATCGGCCAGTACAGGCGGAATACCTGATGGGGCATCTCGCCGGCGAGCAGCGCCCCCGGCTCGACGAAGGGCAGCAGGTTGGACAGCAGCTTGACGCTGTGGTCCGAGGTGCGGCGCACGATGTGGCCGGCCGTGATCTCGCCCGGGTGCTGCAGCCCGGCCGCCTGCACCAGCTCCTGCAGCGCATGCAGCGTCTGCTGGTGGTAGTTGAAGATGCGCTGGCTCTTCACCGGCACCACCAGCGCCTGCTGGCGCAGCGGGTCCTGCGTCGCCACGCCGGTCGGGCAGTGACCGGTGTGGCAGGTCTGCGACTGGATGCAGCCGAGCGCGAACATGAAGCCGCGCGCCGAGTTGCACCAGTCGGCGCCGAGCGCGAGCATGCGTGCGATGTCGAAGGCGCTGATCACCTTGCCGGCGCAGCCGAGACGGATGCGCGCGCGCAGGTTCAGGCCGACCAGCGTGTTGTGCACCAGCAGCAGCCCCTCCTGCAGCGGCGCGCCGACGTGGTTGGTGAACTCCAGCGGCGCCGCACCGGTACCGCCCTCGGCGCCGTCGACGACGATGAAGTCCGGCACGATGCCGGTCTCGAGCATCGCCTTGCAGATCGCGAACCATTCCCAGGGGTGGCCGATCGCGAGCTTGAAGCCGGTCGGCTTGCCGCCCGAGAGCGTACGCAGCCGCTCGATGAACTGCAGCATCCCGAGCGGCGTCGCGAACGCGCCGTGGCTGGCCGGCGAGACGCAGTCCACGCCCGGCGGCACGCCGCGCGCCTCGGCAATCTCGGGCGTCACCTTGGGGCCGGGCAGCACGCCGCCGTGGCCCGGCTTGGCGCCCTGGCTGAGCTTGAGCTCGACCATCTTCACCTGCTCGAGCGTCGCGTTCTCGACGAAACGCGCCTCGTCGAAGCCGCCCTGCGCGTCGCGGCAGCCGAAGTAGCCCGAGCCGATCTCCCAGATCAGGTCGCCGCCGTGCACGCGGTGGTGGCGGCTGATCGAGCCCTCGCCGGTGTCGTGCGCGAAGCCGCCGCGCCGTGCACCTTCGTTCAGCGCCAGGATGGCGTTGGCCGACAGCGCGCCGAAGCTCATCGCCGAGATGTTGAACACGCTGGCGGAATAGGGCCGGGCGCGGCCGGCGCCGATCTCGACGCGGAAATCGTGCGTGGCGAGCACGGTGGGCTGCAGCGAATGGTTGATCCACTCGTAGCCGACCGCGCCCACGTCCATCTGCGTGCCGAAGGGCCGCTTGTCGGACTCGCCCTTGGCGCGTGCGTAGACCAGCGAGCGCTGGGCGCGCGAGAACGGCGCCGCCTCGGTGTCGCCCTCGATGAAGTACTGCCGCATCTCGGGGCGGATGTACTCGAGCAGGAAGCGCAGGTGCCCGATCACCGGGTAGTTGCGCAGCACCGAGTGGCGTGTCTGCTGCGTGTCGCGCAGGCCCAGCAGCGTGAGGAAGAGGAACAGCAGCGCGACGAACCCGCCGACGCCGAAGGCCACCCAGGCAAAGGTGGCCAGCAGCAGGATCACCGCGCAGGCCAGCCAGGCCGAGTAGCGCACCGGGAAGTGGCGGTCGACGCGCTGCAGCCAGGCGAACATGGGGGTCTAGCGCAGGCGGCGCCGCGTGTCGGGGTCGCCGTCGCGCACGGCGATGTCGAGCAGGTCGTCGACGCGCTCGAGCAGGTTGCGCCCGGCCTCCTCGATGGCGGCCAGGTGGCGGCGCTGCTCGTCGGCGCTCGTCTCGCCGGCGCGCTGCGCCAGCAGGTACGACAGCCCGAGGATCGCGTGCAGCGGCGTGCGCAGGTCGTGGCTCAGGCGCGAGCGCCGCGTCCGCTCGGCCGGGCCGCTGCCCGTGTGCGAGGGCCGCCCGCTCAGCTCGACCATGGTGCCGACCACGCGCAGCGCCTGGCCCTGCGGGTCGCGTTCGACCACGCGCCCGCGCGACAGCACGCGGCGCCAGCCCGCGCCGCCGCCGCGCAGGCGGAACTGCATCTCGTAGGCGGGCGTGTCGCCGTCCACGTGCTCGCGCAACGCTCCGAGCATCGGCGCCAGGTCGTCCGGGTGGACGCGCTGGCGCCAGAACGCCGTGCTGTCAGGCGCATCCACCGGCGTCAGCCCGAGCCGGGCCTTCCAGGCGGGCGAGTAGTGCACCTGGTCGGCGCGCGGGTCCAGGTCCCAGACGCCGAAGCTGGCGCCCTCCAGTGCGAGGCGCCAGCGTTCCTGCTCGGGGGTGATGTAAGACATGGCCGGGCACTATATCGGCCGGCTCGCGCCCGATGGGGGCCGAGTCAGCGGAAGAAGTCGCGCAACGCGCGGGCCGTCTCGTCCGGCCGCTCCTCCGGGATGAAATGGCCGGCCGGCACGGCCCGCCCGCCCACCGCGCCGGCGCATTGCGCCTGCCACAGCGCCAGCGGGTCGAACAGCTTCGCGATCACGCCGCGCTCGCCCCACAGCAGCAGCAGGTCGCACGCGATCTTCTGCCCGGCGGCGCGCGAGGCGCGGTCGTGCTCCAGGTCGATGCCGGCGCTGGCACGGTAGTCCTCGCAGGCGGCGTGGATGGCCTCGGGCCGGCAGAAGCAGCGTTCGTACTCGGCCAGCGCCTCGGGCTCGAGGTGACCCAGCCCCTGCGACCCCCAGCCGCCCAGGTGCCAGTGCAGGTAGAAGCGTGCGTTGCCGCCGATCATGGTCTCGGGCAGCGGGTTGGGCTGGATCAGGTGGAACCAGTGGTAGTAGGCGCGCGCGAAGGCCATGTCGGTGTGTTCGTACATGTCCAAGGTCGGCGCGATGTCGATCAGCGCCAGCTTCGCCACCGCCTGCGGCGCATCCAGCGCGAGCCGGTGCGCGACGCGGGCGCCGCGGTCGTGGCCGCAGACGAAGAAGCGCTCGTGGCCGAGCGATCGCATCAGCGCGAGCAGGTCGGCGGCCATCACGCGCTTGCTGTAGTTGGCGTGGTCGGCCTCGCCGCGCGGCTTGGCGGAGTCGCCATAACCGCGCAGGTCCGGCAGCACCAGGCGGTAGTGCGGCGCAAGCTGCAGCGCGACGCGCCGCCACAGCACGTGCGTCTGCGGAAAGCCGTGCAGCAGCAGCAGCGGCGGCGCACCGGGCGTGCCACCGCTGCGGGCGAAGATCGTCGTGCCGTTGACCGCACGGGCGTCCGACTCGAAGCCCTCGAACCATCCGCTCATGGCGTGCTCCTCAGTCCAGCGTGCGACGATAGCGCTTCAGCGCCACGGCGCCGGCCACCGCCATGAAGGCCAGCATCGGCCACAGCTCGGCCAGCAGCATCGCGGCGTCGTTGCCCTTGAGCAGGATGCCGCGCACGATGCGCAGGAAGTGCGTCAGCGGCAGCAGCTCGCCCAGGTGCTGGGCCCAGTGCGGCATGCCGCGGAACGGGAACATGAAGCCCGACAGCAGCATCGAGGGCAGGAAGAAGAAGAAGGTCATCTGCATCGCCTGCAGCTGGTTGCGCGCCAGCGTGCTGAAGGTGAAGCCGACCGCCAGGTTGGCGAGCATGAACACGCCGATCATCGCCAGCAGCAGCGCGAGGCTGCCTTCCATCGGCACCTCGAACAGCAGCCAGGCCGCGACCAGGATCACGCCGAGCTGCACGTAGCCGATCAGCACGTAGGGCAGGATCTTGCCCACCATCACCTCGGCCGGGCGCACCGGCGTGGCGAGCAGGTTCTCCATCGTGCCGCGCTCGCGCTCGCGGGTCATCGCGAGGGACGTGAGCATCACCATCGTCATGGTCAGGATGGTGCCGATCAGCCCGGGCACGATGTTGTAGCGCGACAGGCCCTCCGGGTTGTAGCGCCGGTGGATGCGCAGCTCGAAGGGCGGTGCGCCGGGGTTGCGTGCACGCAGCGGCCCGGCCAGCTCGGGCGCGAGCGCCTGGCCGGCCAGCACGTTCAGCGCCGCGATCGCGTTGCCCGAGGCCGACGGGTCGGTCGCGTCCACCGCCACCAGCAGTGCCGGCTGCTCGCCGCGGATCAGCCGGCGCTCGAACTCCGGCGGGATCACCACGACGAACTGCACCTCGCCGCGCGCCAGCAGCGCCTCGCCCTCGGCCTCCGACACGCCGCTGGCGACCACCTGGAAGTAGCCGGTGTTCTGCAGCGCCGCGACCAGGCTGCGCGAGAGCGGCCCGGTCTGCGCCGCGGCCACCGCGGTGGGCAGGCCCTTGGGGTCGGTGTTGATCGCGTAGCCGAACAGCACCAGCTGGATGATGGGGATGCCGACCGCCATCGCGAAGGTCAGCCGGTCGCGCAGCATCTGCTGGAATTCCTTGATGAACACCGCGAGCGTGCGGTGCCACGACAAGCCGTTCATGACGCGCGGCCGTTGCCGTTGGCGAAGTTGTCCTGCGCGCGCCCGAGCAGCGCGATGAACACGTCCTCCAGGCTCGCCTGCGCCGGCGCGATGTGCAGGTCGGCGCGGCCGCGCCAGGGGGCGAGCGCCGCGTCGAGCGCCGCCGCGTCCGGCCCGGCCACGTGCACCGTGTTGCCGAAGGCGGCCACGCTGGTCACGCCCGGGGTGTTCTTCAGAGGAGCCACCAGCGCCTGTGCGCCTTCGCCCTCCACCGCCCGCACGCTGAGCCCGGCCTGTGCGACGATCTCGCGCCCGGTGCCGCGTGCGAGCACCTTGCCGTAGGCGATGTAGACCAGGTCGTGGCAGCGCTCGGCCTCGTCCATGTAGTGGGTCGACACCAGCACCGTGATGCCCTGCGCGGCGAGCTGGTGGATCTGGTCCCAGAAGTCGCGCCGCGCCGCCGGGTCCACGCCCGCGGTGGGCTCGTCCAGCAGCAGCAGGCGTGGCTGGTGGATCAGGCAGGCCGCGAGCGCGAGGCGCTGCTTCCAGCCGCCCGAGAGGTTGCCGGCGAGCTGCGCCTGGCGCGGTGCCAGGCCGAGCTGCGCGAGCGCCGCATCGACCGCGGCGCGCCGCTGCGGCAGCTCGAACAGCCGCGCGACGAAGTCCAGGTTCTCGCGGATTGACAGGTCGTCGTAGAGGCCGAACCTCTGCGTCATGTAGCCGGCCTGGCGGCGGATCGCGGGGCCGTCGCGCACGATGTCCAGCCCGAGGCAGGTGCCGCGCCCGGCGTCGGGCGTGAGCAGCCCGCACAGCATGCGGATGGTGGTGGTCTTGCCGCTGCCGTTGGGCCCGAGGAAGCCGCAGATGCGGCCCTGCGTGACCTGCAGCGCCACGTCGTCGACCACCGCGCGGCCGCCGTAGCGCTTGGTCAGCCCCTCGACCTCGATGGCGTGCTGATTCACGGCGCGGCCCGCCGCACGTCCAGCGGCTGGCCCGGGCGCAGCCGCGCGGCGTCCTTCGGCTCCGGCCAGGCCTCGACCAGGAACACCAGCCGGGCACGCTGCGCGTTCGAGTAGATCACCGGCGGCGTGTATTCGGCGCGCGTGGCGATGCGGCGGATGCGTGCCGGGATCGGCGCGCCGCAGCCGTCGCACGACAGCTGCACGGTCTGACCCGCGGCGAGCGTGGCGACCTCGGCCTCGGGCACGAAGAAGCGCGCCTTCACCGCCCCGGGCGGCAGCAGCGCGAGCACCGGCTGGCCGGCCGGCACGTACTCGCCGGCGCGGAAGTAGGTGTCGGCCACCTGGGCGTCGAGCGTCGCGTGCTGCTGCTTCTGCGTGGCGCGCCAGTCGCTGCCGCGCAGCGCCTGGCTCGCGGCCTCGGCCTGTGCCAGCGCGGCGCGCTGCTCGTCGCGCCGCGCCGGCAGGCGCGCCACGGCCAGCGCCGCCTCGAGTTCGGCGACACGCGCGCGCGCCTGGTCGAGCGCAGCCTGCGCGTCGTCGATGCGTGCCGCCGAGACGAAGCCCTGCGCGAGCAGGCCCTGCTGGCGCACCAGCTCGCGTGCCGCCAGCGCGGCCTGGGTGCGCGCCTGGCCGAGCTGGGCCTGCGTCACCGCGATCTCCTCGCGGCGCCGCCCGGTCTCGGTGTTCGCGGCCTGGGCCCGCGCGCTGTCGGCACGCGAGCGCGCCTCGTCGAGCGCGGCACGCTCGGGCTCGTCGTCGAGCGCGAACAGCAGCGCGCCGCGCGCCACCGTCTGTCCGGCCTGCACCGCCAGCGTGTCGAGCCGGCCGGCCAGCGGCGCGGCGACGTAGACGTAGTCACCCTCGGCGTAGCCGGACCAGCCGACGGTCGGGGCCGGCCGGCAGGCGGCCAGAGGAACCAGCAGCAGGAAAACGGACGGACGCACGGGCCAGGGCACGGCCGAGTATCGTGCGCGCCCGCGCCGCCGTGCAAGCCGGCGCGTCAAGGGCGGGACAAGGGCGGGACAAGGGCGGGTCGAGGGCGGGCCGCGGTCGCGCGCGGCCCGCCGTGCGTCAGTCGGCCAGGGCGGGCGCGTCGCGCGAGAGCACGGTGCGCTCCAGGCCCCATTGCGCCACCGCCGCACCGATCACCAGCGATTCGCCGTCGCCGATCTCGTCGTCGGCCTCGACCACCGCGAGGCACAGCTCGAGCACGCGGCGGCGCAGCGCGGCGTCGTCGACGTCGGCCAGCAGCTCGGCGAGCGTGCGCTCGTCGACGCGGCAGGCCTCGGACCAGTCGAGCTGCGCGGCGCTCAGCAGGTCCTCGCAGAAGGCGTGCACGACGCCGTGCAGCGCCTCGCGCGGCAGGCCGAGCTGCTCGTGCGCACGTGTGCGGTCCAGCGCCTCCAGCTCGTGCGGGCTGAGGTGGCCGTCGGCCAGCAGCGCGAGCGCGACGATGCGGGCGGCGGCTTGCGGGCTGTTGCGCGGGTAGGGTCGCATGGGATCTCCTTCAGGACGAGGCCAGGGCCGGCGCCCGGCGGCGCAGCGCACGCACCAGCACACGCGCGGCGCGCGAGAGCGCGGTGTTCAGGGCGACGCGCCAGTCGCGCGCCAGCGAGGTCACCACCAGGGTGCCGGCGCCTTCGGTGCGCAGCTCGACACGGCAGCGCTTGTCGACGCCGCCGCGCGGGCCGTTGATGTCGGTGAGCTCGACGCGGGCGCGCGGCACCATCCACGCCAGGCGCCGCATCACGAAGCGCACGCGGGTGGTGGCGAGGCGGCGCAGGCGCACGCCCTCCGGGTCGCGGGATTCGAAGAGAACTTGCATGTCGACCTCCGACGGGAGCTGAACGAGCCCGAAAGATAGGGTCGCAGGGGGTTCGGTCAAAGCAGAGAATCAGGGAACGACGCTTCGGAGAAACCTGAACATGAGCCTGCAGTTCAGCTACCGGCACCTGTACTACTTCTGGGTCGTCGCGAAGGAGGGCGGCATGGCGCGCGCCGCCGCGCGGCTGGGCATGGCCGTGCAGACCGTCAGCGCGCAGGTGCGCGAGCTCGAGCGCGCGCTCGGCCATGCGCTGCTCGCGCCGTCCGGCCGCAGCCTCGCGCTCACCGAGGCCGGCCGCGCCGCGCTGCGCCAGGCCGACCAGATCTTCCAGCTCGGCGAGCAGCTGCCGGCACTGGTGCGCGACGCGGCCGACACGCCGTCGGTGCGGCTGGCCGCCGGCATCTCCGACGGACTGCCCAAGCTCGTCGTGCACCGGCTGATGGGGCCGGTGCTGGACGAGCCGCGCCTGCGCCTGGCCTGCCGCGAGGGCGACCTCGACGTGCTGCTGGCCGAGCTTGCGCTGCACCGGCTCGACGTGGTGCTGGCCGACCGCGCGCCGCCGCCCAACCCGAGCCTGCGCCTGTATGCGCACCGGCTCGGCGGCTCGCCGATCGTGTGGTACGCGCCGCCCGCGCTGCTGGCCGCGGCGCGGCGCGGCTTCCCGGCCTCGCTGGCGCGTGTGCCGGTGCTGCTGCCCACCACGCAGGCCGCGGTGCGTCCGCGCCTGGACCACTGGTTCGAGCGCGCGGGCCTGCGCCCGCGGGTGGTCGGCGAGGTCGGCGACAGCGCGCTGCTGAAGACTTTCGGCGCCGGCGGGCTGGGCGTGTTCCCGGCCGCCGAGCTGGTCGAGGACGACCTGGTGCAGCGCTACGGCGTGCGCCGCGTCGGCCGCTGCGAAGGCGTCGAGGAGCACTACCTCGCGATCGGCAGCGAGAAGAAGGTCGGCCATCCGCTGGTGCAGAAGCTGATCGCGGCACGCCAGGCGGTGCGCCACGCCTGACCTATGCAGCGCGCTTCATGAGGAGCAACCCGCGCCCGCGCGGCGGCCTTGTCGCAACGGAACAGCCGCTGTGTCAGAAGGGCACAGCGCCGCCACGGCACAACGCTTGACGGTGCGCAAGCGCGCACGGCCCCGCCGACGCGCTCCACCGAGGTGAGACCGCGCTCGGGCGCGGCGTGGCATGCCGATTGCGGTTGCGGTTTCGCCGCGACCATCCGCGCCACACCTCAGGAGACTGCCATGACCGTCTACGCCGCCCCGGGCACCCCCGGTGCCAAGATCGCCTTCAAGACCCGCTACGACAACTTCATCAACGGCGCCTTCGTCGCGCCGGTCGAGGGTCAGTACTTCGACGTGATCACGCCGATCAACGGCAAGCCCTACACCAAGGTCGCGCGCTCCGGCGCGGCCGACATCGAGCGGGCGCTCGACGCCGCGCACGCCGCCGCCGCCAAGTGGGCCGCCACCGCGCCGGCCGAGCGCGCCAACGTGCTGCTGAAGATCGCCGACCGCCTCGAGCAGAACCTCGAGCTGCTCGCCTACGCCGAGACGGTGGACAACGGCAAGCCGATGCGCGAGACGCTGAACGCCGACGTGCCGCTCTCGGTCGACCACTTCCGCTACTTCGCCGGCTGCCTGCGCGCGCAGGAAGGCTCGCTGTCCGAGATCGACGGCAACACCATCGCCTACCACTTCCACGAGCCGCTCGGCGTGGTCGGCCAGATCATCCCGTGGAACTTCCCGCTGCTGATGGCGGCCTGGAAGCTCGCCCCGGCGCTCGGCGCGGGCAACTGCGTGGTGCTCAAGCCGGCCGAGTCGACCCCGGTCAGCATCCTCGTGATGGCCGAGCTGATCGCCGACCTGCTGCCCCCGGGCGTGCTGAACATCGTCAACGGCTACGGTCGCGAGGCCGGCATGCCGCTGGCGACTTCCAAGCGCATCGCCAAGATCGCCTTCACCGGCAGCACCGCCACCGGCAAGGTGATCGCGCAGGCCGCCGCGGGCAACCTGATCCCGGCCACGCTGGAGCTGGGCGGCAAGAGCCCGAACCTGTTCTTCGACGACGTGATGGCGCAAGACGACGCCTTCCTCGACAAGGCGATCGAGGGCCTGGTGCTGTTCGCGTTCAACCAGGGCGAGGTGTGCACCTGCCCGAGCCGCGCGCTGATCCAGGAGTCGATCTACGACCGCTTCATGGACCGTGCGCTCAAGCGCGTTGCCGCGATCAAGCAGGGCAACCCGCTGGACACCGAGACCATGATCGGCGCGCAGGCCTCGGCGATGCAGATGGACAAGATCATGAGCTACCTCGAGCTCGGCAAGCAGGAGGGCGCGAAGGTGCTCGCCGGCGGCGGCCGCAACGTGCTCGGCGGCGATCTGGCTGGCGGCTACTACATCCAGCCCACGCTCTTCAAGGGCCACAACAAGATGCGCATCTTCCAGGAGGAGATCTTCGGCCCGGTGCTGGCCGTGACCACCTTCAAGGACGAGGCCGAGGCGCTGCAGATCGCCAACGACACGCCCTATGGCCTGGGCGCCGGCGTGTGGACGCGCGACGGCAGCCGCGCCTACCGCCTGGGCCGCGCCATCCAGGCCGGCCGTGTGTGGACGAACTGCTACCACGCCTACCCGGCGCACGCGGCCTTCGGCGGCTACAAGGAGTCGGGCATCGGCCGCGAGACGCACAAGCAGATGCTCGACCACTACCAGCAGACCAAGAACCTGCTGGTGAGCTACAGCCCCAACGCGCTGGGCTTCTTCTGAGCGGCGCCGCGCCGCCAGGGCCGAGCCCGGCCCTGGGGGCGCTCCCAAGGAAACGCCGGGCCGTCCCAAGTTTCCTTGACCCCCGCGGGGGGCGGGCCGGGCTGGCCCGGCCCTGGGGGCGCTCAGAACAGCCCGAAGTCCGCGACGCCCAGGTTCGCCTGGCCGGTGACGGCCGTCAGCAGGTACAGCTCGTCGGCGTCCACCACGGCGTTGTTGTTGTTCGCCTGGAACAGGAACAGCGCCGAGTTCGTGCCGTCGTCGACGACGAACAGGCGCGTCTCGCTGACGGCGAAGGCCGCGTTGGCGCTGCCGATCACGGCGGTGACGCTGGCCGCGTCGATCGGGGAGAAGAACGAGGTCGTGGAGAACGCGATCTCGTCGGCGATGTCGGTGCGGAAGATCACCAGCTCCGCGCTGGCCGAGAACGTGCCGCCGGCGCTCGCCTTGACCACCGCACCGTCGAGGCTGTCGTCCCCGTCGCCGACGAAGCTCGCGGCCACCGCGATCAGGTCCGTGCCCTGCTCGAAGTCGCCGATCGTCGCGCCATTGGCGAAGACGTACACCCCGCTGCCGGTGAAGGTTTCGGAGATCAGGTTGGCCTCCGTCACTGCGTCGAAGGCGAAGTAGTCGGTCTCGCCGTCGCCGCTGCCGTAGCGCTCGCCGCCCCACAGGTGGTCGCCGCCGCCGCTGTTGTTGCGGTCGGCCGCGCCGCCGAACAGCTGGTCGATGCCGGCGCCGCCGACCAGCACGTCGTTCTGGTTCAGGCCGTAGAGCAGGTCGTCGCCGGCCGAGCCCTCGATGAAGTCGTTGCCGTCGCCGCCGGCGAGGCTGTCGTTGCCGTCGCCGCCGTCCAGGCTGTCGAAGTTGCCGCCACCGTCGAGCAGGTCGTTGCCCGTGCCGCCGGCGAGCGTGTCGTCGCCGAGTTCGCCGCGCACGGTGTCGGCGCCGTCGCCGCCGTCGAAGCGGTCGTCGCCGTTGCCGCCGAGCAGGCTGTCGTTGCCGGCGGCGCCGCGCAGGCTGTCGTTGCCTTCGCCGCCGCTGACGGTGTCGTTGCCGGCCCCGCCGTCCAGCGTGTCGTTGCCGCCGAAGCCGCTCACGGTGTCGTTGCCCGATCCGCCGCCGAGGAAATCGGCCGAGACGTTGCCCGAGCCGCGGTTCAGGTTCACCGCGGTGGCACCGAGGTACTGCAGGCCCTCGAAGTTGGCATAGCCGGTGAAGCTGGTGATGGTCAGCGAGGCCAGCACGTCGAAGCCGCCGCCGGCCACCTCCACCGCCACGTCGCCGGTGTCGAGGTAGTACCAGTCGTCGCCCGCGCCGCCGGTCAGGCTGTCGGTGCCGGTGCCGCCTTCGAGCGTGTCGTTGCCCGCGCCGCTGCTGATGGTGTCGTTGCCCGCGCCGCCCACCAGCTTGTTGTCCAGGGCGTTGCCGACGATGGTGTTGGCCAGCGCATTGCCGGTGGCGTCGTAGGCGCTGCCGTAGGGGCCGGTGTAGGCCGCGCCGCCGTTGGCCGCGGCATAGACGGTGCCGAGCGCCGCGCGCGCGGCGGCGTCCAGCGTCCGGTCGGCGCCGTACAGCACGAGGTTCTCCACGCCCTCGAGGTTGTCGATCGAGCCGCTGGCCAGCAGCAGTGCGGTGTCGGTGCCGCCGCTGTCCTGGCCGCCGTAGGTGTCCACCGGGGTGCCCAGCACGTAGAAGTCGTTGCCGGCGCCACCGAAGAAGCTCACCTCGCGCGTGCTGCTGAAGCCGCTGCCGAAGCCCCAGGCGACCAGCACGTCGTTGCCGTCGCCGGCGTCGACCACGTCGCTCTGCGGCTCGAGGATGTTGGCCACGTCGACGAAGCCGGACATCGTGTCGTTGCCTGCCCCACCCACGAGCAGGTTGTCGCGCTCGTTGCCGACCAGGATGTCGCCGCCGGCGGTGCCCTGGCCGAAGAAGGCCGTGCTGTCGCGCTGCAGCACCAGCGCCTCGACGTTGGCGTAGCGCGTCAGCGAGTTGTCGATCGCCGAGATCACCACGTCCAGCGTGCCGACGTCGCTGCCGGCGCCGCCATCGGGGGCCTCGACCACCACGTCGTTGCTGCTGTCGATCAGGTAGCGGTCGTTGCCGTTGCCGCCCACCAGCCGGTCGACCGCGGTGTCGGGCACCAGCTTGCGGTTGGGCACCCACACGACGTCGGGGTTGGCACCGCCGTACAGCACGTCGTCGCCGTTGCCGCCCACCAGCGAATCGGCGCCCGCGCCGCCGAGCAGGCTGTCGTTGCCGGTGCCGCCGTTCACCGTGTCGGCGCCGGCCCCGCCGGACATCACGTTGTCCAGCCCGTTGCCGGCCAGCGAGGCGCCGGTGGCGCCGGTGTAGAAGAGGTTCTCCACCGTGGTCGCGAAGGCCGCGATGCCGAGGCTGGTGCGCAGGCCGACCAGCGTGTCGGTGCCTTCGCCCACCTGCTCGGTGACGAGGTCGGCGGCCTGCACGAAGTAGAAGTCGTTGCCCAGCCCCCCGATCATGCTGTCGACGCCGGCACCTGCACCGCCGTCCAGTGTGTCGTTGCCGTCGCCGCCGTTGAGCGTGTCGTTGCTGGCCGAGGCCGACTGGATCAGGTTGTCGCGTGCATTGCCGAACAGCGCGGCGGCCGTGGTGCCGGTGTAGGTGAGGCCCTCGACCTGCTGCGTCCAGGCCAGCCGCAGGTCCTTCGCGACGGCGGACTGGATGGTGTCGAAGCCGCCGTTGACGTACTCGTAGACGCGGTCGGCGCTGGCGTTGATCACGTAGCGGTCGTCGCCGGTGCCGCCGACCATCGTGTCCGTGCCGGCGCCGCCGTCGAGCAGGTCGTTGCCGCTGCCGCCCATCAGCAGGTCGTTGCCGCCGTAGCCGTACAGCGTGTCGTTGCCGGCGCCGCCGTACAGCGTGTCGTTGGTGCTCGTCGCCGAGTTGGCGGCAATCAGGTTGGCCTGCGCATTGCCCTTCAGCAGCGCGGCCAGCGTGCCGGTGTAGCTGAGGTTCTCGACGTAGGCGAAGCGCTCCAGGCTGTAGGTGGCCAGCGCGTCGAGCACCGAGGTGCGGATCGTGTCGGTGCCCGAGCCGCTGGTGCCGGCCTCGACGACCACGTCGCCCAGGTTGTCGACGATGTAGACATCGTTGCCGTCCAGCCCGGTCATCGTGTCGGCCCCGGCCAGGCCGTCGATCGTGTCGGCCCCGGCGGAGCCGGACAGGTTGTTGTTCGCGCTGGTTCCGTTGACGACGGCCATGGCCGGTGACCTCCGAGGCAGATGGATGCCCGGAATGGTGGCAGGCCCGCCGCGCCTCCCGTGCCGGCACGCCCCCCCGACTCACGGGAGGGGCGGGCGCTCTTGACTCACGGCAGGCGGCGCAGCACGAGGTTGTCCGCCAGCCCGAGCCCCTCGAAGCCGGCGTAACGCGGCACGCCGAGCGCGAGCGGGAACGGGCCGATGGCCTGCTCGTTGACACGCGCCTCGAGCTGCTGGGCCAGCGGGTCGTAGCGCAGCTCGAGGTGGTTGTAGGTCATGTCGTCGGTGTTGCCCGAGGCCAGCAGCGTGCGCGTGGCGCCGCCGGCCCAGAGTTCCCAGCGCAGCGGCCGCGTGGCGGGCGCGTCGGGCGCCGCCGGGCGCAGCAGCAGGGCGACCTGGGCGAAGCGGGTCAGGTTGCTCAGCGTCGAGCCGCTCTCGGTCAGGCCGAGCGCGAGGTAGCTGTCCGGCACGTCGGTCGGGTAACCCTCGATCGACAGTGCCCAGGGGGTGGCCGTGGGCAGGCTCACCGGCAGCAGCGCGGACGGGAACACCGGGTTCACGACATCGAACAGTTCCGAATAGGCCACGCCCTCGTACCCCTCGCCCGGCTGCAGCGGGGAAGGCAGCTCGTAGGGGTTGCCGCCGGCGCCGGCGAACTTCCAGGTCTGGTCGCCGTTGGGGGTGATCCACTGCGTGTTCTTGCTGCCCGGCCACTCGACCCAGAAGCCGCCCAGGGTGGTGTGCAGGAAGGCCGAGCGCATGTCGCCCTTGCCGCCCTTGGGCCGCAGCTGCTCCGGGCCGGGGCCGAAAGACTCGCGCACCAGGATGTCCGGGGCCGGCGCGCTGGTCGGCAGCGGGTTCACCGCCCCGGCCACCGGCGTGCCGCCGCCGCCGGTGCAGCTGCCGATGCAGTCGTTGCCCCCCTTGAGCACGATCTTGCGCGTGGCCGCCGCCGTGGCGTCGGCGCCCGACAGGCCGCCGCCATCACCGCCATCGCCGCCACCGCCGCAGGCCGCCAGCAGCGTGGCCGCGGCCAGCCCGATCGCGCCGGTGGCGCGTTGCATGATGTTCGCCATGGATACCCTCCCGGTGTGTGTCAACGCACGACAGAGCCGCCACATGCGCGCTGGATACACCGCCTTGACGAGTTCTTGATGCCGCGCCGGCGCTTCTTGCGCCTGTCTTGACGCGCCGCTGCCTAGCATGGGCGCGGCATCGAAGGAGAAGTGCATGGACATCGCCTACCTCGCGCTGGCCGGTCTGTTCTGGGCCCTGGTGCTGGGGCTGGCCGCCGGCTGCGAGCGCCTGCAGCCGCGCGGGGGCCGGCCGTGAGCGGCTGGGAGATCGCCGCGGCACTGCTCGCCGCCGGCCTGTTTGTCTACCTCGTCGCCGTGCTGCTGCGGCCGGAGGACTTCTCGTGACCGCCGCCGCCTGGATGCAGCTGTTCGCCTTCCTGGCGATCCTGCTCGTGCTCGCCTGGCCGCTGGCCCGGGGCATCGACGCCGTGCTGGCCGGCCGCTTCGCCCTCGGCGCCCGCCTCGAGGCGCCGCTGTGGCGCCTGGCCGGCGTGCGCGCCGACGAGGAGACCGGCTGGCTGCGCTACAGCGTCGGCCTGCTGCTCTTCAACGGCCTGGGCGTGCTCGCCGTCTATGCCCTGCAGCGCCTGCAGCCGCTGCTGCCGCTGAATCCGCAGGGCCTGGCGGCCGTCAGCCCCGACTCGGCCTTCAACACCGCGATCAGCTTCGTCACCAACACCAACTGGCAGGGCTACGGCGGCGAGACCACGATGGCCTACCTGACGCAGATGCTCGGGCTGGCGGTGCAGAACTTCCTGTCCGCCGCCACCGGCATCGTCGTGGTCGTCGCGCTGCTGCGCGGCTTCGCGCGCCACTCGGCCCAGGCGATCGGCAACGTGTGGGTCGACCTGACCCGTGTGACGCTGTGGATCCTGCTGCCGCTGTCCTTCGTCTTTGCGCTGGTGCTCGTGAGCCAGGGGGTGATCCAGAACCTGTCGGCCTACGTGGAGGCCAAGACGCTCGAGGGCGGCGCGCAGACGCTCGCGATGGGCCCGGTGGCCTCGCAGCTGGCGATCAAGATGCTCGGCACCAACGGCGGCGGCTTCTTCAACGCCAACTCGGCGCACCCGTTCGAGAACCCGAGCGCGCTGACGAACTTCCTGCAGATGCTCTCGATCTTCCTGATCCCGGCGGCGCTGTGCTTCGTGTTCGGCCGCATCGTCGGCGACCTGCGCCAGGGCTGGGCGGTGCTGGCGGCGATGACGATCCTGTTCGTCGTGGCCGCGATCGGCGCGACGGTCGCCGAACAGCAGGGCAACCCGGCGCTGGCCGCGCTCGGCGCCGACCAGGCGGTGAGCGCCACGCAGCCGGGCGGCAACATGGAGGGCAAGGAGGCGCGCTTCGGCATCAACGCCTCGGCGCTGTTCGCCACCATCACGACCGCCGCCTCCTGCGGCGCGGTGATCGCGATGCACGACAGCTTCACGCCGCTGGGCGGCGCGGTGCCGCTGGTGCTCATCCAGCTCGGCGAGGTGGTGTTCGGCGGCGTCGGCGCGGGCCTGTACGGCATGCTGCTGTTCGCCCTGCTGGCCGTCTTCATCGCCGGGCTGATGATCGGCCGCACGCCCGAGTACCTGGGCAAGAAGATCGAGGCCCACGAGATGAAGATGGTCTCGATCGCGATCCTCGTCACGCCGCTGCTGGTGCTGCTGGGCACGGCGATCGCGGTGTCGAGCGAGGCCGGCCGCGCCGCGATCCCGAACCCCGGGCCGCACGGCTTCAGCGAGGTGCTGTACGCCTTCTCGTCGGCGGCCAACAACAACGGCAGCGCGTTTGCGGGCCTCTCGGCCAACACGCCCTTCTACAACCTGGCGCTGGCGCTGGCGATGTGGTTCGGCCGCTTCGGCGTGATCGTCCCGGTGCTGGCGATCGCCGGCTCGCTGGCGGCCAAGAAGCGGCTCGCCGCGACCCCCGGCACGCTGCCCACCCACGGGCCGCTGTTCGTCGTGCTGCTGATCGGCACGGTGCTGCTGGTCGGCCTGCTCAACTACGTGCCGGCGCTGGCGCTCGGGCCGGTGGTCGAGCACCTGATGCTGTGGAGCGCCAGGTGACGCGCAAGACCCTCACGCTGTTCGACCCGGCGCTGGTGCGCCCGGCGCTGGCCGATTCGTTCCGCAAGCTCGACCCGCGTGTGCAGTGGCGCAACCCGGTGATGTTCGTCACCTGGGTCGGCGCCGCCTTCACCACCGCGCTGGCACTCGCGCAACCCGGCGTGTTCTCGCTCGGCGTGGCGCTCTGGCTCTGGTTCACCGTGCTGTTCGCCAACTTCGCCGAGGCGCTGGCCGAGGGCCGCAGCAAGGCCCAGGCGGCCTCGCTGCGCGGCCTCAAGAAGAAGACCTGGGCCAAGAAGCTCGAGGGCGACTACCGCCGCGGCGCGCCGCGCACGGAGATGACGTGGCACCCGATCGAGGCCGACAGCCTGCGCCGCGGCGACATCGTGCTGGTCGAGGCCGGCGACGTGATCCCGGGCGACGGCGAGGTGATGGACGGCGTGGCCTCGGTCGACGAGAGCGCGATCACGGGCGAATCGGCGCCGGTGATCCGCGAGTCCGGCGGCGACTTCTCGGCCGTGACCGGCGGCACGCGCGTGCTGTCGGACTGGATCGTCGTGCGCGTGGCGGTCGACCCGGGCGAGACCTTCGTCGACCGCATGATCGCGATGGTCGAGAACGCCAAGCGCCAGAAGACGCCCAACGAGATCGCGCTGACCATCCTGCTCGTCGCGCTGACCATCGTGTTCCTCGGCGTGGTCGTCACGCTGCTGCCGTTCTCGGTGTTCGGCGTGGCGGTCTCCGGCGCCGGCGCGCCGGTCGGCCTGGTGACGCTCGCGGCGCTGCTGGTGTGCCTGATCCCGACCACCATCGCCGGGCTGCTGTCGGCGATCGGCGTGGCCGGCATGAGCCGCATGCTGCAGGCCAACGTGATCGCCACCTCGGGCCGGGCGGTCGAGGCGGCCGGCGACGTCGACGTGCTGCTGCTGGACAAGACCGGCACCATCACGCTCGGCAATCGCCAGGCGAGTGCCTTCATCACCTCGCCGGGCGTCAGGGAAGCCGAGCTGGCCGACGCGGCGCAGCTCGCCTCGCTGGCCGACGAGACACCCGAGGGGCGCAGCATCGTCGTGCTGGCCAAGCAGAAGTTCCAGCTGCGCGAGCGCGACGTGGCGGCCCTCGGAGCGAGCTTCGTTCACTTCACGGCGCAGACGCGCATGAGCGGCGTCGACCTGCCGCAGGGGCGCCAGCTGCGCAAGGGCGCGGTCGATGCGATCCGCCGCCATGTCGAGGCGCTCGGCGGCAGCTTCCCGGCGGCCTTGCAGCAGGCGGCCGACGACGTGGCGCGGCGCGGCAGCACGCCGCTGGTGGTGGCCGACGGGACGCGCGTGCTGGGCATCGTCGAGCTGAAGGACATCGTCAAGGGCGGCATCAAGGAACGCTTCGCGGAGCTGCGCCGCATGGGCATCAAGACCGTGATGGTGACCGGCGACAACCGGCTCACCGCCGCCGCGATCGCCGCCGAGGCGGGGGTCGACGACTTCCTCGCCGAGGCCACGCCCGAGGCCAAGCTGAAGCTGATCCGCGAACATCAGGCGGCCGGCCGGCTGGTGGCGATGACCGGCGACGGCACCAACGACGCGCCGGCGCTCGCGCAGGCCGACGTGGCCGTGGCGATGAACACCGGCACGCAGGCCGCCAAGGAGGCCGGCAACATGGTCGACCTGGACAGCAACCCGACCAAGCTGATCGAGATCGTCGAGACCGGCAAGCAGATGCTGATGACACGCGGCTCGCTGACCACCTTCAGCATCGCCAACGACATCGCGAAGTACTTCGCGATCGTGCCGGCGGCCTTCGTCGCCACCTACCCGCAGCTCGGCGCGCTGAACGTGATGCAGCTGGCCAGCCCGAGCTCGGCGATCCTCTCGGCGGTGATCTTCAACGCGCTGATCATCGTCGCGCTGATCCCGCTGGCGCTCAAGGGCGTGCCCTACCGCGCCGTCGGCGCGGCGGTGCTGCTGCGCCGCAACCTGCTGATCTATGGCCTGGGCGGCGTGATCGTGCCGTTCATCGGCATCAAGGCGATCGACCTGCTGCTGGCCGCCGCCGGCCTGGCCTGAAGGAGACCCCATGCGATCCGAACTGCGACCTGCGCTGGTGCTGTTCCTGCTGCTCTCGCTGATCACCGGGCTGCTCTATCCGCTGGCCGTCACCGGCCTCGCGCAGGGCCTGTTCCCGGCGCAGGCGAACGGCAGCCTGATCCTGCGCGACGGCCAGGTGCTCGGCTCGGCGCTGATCGGCCAGCCCTTCGCTGACCCGAAGCACTTCTGGAGCCGGCCCTCGGCCACCGGCGACAAGCCCTACGACGGCGCCAATTCCGCCGGCTCCAACCTCGGCCCGAGCAACCCGGCGCTGCACGCCGCGGTGCGCTCGCGCATCGCCGCGCTGCGGGCGGCCGACCCGGGCAACACGGCGCCGGTGCCGGTGGACCTGGTCACCGCCTCGGCCAGCGGGCTGGACCCGCACATCAGCCGCGCCGCGGCCGACTGGCAGGCGGCGCGTGTCGCGCGTGTGCGCGGCCTGCCCGAGGCGCGTGTGCGCGCGCTGGTCGAGGCCCACACCGAAGGCGCGCTGCTCGGCTTCATCGGCGAGCCGCGTGTCGACGTGCTGCAGCTGAACCTGGCACTGGATTCGCTGCGCTGACGTGGGAAGATCCCGCCCTGCTGCGGGAGGCACCAAGCCATGCTGATCAACTGCGTCGCCTACGAGGATGGCCGCAAGCTCGCCGACATCGCCGTCGACGACATCGACGAGTGGCTGCGCCGGCCCGGCTGCTTCGTGTGGGTGGCGCTGCGCGACGCGAGCGGCGCCGAGCTGCGCGACATGCAGCGCGAGTTCGAGCTGCACGAGCTGGCCGTCGAGGATGCGCTGAAGGGCCACCAGCGCCCGAAGATCGAGGAGTACGGCGCCACGCTGTTCGTCGTGCTGCAACTGCTCGAGATGCACGAAGGCGAGGTGCAGGTTGGCGAGGTGGCGATCTTCGTCGGCCCGAACTTCGTGCTCTCGGTGCGCAACCGCAGCCAGCAGGGTTTCCTGGGCGTGCGCGAGCGCTGCGAGCGCGAGCCCGAGCTGCTGAGCCACGGCGCCGGCTTTGTGTTCTATGCGCTGATGGACGCGGTGGTGGACCGCTACTTCCCGCTGCTCGACCAGCTCGAGACCGAGCTGGAAGGCATCGAGGCGCAGATCTTCGAGCGCGGCGCGGCACGCTGGAACATCCAGCGGCTCTACGACCTCAAGCGCCGCGCCACGCTGCTGCGCCATGCCGTGGCGCCGCTGCTGGAGGTGGCGGGCAAGCTGCACGGCGGGCGCGTGCCCACCGTCTGTGCCAAGAGCCAAGAGTACTTCCGCGACGTGCACGACCACCTGGCGCGCATCAACGGCGCGATCGACGCGATGCGCGACACCATCGCCACCGCGATCCAGGTCAACCTGTCGATGGTGACGATCGAGGAGTCCGAGACCACCAAGCGGCTGGCCGCCTGGGCAGCGATCTTCGCCGTCTCCACCGCGCTGGCCGGCATCTGGGGCATGAACTTCGAGCACATGCCCGAGCTGAAATGGGCCTTCGGCTACCCGATGGCGCTGGCCGCGATCGCCAGTGCCGCGGGCGTTCTGTTCTGGCGCTTCAAGCGCGTCGGCTGGTTGTGACCGAAGAAGGCCGCCCCGACCCCGACGCGCTGCTGCAGCGGGTGCAGCACGAGGAGGCGAAGGCGCGCCGCGGGCGGCTGAAGATCTTCTTCGGCGCCAGCGCGGGCGTCGGCAAGACCTGGGCGATGCTGGCGGCCGCACGTGCCGCGCAGGCCCAGGGCGCGACGCTGATCATCGGCCTGGTCGAGACCCACGGCCGCGCCGACACCGAGGTGATGGCGCGCGGCCTGCCGCGCCTGCCCTTGAAGGCCGTGCCCTACCGCGAGCGCGTGCTGCAGGAGTTCGACCTCGACGCCGCGCTCGCCTGGGCGGCGCCGCAGGCCGATCCGCTGCTGCTGCTCGACGAGCTGGCGCACAGCAATGCACCCGGCTCGCGCCACCCGAAGCGCTGGCAGGACGTCGAGGAGCTGCTCGATGCCGGCGTCGACGTCTGGTCGACGATGAACGTGCAGCACCTCGAGAGCCTGAACGACATCGTCAGCGGCATCACCGGCATCCGCGTCTGGGAGACCGTGCCGGATCGGCTGTTCGACGAGGCCGACGAGGTGGTCGTGGTCGACCTGCCGCCCGACGAGCTGCTGGCGCGCCTGGCGGCCGGCAAGGTCTACCTGCCGGCGCAGGCGGAGCGCGCGGCGGCGAACTTCTTTCGCAAGGGCAACCTGCTCGCGCTGCGCGAGCTGGCGCTGCGCCGCACGGCCGACCGCGTCGACGACGAGATGCAGGCCTTCCGGCGCCAGAGTTCGGTGCAGGCGGTGTGGCCCAACCGCGAGGCGCTGCTGGCCTGCGTGGGCCTGGGCGAGCACGGCGAGAAGGTGGTGCGCAGCTGCGCCCGCCTGGCCGCGCAGCTCGACGTGCCCTGGCACGCGGTGCACGTGGAGACGCCGGCGGCGCAGCGCGCCCCCGAGGCGCAGCGCCAGCATGCGCTGCGCGTGCTCAAGCTGGCCCAGGAGCTCGGCGCCGTCACCGCCACCCCGGCCGGCCACGAGCCCGCCGTCGCGCTGGTGCGCTATGCCCGCGAGCACAACCTGGTGCGCCTGGTGGTGGGCCGGCGCGAGCGGCGCTGGCCCTGGCGCGCGCCGCTGGTCGAGCGCATCGCCGCGCTGGCCGACGACCTGGACGTGCTGCAGGTGGCCCTGCCTGCCGCCGCGCGCGGCCCCCGGCCCGCAGCGGCCGCCGCGCCGGGGGAGGAGGGCGCGGGCTGGGGCTGGCAGGGTTACGCCGTCGCGGTGGCGGCCTGCCTGGGCGTGGCGCTGCTGGCCACGCCGCTGCTGCAGGTGTTCGAGCTGGCCAACATCGTGATGCTGTTCCTGCTCGCCGTGGTGGGCGTGGCGCTGCGCTACGGCGGCGGGCCGGCGGTGCTGGCGGCCTTCCTCGGCGTCGGGATGTTCGACTACTTCTTCGTCAGCCCGCGTTTCTCGTTCGCCGTCAGCGACGTGCAGTACCTGGTCACCTTCGGTGTGATGCTGGTGGTGGCGCTGGTGATCGGCCAGCTCACCGCGCGGCTCAAGCTGCAGGCCGAATCGGCCACGCAGCGCGAGCACCGCGTGCGCAGCCTCTATGCGATGGCGCGCGACCTGTCCGCCGTGCTGCTGCCCGAGCAGGTGGCCGAGATCGGCGCGCGATTCCTGGCCGCCGAGTTCGGCGTGCGCTCGAGCCTGCTGCTGGCCGACGCGGCCGACCACCTGCAGCCGCTGCCCGGCGGCACCGCGGCGGTCGACATGGGCGTGGCGCAATGGGCCTTCGACCGCGGTGAGCCGGCCGGGCAGGGCACCGACACCCTGCCGGCAAGCCGCTGCCTGGTGCTGCCGCTGAAGGCGCCGATGCGCGTGCGCGGCGTGCTGGCCATCGAGCCGGCCCACGAGGCCGACCGGCGCCGCGTGCTCGGCCCCGAACCGCGCCGCGCGCTCGACACCTGCGCCTCGCTGCTGGCGATCTCGCTCGAGCGCATCCACTACATCGAGGTGGCGCAGCAGAGCACCTTGCAGATCGAGTCGGAGCGGCTGCGCAATTCGCTGCTGTCGGCCATCTCGCACGACCTGCGCACGCCGCTGGCGGCACTGGTCGGCCTGGCCGACACGCTGGCGCTGACACGCCCCGACGACGCGGCCGCGCGGCGCGAGATCGCCGAGGCGATCCGCGCCTCGGCGCGCCGCATGGACGCACTGGTGGGCAACCTGCTCGACATGGCGCGCCTGGAGGCCGGCGCGGTGCAGCTCAACCGCGCCTGGCAGCCGCTCGAGGAGGTGCTGGGCAGTGCGCTGGCGGCCTGCGCGGCCTCGCTGCAGGGCCGCCGCGTCGACGTGCGGCTGGCCGACGACCTGCCGCTGCTGCACCTGGACGCGGTGCTGTTCGAGCGCGTGTTCGTCAACCTGCTCGAGAACGCCGCCAAGTACACGCCGGCCGGCAGCGGCCTGGCGATCGGCGCGCGGGTCGAGGGCGAGCGGGTGATCGTGAGCGTCGACGACCAGGGCCCGGGCCTGCCGCCCGGCCGCGAGGAGGCGATCTTCGAGAAGTTCGAGCGCGGCACGAAGGAGAGCGCCACGCCCGGCGTGGGCCTCGGCCTGGCGATCTGCCGCGCGATCGTGCAGGCGCATGGCGGCACGATCCGCGGCGAGACCCGGCTCGAGCAGGGGCGGCGCGCCGGCGCGCGCTTCGTCATCGAGCTGCCGCGCGGCGAGCCGCCGCGCGACGACGGCAGCACGCTGCCCGAAGCGGCGGCGCAGGAGGCGGCGTGAACCCGCGGGCCGAGCGGTCGTCATGAACCCGATGCGCATCCTGGTCGTCGAGGACGAGGCCGAGATCCGGCGCTTCGTGCGCCTCGCGCTCGAGTCCGAGGGCCACGAGGTGCACGAGGCCGAGGGCCTGAAGCGCGGCCTGATCGAGGCCGGCACGCGCCGCCCCGACCTGCTGGTGCTCGACCTCGGCCTGCCCGACGGCGACGGCATCGAGCTGATCCGCGCGCTGCGCGGCTGGTCGACCGCGCCGGTGATCGTGCTCTCGGCGCGCAGCGGCGAGGCCGACAAGATCGCCGCGCTGGACGCCGGCGCGGACGACTACCTCGTCAAGCCCTTCGGCGCCGGCGAACTGCTCGCACGCGTGCGCGCGCAGCTGCGCCGCCACGCGCAGCGCACGCCGGCCGGCGACACCACGATCCGCTTCGGCGACGTGAGCATCGACCTGGTGCGCCGCAGCGTCGAGCGTGCCGGCGAGCGCCTGCACCTGACGCCGATCGAATACAAGCTGCTGGTGCACCTGGCCAGCCAGCCCGACCGCGTGATCACGCACCCGCAGCTGCTCAAGGCCGTCTGGGGCCCGGGGCATGCCGGGGACACGCACTACGTGCGCGTGCACATGGCCAACCTGCGCAAGAAGATCGAGGCGCAGCCCTCGATGCCGCGCCACCTGCTCACCGAGGCCGGCATCGGCTACCGTTTCGTGGCGTGACGAAACGCGTCACGTCCGTTCACAGGCGGGCCCCCTGCGCTTGGTATCCTCGGCGCCGTCTTCCGACGGAGCCGCCCACGATGATCTCCCGCCCCTGCCGCCTCGCCGGCCTCGCCCTCGGCGTCGCGCTGGCCATGCCGGTCTGCGCCGACAGCCTCGCCTCCTCGGCCTCGAGCGCCGGCTCGCAGGTGTCGGGCAGCATTTCCAACTCGATCCAGGGCTCGAGCAACAGCTCGTCGCCGGACAACAAGGTCGCGGAGGGCGAGTACCGCATCGACGCGATGACGGCGCTGGCCGAGAAGCCGGGTTTCCTGCGCCTGCACCTGCAGCACCTGACGCAGCCCGGCGCGCAGCTGCTGCTCGACCTGCCCGAGAAGGCCGCCACGCTGGCCACGCTGGGCGTCGGCGCCCACGTCGCGGCGCGCCACCGGCCCTACGGCATCGAGTTCGCCACCGCGCCGGCGCGCGAGCCCTTCTTCCTGGTGCTGGCCGACGACTGGTTCCGCGAGCTGGCGTCCAACCCGGTCCGTCTTTGATCCGGCGCGCCGCCGCGGCGCTCGCGCTGGCGGCCGCGCTGCCGGCGCAGGCCGGGCTGCCGCGGCTGTGCGACACCCGTGCCGGCCTCGGCGCCGCGCAGCAGGACCGGCTGCTGCAGGTGGCCGGCATCGCGCGGCGCGAGCTCGAGGCCTCGGGTGCCCGCGTGGCGCTGATCGCCCGGTCGGGGCTGGACCTGGCGCGCTTCGACATCCGCTACTCGCACGCCGGCCTGGCGCTGGCCGCCAACCCGAACGCGCCCTGGTCGGTGCGCCAGCTCTACTTCGACTGCGACGCGGGCCGGCCGCAGCTCTACGACCAGGGCATCGCCGGCTTCCTGCTCGGCACCGATTCGCCGCAGCGCGGTTACCTCTCGCTGCTGCTGCTGCCGCGCGAGGCCGGCGCCGCGCTGGAGGCGGCCGCGCTCGACAACCCGCGCGCGCTGCGCCTGCTGGCGGCGCAGTACAGCGCCAACGCCTACCCGTTCAGCCTGCGTTACCAGAACTGCAACCAGTGGGTGGCCGAGCTGATGGCCAGCGCCTGGGGCGCACTGCCCGACGGGCCGGACCTGCGGGCGCGCGCGCAGGCCTGGCTGCGCGAGGCGCAGTACGAACCGCGCCGCGTCGAGGTCGGCTCGCGCTGGCTGATGTTCGGCCTCGGCTTCGTGCCCTGGATCCGCGTCGACGACCATCCCGAGGAAGACCGCGTGGCGATGGCGCTGCGCATCAGCCTGCCCGAATCGCTCGAGGCCTTCGTGCGTGCGCAGGTGGCCGGCACGCGGCGCATCGAGATCTGCCACGACGGCGCGCGCGTGGTCGTGCGGCACGACGGCGCGCCGATCGGCGCAGGCTGCGCGGCCGAGACGGGCGACGCCGAGACGATGCTGGACTGACCCGCGATGAACGCTCCCGCCACCCTGCTGATCCTCGCCGCCTTCGCGGCCGTCAGCCTGTTCGGCCTGTACCGCGCGCCCGGGCTGATCGAGCGCCACCTGCTGCGCCCGCACGGCCTGGCGCAGCGCGGCGACTGGTGGACACTCGCCACCTGCGGCTTCATCCACGCCGACCTGGCGCACCTGGTCTTCAACGGCTTCACGTTCTGGTCCTTCGGCCCCGGGCTGGAGCAGCACCTGGGCACGCCGCGCTTCGTGCTGCTGTACGTGCTCGGCCTGCTGGGCAGCAGCCTGGCGACGGTGGCGCTGCACCGGCGCGAGCCGGGGTATGCGAGCCTGGGCGCCTCGGGCGCGATCCTGGCGGTGCTGTTCGCCTCGATCGTGGTGTTCCCCGGGGCCTCGCTGTACATCCTGCCGATCCCGGTGCCGATCCCGGCGCCGCTGTTCGCGCTGGTCTACCTGGGCTTCAGCGTGTTCGCGAGCCGCTCGCGCCTCGGGCGCATCAACCACGATGCGCATATCGCCGGCGCGCTGGTCGGGCTGGCGTTCATGGCGCTGGCGGAGCCGGCGAGATTCGGCGCGGCGCTGCGCGCGCTGCTGCCCTGACAATCCGGGCCTCGAAAGGATCCCCGATGAGCGAGACCCCGAGTGCCGACAGGCCGCCCCTGCCCGACCACCTCAGCGTCGACCCGAAGAGCCCGCATTACGCCGCGGCCGTGCTGGAGCACGAGATCGGCATCCGCTTCAACGGCAAGGAGCGCGCCGACGTGGAGGAGTACTGCCTCAGCGAAGGCTGGATCAAGGTGCCCGCCGGGCGTGCGCTGGACCGGCGCGGCCAGCCGCTGATGATCAAGCTGAAGGGCAAGGTGGAGGCGTTCTACCGCTGAGCGCCGGGGCCGCTTGCGGCCGCGCAAGCGCGGCCGGCCGCGTCCGCCACAGAATCGCCGCGACGGCAGGAGGTGGCACATGGTCAAGCCCTGGGAGCAGAGCGCGGAATACAAGCAGGCCAAGCAGACGGTCGACGGCGTGCTCAAGCAGGTCGCCGAGGTGAAGGCGCACACGGCCCGGATGACACACCAGCTGGGCAGCTTCAAGAAGGCCACGCTCGAGCGCTTGCTCAAGGAAGCGAAGGCCGGCGGCGAGCAGGCGATGCGCAAGAACCAGGAGCTCCTGGCCTCTGGCCCCGAGAAGGACTACAACAACGCGCTCGCGAAAGAGGAGAAGGAGGCGCTGGCCAAGGCCAAGCACGACTACGAGGCCGCGGTGAAGGCGATCTCGGAGACGCTGGAAGCCTATGGCAAGGCCGCGTTCACCTGGGAGCTCCACTACGGGGCCGGCGACGGGGTCAGCGGCGGGTCGGCGGGGGTCCACTGGCGCCTCCTCAAGGCCTACGAGGCGCAGCAGGAGGCGCTCGAGAAGGAACTCGTCGTGGTCGCGAAGGAGCACGACGCGAACCCGAAGCGCACGCTCTGACCCGGGCGAGGCCGGACGATCGGCGCCGGCAGCCGGGGACGGCCGCGCTGCCCGGGTGTGCCTGCTAGCCTCGCGCGATGGACTCGCTCGCCACCGCCGCGGCCCGCGCGCTCGCTGCCGGAGACGCCCTCGGCGCGCTGAAACGCGTCGCGCTGCGCGACGATCCGCCCGCGCTGGCGCTGCGCGGCATCGCGATGGCGCAGCTCGGCGAGCTGGCCCGTGCGCGCGAGCTGCTGC
>KZ836126.1 GCA_003265685.1 Piscinibacter caeni | reverse complement strand
CGTCGCGCTCACCTTGCTCTACGGCAGCGGCTTCACGCTGATGTTCACCGTGCTGCCGCGCCTGGGTGTGGTGGGCAACTCGGCGATCATGAACGCCGAGCCGGTGTTCGCGCTGGGGCTCGCGTGGATCGTGCTCGGCCAGGCGATCGCGCCCTCGCAGGTGGCGGGCAGCCTGATCGTCGTGGGCACGGTGATGTGGCTCGGGCTGCGGCGCGGATGAAGGCCTGGCTCGCGCGCCCGAGCGCCCACGTGATCAGCGGNGATGAAGGCCTGGCTCGCGCGCCCGAGCGCCCACGTGATCAGCGGCGCGACCGTCGCCCTCGGGGTGGCGCTGATCCACCTCGGCGCCGTGGCGCTGGCGGGCCCGGCGCCGGCGGCCTGGGCCACCAGCGGCGCGATCTTCGCGAGCCTCGCGGACCAGCCCGGCACCCCGGCGCGCGCGTGGCGCCGCATCGTCGCCACCGGGCTGATCGGCATTGCTTCCGCATTGCTGGTGCTGCTGCTCGCGGCGCATCCGGTCGCGCTCGGCATGGTGATCGCGGTGCTCGCCTTCGGGTCGACGCTGACGCTCGCGTGGGGACCGCGCGCCGGGCCGATGTCCTTCGTGCCGGTGCTGGCGATGGTGTTCACGATGGCGTTGCCGCACGACACGCCGCCGCTGCCCTGGCTCGCCGCGCACCTGGCCGGCGCGGCGGCCTACCTTGCCTGGGCCCTGCTGTGCCTTGGGCTGCTGCGGCGCCGCTACGCCACGCTGGCGCTCGCGAATGCGCTGCAGGCGATGGCCGAACTGCTGCGCCGGCGCGCCGCGCTGCTGGCGGCAACGACGGAAGACGGCGACGCGTTCCAGCGCGCCTGGGTGGTGCAGGAGGGCGTGTTGGCCGAGCGCCTGCAGGCCGCGCGCGACCAGGTGTTCAGCGCCCCCGACGACGCACGCTCGCGCCGCGAGGCCGCCTTGCTGCTGCGCCTGATCGACCTGCGCGACCTGCTGCTCGCCGGCCTGCTCGACCTCGATCGCATCGCCGACGACCCGGCCGGCCCGGCCTGGCGCGCCTGGCTCGCGCAGGCGCTGCAGCAACTCGCGGCGCAACTGCAGGCCTCGCGCGAGGCCTTGCGCGGCGTCCACCCCGAGCTGTCGTCGGCCGACGCCGCGGCGCCCCCGCCACCGGTGCCCACCGAGGGCGCGCTCGCGGTGCTGGGGCCGGCGCTGCAGGGGCGTGTCACGCTGCTGGGCGCCGAATCGCGGCGCATCGGCGAGCTCGCCGCCGGCGGCGCCGAGGAGGACCTGCCGCTCGCCCGCGCCGAGCTGCGCCGCTTCGTCGCCCCGGAGCAGTGGCCGCTGGCCAGCCTGCGCGCGCAGTTCACGCTCGCCTCGCCCGTGCTGCGCCACGCGCTGCGCGCCGCGCTCGCGCTCGGCGGCGCCTACGCGCTGGCGCTCGCGCTGCCCTGGGCCTCGCACCCGCAGTGGCTGGTGCTCAGCGTCGCGGTGGTGCTGCGCGGCAACCTCGAGCAGACCCTGGCGCGGCGCAACCAGCGGGTGGGCGGTACGCTGCTCGGCTGCCTGCTGGTGCTGGCGCTGGCCTGGCGGCCCTCGACACCGCTGATGACGGTGATGTTCCTCGCCGCCGTCGGCATCGCGCACGGCTTCGCGCTGGAGCGCTACCTGCTCACGGCGGTGGCCGCGACCGTGATGTCGCTATTGCAGGCGCACCTCGCGCAGCCGGCGCTCGGCTTCCCGGTGGCCGAGCGGCTGGCCGACACCCTGCTCGGCGCGCTGCTCGCCTGGGGCTTCAGCTTCGTGCTGCCGTCGTGGGAACGCCGCGCGCTGCCGCGCCACCTCTCGCGCGCCGGCACCGCGCTGCGCGACTACGCCCGCCACGCGCTGGCCGACCCGCCAGAGGACAGCTCGGCCCAGCGCATCGCACGCCGCCAGGCCTACGAGGCGCTGGGTGCCATCGGCGTCGCTCTGCAGCGCGCCGCCGCGGAGCCCGCGCGCGTGCGCCCGCCGCTGGCCGAGCTGACGCGCTTCCTCGACCTCGCGCAGCGGCTGATGGCGCTGCTGTCGATGATCCGGCTGGTGCGCTCGCGCGGGCGGGTGGAGGCGTCCGACCCCGCGCTGCAGGCCGCGCTGCGCGATGCCGAGGCCGCGCTGCAGCAGGGGCTCGATCCGAAGGCCGCCGTCGAGCCCGGCCCGCCGCCGCGGCCGCCGGCCTCGCTGCCGGAGGCCGACCCGCTGCCCTGGCTGCTCTGGCGCCTGCAACTGGCCGGCCGCGTCGCGGCGCAGACCGGCCTCGCGGCGCGCGACCTGCACCGCGCGCTGAAGCAGGCCTGACTCAGCCCTTGGGCCGGGCCCCGCGCGTGTTCAGGTAGACCGCATACAGCGAGGTCGTGCCGCAGATGAACAGCCGGTTCAGCTTGGCCCCGCCGAAGCAGACGTTGGCCACCGTCTCGGGGATGCGGATCTTGCCCAGCAGCGTGCCGTCGCTCGCATGGCAGTGCACGCCGTCACCGGCCGAGAGCCACAGGTTGCCCTTCACGTCGACGCGCAAGCCGTCGTACAGCCCGGCGCCGCAGGTGGCGAACACCTCGCCGCCGGAGAGCGTGCCGTCGGCGTTCACGCCGAACCTGCGCACGTGGTGCGGGCCGTTCGCCACGTGCGTGGCGCCGGTGTCGACGATGTAGAGCAGCGATTCGTCGGGCGAGAACGCCAGCCCGTTGGGTTGCACGAAGTCGCTCGCGACGGCGGTCAGCGCGCCGCCGGCCGGATCGAAGCGGTAGACACGTTGCGCGCCCTGCTCGTTGGGCGCGGCGTCGCCCTCGTACTCGCTGTCGATGCCGTAGCTCGGGTCGGTGAACCAGATCGTGCCGTCGCTCTTGACCACCACGTCGTTGGGCGAATTGAGCCGCTTTCCTTCGTACTGCGCGACGAGCACGGTGCGCGTGCCGTCGTGCTCGGTGCGCGAGACGCAGCGCCCGCGGTGCTCGCAGCTCACCAGCCGGCCCTGCAGGTCGACCGTGTGGCCGTTGGTGTTCATGGCCGGCTGGCGGAACACCGAGACCGAGCCGTCGGTCTCGTCCCAGCGCAGCATGCGGTCGTTCGGGATGTCGCTCCACACCAGGTAGCGCCCGGCCGCGAACCAGGCCGGCCCCTCGGCCCAGCGGCAGCCGCTCCAGAGCTTCTCGACGTGCACGTTGCCGAAGACCAGCCTCTCGAAGCGCGGGTCCCACACCTCGAAGCTCTCGCCCAGTCCGATGCCCATGCCCCGCTCCCTTCAATCCGTATGGCGCCGCCCGCGCCCGTAGACCAGCAGCATCGCGATGATCACGACGCCGTAGATCACGTGGCGGCCGAACTCCTCGATCTGCATCACCGACAGGATGGACTGCAGCAGCGTGATCAGGATGACCCCGGCCACCGTGCCGACGTAGCTGCCGCGCCCGCCGAGGATCGAGGTGCCGCCGAGCACGACCGCCGCGATCGCGGGCAGCAGGTAGGGGTCGCCCATCGCCTGCGCCGCCTTGCTCGCATAACCGGCCAGCAGCACGCCGCCGAACGCCGACAGCCCGCCGGCCAGCGCGAAGCTGGCGAGCACCACGAGCCGGGTGCGTGCGCCCGACAGGTAGGCGGCGCGCTCGCGGTTGCCGATCGCGTAGACCACGCGGCCGTAGGTCGTGCGGCTGAGCAGGAACACCGCGCCCGCGCCGACCGCGGCCCACACCAGCAGCGCGTTCGGGATGCTCCACAGGCTGTTGCCCGTGGCGATGAAGCGCATCGCCGGCGACGACGCGTCCTGCGGCGAGAAACCGCCGGTGTGCACCACCATCAGGCCCTGCGCGATCGCGTTGACCGCCAGCGTCACGATCATCGAGGGCAGGCGCAGGTAGGCGACACCCGCGCCGTTGACCAGGCCGAGCGCGACGCCGCAGCCGACGCCGAACGGGATCGCCAGCGCCTGCCCGACCGGCCCCCAGCCGGTGGCGGCGGTGGCCATCATGCCGCCGACGGCCACCACCCACGGCACCGACAGGTCGATCTGGCCGAGCAGGATGACGATCATCGAGCCGGTGGCGATGACGCCCAGGAAGGACGCCACCTTGAGCTGCTGCAGCAGGTACTCGGGCGACAGGAAGCTGCTCGAGTACAGGCTGCCGACGCCCAGCAGCACGACGATGCAGCCGAAGGCGGCGAGGATCGCGGGGTCGATGCGCGGGCGCAGGGTCGCGTCAGCCATACAAGTCCAACCGGTTGCGCACGTGCAGCAGGCGCAGCGCGCCGAGGCACACCGCCGCCGCCAGCACCACGCCCTGGAACAGCGGCTGCCACAGCGGCTCGAGGTTGAAGACGAACAGCAGGTCGCCGATGGTGCGGAACATCAGCGCGCCGAAGATCGCGCCCACCGCGCTGCCCGAGCCACCGAACAGCGACACGCCGCCCAGCACGACGGCGGCGATCGAGTACAGCGTGTAGGTGCTGCCGTTGGCCGCCGAGGCCTCGCCGGAGTAGGTGATGCAGGTGACGAACAGCCCGCCCACCGCGGCCAGCAGCCCGGACAGCGTGTAGGCGGCGAACTTGGCGCGCCGGATCGGCACGCCCGACATGAAGGCCGCCACCTCCGAGGAGCCGACCGCGTAGGCGGCGCGCCCGGTCACCGACAACCGGAACGGCAGCCAGACCAGCAGCACCAGAGCGAGCAGCAACGCCAGGCTGGCCGGCACGCCGCCGGGCAGCTGGCCGGTCAGCGCGTCGGCCAGCGTCGGGTCGACATCGCCGCCCGGCACGCGGCGCAGCGCCAGCGCGGCGCCGAAGAAGATCGCGCCGGTGGCGATGGTGGTGACGATCGGCTGCAGGCGCCCGAAGATCACGATCACCGCGTTCAGCGCGCCGCACAGCGCGCCCGTGGCCAGCACGCCGGCCACGCCGAGCGCGACCGACAGCGGCGAGCCGACCACGATCGTCGAGGCCAGGCAGTTAGACAGCACCAGCACCATGCCGACCGACAGGTCGATGCCCGAGGTCAGCACCACCAGGGTCTGCGCCATCGCGACGATCGCCAGCAGCACGCCCTTGTTGGCCGCCGTGGTCGCGACGTAGGCGTTCAGCCCGGCCGGGTGGTTGGCGGCGTAGATGGTGAACATCACGACGAAGGCCGCGAAGGCCAGCAGCGTGCCGCGGTGCTCGCGCAGCCGCCAGCCCCAGTCCGCGTTCATGCCGGCTCCTCGGCGGTGTGTCGGGCCGGGGCGTCGGCGCCCGCGCCGTTGCCGAGGTTCAGCGCGCTGGCGATCAGCGCCCGCTCGGTGATCTCGGTGCCCACCAGCTCGCTCCCGATCGCGCCCTCGACCATCACCAGCACGCGGTCGCAGCAGCCGATCAGCTCGTCGTAGTCGGTCGAGTAGAAGAGGATGGCCGCGCCCTCCTCGGCCAGGCGGTGCAGCAGCTGGTAGATCTCCTGCTTGGTGCCGACGTCGATGCCGCGCGTCGGGTCGTTCAGCAGGATGATGCGCGGCGCCATCAGCAGCCACTTGCCGATCACCAGCTTCTGCTGGTTGCCGCCCGAGAGCGAGCCGGCGGCCGGATCGGTTCCGTCGCTGCGCACCGCCAGCGCGCGCATCACCTGCTCGACGGCCGCACGCTCGGCGGCGCGGTCGACGATGCCGGCCCGCGACAGCCGCCCGAGCGCGGCGAACGACAGGTTGTCGCGCACCGACATCGGCAGCATCAGGCCCTCGGTCTTGCGGTCCTCGGGGATCAGCGCCATGCCGATGTCGGCGCGTTTGGCGACGTCCGGCCCGGTGATGGTGACCGGCCGGCCGTCGATCAGCAGCTCGCCGCTGGTGCCGCGCAGCACGCCGAACAGCGCCAGCAGCAGCTCGCGCTGGCCCTGGCCGTCGAGCCCGCCCAGGCCGATCACCTCGCCGGCGTGCAGGCGCAGCGAGATGTCGCGCAGCCGCTCGCCCCATTGGAGGTGGCGCAGCTCCAGGCGCGGCACGGCGCCGGGTGCCGGGCGCGCGCCGCGGGCGGGGAACTGGCCGCTGTACTCGCGCCCGATCATCAGCTCGACGACCTCCTGGTCGCTCTTGGTGCCGGCGGCGTAGCTCGCCACGCTGCGGCCGTTGCAGAACACCGTGCACTCGTCGGCCAGCTCGGCGATCTCGTGCATGCGGTGCGAGATGTAGATCAGCGCCAGGCCCTCGGCGCGCAGCCGCTTGAGCACGGCGTAGATCCGGGTCACGTCGGCGGCCGTCAGCGCCGAGGTCGCCTCGTCGAGGATCAGGATGCGCGGCCGGCGCGCCAGCGCCTTGGCGATCTCGACCATCTGGCGGCGCGACAGCGGCAGGTCCTTCACCAGCGCGAGCGGGTGGATGTCCGGCGCGCCGGCGCGCGCCAGTGCCTCCTCGGCCAGGCGGCGCTGCGCGCGCCGGTCGATCAGCCCGAAGCGGCGCGGCGGGTTGCTGATCAGGATGTTGTCGGCCACCGGGAGGTCGGGGATCAGCGACAGCTCCTGGAAGATGCAGACGATGCCGGCCGCGTTGGCCGCGGCCGGCGAGGCGAAGGACACGGGCTGCCCGTCCAGCAGCATGCGCCCCTCGTCGGGCGCGACCACGCCGGCCATGATCTTGATCAGGGTCGACTTGCCCGCGCCGTTCTCGCCCAGCACCGCGTGGATGCGCCCGGCCTCGATCACGAGGTTCGCCTCCTGCAGCGCCCGCACCCCGCCGTAGCGCTTGGAGATGCCCTGCATTTCGAGCAGTGCCATGGCCGCTCCCCGGTGGCGCCGGCGGGTTACTTGTTGGCCTCGGTCTGGCCCATGATCTCCTGCGCCGAGAAGTTGATGCCGCAGGTCGGGAAGGAGTTGCCGACGAAGAAGTTGTCGGACTGCTTCTCGTAGAAGTCCTGCCCGTCCTTCATGTTCGGGTCCTCGGCCTTGGCCAGCGGCAGCTTGATCGACTGCGGCAGCACCTTGCCCTCGAGCGCCGCCAGCGCGACCTTCATCGCCACCGCCACCTGGGCCGGCCCGGTGCCGGCCGAGGCGCACTTCAGGCCCTGGCCCGAGTACTTGGCGCAGAACTTCCGGAAGCCGTTCTCCGTCTCGCCGCCGAACGGAACGAAGGGGTGCTTGGCGTCGATCATCGCCTGCACCACGCCGGTGTCGCCGCCCTGCGCGGTGATCGCGTCGAACTTCTTGTGCACCGCGATCGCGTCGGCGGCGACCTTCTGCGCGGTCGGGTCGTCCCACTTGCCGATCACCTCGACCACGTCCCACTTCTTGCCGGACTTCTTGAGCACCTCGTGGATGCCGTCGTGGCGGTCGCGGTCGACCGAGGTGCCCGAGACGCCGCGCACCTCCAGCACCTTGCCGCCGTTGGGGACGTGCTTGACGAGCCACTCGGCCCAGTACATGCCCAGCCCCTTCTGGTCGACGTTGACGTTGATGGCCTCCTCGGTGTCGAGGATGTTGTCGTAGGCCACCAGCACCACGCCGGCGTCGTTGGCGCGCTTGATCACCGGCTTGAAGGCAGCCGGGTTCTGGGCGTTGACGACGATCGCGTCGTAGCCCGAGTCGATGAAGTTGTTGACCGCCGCGATCTGCGCGGCGACGTCTTCCCCGGTCGAGACGACCTTGAACTCCTTCAGCTTGGCGGCCACCTCCGGCTGCGCCGCATAGGCCTTGGCCGTCTTGATCATCTGGATGCGCCAGGTGTTGGCGATGTAGCCGTTGGCCAGCGCCACCCGGTACGGGCCCTTCTTGGCCGGGTACTGGAACAGCTTTGTGCCGGCCGACCAGGGCGCGAAGCACTGCGGGTCCGAATTCGGCGCCGTGACGACCTTGGGCGGTGCGGCCTGCGCGAGGGAAACAGCCGCCAGCGCGACGGCGGCGGCGATGGGCGTACGGAACAGCATGCGGGTCTCCTCTGGATCTGAGGCGTCGATGAGGGCCCCGACGCCTGGGCCGGATTCACAGGTTGTCAGTGGTTGTCGCGGGGAACGAAGTCGCCGCGGCGGCCGACCAGGAAGTCGAGGTCGGCGCCCTCGTCGGCCTGCAGCACGTGGTCCACGTAGAGCTTCCAGTAGCCGCTGGGCAGCGGCGGGGCGGGCGGTGTCCAGGCGGCGCGGCGGCGCTCGAGTTCGGCGTCGTCCACGTGCAGGTGCAGGCGGCGCGCCTTCACGTCCAGCGTGATCAGGTCGCCGTTGTTCACCAGCGCGAGCGGGCCGCCGGCCGCGGCTTCGGGCGCGGTGTGCAGCACCACGGTGCCGTAGGCCGTGCCGCTCATGCGCGCATCGCTGATGCGCACCATGTCCGTGATGCCCTTGCGCAGCACCTTGGGCGGCAGCGGCATGTTGCCGACCTCGGCCATGCCGGGGTAGCCCTTGGGGCCGCAGTTCTTCAGCACCAGCACGCAGGTCTCGTCGACGTCGAGGTTCTCGTCGTCGATGCGGGCGTGGAAGTCCTCGATGGTCTCGAACACCACCGCGCGGCCGGTGTGCGTCATCAGCGCGGGCGTGGCGGCGCTGGGCTTGATCACCGCGCCGCGCGGCGCGAGGTTGCCGCGCAGCACGGCGATGCCGGCCTTGTCCTTGAACGGCTCGGCGCGTGTCTTGATGACGTCCGGGTTCCAGTTCTGCGCCGAGGCCACGTTCTCGGCCACCGTCCTGCCGCTGGCGGTGACGTGGCCGGCGTGCAGCAGCGGCAGGATCTCCTTCATAACCGCCGGCAGCCCGCCGGCGTAGCAGAAGTCCTCCATCAGGAACTGGCCCGAGGGCTGCAGGTTGACGAGGCAGGGCAGCTCGCTGCCGAGCCGGTCGAAATCGTCGATCGCGAGCGGCACGCCGACGCGCCGCGCGATCGCGATCAGGTGGATCACCGCGTTGGTCGAGCCGCCGATCGCGGCGAGCGTGCGGATGGCGTTCTCGAAGGCCTCGCGGGTGAGGATGGAGGAGAGCTTCTGGTCCTCGTGCACCATCTGCACGATGCGCCGGCCTGCCTCGCGCGCCAGCACGTTGCGCCGCCCGTCCACCGCCGGGTAGGCGGCGTTGCCGGGCAGGCCCACGCCGAGCGCCTCCACCATCGAGGCCATGGTCGAGGCGGTGCCCATGGTCATGCAGTGGCCGTGACTGCGGTGCATGCAGCTCTCGGCCTCGAAGAAGTCCTGCAGCTTCAGCGTGCCGGCACGCACCTGCTCGCTCATGCTCCACACGCCGGTGCCCGAGCCGAGCTGCTGGTCGCGCCAGCGGCCGTTGAGCATCGGGCCGCCGGAGACGCCGATGGTCGGCAGGTCGACGCTGGCCGCGCCCATGATCAGGCTGGGCGTGGTCTTGTCGCAGCCCATCAGCAGCACCGCGCCGTCGACCGGGTTGCCGCGCAGGCTCTCCTCCACATCCATGCTGGCGAGGTTGCGGTAGAGCATCGCGGTGGGCCGCAGCAGCGTCTCGCCGAGCGACATGACCGGGAACTCGAGCGGGAAGCCGCCCGCCTCGTAGACGCCGATCTTCACCTGCTCGGCCAGCGTGCGGAAATGCGAGTTGCAGGGCGTCAGCTCGCTGAAGGTGTTGCAGATGCCGATCACCGGGCGGCCGTCGAACTGGTCGTGCGGCACGCCCTTGCCCTTGACCCAGCTGCGGTAGTTGAACCCGTCGCGGTCCTGGCGGCCGAACCACTGCTGGCTGCGCAGTTCGCCCGGTGCCTTCTTCCTGCTGCTCATGCGGGACTCCTCGGTTCCTGGGCCGCCGGCGGCAGGGCGTTGAGCGCGGCGACGAAGTCGGCCAGCATCGGCACGAAGCGCTCGCCCTGGCCGGCCGCCTCCATCGCGGCGAAGCTGTTCTTCACCTGCGCCTGCAGCGTGTTCACCACGCCCAGCTCGTTGGCCATGGCGGCCAGGTAGCGCATGTCCTTGTGTGCGTTGCTGATCGTGAAGCGGTGCGCGTTCTCGTCGCCCGCCAGCGACCATTGCATGAAGGTGTCGTAGAACGGGCTGCGCATGCGGCCCGAGCCGATCACCGAATGGAACTGCGCGATCGACAGCCCGGCCTTGCGCGCGATCGCCAGCGCCTCGGCGAACAGCGCGGCATAGCCCATCGCGACGAAGTTGTTGATCAGCTTCATCTTGTGGCCCAGGCCCACCGGGCCGAGGTGCACCACCAGGCCGGCCCAGCAGCGCAGCACCGGCTCGATGCGCGCGAACACCTCGGGCGCGGCGCCGACCATGGTGTCCAGCGTGCCGGCCTCGGCCTCCTTGGGGGTGCGCGACAGCGGCGCGTCGACGAAGTGCACGCCGCGTTCGGCCGCCTCGGCGGCCAGCGCCAGCGTGGACACCGGGTTGGAGCTGGAGCAGTCGATGATCACGAGGCCCGCGCGTTTGGCGGGATCGGCCCCGGCCAGCAGGCCGTCGGGCCCGCGCACCAGGGCCTCGACCTGCGGCGAGCCGGTCACGCACAGGTGCACGATGTCGCAGGCCTGCGCCAGCTCGCGCGCCGTGCCGGCCTCGCGTGCCCCCTGCGCCTTGAGTTGCTCGACCGCCTCGCGCCGGCGGTGCGCGAGCACCACCAGCGGCCAGCCCTTGGCCAGGATGTTCCTCGCCATGCCGCGGCCCATCAGGCCTAGGCCGGCGAAACCGATCGTCGCGCGCGTGTCGCTCATCGGGTCACTCCTTCACCGAGCCGGTCATGCCGGAGACGTAGTGTTCGACGAAGAACGAGTACACGAAGGCCACCGGCAGCGACCCGAGCAGCGCGCCGGCCATGAGGGACCCCCAGTGGTACACGTCGCCCTCGACCAGCTCGGTCACCACGCCGACCGGCACCGTCTTCACCTCGGAGGAGGAGACGAAGGTCAGCGCGTAGATGAATTCGTTCCACGACAGCGTGAAGGCGAAGATGCCGGCCGAGATCAGCCCCGGCACGGCCAGCGGCAGCACGATCTTGACGAGGATCTGCCAGCGGCTCGCACCGTCGATCAGCGCGCATTCCTCCAGCTCGAACGGGATCGAGCGGAAGTAGCCCATCAGCAGCCAGGTGCAGAACGGGATCAGGAAGGTCGGGTACGACAGGATCAGCGCGAAGCGGGTGTCGAACAGCCCGAGCTGGAAGATGATGGCTGCCAGCGGGATGAACAGGATCGACGGCGGCACCAGGTAGGCCAGGAAGATCGCCACGCCCGCCGGCTTGGCGCCGGTGAAGCGCAGCCGCTCGATGGCGTAGGCGGCCAGCACCGAGGCGGCCAGCGAGATCGCCGTGGCCACCACCGACACCAGCACGGTGTTCCACATCCAGTCCGGGTACGCGGTGTCGAACACCAGCTTCTTGAAGTGCGCCAGCGTCGGGCTGACCACCCAGAACGGATTGCCCTCGCGCGAGAGCAGCTCCTCGTTCGGCTTGAACGAGGTGACGGTCATCCAGTAGAAGGGGAACAGCAGGATGAAGACGAAGGCGCCCAGCGGCAGGTAGGTCGTGACCCAGCGCCGCGGCACGGACTGGAGATAGTCCATCCCGACGATGTCGTCCTGGGCCGTGCTCACTTGTCACCGCCTTGCTGCCAGGCCCGCCGCTGCAGGCCGAAGTAGCTGAACATGATGGCCGCCAGCAGGAACGGCACCATCAGCGTGGCCAGCGCCGCGCCCTCGCCGAGCGCGCCGCCGGGCACCGCGCGCTGGAACGCCAGCGTGGCCATCAGGTGGGTGGCGTTCAGCGGGCCGCCGCGCGTCAGCACGTAGATGAGCTGGAAGTCGGTGAAGGTGAACAGCACCGAGAAGGTCATCACCACCGCGATGATCGGCGAGAGCAGCGGCAGCGTGACGTGGCGGAACTGCTGCCAGGGCGTGGCGCCGTCGATCGCCGAGGCCTCGTAGTACGAGGGCGAGATGGTCTGCAGCCCGGCCAGCAGCGAGATGGCCACGAACGGCACGCCGCGCCACACGTTGGCGGCGATGGTCGACAGCCGCGCGTTCCACGGGTCGCCGAGGAAGTCGATGTAGCGGTCGATCAGGCCGAGCTTCACGAGCACCCAGCTGATCACCGAGAACTGCGCGTCGTAGATCCACCAGAAGGCGATGGCCGACAGCGCGGTCGGCACGATCCACGGCAGCAGCACGATGGCGCGGAAGAAGCTCTTGAACGGCAGGTTCTTGTTCAGCAGCAGCGCGAGCCAGAGGCCGAGGCCGAACTTCAGCAGGCTCGCCACCACCGTGTAGAACAGCGTGTTGAACAGCGCCAGCTGCGTGACCGAGTCGCCCACCAGGAAGGCGAAGTTCTCCAGCCCGATCCACTGCCCGCCGCGGCCCACCTTGGCATCGGTGAAACCGAGCCAGGTACCCAGGCCGAGCGGGTAGGTGAGGAACAGCAGCAACAGCACCGCGGCCGGCAGCATGAACACCAGGCCGAGCGCGTTGCGGCTGTTCTGGAGGCGCGACAGAAGGGACATCGATCAGAAGCTTCCAAGCGGTCGCCGCGGATCCGGCTTTGCCGGTCCGCTGGCGGCGCCCCCCCGGGGGGGAGCGCCGAAGGCGCTTCGGGGGGGGGCCAAGCTCAGACCTTGTAGTAGCGCTCGGCGCGCTTCTGGGCGCGTTCGGCCGCTTCCTTCGGCGTCTTCGAGCCGCTCGCCGCCTCGGCCACCATGTTGACGACGATGAAGTCCGCGCCGGCGCCGGCGGAGGCGTAGCCGAGCTTGCCGGCATAACCGGCCGGCCGCATGTTCTTCACGCAGTCGCGGTAGGGCGTGTGCTTCGGGTCCACCGTCCAGACCGCGCTCTTGGAGTAGGCATCCAGCGGGTGGGCGATGTAGCCGCCGGCCGCCTGCAGCCAGGGGTCGAACTGCTCCTGCTCCATCATGAAGCGCAGGAACTCCTTGGCCGCCTGCGGGTACTTGGTGTACTTCATGATCATCTGGTTGAAGAACAGGTGCGACTCCGTCGGCACCCCCACCGGCCCGATGGGGTAGTTGGCGTGGTGGATGTCCTCCTTCATCGCCGCGATCTTCTCGTCCTTCGAATTCTTGGCGGCGTAGTAGATCGAGATGCCGTTGTTCGTGAGGCTCACCTGGCCGTCGAGGAAGGCCTTGTTGTTGTTCGGGTCGAGCCACGAGAGCGTGCCGGGCACGAAGGTGGCGTACATCTCCTTGGCGTACTCGAGCGCCTTGAGCGTCTCGGGGCTGTCGATCACGACCTTGTTGTCCTTGTCGACCAGCATGGCGCCGTGCGACCAGATCAGCCAGTTGCACCACAGCCCGTCGCCGGTGGCGTTGCCCAGCGCCATGCCGGCCGGCGTGCCCTTGGCCTTCAGGCCCTGAAGCAGCTTCAGGAAGCCGGCGGTGTCCTTCGGGAAGGTGTCGAAGCCGGCCGCCTTCACGTGGCTCTGGCGGTACACCAGCATCGCACCGGCCGCGCCCAGCGCCACGCCGATCCAGTTCTTGCCGTCCGGGCGCAGGTAGGCCTCGCAGGCCGGATACCAGCCGCCGTACTTGCGGCCCAGGTACTCGCACAGGTCGGTGACGTCGAGCAGCTTCTCGGGGTAGAGGTTGGCGTCGTCGTTGGTCGACAGGATGATGTCGGGCCCGGCGCCGGTGTTGGCGGCCACCGCGGCCTTGGGCCGCACGTCCTCCCAGCCCTCGTTGTCGACCCGCACCTCGACGCCGGTCTTGGCGGTGAACGCGGCGACGTTCTTCATGTACTGGTCGATGTCGCCCTGCACGAAGCGGCTCCAGCGCAGCACGCGCAGCTTGGCGCCCGCCTCGGGCTTGTAGGCGGGGGCGGACTGCGCGTGCACGGCAGGCGCCCAGATCGTGCCGGCGCCGAGCGCGGTGGTGGCGGCAGCGCCTTCGAGGAAGCGGCGGCGGTTGAAGTTGTCCATGGGCTTGTCTCCTGTCGTGGGCGTGTGGGGAGCGTGTGGGGGGTCAGGCGGCGAGGCGCCGGCCGTCGCCGGCGTCGAAGAGGTGGGCGCGCTGCAGGTCCGGCCGCAGGCGGATGGTGCTGCCCGGCTCGAACTGGTGGCGTTCGCGGAACACCACCGACAGCTCGGTGCCGTGGTGGCGGCAGGCGACGAAGGTGTCGGCGCCGGTGGGCTCGACGGTCACGACTTGGGTCGCGATGCCGCCCTCGCCATCCAGCGCCAGGTGCTCGGGCCGGGTGCCGAAGATCACCGGCTGGCCGTCGGCGCCGGCGGTGTTCGCCGGCGCGGGCAGCCGGGTGCCGTCGGCGAGCTCCACCGCGGCCGGCGCACCGGCGGCGCGGCGCAGCGTGCCGGGCAGGAAGTTCATCGCCGGCGAGCCGATGAAGCCGGCCACGAACAGGTTGGCCGGCGCGTCGTACAGCTCGAGCGGGTTGCCGGTCTGCTCGATGCGGCCGTCCTTCATGACGACGATCTGGTCGCCCATCGTCATGGCCTCGATCTGGTCGTGCGTGACGTAGACCGAGGTCGTCTTCAGGCGCTGGTGCAGCTCCTTCAGCTCGGTGCGCATCGCCACGCGCAGCTTGGCGTCGAGGTTGGACAGCGGCTCGTCGTAGAGGAAGACCTGCGGGTCGCGCACGATCGCGCGGCCCATCGCCACGCGCTGGCGCTGCCCGCCGGAGAGCTGGCGCGGGTAGCGCCCGAGCAGGGCGCTGAGCCCGAGGATCTCGGCCGCGCGGCCGACCTTCTGGTCGATGGTGGCCTGGTCGCGCCGGGCCAGCATCAGCGCGAAGGCCATGTTGTCGCGCACCGTCATGTGCGGGTAGAGCGCGTAGTTCTGGAACACCATCGCGATGTCGCGCTCCTTCGGCGGCACGTCGTTGACGCGCTTGTCGCCGATGCGGATCTCGCCGCCGCTGATGTGCTCGAGCCCCGCGATCATGCGCAGCAGCGTGCTCTTGCCGCAGCCCGAGGGGCCCACCAGCACCGTGAACGAGCCGTCCTGGATGGCGATGTCGACCCCGTGCAGGATCTCGACCGCGCCGAAGCTCTTCCTGACCGACTGGATCGACACGCTCGCCATACGACGTTGCCCTGATTCGCTTGCCCGCGAAAGCCGTTGTGGAGAGCCAAACTTGTATGATAACCTGATGACCATGTCAATCGGCCTCGTCCCGCAGCCGCCGCGCCGGGCCGCCGCGCCGCCCGGGCGGCTGGTGGCCGAGCGCCTGTCGGACCGGCTCGCCGCGCTGCTGGCCGCGCAGGTCGAGGGCGGGGCGCTGCGCCCGGGCGACCGGCTGCCCACCGAGGCCCAGCTCGCCGCCGCGCACGGCGTCTCGCGCACCGTGGTGCGCGAGGCGGTGCACCAGCTCAAGTCGCGCGGCATGCTGCAGTCGCGCCAGGGCTCGGGGGTGTTCGTCGTCGAGCCCGACGAGAACCAGCCGCTCGCCTTCGACCCGTCCGTGCTCGAGTCGGTCGAGGCCGTGGTGCACGTGGTCGAGGTGCGCCGCGTGCTGGAGGGCGAGATCGCCGCGCTGGCCGCGCAGCGCGCCACGCGCGCCCAGGTGGCTGGCCTGAAGCGCGCGCTCGCCGCGATCGACCGCGCCGTGGCCGAGGGCCGCGACGGCGTGGCCGAGGACCTGGCCTTCCACCGCGCCATCGGCGAGGCCACCGGCAACCCGCAGTTCAGCCGCCTGCTCGGCTTCCTCGAGCAGTACCTGCGCGAGGGCATGCGCATCACGCGCGGCAACGAGGCGCGCCGGCGCGACTTCATGGAGCAGGTGCGGCGCGAGCACCGCGCGATCGTCGAGGCGATCGCCGTGCACGACGCCGTCGCCGCGCGCCGCCACGCCACCGAGCACATCCTGCAGGGCGAGCGCCGCCTCGAGGAGGGCGGGGTGATCACCCGCAAGGCGCGGAGGCGGTGATGCCGCGGTTCGCCGCCAACCTGTCGATGATGTACGGCGAGCACGGCTTCCTCGAGCGCTTCGCCGCCGCTGCGGCGGATGGCTTCGACGCGGTCGAGTACCTGTTCCCCTACGAGCACCCGGCCGGCGAGATCGCCGCGCGGCTGGCCGCGCACGGCCTGCAGCAGGTGCTGTTCAACGCCCCGCCGGGCGATCGGGCGAAGGGCGAGCGCGGCCTGGCCTGCCTGCCCGGGCGCGAGGACGAGTTCCGCTGCGGCATCGCGCTCGCCGTCGAGTACGCGCAGGCCCTCGGCTGCCCGCGCGTGCACGTGATGGCCGGGCTCGCGCCGCCCGGCGTGGAACGCGCCGCGCTGCGCGCCACCTACGTCGAGCGCCTCGCCTGGGCCGCGGCCCAGGCGCCGGCGCTGCAGTTCCTGATCGAGCCGATCAACACCCGCGACATCCCCGGCTTCTTCCTGAACCGGCAGGACGAGGCGCATGCGGTGGTGGCCGAGGTCGGCGCGCCCAACCTGAAGGTGCAGATGGACCTGTACCACTGCCAGATCGTCGAGGGCGACCTGGCGATGAAGCTGCGGCACTACCTGCAGAACCCACTCGGCAAGGGCCGCGTCGGCCACCTGCAGATCGCCGGCGTGCCCGAACGCCACGAGCCCGACCGCGGCGAAGTGAACTACTCCTACCTGTTCGCGCTGATCGACGAACTCGGCTACGCCGGCCACATCGGCGCCGAGTACCGGCCGCGGGCCGGCACCTCGGCCGGGCTCGGCTGGTTCCAACCCTACCGACGTCAGACCCCATGAAGCTCCTGATCACCGGCGGCGCCGGTTTCGTCGGCGCGCGCCTGGCGCGCACGCTGCTCGCGCGCGGCACGCTGGCCGGGCGCCCGCTCGAGCGCTTGGTGCTGGCCGACCAGTTCGCGCCGCCGGCGGACCTGCTGGCCGACCCGCGCGTCGAGGCGCGCACCGGGGCGCTGCTCGAGCAGGCCGCGGGCCTGGGCGGCGAGGGCTTCGGCGGCGTGTTCCACCTCGCCTCGGCCGTCTCCGGCGAATGCGAGCTCGACTTCGAGCTCGGCCTGCGTTCCAACCTCGACTCGACACGTGCGCTGCTCGACGGCTTCCGCCGTGCCGGCCAGGTTCCGCGTTTCGTGTTCAGCAGCTCGGTGGCGGTGTTCGGGCCGGATCCAGCGGTGCCGCTGCCGGCCATCGTCACCGACACCACGCTGCCGGCGCCGCAGACCAGCTACGGCACGCACAAGCTGATCTGCGAGCACCTGGTCGCCGACTACACGCGCAAGGGCTATCTCGACGGCCGCAGCGCGCGGCTGATGACCGTCACCGTGCGCCCGGGGCGGCCGAACGGCGCGGCCTCGTCCTTCTTCAGCGGCATCATCCGCGAGCCGCTCGCCGGCGAGACGGCGATCTGCCCGGTCCCGGCCGATGTCTCGCACCCGGTCGCGTCGCCGGCGCGCACGGTCGACGCGCTGATCGCCGTCTACGAGGCCAGCCGCGAGGCCTACGGCGGCCGCACCGCGCTGAACCTGCCGGCGCTGAACGTGCGCGTGGGCGAGATGCTCGAGGCGCTCGAGCAGGTGGCCGGCACCGCGGTGCGTGCCCGCGTGCGCTTCGAGCGCGACGAGCGCATCGCCGGCATCGTGGCCAACTGGCCCCAGGGCGCCAGCGCGCAGCGCGCCGCCGCCCTCGGGCTGAAGCCCGACGAGAGCTTCGCCGACATCGTGCGGCAGTACATCGCCGACTGCGAGCGGGCCGGCAACACCGCCGCGCTGGCAGGACTGAAGTGAACCAGATCGACCTGAACGGTCGCGTCGCCGTCGTCACCGGCGGCGCGCAGGGCATCGGCTACGCGGTGGCCGAGCGCATGCTGCTCTCGGGGGCCAGCGTCGTGCTGTGGGACGTCGATGCGCCGCTGCTGCAGCAGGCGCGCGAGGCGCTCGCGGCGCTCGGCACGGTGGACGCGCACACCGTCGAGCTGACCGACGAGCTCGCCGTCGAGGCCGCCACCGGTGCGGCGCTGCGCGCGCACGGGCGCATCGACATCCTGGTCAACAACGCCGGCATCACCGGCGGCAACGGCACCACCTGGGAGCTGGCGCCCGAGGTGTGGCGCCGGGTGCTCGAGGTGAACCTCGTCGCGCCCTATCTGACCTGCCGCTCGGTGGTGCCGCACATGCTGCAGCGCGGCTGGGGCCGCATCGTCAACATCGCGTCGATCGCCGGCAAGGAAGGCAACCCGAACGCCTCGCACTACAGCGCGAGCAAGGCCGGGCTGATCGCGCTGACCAAGTCGCTCGCCAAGGAGACGGCCACGCGCGGCGTGCTGGTCAACGCGGTCACGCCGGCCGCCGCGAAGACGGCGATCTTCGACCAGATGTCGGAACAGCACATCGCGTTCATGCTGTCGAAGATCCCGATGGGCCGCTTCCTGCAGGTGCACGAGGCCGCGGCGCTGATCGCCTGGCTGGCCTCGGACGACTGCTCGTTCTCCACCGGCGCGGTGTTCGACCTCTCGGGCGGGCGGGCAACTTACTAACGTTCAGCCGGCGTCGCCGCTGCCGTGCAGCCGGCGCGGCGGCTCGCCGGAGCAGGTGGCCGTGAAGACCGCTTCAGCGACCGCCTCGCCCTGGCCGTCGCGCGCGCGCAGCACGACGCGGTGCTCGCCCTCCCAGCCGCCGAGTTCGCCTTCCAGCTCGTGGCCGGTGCCGATGCGGCGGCCGTCCAGCTCCCACGCCAGCGCGTCGCCGGGCAGCCGCGAGCCGTCGGCGGCGACCGCCATGCCGCGCAGCACCACGGGCTCGCCGCAGCGCACGCTGCCGCCGTCGCGCGGCCACAGGATCAGGGCCGTCGGCGCCCGCGCAGGCACCTCGACCTCGACCGATTCGCTGACCGCCGTGTGGAAGCCGTCGCAGGCGACGGCCTGCACGAGCAGCCGGCCGGGCCGCACGCCGGCGAGCGACACCGTCGCGCCGGTGGGCGGCACCTCGTCCAGCGGCGGGCCGAACCAGAGCACCTGCCAGTCGGCGCCGTCGTCGCTCGAGCCGCGCAGCAGCACCTGCAGCGGCGCGCCGAAGGCGTTGCCCGCCGGCTCGATCCACCAGCCGGCGACCAGGTTGTCTCCCTCGATCGTGGCCGAGAGCCCGCCGATGCGCGGCGGGCCGTCGCCGCCGTCGCGGGTCCACAGCGGCTGGCCGTCGCGCACCAGGCGCACCGACGCGATGTCGTCGCGATCGGGCAGCACCGCCTGCACCAGGCCGGTCTCGAAGCCGGGGTCGTCCTGCGCGCCGGCCGCGCCGCCGCAGCCGCAGCGGCAGCCGCCGAACAGCGGCACGCGGCGCAGCCGGGCCCGGTCGAGCAGTTCGCCGTTGGCATCGATCAGCTCGACCAGGCTGCCGGGCAGCACCGGCCCGAGCGCGGCCGGGCGTGTGGGCAGGCGCAGCAGGTCGGCGCGCTCGAGCCGGCCGTTGCGCATCAGCGCGCTGACGGTCAGGAGACGCTGCGGCGCGGACGGCCCGGTGCGGATCAGTCGCGGGTCGATCTCCACCGGGCCGGGGCGCGGCAGGTCGAGCTCCGGCAGGAAGCGGTCGTTGACCCAGTCGGGCAGGCGCGGCCCGCGTTCCTCGACGCGGCGCGGGTCGAGCAGCGCGTGCTGCAGCAGCGCCCGGTAGTGGTACGGCCCGATCCAGCCGGGGCCGCAGTAGGACATGAAGTCGCGCACCGTGTTCGGCGAGAGCACTGAGGGGCCGCGCGTGTCGAGCCCGTACTCGCCGATCGAGGCCATGCGCGCGGTCGGCGTGTCGTAGGGCTCGTAGGCCGGGTAGGCCGGGTCGTTCGGGTCGCCGTCGGTCAGGCCGCAGGGGGCGTGGCCGAAACCCAGCACGTGGCCGCATTCGTGCGCGAACGGCGCCGAGTCGCCCACCAGGCCGGCACCGACGCCGCCGTTGCCGCCGCAGCCGTTGTTGAAGCCGATCGGCGTGCCGCCGGGCAGCAGCCCGTAGTAGATGCGGTCGCTGCGGTTGCCGTCGGCCGTCTTCATCAGGTTGAGCCAGTACAGCAGCGCGTTCCAGCTCGGCGCGCAGCCGCCGGGGTCCTTGGGGTCCGGCGCGCCGTCGAGCGGCGCGAACCAGTTGAAGTCGCCGGTCAGCGTGATGTCGGGCTGGTCCGCGACCGGAAACATCGCCACCGCGTCGCCGGCGGTGAGGGCGAAGTCACCCAGCGTCGGGCGCGCCAGGCTGATCGGGTTGCCGGCGTTGTCCGGGCCCTGGTAGCGGATCGGGATGCCGCGCACGCGCAGCGTCTGCAGCAGGCCCGCGGTGACGTCGACCGTCATCGTGTCGCTGCGTCCGTCCGGTGCGCTGACCTGCGCGGTCAGCCGCAGGCGGCCGCGCACCAGCCAGGCCGGCAGGCGGAAGTTCAGCGTCCACGACAGGCGCCCGCGTTCGTCGGCGTAGGCGGGCGCGGCGCGCGCGGTCACGCTGGCGGACCCGAGCGCCGCCGGGCTGGCCAGCGGCGTCCAGCGTCCGTCGAGGCCGGGGCGCGCGACCGTCAGCGTGCCCGTCACGCCCGGCAGGTCGGTCTCGTAGTGGCCCACGTAGACCCGCACCAGCGCCGACTTGCCGGCGATCAGCGGGATCGAGTTGTCCGGGCCGCGGTCGGCCGGGTCGGTGAGGTGCGCAGCGGCATCGTGGTACTGCGTGGCCTGGCTGACCTCGATGCCGCGGATGGACAGGCTGAACAGCTTGATGCGGACCTTCACCGCCTCGTCGAACAGCCGGTCGAAGGCGAGCTTGAGCGAGTCGTTCACGACGGACCTCCTGTGGGGGCGCGCTGCGGGGCAGCGATCCGGCGCAACAGGAGCATCGACGGGCCGCGCCGGCCACCCGTCGGCGGCGATCTTGCGCTGCCGCGGCGGCGGCACCACCCCTAGCTTCGGCGCGACGCCGGGGATCCGGTGCCGGGTACGGGCGACTGCCGTGGCCACCGCGCGCCGGCCCGCGTACGCTGGCGGCACCGCACCACCGGCGCGGCGGTAGGGTGCAGCCAGGAGGGCAGTCCATGAGCAGCATCGGAGAGATCGGCGAGCCCAACGACTGGAGCTTCGCCGCGATGTCCCTGCCGCTGGAGGTCGCCAGCCCCGAGGCGCTGACGCGGGGCGTGTTCAGCAGCAGCCTGCCGAGCCTCATTCTCGAGGGCTCGCTCGCGACCCCCAGCGATGTCGACGTGTTCCGCCTCCAGCTGCGCGCCGGCGACGTCCTCACGCTCGACGTCGACAACGGCCTGCCCGGCACCTCCGACGTGGACACGGTGCTCTGGCTCGGCGACGCGGCGCTGAACCGGCTCGCGGAGTCGGACGACTCCGGCGTGGCGGACAACGGCTCGGTGGGGGGCTACGATCCGTACATCACCTACACGGCACAGGCCAGCGGCGACTTCTACGTCTCGCTGTGGGCCTACGGGCAGTCCGGCTCCGGGCGCTACCAGCTCAACTTCACGATCGAGTCGGCGCCACTCACGCTCGCCGGCAGCAGCGCCGGCGAGACCCTGGCCGGCTGGTACGGCAACGACTCGATCGCCGGCGCCGCCGGCCACGACACGCTGCGCGGCATCGCCGGCAACGACACGCTGCGCGGCGGGGACGGCAACGACAGCCTCGACGGCGGGGCCGGCAACGACTCGATGGCGGGCGACCTCGGCGCCGACACGCTGTTCGGCGGCGACGGGGCGGACCGGCTGGTCGGCGGCGGCGGCAACGACTCGCTGGCCGGCGGCGCCGACCTGGCCGTCGACACGCTCGACGGCAGCGCCGGCAACGACGTGCTGCAGGATTCCTTCGGCCACGACCTGCTGCTCGGCGGCCTCGGCAACGACACGCTCGACAGCGGCTACCTCACGCCCGACCCGAGCTTCGCCGCCGGCCGGATGCGCGGCGGCGACGGCGACGACCTGCTGCGCGTGCACGGCCGCAGCGACGCCTACGGCGACGCCGGCAACGACCGCCTCGAATGGTCCTGGGAACGCTCCGGCCTCGACTCGCCCAGCGGCTCGCCGGTGCTCGACGGCGGGGTCGGCAGCGACACCCTGCACCTGGACCTGTCGCGCCTGGGGGACCTGTCCGCCACCGTCGAACTGGTGCAGTTCGGCGGAGGCGCCGGCTACGCCCGGGCCGACGGCCTCGAGATCCGGTTCAACGGCGTCGAGCGCTTCTCGGTCGTCGGCACGCGCTACGACGACCGCCTGCAGGGTGCCGCCGGCGCCGACACGCTGGACGGTTACTCCGGCAGGGACACGCTGATCGGCGCGGCCGGCAACGACACCTACATCGTCGACAGCGTGCAGGACGTGGTCAGCGAGCTGGCCGCCGGCGGCACCGACACCGTCTGGGCCTGGACCGGCTACTCGCTGCAGCGGCTGGGCGCGGTCGAGAACCTGCGTCTGCTCAGCGCGTCCGCCGCCAACGGCACCGGCAATGCGCTGGCCAACGTGCTCTACGCCGGCGCCGGCGACAACGTGCTCGACGGCCTGGGCGGCATCGACACCGTGTCGTACCGCGACGCCGGCGCGGCGGTCACGGCCTCGCTCGCGACCAGCGCGGCACAGGCCACCGGCGGATCGGGGCTGGACACGCTGCTGGGCATCGAGCGCCTGGTCGGATCGCGCTTCGCCGACCGCCTGACCGGCAACGCCGGCGCCAACCGGCTCGACGGCGGCGCCGGCAGCGACCGCCTGACCGGTGGCGCCGGGGCCGACGGCTTCGTGCTGCGGGACACGGTCGGCAGCGACACGATCACCGACTTCGTCAGCGGCACCGACACACTGATGATCGACCGCACGCGCCTGCCAGTCGGCGACGGCGATGCGCTGCTCGAGGGCGCGGTCCGCGTCAGCGGCCCGGGCGGCTTCGCGCCCTCGGCCGAGCTGGTGATCGTCGGCGGCAACATCGCCGGCGCGATCACGGCCGCCAGCGCCGCGGCGCGCATCGGCAGCGCGATGAGCGCGTATGCGCTCGGGCAGGATGCGCTCTTCATGGTCGACAACGGCAGCAGTTCGGCGCTGTACCGGTTCAGCTCGGGCGACACCGACGCCCAGGTCGAGGCGAGCGAGCTGACGCTGCTCGCGCTGCTGAGCGGCACCGCGGCCACGAGCGTGGCGGACGTGATGCTGTTCGGCTGAGGCGGCCCCGCCGGGGGCGCCTCAGATGATCACGAAATCCGACGCCGTCACCGCGGTACCGGCCGTCAGCGTCGCGAACAGCACCTGCGCGCCGGCGCCGTTGCCGTCGGCATCGAAGAAGAGCTGGCCCGTCGCGCTGTTGTAGACGATGCGGTCGTTCGCGTCGCCGGCCCCGGTGCCGAGCCGGAACGCTCCCGTGGCGAGCGTGCCGGTCGGGCCGATGCCCGCGAACACCAAGTCGTCGAGCTGGAAGCGATCGTCGGCCGCGACGAAATCGGCCACCCGGTCGACGTTGGTCGTGGCCGACAGCGCGGTGTTGAAGCGGAAGCTGTCCAGCCCCGCCCCGCCGATCAGGCTGTCGTTGCCGGCCCCGCCGACCAGCACATCGTTGCCGGCGCCGCCGCTGAGCGTGTCGTTGCGCGCCCCGCCGGACAGCACGTTCGCGGCCGCGTTGCCGGTGAGCACATTGGCCAGCGAGTTGCCGGTGCCGTTGATCGCGGTGCTGCCGGTCAGCACCAGGCGTTCCAGGTTCGCGCCCAGCGTCCAGGTCACGCTGCTGCGCACCTGGTCAGCCGTGCTGGCCACGGTGCCGGTCTCGCTGACCGTGTCGCCGGCGGCCACGACGTAGATGTCGTTGCCGTTGCCGCCCTGCAGCGTGTCGCTGCCGCTGCCGCCCACGAGCGAGTCGTTGCCGTCACCGCCGACCAGGGTGTCGTTGCCCGCGCCGCCGGAGAGCGTGTCGTTGCCGCCCATGCCGTCGAGGATGTTGCCGGCGCTGCTGCCGGTCAGGCGGTCGGCGTAGAACTCGGAGCCGCGCACGTCCTCGATGCTGATCAGCGTGTCGTTGCCGTCCGCCCCGCTGCTGGTGTTGCTCACCAGGCTGACGGTCACCGCGCCGGCGGCCGAGCGGTAGTCGGCGCGGTCGAAGCCGCCGCGGCCGTCCAGCGTGTCGTTGCCGGTGCGGCCGCGCAGCGAGTTGGCCCCGCCATCGCCGCGCAGGATGTCGTTGTAGGCCGAGCCGAAGGCGCTCTCGATCGCGCTCAGCACATCGGTGCCGTCCGGCGCGATGCCGGTGCCGGCCTGCAGATCAACCGTGACAGCGGCGCTGGCGGTGGAGTAGTCGGCGATGTCGGTGCCGGCGCCGCCGTTGAGGGTGTCCGCGCCGCCATTCCCGCGCAGGTAGTTGTTGCTGCCGTTGCCCGTCAGTGCCTCGGCGAAGGCGCTGCCGAACACGCCCTCGATGCCGCTCAGCGCATCTGTGCCCTCGGTGCTGCTGCTGGCCGTGCCGGTGCCGAGGTTGACCGTCACCGCGCTGCCGGCACTGGTGTAGCTGACGTAGTCGAAGGTCAGCTGCGTGCCGCCGACCAGGTTGTCGTTGCCGGCGCCGCCGGTGAAGGTGTCGTCGCCTTCGCCGCCGCTCAAGGTGTCGTTGCCGGCGCGGCCGTCGAGCGCGTTGTCGCCGGCGTTGCCGGTCAGCGTGTCGTTGAAGGCCGAGCCGCGCAGGTTCTCGATGTTCAGCAGGGTGTCGACGCCGTCGCCGCCGCTCGCGCTGCCGCTGACCAGGCTGGCGTTGACCGCCGCGGCCGCGTTGTCGTAGCGGGCCTGGTCGATGCCGCCGCGGCCGTCGATCAGGTCGTTGCCGGCGCGGCCCTCGAAGCTCTCGCTGTAGGTCGTGGCGTTCGAGCCGCGCAGCGTGTCGTTGAAGTTCGAGCCGCGCACGAAGTTGATGTTGGTGAAGGTGTCGACGCTGCCGTAGCCATCCTGTGCGCTGCCGGCCAGCAGGTCGACGATCACCGCCGCCGGCGAGCTGTTGTAGTTGATGCGTGCGCTGCCGTTGGCGAGGCTGCCGCCGTTGAAGCTGTCGTTGCCGCCCAGGCCGGTGAAGGCCTCGAACAGCGTGCCGTCGCTGCCGGTCATCGTGTCGTTGAAGCCGGTGCCGATCACGAAGTCGATGTTGATCAGGCGGTCAGTGCCGCCCTGGCCGTCGCTCGCGATGCCGGTCTTCAGGTTGACGTTGACGCCACTGGCGGCCGTCGGCCAGTACTCGACCTGGTTGCCGTCGGTGTAGTTGACGGTGTCGCTGATCACGCCGCCGTTGATGGTGTCGTTGCCGGCGCCGCCGGAGAACAGCTCGAACACGCCGTTGCCGCTCGAGCCGCTCAGCGTGTCGGCGAACGCGCTGCCCAACACGCCCTCGATGCTCACCAGCGTGTCGCTGCCGGCGCCGACGGTGTTCTGCGCGCCCGCCGCCCCCAGCACCACGCGCACCGCGGCGCCGGCATCCCGGTACACGGCCCAGTCGGTGCCGGTGCCGCCGTTGACGCGGTCATTGCCGGTGCCGCCCTGCAGCAGGTCGTTGCCGCCGTTGCCGTTGAGCGTGTCGTTGCCGGCGTAACCGTCGACGGTGTCGGCCTCGCCCGACAGGTTGAACGTGTCGGCGCCGGCGAAGACGGACGCGATCAGCGTGCGGTCGTCGGCGGTGCCGGTGCTGTTCAGCGCGGCCGACACCAGCGTGGCGGCGACGCTGAAGCCCTCGATCGAGAACTCGGTGACCCAGTTCCCGCCCACCAGGTTCTGGCCGAAGATGCCGCTGATCGTGCCGGCCGTCAGCGTGTGGTTGCCCGCATTCCAGGCCAGCCCGGTGCCGGCCCACACGGTGCGGTAGTTATCGGTGGTGAACAGCGACTGCGCATAGTCCTGGTAGACGCTGCCCGACGGCGCGACGAAGTTGGCGTTGTCGAAGAAGCCCGGGGTGACGGCGGGATTCACCCATTCGCTGATCTCGACGTCGACGTTGCTGAAGTTCGCGCTGGCGGTGACGGTGGCCATGGAAATCCCTCCTGCCCGGCGTCACGGCGCCGGTACGACGAAGAGGGTGGACCGACCGGCCCGGGACCGACTCGGGGCAAACCCGCGAGGCGAGGCAACTAGGGGTGGGTCGAAGCGGGGCCCGGTACCGCGTGGAGCGCCTCGTAGCGCTGGTTCAACTCCTGCCGCAGCTGGCGGCGCACCTGCGCTGCGGCGTGGCGGCGCTTCTCGTCGGGCGTGAACGGGCGCAGCGGCGGCACCGGCACCGGCTTGCGATCGTCGTCCACCGCCACCATCGTGAAGAAGCAGCTGTTGACGTGGCGCACGACCTGGGTGCGGATGTCCTCGGCGATCACCTTGATGCCGATCTCCATCGACGAGGTGCCGGTGTGGTTGACGCTGGCCAGGAAGGTGACCAGCTCGCCCACGTGCACCGGCTGGCGGAACATCACCTGGTCGACCGACAGCGTCACCACGTAGCGCCCGGCGTAGCGGCTGGCGCAGGCATAGGCCACCTGGTCGAGCAGCTTCAGGATCGTGCCGCCGTGCACGTTGCCGGCGAAGTTGGCCGTGTCGGGTGTCATCAGCACCGTCATCGTCAGCTGGTGGGCGGGCAGGTCCATCGTGTTTCCTCCGGGGCAGGCGGATTGTGAGCGCATGCGAGACTCGCGCGATGCCCGTCCGACCGCTTGCCGACTGTCCCCGTGCCGTGCTGGCGGGCCTTGCCGGGGTTCTGACCGACATCGACGACACGCTGACGCGCGACGGCGCGATCGAACCCGCGGCGCTGGCCGCGCTCGAGCGGCTCGACGCCGCGGGCCTGCCGGTGATTGCCGTCACCGGCCGGCCGATGGGCTGGAGCGTGCCGTTCGCGCAGGCCTGGCCGGTGCGCGCGATCGTGGCCGAGAACGGCGCGGTGGCGCTGTTCCGCGACGCGCAGGGCGCGCTGCAGACCGAGTACCTGCAGGACGAGGCGACCCGCGCGCGCAACGCGGTCAGGCTCGCCGAGGTGGCGCAGCGCGTGCTCGCCGAGGTGCCCGGCGCGACGCTGGCGCGCGACAGTGCCGGGCGCGTCACCGACATCGCGGTCGACCACGCCGAGTTCGCCGCGCTCGACGCGGCGCGCATCGCGCAGGTGGTGGCGCTGATGCGCGCCGGGGGCATGAACGCGACCGTCAGCTCGATCCACGTCAACGGCTGGTTCGGCACGCACGACAAGCTGGCGGGCGCGCGCTGGATCGTCCGGCGCCTGCTCGGCCGCAGCCTCGACGACGAGACGGCGCGCTGGGCCTACGTCGGCGACTCGACCAACGACCAGGTGATGTTCGCGCAGTTCCCCTGCTCGGTCGGCGTCGCGAACCTGCGCGACTTCGCGGCGCAGCTGCAGGTCTGGCCGGCCTGGATCACCGCGGGCGCACGCGGCGCCGGCTTCGCCGAGTTCGCCGCCGCGCTGCTGGCCGCGCGCGGATGAACGACACCGACGCCCGGCGCACGCTGCTCGCCGCGCTGGCGCTCGCGCTCGGCGCCGCGGTCTCGCTCGGGCTGGCGCGCTTTGCCTACGCGCTGCTGCTGCCGCCGATGCGCGCCGACCTGGGCTGGAGCTACTTCACCGCCGGCGCGATGAACACCGTCAATGCGGCCGGCTACCTGGCCGGCGCGCTGCTCGCGCCGCGCGCGCTGGCGCGCTGGGACGCGCGCACCCTGCTGCTGGCCGGCGGCTGGGGCAGCGCGCTGCTGCTGGCCGCGCACGGCCTGGTGCGCCACGACGCCGCGCTGTACGCGCTGCGCGGCCTGACCGGGCTGGCGAGCGCGGCCACCTTCGTCTCCGGCGGCCTGCTGGCGGCGCGGCTCGGGCAGGGCGGCGGTCTGCGGCCGGCGCTGGTGCTCGGGCTGTACTACGGCGGCACCGGCGCCGGCATCATCGCCTCGGCGCTGATCGCGCCGCCGCTGCCCTGGCCCGCGGCCTGGCAGGCGCTGGCGGCGCTCGCGCTGCTGGCCACGCTGGCGATGGCTGCCGGCACGCGCGGCGTGGACGGCGCGCCGGCCGGCGCCGCCGCGGCGGCGCTGGGCTGGCGCCCGCGCGACTTCGCCTTCGGCTTGGCCGGCTACGGCTGCTTCGGCCTCGGCTACATCGGCTACATGACCTTCATCGTCACGCTGCTGCGCGAGCAGGGCCTGGGCACGGTCGCGATCAGCGCCTTCTACATGCTGCTCGGGGCCGGGGTGATCGCCTCGTCCTGGCTGTGGGCCGGGCTGCTGCAGCGCCAGCGCGGCGGGGTGCCGATGGCGCTGCTCAACGCGCTGCTCGCGCTGGCCACGCTGCTGCCGGTGCTGGGCACGCAGCCGCTGGTGGTGGCGCTGTCGGGCGCGCTGTTCGGCGCGGTGTTCCTGTCGGTGGTGGCGGCCTCCACCGCGCTGGTGCGGCACAACCTGCCGCCGGCCGCCTGGCCGGGCGGCATCGCGGCCTTCACGATCGTGTTCGCGGCCGGGCAGATCGTCGGCCCCGGCCTGGTCGGCCGCGTGGCCGACGGCGCCGGCGGGCTGCAGCGCGGCTTCGTGCTCTCGGCCGCCCTGCTGGCGCTGGGCGCACTGCTGGCCTGGCGGCAGCGGCCATTGGCCGGGACGACGGCCCCCTCGGGCGGGTAGCTCGCCACATCGCCGGCGGCGGCGCCGGTGGGTTGAGGGCTGTCAACGGCCGGGCGGTGTCGCGCACGCATGATCGGCCGAGGGAGGACAAGAACATGAACATCGCCTCGTCTGTGGCCCGGCTGGGCCGTGCCGCACTGTGCGCGGGCGCGACGCTGCTGTGTGCGGCGACGGCCGGCGCGGCCGCGCCGGCGGGCGGCGCCCCGCCGATGCGCGAGATCCAGGAGGTCGGGGGGTCGTTCGTGCGCGGTGCGGCCTTGCCGACGTGGGTCGAGCGCCAGGCGCCACCGCCCACGCAGCGCAAGGATCCGGTGGTGCTGCGCCTGCGCGACACGCAGGTCCGCGTCGGCGAGTCGGTCGAGACCTTCGTGGATCGGGCCATCCAGGTCAACGACAGTGCGGCGCTCGGGGAGATCGGCCAGCACACGCTGGAGTACGTGCCGCAGTACCAGCGCATCAACCTGCACTCGGTGCGACTGCTGCGTGGCGATGCCGTGATCGACCTCACCACCAAGGTCGACGTGCGCTTTCTCGAGCGCGAAACCGGCTTCGAGCGCGGCGTTTACAGCGGCAGCATCACCGTCGCGCTGGTGATCCCGGACGTGCGTGTCGGCGACACGCTCAGCGTGGCCTACCTGCTCGAGGGCAGCAACCCGGTGTTCGGCGGCCGCTTCTTCGACGGCTTCGGGTGGGACGGGCCCTTGCCCACCGAGTGGCGCCGGGTCGTGCTGTCGCACCCGGTGCAGCGTGCGGTCGCCTGGCGCATGCTCGGCGACTACCGCACCGGCGGCGTCGAGCCGAGGGTCGAGACGGCGGGGGGCATGCGCACGCTGCGCTTCGAGCAACGCGCGATCGAGGCGCTGCCCGACGAGCCGCTGGTTCCGAGCGACTACTTCAAGTGGCGCATGCTGCAGTTCAGCGAATTCGCCGACTGGAACGAGGTCGCGCGCTGGGCCGACGCACTCTTCCCGCCGCTGGCCGCGGTGCCCGAGGAGCTGGAGGCGCTGCTCGCCAGGCTGTCGCAGCTGCCCACCGAGACCGAACGCGTCGCCGCGGCGATGCGCTGGGTGCAGCGCGAGATCCGCAACTTCTCGGTGTCGATCGGCGAGAGCTCGCACCGGCCCCATGCGCCCGACTTCGTGCTCGCCAAGCGCTACGGCGACTGCAAGGACAAGACCTACCTGCTGCTGACCCTGCTGCGGCGCCTGGGCGTCGAGGCGACGCCGGTGCTGGTGTCGCTGCAGGGGCCGCGTGCCCCCGCCAAGGTGCTGCCGTCACCCTGGCCCTTCGATCACGTGGTCCTCCAGGCCACGGTGGACAAGGCGACCGTCTATCTCGAACCCACGTCGGCGCCGCAGGCGGCCGACCTGCGCTCGATCGCGCAGCCGCCGCCCTGGATGCAGGGCCTGCCGGCCGCCCCGCGGACCACCGGGCCGATCGAGCTGGCCGGCAGCGCGACCCGCGCGCCGCCGATGCTTGAGGTGGAGGAGCGCGTCACCTTCGCCCAGCTCGGCGCCGAGGGCACGCTGGAGCTGCGCATGACGGCGAGCGACGGCGCCGCCGAGGTGCTGCGCACCGTCTGGCCCCTGATCCCGCCCGAGCAGCGGCGCCAGGTGGCGCTCGAAGCCTACGAGAAGCGCCTGGCCGGCATCGAGCTGCTGGGTGATCCGGTGCCGATCGATGACCTGCAGCGCAACCACTTCGGCTACAGCGCGCGATTCAGGGTGCCGAAGCTGGCGCAGCCGCACCAGGGCGGCTGGCTGATGGCCTACTCGGCCGGCGCGCTGCGCGGCCTGCTCAAGCTGCCGCCCAGCCTGCAGCGGAAGTTCCCGCTGCGCGCGACCGACTTCCCGATGGAGCGGCGCTACACGCTCACGGTGCTCTGGCCGGCGCAGGTCAGCGCACGCATGGACCCGTCGTCGCAGGCGATGGACGGCAAGCTCTTCCGCGCCGAGGCGCAGACCTCGTTCCGCGGGTCGAGGTACGAGTTCCGCCTGCGCCTGAGCACGAAGGCCACCGATCTGGCCGCGGCCGACACCCAGTTGCTGATCCAGGACCTCCAGCGCCTGGACGGGCTCATCCCGGGGCGCGTCGTGGTCGAGAAGCAGATGATCGGCCAGGCCGCCGCGCCCGAGGACGCGCCGGCGGCGTCGGCCATGCGGCGCGAAATGCAGGAACGCGTCGATCTGGCCGCCGGTGCGATCCGCTCCGGGCTGAACCAGGGTGACGACCTGGCGCGCGTGTACTGCAGGCGCGCCCGGGCGCTGGCGAACCTGGAGCGCATCGCCGACGCGCTGGCCGACTCGGCCGAGGCGGTGCGCATCGCACCCGACCTCGCGGCGTCCTGGGCCTGCCGCGGCGAGGTGCTCCTGTTCCAGGGCGAGTTCGACGCCGCCGAGGCGGCGCTGACACGCGCCCTCGGGCTGGGCCCGACCGACGCCCGCAGCATCCACTACACACGCGGCATGGTGCGCGTCTACCTCGACCGGCTGACCGAGGCTGCGGCCGACTTCGCGCTGGCGGCGGCGCCGGACGAAGACGGCAACGCCGAGCTCTACCCGCGCCTGTGGCAGATCTGGACGCTGCAGCGGGCGCGCTCGCCGTTGCCCGCCGACCTGCTGGCCATGGCGCGCCAGGATCCGCGCGGCGCCTGGCCGCGGCCCGTGCTGGCGATGCTGGTGGGCGACCTGACGCCGCAGGCGCTGCTGGCCGAGGTCGACAAGCTGCAGGGCGACGAGCGCACGCTGGCGCTGGCCGAGGCCTGGTTCTATGTCGGGCAGGTGCAGCTCGTGCAGGGCCGCGTCGAGGCGGCCCGCGAGGCGTTCGAAAAGTGCCGCAGCCACGGCATCACCGGCTACTACGAACACATCGCCGCCGGGTTCGAGCTGGCGCGGCTGGGCCGGCGCTGAAGCGGGCGCGGCGGGCGCGGCGGGTGCGGCCGGCGGGCGCGCCGCGGCGTCAGCCCTGCAGGAACACCCGCAGCCGCTCGAGCTCGGCCTCGAGCTCGCGCCGGAACGCGGGCTCGCGCGGCGCGCGGCCGGCGACGTAGCCGAAGCGCGCGTCCAGGCCCCCGGGTGTGGCGGCGACGTTGCCCCAGCCGATCACCTGCTCGCGCCACAGCAGCGGCAGCGCGTAGTAGCCGAGCCGGCGCTGCGGCGCCGGCACGTAGGCCTCGAAGCGGTAGGCCCAGCCCCAGAAGAGCTCGAAGCGGCGCCGGTCCCACACCACCGGATCGAAGGGCGCGAGCAGGCGCAGCGTGTCGCCGCCGTCGCGGCGCACGAAGCGCTCGCCCGGTGGCCAGTACCAGCGCACGCCCTCCAGCGTGGTGCCGGCCAGGCGCCGCTGCGCCCGCGCCAGCGCCGCGGCGCGTTCGCCGCGCCACTGCGGCGCGCCCCCGCACAGCCCGCTGAGCAGCCCGCCGAGCGTGGGCGCCGGCAGCGGGGCGTACTTCTGCACCGCGGCGTCGACCAGCGCATCGAAGGCGGCCGCCGGATCGGCCGGCGCCGGCGAGCCGTCGCGCGCCGCGTAGAGCCGGATGCCGCCCTCGCGCCGCGCCACGCGCAGCAGGCCGCGGTAGTGCATGCCGTCGAGCAGCTGCGTGCTGGCGTTGGAGGTGCCGCCGAACCAGTTGCGCGTCTTGCCGTGCGCGAACTCGGCATCCACCTCGCGCGGGTGCACCACGCCGCGCGCACGCACGAACTCGAGCACCGCCTGCGCCCGCGCGCGGTGCGTGCGGTCCCATGGCTGGCGCGGCTCGCGCGGGTGCATCAGCGCCTGCAGGGTGCGCGGCAGGAAGCCGTAGTTGACGAAGAAGTCCTCCTCGATCGCCAGCCGCGGGTAGCGCCGCTCCAGCTCGCCGGCGCGGTAGTCGCGCACGCGGTGGCGCAGCGTCAGGTCCTGCGCGCGCGCCGGCGCGCGGATCGGGTCGGCCTGCACGAAGCGCAGCCGCTCGATGGCGCGCGGCAGCGTGGTCGGCGCGAACAGGCTGCGGCCGATCGCATGCCGGCGCAGCGCCGCCAGGTCGACGCGCATCAGCGCGTGCCGCCCAGCGCGCGCCGGGCGATCTCGACATACGGGTCGAGCGCGGCCAGCGCCGCCGCGTCGAGCAGGCGCGGGGCGCTGTTGGCGGCGCTCGGCTGCAGTGCGGTGTTGGGCTCGAACGAGAGCATCGCGGCGCGCAGCGCCGCCAGCTCGGCGGCCGGCAAGCCCGGGCGCGCCACGTACACCGGGCCGGGAATGTCGCGCACCGTGGCCAGCACGCGCTCGCGGCGCGGCGTCGCGGCCGGCAGGTTGTGCAGCTGGGTGCGCCCGGCCACGATCATCGCCACCTCGTCGCGCTCCAGTGCGTACAGCGCGCTGTTGATCGAGGGCTGGTCGACCACCGTCACGCGCTCGGCCAGGTCCTGCGCCGCGAGCCACTGGCGGCCGACGGTGGCGGTCAGCGAGAGCGCGTCCAGCATGCCGACGCGCCGTCCGCGCAGGTCGGCCGGGCTGTGCACCGGGCCGTCGTCCTTGACCAGCACCAGCACGTCCAGCGTCTGCACGGTGCCGGCCAGCTGGGCGTAGCCCCAGTCGAGCATCGCCAGCCGGGCCAGGTGGGCCGGCAGCATCACCGCGTCGTGCTCGCTGCGGCGCGTCGCCTCCAGCAGCGCGCGGAAATCCTTCGCGGTGACCATCTCGACCGGGCGCTGCAGGGTGCGCTCCAGGTGCTCGCGCAGCGGCCGGTGCGCCTGCAGCAGCGCGGCCGGCGAGAGGAAGGGGGCGAGCGCGATGCGCAGCGGCTCGGCCGCGCGCAGCCGCCCGGCCAGGGCGCCCAGCAGCAGCACGGCGGCACGGCGGGTGAGTCGAGGGTCCATCGGCGGTCAGGAGAGTGTGGCGTCGGCGGGCTGCGCGGCGAGCAGCTGGTCGACCGCGGCCAGCAGCTGCGCCACGTCCACCGGTTTGGTCAGGTAGAGCGCGTAGCCGGCGGCACGGGCCCGCTCGATGTCCTCGCGCATCGCGTTGGCCGACAGCGCGATCAGCGGCAGCGCGCGCGTGGCCGGCTCGGCGCGCAGGCGCCGGCACAGCTCGATGCCGTCCAGCCCCGGCAGGCCGATGTCGACGATCGCGAGGTCGAAGCGCTCCTGCTGCGCCAGCGCGAGGCCCTGCAGGCCGTCCGTGGCCACCTGCAGCGCGACGGACGGCCGCAGCGCCAGCGCCTGGCGCAGCAGCTCCACGTTGGACGGGTTGTCCTCGACGTACAGCAGGCGCGCCGGCCGCAGCGTCGCCGGCGGCGCCCCGGCCGCCTCGGGCAGCGCGCGTGCCTGCGGCGGCTCGGCGCGCGGCAGCGCGACCCGGAAGGTCGAGCCCACGCCGGGCGCCGAGTCGACCGTGATGCGACCGCCCATCAGCTCGACCAGCCGGCGCGTGATGACCAGGCCGATGCCGGTGCCCTCGATCGCCTCGCCGGGCTGCTCGAAGCGCTGGAACGGCTGGTACAGCTGCTGCAGCTGCGATTCGGTGAAGCCGCGCCCGGTGTCGCGCACCGCCAGCACGGCGTGCCCGGGCGCGCCGTCCTCGCCCGCCTCGACGCTCACCTCCACCTGCCCGCCCGGCCGGTTGTACTTGACGGCGTTGGACAGCAGGTTGGCCAGCACCTGGCGCAGGCGCTTGCGGTCGGCCAGCACCCAGGCCGGCTGCGCGGGCGGCGGCGCGGCCAGCGCGATGTCGCGCTCGGCGGCCTGCGCCTGCACCAGCGGCAGGCAGCCGGCGACCAGCTCGCCGAGCTCGACCGGCTCGGCCGAGGTGCTCATCGCGCCGGCCTCGATGCGCGACAGATCGAGCACGTCGTTGATCAGCTCCAGCAGGTGCCAGCCGGCCGACTCGATCTGGCGCACCTTCTTCAGCTCGCCCTCGTGCGAGCGCTGCGAGATCGCCAGCAGCTGCGCGAAGCCGAGGATCGCGTTCAGCGGCGTGCGCAGCTCGTGGCTCATGCGCGAGAGGAAGTCGCTCTTGGCGTGGCTCGCCTGCTCGGCCAGCTCCTTGGCCTGCTGCAGCTCGGCGGTGCGCTCGCGCACGCGGCGCTCCAGCTCGTCGTTGCTGTCGCGCAGGCGCCGCTCGGCCTCGACATGGCGGGTGACGTCGGTCACCGTCGCCACCACCGCATAGGGGCGCGGCTGGCCGGGCCGCAGCAGCGGCGTGGCGTTGACGCTGATCCAGATCTCGCTGCCGTCGGCACGGCGCAGCCGGCTCAGCACGTCGCGCTGCGGCTCCCCGGTCACCAGGGCCCGTGCGCTCGGCCGCTCCTCGACGCGCAGCGACATGCCCTCGGGGGTCATCCAGACGGCCTGGCCGCCGGGCCCGGAGGCCAGGAACTGCTCGCGCGTCGTGCCGAACAGGCGCACGATGGCCTCGTTGCAGTCCAGCACGCGCAGGTCCGGCGCCAGCACCACCAGGCCTTCGGACAAGGTGTCGATCACCAGGCGCAGGTAACGCTCGTTGTCGGCGCGCTGCGCGAGCTGGCCCTGCACCGCCTCGGCCATCAGGTTGAAGGCGGCCGACACCTCGTCGAGCTCGCGCACGCCGCTGGGCGGCAGGCGGGTCGAGACGTCGCCCTCGGCGACCCGCCGGCTGGCCTGCGACAGGCGCCGGAAGCCGGCGGTCAGCCAGGTCGTCGCCAGCGCCAGCAGCAGCGCGCCGGCGGCCAGTACCGCCAGGCCGATCGCCAGGCTGTTGCGCCACAGGCGGGCGCGGCTGTCGACCATCGCATCGGTGGTGATGCCGAAGCGCAGCTCGCCGAGCCGCTGGCCGGCCAGCAGCACCGGCTGGTTCGCGCTGCGCAGCCCCGGCAGGGACGGGTCGCCGGCCGCGGCGACACGCTGCCCGCGTGCATCGGACACCTCGACGAAGGCCAGGTGGCCCTCGGCGGTGTTGCTGGCCACCAGCTCGGCGATGGTCGCGTAGTCGCGTGCGGCCAGCAGCGGGCCGACGGCTGCGCCCAGCAGCGGACCGTAGGCGGCACGCTCGGCCTCGAAGCGCTCTTCGATGGCCTGCTGCATCAGGCTCTGCGCGTTCCACAGCAGCAGCCCGAGCATGGCCAGCAGCACGGCGAAGCTGCCGAGGAAGTACCGGCTGCGCAGGGTATGGGGCACGTTGGCGGGGCGGGGAGGTGGGCCGCCGCATGGTACGGCAAGCCACTCCGCGGCCGGCCGGCGCAGGCTCCTAGGGGCAGCTGGTGCGCAGGTTGCGCTGCTCGGCGCGCGCGAAGCGCACGCCCTCCTGCGCGAACACCTCGAACTCCTGCTGCGTGCTGAACTCGCGCGCACCCTTCCAGCTGGCCGTGCTGGCGATGCGGTACGAGGGCTGCGGCCGGTCGAACTGCTGCTGCGCGCCGCCGCTGACCGTGTAGCCGCCGCCGGCGAGGTTGAGCTGCACGCCCACCCGCACGCCGTCGCCGCTGGGCTGCAGCGCGAAGCTCACCGTGCCGGCGGCCTCGACGCGGCCGCCGCAGTTGGCGCTGAGCTGCCACTTGACGGGTGTGCCCGCGGGCGTGCCGGCCGCCGGCGGCTGGGCCTTGATCAGTTCCTCCGGGCTGCGCACGGCGGGCGCGGCCGCCACCGCCGCCTTGCCGCCGCCGAAGGTCCGCTCGCCGGCCACGCTGGCCTGCTTCGCGGCGCGCTCCAGCTCGAGCCGGGCGAGCCGGTCCTGCTCCGCCTTGCGCTCGGCCTCCTCGCGCGCCTGCTCGGCGGCGGCCGTCTCGCGCCGCGCCACCTCGGCCATCTCGTCGGCCTTGCGCTGCGCCTCCTCCTCGGCGGCCCTGGCGACGCGCGCCGCCTCCTCGTCCTGGCGCGCCGCGGCCGCCGTCGCCTCGGCGCGCGCGGCGCTGGCGGCTTCCTCGGCCTGGCGGGCGGCCTGCTCCTTCTCCTCGGCCGCGGCGAGCTGCTGGCGGCGCAGCCGCTCGGCCGCGTCGGCCTCGGCCGCGGTCGCCTCGGCGCGCGCCCGCGCGATGCGCAGCGCGTCCTCGGCCACCATCACCTCGTACTTGGCGTAGAGGAAGAAGCCGGCCGGCACCGCCACCAGCACCGCCCCCGCGAGCAGCGCGATCGCCGTCCACGGCATGCGCCGCGTGGCGCGCCGGCTGCCCTGCGTGCGGCGCGAGGTGGGTGGCGGCGGCAGCGTGGTCTCGATGCCGGCGTTCAGCAGCCGGTGCAGCTCGGCGGCCAGCACGTCGAGGTCGGATTGCCAGCGCGTGTGCGACAGCGGCGCGGCGTTGCGGAAGGCGAGCGCCTGCAGGTCGGGCGGCAGGTCGCGCGCCTCGGGCATGGTGGCGCCGCCGATCAGCACCGGCACCACCGCGATGCCGTCGCGCTTGAGCGCCGAGGCGGTTTCCAGCCGCACGAAGTCGGCCGGGTTGTCCAGGCGCCGCTGGCCGGCGGCGTCGCGCGCGTCGAGCCAGCGCTTGCCGATCACCACCAGCAGCACCGCGCAGCGTGCCACGCGCTCCTCGATGACCTTGCGGAAGTCGCTGCCCACGCCGATGCCGGCGACGTCCATGAACACCCGATCCTCGCCGAAGCGCGCCGCCAGGTCGTCGTACAGGCGACCGGCCTGGCCTTCCGAATCCTCGCGCCGGTAGCTGATGAAGATCGATTCCATGCCGCGTCCCCCTGGCGCGCGATTGGAAGGCGTGTCGCCGCGCTTGTCCACCGCCGGCGGGGGCCGGCCGTAACGCGCGCCTAACGCGGCGCGGCGTAGAACCGGGCCTGGCGCCGTACCATGCGGCGCGCCGGAATATCCCCATGCTGCTGCGACTGCGCCGATCGCCCGAAGCCGTGGACGCACACGGCGGCGCTCGCCCGCTGGCCGCGCGCGATGCCGCGCTGCTGGCCTGGCTGGCGCTGCAGGGGCCGACCGCGCGCAACCGCCTGGCCGCGCTGCTGTGGCCCGACAGCGATGCCGAGGCGGCGCGCAATGCGCTGCGCCAGCGTCTCTTCCAGCTCAAGCGCCAATGCGGCCGTGCGCTGGTCGAGGGCAGCGCCACCTTGGCGCTGGCCGCCGGCGTGACGCACGACCTGGACGAGGCCGACGAGCTGCTGGCCGGCCTGCCCGACCCGCCCGAGGGTGAGTTCGCCGACTGGCTGCGGCGCCTGCGCGCCGAGCGCCAGGCGCGCCACGCGCTCGCGCTGGCGCAGCGCGCCGAGGCGGCCCAGCAGGCCGGCGACCACGAGGCCGCG
>KZ836125.1 GCA_003265685.1 Piscinibacter caeni | reverse complement strand
GCCCGCGCCGCTGCGTCATCGCCACCACCGCCAGCACCGCACCGAGCGTGGCCACGGCCGCGGCCGCGCCCCAGGCGGCCAGGCGCCGGCGCGGCACGCGGGCCGGGGTGTCGAACACCTCCTGCGCGGCCTTGTCGACGATCTCGCGGTCGACGCGGGGGCGCCCGAGCGCGTAGGCGCCGAGCATGGCCCGGTCGCACAGCAGGTTGATGCGCCGCGGCACGCCGCGCGTCAGCGCATGGATGCGCTGCAGCGCGCCGCGCTCGAACGGGTTGGCGCCCTTCATGCCGGCCACCACCAGCCGGTGCTTGACGTACAGCGCGGTCTCCTTCTCCGTCAGCGCGTCGAGGTGGAAACGGGCGATCACGCGCTGGCCGAGCTGCTCCAGCTCCGGCCGGGCCAGCATGGTGCGCAGCTCGGGCTGGCCGATCAGGATGATCTGCAGCAGCTTGCGCTCGCTGGTCTCGAGGTTGGTCAGCAGGCGCAACTGCTCCAGCACGTCGGCCGACAGGTTCTGCGCCTCGTCGATGATCAGCACGTTGTTCTGGCCGACCGCGTGCGTTTGCAGCAGGAAGTGGTTCAGCGCGTCGACATAGTCCTTCACGGTCGGCGCGCCCGCGCCCTCGTGGCGCAACGGGATGCGGAACTCGTCGCAGATGGTGCGCAGCAGCTCCAGCACCGTCAGCTTGGGGTTGAAGACGTAGGCGACGTTGCAGCGCTTGGGGATCTGCTCGAGGAAGCAGCGGCACACGGTGGTCTTGCCGGCGCCGATCTCGCCGGTCAGCAGCACGAAGCCGCCGCCGCCCTTCACGCCGTAGAGCAGGTGCGCCAGCGCCTCGCGGTGGCGCTCGCTCATGTAGAGGTAGCGCGGGTCCGGCGCGATCGAGAACGGCGGCTGCTTCAGGCCGAAGAAGGACGCGTACATGGGTGCGTGAGGATAGCCGCCCGGCGGCTTCGCCGATCTTTACCGGCCGCACGGCTTGAACCGGCGCGCCGCCGGCATCACCTGAGTGGGCCATGAGCCGACTGCCGCTGCGACTGCTGCTGATCTCCGTGCTGCTGCACGCCTGGCTGGCCTGGCGNATGAGCCGACTGCCGCTGCGACTGCTGCTGATCTCCGTGCTGCTGCACGCCTGGCTGGCCTGGCGCCTGGTGCCGCCGCTGGCGCCCTGGCCGGCGGCGGCCGCCGCGCTGGCCATCACGCTGCTGGCCGGCGCGCTGCTGCTGCCCGCGGGCCTGCGCCGCACGGCCGACCGGCGTACCCTGGCCGGGCTGGTGGCGCTCGGCCTGTTCTCGTCGCTGTTCGTGCTGAGCCTGCTGCGCGATGTGGCGCTGCTGCTGGCCGGGCTCGCCGCGCTCGCCTGGCCGGCACTGCAGGCCACGCCGGCGTTCGAAGCCGGCAGCGCCGCCGCGGTGCTGCTGGGCGCGCTGCTGGCCACGCTGTGGGGGGCCTGGAACGCCCGCCGCACCGCCGCGGTGGTGGACGTGGAGGTGCCGATCGCCGGCCTGCCCGAGCCGCTGCACGGCTTCACGATCGCCCAGATCAGCGACGTGCACGTGGGGCCGACCATCCGGGCGGACTACGTCGACGCGATCGTCGAGCGCGTCAACGGCCTGGGCGCCGACCTGGTGGCGGTGACCGGCGACCTGGTCGACGGTCGCGTCGAGGAACTGGCCGAGCACGTGGCGCCGCTGGCGCGGCTGCGGTCGCGCCACGGCAGCTTCTTCGTCACCGGCAACCACGAGTACTACTCGGGCGTGCACGGCTGGATCGCCGAGCTCGGCCGCCTCGGCCTGCGCGTGCTGGTCAACGAGCACGTGGTGCTGGCGCATGCGCAGGCGACGCTGGTGGTGGCCGGCGTGGCCGACCACGGCGCGCACCACTTCGACCCACGCCACCGCAGCGACCCGGCCGCGGCGCTGGCCGGTGCGCCGGCTGACGCGGGGCTGCGCCTGCTGCTGGCGCACCAGCCGCGCAGCGCGCCGGCGGCGGCCGCGGCGGGCTTCCACCTGCAGCTCTCCGGCCACACCCACGGCGGCCAGTTCTGGCCGTGGAACCACTTCGTGCGCCTGCAGCAGCCCTTCACCGCCGGGCTGCACCGGCTGGCCGACCTGTGGGTCTACGTCAGCCGCGGCACCGGCTACTGGGGGCCGCCCAAGCGCCTGGGCGCGCCCTCGGAGATCACCCGGCTGCGCCTGGTGCCGGCCGTGGCGGAACGCACGCGCGGCGCCGGTCCATGACGGCACCGGACTGAATTCGCGGGCCGGTCGGTCGAGATCGTTCGAGGCCGGCGCCAAGGGGGCGCCGGGTCCGACCAGGAGCCTGCATGCACCGCCCGATCCGCCGACCGAGTCTTCGTCCCACCCTGCTGGCCGCCGCCGTGTCGCTGGCCGTCGTGGCCTGCGGCGGAGGCGGCAGCGGCGGCTCGAGCGCCGGCCCGGTGGTGTTCAGCGGCACGGCGGCGACCGGCGCACCGATGGTCGGTGCCACGGTCCGCGTGACGGATGCCCGGGGCACGGAAGTGGCGCGCAGCCAGCCGCTGGGCGCGAACGGGCACTACAGCGTCGAGCTCGCCGAGGGGGCGACGGCGCCGTTCGTCATCGTGGCCGAGCTGCCCGACGGCGAGGCGCAGGTGAGCACGACGGACCAGGCCGTCACCGGCACCGTCAACGTCACGCCGGTGACCAGCCTGATCGCGGCGCGGGTGGCCAGCGACGGCACGCCCCGCGGGCTGGAGGCGGACTTCCAGGGCAGCAACGGCCACCTGCCGCCGACGCCCGCGGCGATCCGGGACTCGACCGCCGAGGTGATCACGATGCTGGCCCCCCTGGCCGAGGCGCTCGGCGACAGCACGAACCCCGTGAGCGGCCGCTTCGCGGTGGACGGCACCGGCCACGACCAGCTGCTCGATTCGCTCGCGGTGACCATCGTGCCGACCTCCGACACCGCATCGAACATCGAGGTCACGCTGCGCACCCGGCGCCAGGAAGACCAGCCGCTGCCGGCGGTGGTGTTCTCGAGCGCCGACCGGACGCTGCCGGTGGTGCCGCCGCTGAACCAGAACGAGCTGATCCGCTCCGGCACCTCGGCACGCATCGAGCGGCTGGTCGCGCTGCTGAACGCCTGCTACCGGTTGCCGCTGGCCGAGCGCGTCGACGCCGGTCTCCCCCCCGGCCCGGCGCAGATCCAGGCCGGCCCGTGCCGCAGCATGTTCCTCGGCGCCGACCCGTCCACCTACCTGCACGGCGGCACGCGGGTCGGCAGCGGTGCGTTCGGCGGGATCTTCTCCGGCGCCCAGGTGGTCTACGACCGGCCGGTGCTGGAGTACGTGCGCAGCGACAACGACGATGTCGTGTTCTCGCTGCGCTGGATCGACGCCGCCGGCAACACCGACACCGTCGTGCTGTTCGCGCGCGAGGAGGGCGACGAGCTGCGCCTGGTCGGCAACCGCTACGCGCATCCGATGAGCGTGCGCGGCATCGTGCACCTGATGGACCACCTGCGCGAGGACAGCCGCGAGCTCGACCACCTGACGCTCGGCTACTCGATGGGCGTGACCAACCTGAAGGTCGACGGCGCGCCGGTCTACGACCGCGTCGTCGTGGTCGCCCCGGTCGGCCTGGAGGGCGGCGCGACCCGCGACGAGTTCGTGCTGCGGCCCTACGCGGGCTACACCAGCCTGCGCATGAGCGGCAACTGGGTTCCCGGCGAGACCTCGCAGGTCGTCAAGGTGGCCGGGGCCTTCCGCGCCGCGCGCACGACGGAGCCGCTGCACCCCCGGCAGGTCAACAGCAGCGGCGCGGTCTGGGTGGCCGGCCCGTCCTGGAGCGACGAGCGCATCGAGCGCACCTCGCACAAGGCGGTGTGGACCTTCAAGTACTTCCTGGCCGGCAACAGCGGTGCGACGCCCGACGCCGTGCAGCACATGACGACGATCTCGCGCGTGCCCTCGGTGCGCGAGGCGCAGCGCTTCGCCGTGGCGCAGTTCGACGCGGCGACGCTGGAAACGCTGCGCTCGCTGTCGATGGAGAGCGCGGCCAAGCTGTTCTGGTTCGGCGCCCGCCCGTACGCGGCGGGCGACTGGCCGGCCGTGCCGCCGCAGCTGACGCTGGCCTGGAGCGTGCCGGACGGTGCCGTCGCGCCGAACCGGGCCAGCCTGTGGGGCCGCGCGACGGCCGACTACGCGACCCCGTGGGCCGAGCGCACCGGCTTCGATGCCGGCCCGATCGTGCCGTCGAGCACGCGCCAGCTGCGGGTCGACTGCCCGGTCAACACGATCAGCAGCATCCTGTGCGACGCGGCCGATCCGACCCGCTTCTCGCTGAAGACGATGGTCACGAGTTTCGAGCTGTGGGGCAAGGACAGCCGGCAGGTCGAGGTGACCCGCACGCTGCACACCTTCGTGCCCTCGCTGCGGCCGGTGGACTGAAGCAGCACGGGCGGCACACCGCGTCGGCCGGTGTGATCCAGCTCAAGCACCGCCGCGCGGCCCTCGGGCACAAGAGGGCATGAGCAAACAACGGGCCGGCACCGACCCCTCGCCGATGCTCGAGGCCGCGCTGGCCTGTGCGGCGCGCGGCTGGTCGGTGATCCCAATGCAGGCGCGCGGCAAGCGCCCCATCGTCGCCTGGCGCGCCTTCGAGCAGCAGGCCGCGGGCCCCGGCGACATCACGCGCTGGTTCGCGCACTGGACCGAGGCCAACCTGGGCCTGGTCACCGGGCGGGTGTCGGGCCTCGTCGTGGTCGACGTCGACCCGCGCCACGGCGGTGCCGAGAGCCTGGCGGCGGCCGAGGCCGAGCATGGTCCGCTGCTGCCCACCGTCGAAGCGGCCACCGGTGGCGGCGGGCGCCACCTGTACTACGCGCACCCGGGCGGTGTCGTCGCGAACCGGGTCGCGCTGCGGCCGGGCATCGACCTGCGCGGCGACGGCGGCTGCGTCGTCGCGCCGCCCTCGGTGCACCCGAACGGCCGGCGCTACGAGTGGGCGGCGGGCCGCGCGCCCGGGCAGGTCCCGCTGGCGCCGCTGCCGCCGCATTTCGGCGGCCTGCAGCGGCCGATCGGCCACTCGCGCCTGCACTGGCGCCGCCTGGTGCGCGAAGGGGTCGACGAAGGGGCGCGCAACAACACCATCGCCTCGCTGGCCGGCCACCTGATGCAGCGCGGCGTGGAACGCGAGGTGGTCGCCGAACTGCTGCTGGCGTGGAATCATCGCCATTGCCGCCCGCCGCTCGCGGAGGCCGAGGTGCTGCGCACCGTCGACAGCATCGCGCGGCTGCACGACGCCGGCGACGAGGCTTGAAGCGCCATGCCCTGGACCGCGTTCCGCTTCCCGCCGGCCATGAACCACCTGGACGAGCCGGTGCGCGCCAAGGCGATCGCCATCGCCAACGCCTTGCTGGCCGAGGGCCGCGACGAGGGCATGGCGATCCGCGTCGGCATCGCGAAGGCCAGGGAATGGGCCGCCCGTCACGGGGTCGACGGGCTCGACGGGCCGGACCCGGACGCGTTCAGCCTGCCGTGGCCGCCGCCGCCTCGCTGACACGCGCCGCGGCCGGGTCCTCCGGATCGGGCGGGATGCGCTGCACCAGCGCCTCGACGAGCTGCTTGCCGTCGGGCGCCGCGTCGACCTGGATCACGGCGACCGGCAGCGCCGCGTCGGCACCGAGGCCGAGCGCAGCGCGCACCGCGGCCAGATCGGTGCGGCCGCTGACCAGGAACACGGTGCGCGGCAGCGCCCCCAGCTCGCGCAGCAGGCCGAGCTCGTAGGCCGTGCCGCGCCGCTCGGCGCTGAACTCGCTCAGATCCACCACCACCGCATCGCTGGCGGCCAGCAGGCGCCGCACCGCCTCCTTCCACAGGTCGTCGAAGCAGAAGAACTCGTTGACGCGGTAGCGGCCGTCCGGGTCGGGGGTCTCGTCCATCGCGGCGATGCGCTTGTCCAGCGCATGCCGGCCGGGCAGGAAGTTCTGCTTCAGGCGGCCGCGCAGGAAGTTGGCCGCCTTGGACGGGTCGATGGTGCGCTCGGCGACGTCGGGCCCGCCGATCAGCACGATCGGCCCGATGAAGCGCCAGCGGTACTCCAGCTCGTCGAGCAGCCGCTCGCCGCGCCGCTCCTGCGAGAACACCCGCAGCACCAGCAGGCGCTTGTTGCTCGACAGCGGCGTCATGCCGTAGCGCAGCGCCGCCCAGTAGACCAGCAGCGCCAGCGCCGTAGCGGCCAGCAGCCAGAGGTTGGTCGCGTCGAACAGGTCGCCGCCCTGCAGCGCGGCGGTGACGCAGACCACCATGCCCGACACGCTGGCCATCCAGCAGAACACCTGGAACTGCGCGTCGCTGAACACCTTCTGCTCGTAGGCCAGCCCGATCCAGCTGAGCAGGAAGTTGCGCGCCAGCCAGCCCGCGAGCACCGCCCCGGCCAGCACCAGCACGACCCGGCCGAGGCCGGGCTCGCCGCTGGACGGCAGGCCGAGGTCGAGCACCATCACCGCGGCCGCGCCGGCGGCGCAGTAGCCCGCCGCCAGCAGCGGCGCGACGATGCGCCGGATGCGGTCCACCAGCGTGAACCAGCACAGCCCGATCACCAGCGCGCCGACCAGGCAGCCGCCGAGCACGTAGAACATCCAGTTCTCGAGCCGCGTGCCCATCGCCATCGCCATGCCGAGCAGCAGCGCCAGCAGCCCCGCCACCGCCGCCAGCGAAGCCCGCAGCCAATGGGCCCGGGCCCACGGCAGCAGGCGCTGGCGCAGGCCGGCGGGCGTCAGGTCGCGCAGCAGCACCGCGGCGACGCTGAGCCCGACCACCGTGGCCAGTGCCCACAGCACGTGCGAGAGCTTCTCGTCGGCGTCGACGCTGGCCACCATCGCCTGCATCGCCACCGCGGCGAAGGTGGCCGGGCCGAACCAGGCCCAGAACAGCCGGCTGAAGTTGGAGGCCGAGACGCCCAGCAGCACCACCGGGGCGCTGAAGGCGGCGAACATCACGAACCACACCCCGACGTTGAGCCAGGCCAGCGGCGTGAGGCCCTGCGGCCCGGGGAAGGCGATGCGAACGCCGGCCGCCGCCAGCGCGTAGACCAGCACCACGGCCGACAGCAGCATGAGCACCGCGCGCCGGCGCGACTCCAGTCCGGCCAGCAGGGCCGGCGCGTCCCAGCGCTGCGGTGTCGCGCTGCCGCCCAGCGCCCGGTGCGAGGCCTGGCCCATCAGGCCGAGCAGGCTCTGGCCGTAGCGTCGCACCACGCGGTTGGCGCGCAACTGGGCCACGACGACACTGGCCATGCCCGCCAGGATCACGACCCAGGCGATGTCCTGCGTCGTCAGTGCCTCGCCGCCCTCCGCGGCGGAAGCGGCCGAGGCCGCCGCGGCGGCGGACGCTGCCGCCGCGGCCTCGGCCGCTTCCGGGACCGTCTGCGCCAGCGCGCTGCACACGCCGACCAGGCAGGAGATGTCCATCGCCGCTCCCTCCCGGCGGGGCCGGGCGCGGCTATTCTGCGGCCGCGCGGCTGCGCAAGCCCCAGCGCCACAGCCACTGCGAGGGCAGCGGCAGCATCATCAGCACGTGCTCGACCACGGCCAGGGTGCACAGCATCGCCACCATGGTGGTGGAGATGGCGCCGAAGCGGCTGGTGCCCGGCGCCAGCGCGTGCTCCCACAGCGCCAGCGCGAGCGCGGTCGCGGCCAGCAGCGAGACCGGGAAGAAGCGGTTCATGTTGCGCTGGCGGAAGTAGCTGCCCAGGTGGCGCACCGGCTCGGGCAGGAACTCCTCGTTCAGGTTGCGCACGCCGAGGAAGACGTTCAGCTTGGCCGACAGCCGCATGATCCACAGCGTGGCGAAGGTGCAGGCCGCCACCGGGTTGCGCCCGCCCCAGGTGAGCGCCAGCACGGCGGCGAACAGCGCCAGCAGCGCGAGTTCATGCCACAGGATCGCCGCCAGTGCATGGCCGACACGCGCCCAGCCGCGTGCGCCGGGCGGGCAGGCGACGCGCCGCGGGCCGGTGACGTAGCCCATCAGGAACGCGAGTTCCTTCCAGGCCCAGACCAGGATGGTGCCGGTGAAGGCGAGGTAGGCGCCGGTGCTGCGCGTGTCGTCCGCCGTGACGGTGATGCCCACCAGCGCGATGGCCAGCAGGATCGTCGCCCACAGCATGGTCCACGGGTGCGTCCAGCGCGGCAGGCCGTCGAGGAACAGGATCACGCCCGTGCCCGCCCACCACACGAACACCGTGTAGAGCGCCGGCAGCAGGTACTCGACGACCATGCCGCTCACCAGGCCGGGGCCATGCGCGCCTGCTGCGGCAGCGCGTTCGGGATCACCGGCAGGAAGTACAGGCGCGCGAAGGTGGCCGCGCCGGCGGCGGCCCACCAGCCGCGCGCCAGCGTGCCCACGAGCCCGCCGCGCGCCTTGGCCGCGGCCGACTTCTGCGCGATCGCGTAGAGCCGCTCCATGCCGGCGCGGAAGGCCGGGGCGTCGATGTCCAGCGTGAACGGGAACACCTGCTTGCTGATGTCGTTGGTGATGCGGAACACGGTGTAGTCGTACTCGCTCGACTCCAGCCCCATCGCCGCGTGCAGCTGCGGGCGCATGTGGTCGCGCACGTACATCGTGGCGTAGACGGCCAGCAGGAAGAAGCGGATCCACAGCTTGTTGCCGCCTTCCAGCAGGTGCGGGTGCGCGCGCATCAGCAGCGCGAACGATTCGCCGTGGCGGAATTCGTCGTTGCACCAGCGCTCGAACCAGCGAAAGATCGGGTGGAAACGTTTCTCCGGGTGGCGCTCGAGCTGGCGGAAGATCGTGATGTAGCGCGCGTAGCCGATCTTCTCGGACAGGTAGGTCGCGTAGTAGATGTACTTGGGCTTGAAGAAGGTGTAGCGCTTGGTGCGCTTCAGGCCGCCCAGGTCCACGCCCAGCCCGAAGTCCTTCAGCGACTGGTTGATGAAGCCGGCATGGCGCGACTCGTCGCGCGCCATGTAGCGCATCAGCGCCTTGATGTCCGGGTTCTGGACGTTCTTCTGGATCTCGTTGTAGAGCACGCAGCCGGAGAACTCCGAGGTGATCGAGCTGATCAGGAAGTCGATGAACTCCTGGTGCAGTTCGGGCGGCAGCTGCTTCAGCTCGGCGGCGAAGGCCTCGTCGCGCTGGAAGTGGTCGTGGTTGTTGTCGCCCTCGTACTCGGCCATCATTGCGTCCCACTGCTCGCGGATCGGCGAGACGTCGAGCTTCTCGAGCGCGGCGAAGTCGGTCGTGTAGAAGCGCGGCGCGAGCAGCGAGTCGGCGCGTGCCCGCGCGGTGGCCTGGTCGGACAGCGCCTTGGTCGCGACGTCGGGGGTGGTCTGGTCCAGCATGCGTGTCTCCGTCGTCAGGGGGTGGGCAGCAGGCGCGCGAACACCGCCGCGTTGGTGGCCCCGAAGGACTCGAGGTCGATGCGCCGGCCGGTGGCCGGGTCCTCGAGCGTGAGCCGGCCGTCGGCCCGTGCGCTGAGCCGGAACGGCGCGTCGGCGCCCACGCCCTGGCGCTTGCGCTCGCGCACCAGGCCGCGCACCGCGCTGCGCAGGAAGCCGTTGGTGCCGGGGTCGGCCCCGGCGATGGTGCGGCCGTCGCGCGCGTCGACGATCGCGATGCCGCCGTCGGCGCGGTCCTCGAAGCGCAGCTCGCGCGTGGCCACGGCGGGGGCGTCGTCCTGGTGGGCGGTGCCCCAGCCGGTCAGGCGCGCGGTGCCGGCCAGCAGCAGCGTGGCCAGCGCGAAGCCGGCCAGCGCGAGCAGCAGGCCGCTCGGCAGCTTGTCGTGCGCGTGGTCGTGCATGGCGTGACCTCAGGCTGCGAGCGGGCGCGTCGTGGGCAGGCCGATCTGGCCCGGCACGCTGTCGGCCGCCGCCGGAACCGGGCTGCTCGCCTGCGCGGCGGCGCCGGCCAGCGCGTCGGCGATGGTCTGCGCCACCCGGCGCGCCTCGGGCAGCGCGCGCAGCAGCGGCTGCGGACGGCGCAGCTGCCAGGCCCGCGCGTGCGGCCACAGGTGCAGCCAGGCGATGCGGTCCCTGCCGGAGAGCACGAGCGCGATGTCGCCGTGGCCGTCTCCGCGCAGGCGCAGCGAGGCCGACTCGATGGTCGAGTAGGGCAGGTTGAAGGTGACGCTGAGGACCACGCCGATGCGCATCACGACACGCCGGTCGGTGACGGTATAGACCGTGGTGCGCGCCACCAGCCAGGCGAAGCCGGCCAGCAGCGCCAGCGCCAGCAGCGCCAGCGGCAGCACGCCGGCGGCGGACCACAGCGCGCCGGTCACGCCGGCGCCGGCCTGCAGCGCGTCGGCCGCGCGCCAGGCCAGCAGCAGCGCGAAGTACAGCGCGAACTTGCGCACGTGCAGCGCCTCGACCGCGAGCACACGCCAGGCCGGCGCACCCTGCCAGAGCAGGCGCTCGCCCGCGGGCAGCGGCTCCGGCAGGCCGCGCGCCGCCTCGTGTTCGTGCTCGCTGACGTTCACAGCAGCGGCTCCGCCCGGTCCGGCGTCGCGTACAGCGTGCCGGCGCCGAAGTAGCCGCTGATCTTCTCTTCCTCGTACAGCGTCACGGTGTTCGGCTGGCGCGGCGCGGGCGCGCCGTCGAACTGGCCGCCGAGGATGGAGGCGACCTTGACGCCCCGGTCGGTGACGCGTGCGAAGTTCATCGGCAGCAGCACGTTGCGGCCGCCGTTGGTGGTGACCTCGAGGTAGCGGAACACGGCCTCGGAGCGGTCGACCCACAGGTCACGCACGGTGCCGCCCTGCACGCCGTCGGCACCCCAGACCGGCTTGCCGCGCGGATCCGGGTCCTGCGAGGCGACGCCGTAGTCGGCCGCGTCGCGCAGCGGCACGATCTTCGGCTCGCCGGTCAGCGTCACGTCGGGCACGTCGGCGCGGCGTGTGTACGAGCCCGGGCCGACGTTGTCGAGGAACGGGTTGCCGGTGGGCACCAGCGGCGCGCCGGGGAAGTTGCCCGCGCTGCGCGCGGCCACCGGATCGCTGCTGATGCCGTCCTTGGGCACGGTGACCGTCTTGCCGCCGGGCAGCAGGAAGGTCTTGGGCGGCGGCACGGCCGGGAAGCCCTGCACGGTGATGCTGCCGGAGCGGTCCGACTCGAGCGGATAGCCCTCGCGCTTGTTCTCGCGGTGCAGGTACCAGACCAGGCCCGCGAAGAAGATCCAGAAACCGTACAGCGTGAGCTGTGCGACGTCGATGTAGGCAGTGATGGCACCGGTGGTCATATGCGACTCCTTGTCGACCGGAAAAACTCAACCAGGGAACTCGGCCAGGCCGAACGGCCGCGCCGCCGCGCTTGCGTCCCGCGGCACGGCGCGGGCCGTGCACAGCGGACCGAGCACGGCCAGCGTGGCAAACAACAACAGGATCTCGAGGTGGTACACGACGCTGTAGCCCACCGCGGGCTGGCTCAGCGCCTCGCCGAGCGCGCCGCTGGCGGCGAGGTGGCCCACGCCGTCGCGCAGCGCGCCGCCGGCGGCGGTGGCGATGCCGATGCAGGTGGCCTGCACCGCGCCCCAGGCGCCGATGGCCAGGCCGACATGGCCGCCTTCGTCGAGCGCCATCGCGGCCGACAGCAGGGCGACCGAGAACAGCCCGCCGCCGAATCCGATGCCGGTGGCGCCGGCGCGGAACAGCAGCGCCGAGCCGAGCGGCGCGGCGAAGATCACCGCGGCGAACGAGAGGATGCCGATCAGCACGCCCAGCGCGGCCAGGCGGTGCGGGTCGGCGCCGCGCGACAGGCGCCGCGCGGCCAGCGCGAAGGCGGCCAGCGAGCCGAGCGCGAGCAGCCCGGTCAGCAGCGAGGTCGCGCCCACGGGCAGCTGCAGCACCTCGCCGCCATAGGGCTCGAGCACGATGTCCTGCATGCTGAAGGCGGCGCTGCCCAGGCCGACGGCGACCAGGAAGCGCTTGGTCCGCCCGATGCGCACGAAGGCACTCCAGGCGGCACGGAAGTCCTCGGCCGGCTGGTCGTGGCGCGTGGCCTGCGGGTTGCGTGCCTCCTGCTTCCACAGCGCGACCAGGTTCAGCGCCATCGTCAGCGCCGCCGCGCCCTGCACCACCTGCACCAGGCGCAGCGGCGTGAAGGGTGTCAGCAGCAGGCCGAAGGCGAGGCTCGACGCGGCCATGCCCACCAGCAGCATCACGAACATCAGCGCGACGACGCGCGGGCGCTGCGCGGGCGCGGCGAGGTCGGTGGCCAGCGCGAGCCCGGCGGTCTGCGTGGTGTGCAGCCCGGCGCCGGTGAGCAGGAAGGCGAGCGCCGCGCCGAGCAGGCCGATCCAGGCCGGGCCGTTGCCGCCGCCGGACAGCACCAGCAGCGCGAACGGCATGATGGCCAGCCCGCCGAACTGCAGCAGCGTGCCGAACCACAGGTAGGGCACGCGCTTCCAGCCCAGGTAGCTGCGGTGCGTGTCGGAGCGGAAGCCGATCAGCGAGCGCAGCGGCGCGAACAGCACCGGCAGCGCGACCATCGCCGCCACCAGCCAGGCCGGCACGCCGAGCTCGACGATCATCACCCGGTTCAGCGTGCCGACCAGCAGCGCCAGCGCCATGCCCACCGACACCTGGAACAGCGCCAGCCGAAGCAGCCGCGCCAGCGGCAGCTCCGCGCTCGCCGCATCGGCGAACGGCAGGAAGCGCGGGCCGACGTGCAGCCACGCGCGGGCGAGGCGCTGGTTGACCTTCATGCCAGCCGCAACTCCATGGCTTGCGAGGTGTAGAAGCCGCTGGCCACGCGCGACGTGCGGGCGGCGTGCCACTGCGGCAGGTGCAACGCGATCTCGCGCCGCAGCGCGCCTTCGGCCACCGGCTCGATGGCCGGCGCGCGGTCGCCGCGCGGGAACCAGCGACCTACCGCATGCATCGCGGCCAGTGCCGGCGTGCGCGGCGCGAAGGTGAAGAGCATCGATCCCCGGATGCGCGGCGCCCAGGCCGAGAGCGCGCGCACGGCGTCGGTAGTTTCGTAGTGGATCAGCGAGTCCATCGCGACCACGTGGTCGAACTCGCCGAGATCGGCCGAGAGCATGTCGCCGGCACGGAACTCGATGTGGCCGCCGTTGCTGAAGACGTCCAGGTGGTGCGAGAGCCGCTGCCAGGCGAGCTCGACCAGCGTGGACGAGAGATCGATCGCGACCACGTGCGCGCCGCGCCGCGCCGCCGCCACCGCGAAGGCGCCCGTGCCGCAGCCGGCATCGAGGATGCGCCGGCCGTGCAGGTCCTCGGGCAGCCAGTCGAGCAGGGTCGCGCGCATGCGCTCGCGGCCGGCCCGCACGGTGGCGCGGATCCGGCCGACCGGCGCGTCGGACGTGAGCCGCGCCCACGCCTGCACCGCGGTGCGGTCGAAGTAGTGCTCGATCTCGCCGCGACGGCTGGTGTAGCTCAGGTGTTCCATCAGTCGAATCCCAGCAGGTCGAAGATGTCGCGGTCCTTCATCGGCACCGCGGAAAGCGGGTCGCTGCCGACCCACAGCGCGGCGGCCAGGCGCAGGTATTCCTTCTGCACCGCCTCCAGCTCGGGCGAGGGGTCCATCTCGAACAGCGTGGACTTCTTCAGCCGGCTGCGGCGGATCACGTCGAGGTCGGGGAAATGCGCCATCGTCTTCAGGCCGATGCGATCGTTGAACTTGTCGATCTGGTCGGTGGCGGCGCTGCGGTTGGCGATCACGCCGCCCAGCCGCACCTGGTAGTTCTTGGCCTTGGCCCCGATCGCCTGCACGATGCGGTTCATCGCGAAGATCGAGTCGAAGTCGTTCGCGGTGACGATCAGCGCGCGGTCGGCATGCTGCAGCGGCGCGGCGAAGCCGCCGCAGACCACGTCGCCGAGCACGTCGAAGATCACCACGTCGGTGTCGTCGAGCAGGTGGTGCTCCTTCAGCAGCTTGACCGTCTGGCCGACCACGTAGCCGCCGCAGCCGGTGCCCGCCGGCGGGCCGCCCGCCTCGACGCACATCACGCCGTTGTAGCCGGGGAAGACGAAGTCCTCGGCGCGCAGCTCCTCGGCGTGGAAGTCGACGCTCTCGAGCACGTCGATCACCGTGGGCATCAGCTTCTTGGTCAGCGTGAAGGTCGAGTCGTGTTTCGGGTCGCAGCCGATCTGCAGCACGCGCTTGCCGAGCTTGCTGAACGCGACGCTCAGGTTCGACGAGGTGGTGCTCTTGCCGATGCCGCCCTTGCCGTAGATGGCGAACACCTTGGCGGTGCCGATCTTCAGGTTCGGGTCGAGCTGGACCTGCACGCTGCCCTCGCCGTCCGGGCGCCGTCCTCGGCCGATGGCTCCAACGGGAATGGTGGCGGTTTCGATCATGCGGCGGCCCTCTGGGTGGTCGGTGTGAAGACGCCTTCGAGCCGGTCTTCCAGCTCCTCGCCGGCGCGCCGCAGCGCGTCCAGCATCTGGGCATCGGGTTGCCAGTACTGGCGGTCGCAGGCCTCGAGCAGGCGGTTGGCCACCTTGGCCGAGGCGGTGGGATTCAGCGCGGCGAGGCGCTCGCGCATCGCCGGGTCGAGCATGAAGGTCTCGGTCAGCTCGCGGTACACCCACGGCGCGACCTGGCCGGTGGTGGCCGACCAGCCCATCGTGTTGGTGACGTGCAGCTCGATCTGCCGCACGCCCTCGTAGCCATGCGCGAGCAGGCCCTCGTACCACTTCGGGTTGAGCATGCGGGTGCGGGTCTCGAGCGCTACCTGCTCGGCCAGCGTGCGCACGGTGCCGCTGCCGGCGTCGCGTGTCTGGTCGCCGATGTAGACCGGGGTGTCGCTGCCGCCGCCCCCATTGGCCGATTTCGCTCTCTGGACCGCGCGGTGGATGCCGCCCAGCGTGTCGAAGTAGGTGTCGATGGTCGTCACGCCGAGCTCGACCGAATCGAGGTTCTGGTAGGCCAGCTCCACGCTCGCCAGCACGCTCTTGAGCAGCGCGGCGCGCTGCACCGGGCGCCCGCTGCGACCGTAGGCGAAGCCCTTGCGGCGGGTGAAGGTCTCGGCCAGTTCGTCGCCGTCGTCCCAGCGGCTGCTGTCGATCAGGTGGTTCACGTTCGCGCCGTACGCCCCTTCGGCGTTGCCGAACACGCGCAGTGCGGCGGTCTCGAGATCGCAGCCCTGCTCGCGCTGGTGCGCGAGGGCATGCTTGCGCACGAAGTTGAGGTGCTCGGGTTCGTCGGCCGCGGCGGCGAGGTACGCGGCCTCGGCCAGCAGCTTGATCTGCAGCGGCAGCAGGTCGCGGAAGATGCCCGACAGCGTGACCATCACGTCGACACGCGGCCGGCCGAGCTCGGCCAGCGGCAGCAACTCGGCGCCGGCCAGCCGCCCGTAGGCGTCGAAGCGCGGCTTGGCACCCATCAGCGCCAGCGCCTGGGCGATCGGCGCGCCTTCGGTCTTCAGGTTGTCGGTGCCCCACAGCACCAGCGCGACGGATTCGGGCAGCGCATGCCCGTCGGCCACGTGCCGATCGAGCAGGCGCTGGGCCTGGCGCGCGCCGTCCTGCACCGCGTAGGCACTCGGCAGGCGGAACGGGTCGAAGCCGTGCAGGTTGCGGCCGGTGGGCAGCACCTGCGGGTTGCGCAGCAGGTCGCCGCCCGGGGCCGGGCGCACGAAGCGGCCGTCGAGCGCGCGCACGATGCCGGCGAGTTCGTGGTCCTGCTGCAGCAGGCGGTCGGTCTCGGCGAGCTGCTGTTCGAGCGGCGTGGCCGGGGCGCGGCCGGCGACCAGCGACTCGATGCTCGCGCGCGCCGGGTGCGCGCCGTGGCTGGCTTCGGCGACCGCCAGCAGCAGGTCGACGCGCTCGGCGGCGCTCGGCGTGCGGCCGACCACGTGCAGGCCATGCGGGATCAGGGTGTACTCGAGCTCAAGCACGGCGTTGTGCAGCCGCTCGATCTCGCTGGCCGCATCGGCCCAGGGCGGCTCGGCGCTGCAGAGTTCCAGCGCGGCGGCCTGGGCCTGCACCAGCACCGCCAGCTCGGCCCGTTCGCGCGTCGCCTCGGGGGGCAGCGCGCGGCGGCGCTCGAGGCTCGCCTTCAGGTCCGCGAGGCCGCGGTACAGGCCCGCCTGCGCGACCGGCGGGGTCAGGTAGCTGATCAGCGTGGCACCGGCGCGGCGCTTGGCGATCGTGCCCTCGCTCGGGTTGTTCGAGGCGTAGAGGTAGAAGTTCGGCAGGTCGCCGATCAGGCGGTCCGGCCAGCAGTCGCCCGACAGGCCGGTCTGCTTGCCGGGCATGAACTCGAGCGCGCCGTGGGTGCCGAAGTGCAGCACCGCGTCGGCGCCGAAGTCCTCGCGCAGCCAGCGGTAGAAGGCGCTGAAGGCATGCGTGGGCGCGAAGCCGCGCTCGAACAGCAGCCGCATCGGATCACCCTCGTAGCCCATGCCGGGCTGGATGCCAACGAACACGTTGCCGAAGCGCTCGCCCAGCACCCAGATCGAGCGGCCGTCGGCGAGCTGCTTGCCCGGCGCGGGGCCCCATTGCGCCTCGATCGCCTTGAGCCAGCGTTCGCGCCGCACGTGGTCGTCGACCGGGATGCGCACGTGCACGTTGGCCGGCGCGCCGTGGCGCTGCGCGTTGCCGGTGATCAGGCGCTCGCGCAGCTCGTCCACCGAGGCCGGCAGCTCGACGCTGTAGCCCTCGCGCTGCAGCGCCTGCAGCGTGTGATAGAGCGACTCGAACACCGCCAGGTGCGCCGCCGTGCCGGTGTTGCCGGCGTTGGGCGGGAAGTTGAACAGCACCGCGGCGACCTTGCGCTTCGCGCGCTCGCCGCGCCGCAGGTCCACCAGCCGCGCCACGCGCGCCGCCAGCGCGTCGGCGCGCTCGCTGCAGACCTGCATGTCGTGGCCGTCGCCGTCGTGCTCGAAGCGGCAGTGGCGCGCGCAGCCCTGGCACGCGGCATGGCCGGTGTCGGTGCGGCCGCCGAACACCATCGTGCCGGTGGTGCCGTCGAGCTCGGGGATGGCGACCATCATGGTCGATTCGACCGGCATCAGCCCGCGCTCCGAGCCGCCCCATTGCTGCAGGGTCTGGAACTCGACCGGCGTGACCGACAGGCAGGGCACGTCGAGCTCGGCGAGCACCTGCTCGGCCGCGCCGGCGTCGTTGTAGGCCGGGCCGCCGACGAGCGAGAAGCCGGTCAGCGAGACCACCGTGTCGACCAGGCTCCGGCCGTCGCGCCGGAAGTAGCGCTCGATCGCCGGGCGGGCGTCCAGGCCGCTCGCGAACGCGGGCAGCACGCGCAGGCCGCGCGCCTCGAGCGCGGTGATCACGCCGTCGTAGTGCGCGCTGTTGCCGGCCAGCAGGTAGGAGCGCATCAGCAGCAGCCCGACCGTGCCGCGCTGTCCGCTGACGGCCACGCGCGGCAGGGCCGCCGGTTCCTCGGACAGGCGCGGCTCCATGCGCGGGTGGTACAGGCCCACCTCGGGGTACTCGATCGGCGCGCCCGGGCGGGCCAGCCCGCGCAGCACGCGCCGCGGGCCCTCGGCGTAGCGATCCACCAGCGCGTGCACCAGGTGCGCCAGGTTCTCCTCCGAGCCGGCCAGCCAGTACTGCAGCACCAGGAAGTAGACCCGCACGTCCTGCGCGGTGCCGGGGATGAAGCGCAGCAGCTGCGGCAGGCGGCGCAGCATCGCCATCTGGCGCGCGCCGGCGGTGGCCGCCTTGTCCTGGCCCTCGCTGCTCTTGCCGCGCAGGCGCTTGAGCAGCGCGAGCATCGGGCTGGCCGGGGCGGACATGTCGAACTTGCCCAGCCGCGTGAGCCGCGCCACCTCGCCGGCGCACATGGCGCAGACCATCGCGTCGCACTGCTCGCGGCGCGCCTTCAGGGCGGGCAGCACCGGCAGGTAGTGCTCCTCCATGAAGAGCATGGTCACGATGACGATGTCGCCGCTCGCGATGTCGTCCAGGCAATGCTGCAGGCGCTGCGGGTCCTCGCCCCATTCGGCGGCGGCGTGCACCGCGAGCTGCAGGCCGGGCAGCAGCTTGGCCAGGCGCCGGCGCGCCGCGGCCGCGGCCGTCAGCAGGTGGCTGTCCATCGTGACGAGCACGACGCGCATGGCGGGGCCCCGCTGCTCAGCGGCTGAAGTGGGCCTTGGCTTCATACAAGGTCTCCAGCGTGATGGTGGCCAGCCCGCGATCGCTCGCGTAGCGCTCGGTGTTGCGGCGCGCCTTGCCGCGCACGAAGAACGGGATCTTGCGCAGCTCGTGCTCGGCGTCGGCGCTCCACTGCGTCGTCGACGGCACGGCCGCTGCGGGCTCGACCGGGGCGGCGGCGGCCTCGGCCGGCACCGCGGCGCGGCCCAGGTGCGAGGGCGCGGCGCCTTCGTGGAACTCGAAGTCGTCGCGGAACATGTGCAGCAGGTGTTCCTCCAGGCCCATCATCAGCGGCGCGACCCAGGTGTCGAACAGCACGTTCACGCCTTCGAAGCCCATCTGCGGCGAGTGGCGCGCCGGGAAGTCCTGCACGTGCACCGGTGCGGAGATCACCGCGCAGGGCAGCCCGAGGCGCTTGGCGATGTGGCGCTCCATCTGCGTGCCCAGCACCAACTCGGGCTGCGCGGCGGCGATGGCGGCCTCGACTTCGAGGTAGTCGTCGCAGATCAGCGGCTCGATGCCGTAGCCCTTGGCCGCCTCGCGCAGCTCGCGCGCGATCTCGCGGCTGTAGGTGCCCAGGCCCACCACCTGCAGGCCGAGCTCGGACGAGGCGACACGTGCGGCGGCGACCGCGTGTGTCGCGTCGCCGAACACGAACACGCGCTTGTTGGTCAGGTAGGTGGAGTCGACCGAGCGGCTGTACCAGGTGGCGCGGGCCTCTTCCTCGGCCAGCAGCGCCGTGGCGTCGACCTTGGCGAGCGTGGCCACCTCGGCGATGAAGGCGCGCGTGGCCTGCACGCCGATCGGCACCGTGCGGGTGAAGGGCTGGCCGTACTGGCGCTGCAGGAACTGCGCCGCGGTGCCGGCGATCTCGGGGTAGAGCACGACGTTGAAGTCGGCCTCGGGCAGGCGCCCCAGGTCGGCCGGGCTCGCGCCCCAGGGCGCGACCACGTTCACCTCGATGCCGAGCCGGCCGAGCAAGCCGCGGATCTCCTGCAGGTCGTCGCGGTGGCGGAAGCCGAGCGCGGCGGGGCCGAGGATGTTGCAGCTCGGCGCGCGGTCGTCGGCCTTGGGCGGCGGCGGCACGGCCAGCGCCCGCACCAGGCGGTAGAAGGTCTCGGCCGCGCCCCAGTTCTCCTTGCGCTGGTAGGCCGGCAGCTCGAGCGGGATCACCGGGATCGGCAGGTTCAGCGCGGCGGCCAGGCCACCCGGATCGTCCTGGATCAACTCGGCGGTGCAGGAGGCCCCCACCAGCAGCGCCTGCGGCGCGAAGCGTTCGGCGGCCTCGCGCGCAGCGGTCTTGAACAACTCGGCGGTGTCGCCGCCCAGGTCGCGCGCCTGGAAGGTGGTGTAGGTGACCGGCGGGCGGCGTGGCAGCCGCTCGATCATCGTGAACAGCAGGTCGGCGTAGGTGTCGCCTTGCGGCGCGTGCAGCACGTAGTGCAGCTCGCGCATCGCGGTGGCGACCCGCATCGCGCCGACGTGCGGCGGGCCTTCGTAGGTCCAGAGGGTGAGCTGCATGTCAGGCCGCCAACTTCTCTTTGCGCACCAGCGGGCGGGCGAACAGCTCGGCCAGGTCGCCGGCCTGCTCGTAGCCGTGCACCGGGCTGAACACCAGTTCGATGGACCACTTGGTCGTCAGGCCTTCGGCCTCGAGCGGGTTGGCCAGGCCGAGGCCGCAGACCACCAGGTCGGGCCGCGTGGCGCGGCAGCGGTCGAGCTGACGCTCCACGTCCTGGCCTTCGGACAGCGTGACGCCCTCGGGCAGCAGCGGCAGCTCGTGGGCCAGGTGCGCGCGGTGCAGGTAGGGCGTGCCCACCTCGACCAGCTGCATGCCGAGCTCGCGCGCCAGGAAGCGCGCCAGCGGCACCTCGAGCTGCGAGTCGGGGAACAGGAACACACGCTTGCCGGCCAGCCGCGTGCGGTGCGCCGCCAGTGCGGTGCGGGCACGTTCGCGGCCGGGCCGCGTGACCGCGTCGAACTGTGCCGGCGGGATCTCGAACGCGGCGGCCGCGGCGCGCAGCCAGCCGGTGGTGCCTTCCTCGCCGAACGGGAAGGGTGCCGCCAGGTGCACCGCGCCGCGTTCCTCGAGCAGCCGCGCGGTCTCGGCCAGGAAGGGCTGGGCGAGCAGGAAACGCGTGCCCGGGCCGACCGCCGGCAGCTCGGTGGAGCGGCGCGGCGGGAAGAAGCGCACCGGGATGCCGAGCGCGCCGAACAGGCGTGCGAACTGGTCTTCCACCACGTCGGGCAGCGAGCCCACCACCAGCAGCGGCGCGGCGCCTTCGCGCGGCAGGCGTGGCACCCAGGCCGCGAGGCAGGCGTCCTCGCCCTGCGTGAAGGTGGTCTCGATGCCGCTGCCCGAGTAGTTGAGCACGCGCACCTGCGGCGCGTGCACGCCGTCCAGGCGCTGCGCGGCGCGCGCCAGGTCGAGCTTGATCACCTCCGACGGGCAGGAGCCGACCAGGAACAGCGTGCGGATCTCGGGCCGGCGCGCGAGCAGCCGCGCGACCACGCGGTCGAGCTCGTCGTGGCAGTCGGCCAGGCCGGCCAGGTCGCGCTCGTCGATGATGGCGGTGGCGAAACGCGGCTCGGCGAAGATCATCACGCCGGCGGCGCTCTGGATCAGGTGTGCGCAGGTGCGCGAGCCGACCACCAGGAAGAAGGCGTCCTGCACCTTGCGATGCAGCCAGACGATGCCGGTCAGCCCGCAGAACACCTCGCGCTGGCCACGTTCACGCAGCGGGATCACGCGGTTCATGCGGCAACTCCCTGGGCCAGCGGCTCGCCGCGCTGCTGCAGCCGCGCAGCGCGCAGCTTGAGCAGGAATTGCGCCGCGTTGATCACGTAGGTGGCGTAGGCGGCGAGTGCCAGCCAGGCGAGGCCGCGGCCGTCGAGCCAGTGGCCGGCCAGCGCGGCCAGGTAGGCGGTGTGCAGCGCCAGCACCAGCATGCTGAACACGTCTTCCCAGTAGAAGGCGGGGGCGAACAGCCAGCGGCCGAACACCACCTTCTCCCAGATGCTGCCGGTGACCATGATCAGGTACAGCAGTGCGGTCTTGACCAGCACCGAGACCGTGGCCGCCTGCTCGCCCATGCCGCTGGCGAGGTAGCGCAGCAGCAGCACCAGGCTCACCGCGAAGGCGAGGAACTGCAGCGGCGCGAGCACGCCCTGGACCAGGGTCCAGGGGCTGGCGTCGCGGCGGGCGCGTTCTTCGGCGGTGTACAGCGGCGCGGGGGCCGGGCGCGGGGACATGACCGTCACACGTGGACTCGTCGTCTTGATGCCGGCCAGACTAGGCCTTTCCCCCCAGAGTGTCAATCAGCGTAGACGTAAACCTGGCTTGACATTGGCCCGCGCGGCGCCGATCATGTCCCTCATGGTTGACCGATGCGGCGGTGCATCACGTCGCGCAGGCCGAGCATTTGACGCATGGCGGGTCGAGGAGTAAAAACCCGTGCTCACCGACCCCGTCCTTCGTCCGCAACAGGAAGATCCGGCAACAACGATCCGCCCGTCTGTCTCCCGAGCATTGGCGAAGCGCTGCAAAGACTCGCCCCTCCAAGGCCCTCGAGCAGTCACTCCCGAGAAGTACGAGAGACAAGAGCCAGGAGGGTTCGATGCAAGGTGGTCCGAAGGCAGGGACATCGTCACCCGCCGCGCGCTCGGACGCGCAGGCGCAACGGCAGCGCGGCGCATCCTCCGAGAATTCCCCGTCGACCGTCTCCGCATCGCAGCGCATGGCCTTGCTGGCACGTGCGCTCGAGCGCGACGTGATTCCGCGTCTGGCCGCCGCGCACCGGCTGGCCGATCACCCGGAGGCCTGCAACGATGCACGCTCGGTGGCGCTGGAGCCGTCCGCGGTGGATGCCTTTGCGCGCCTGGTGGCCAGTGCGCCCGAGGCGCGACTGGCCGAGCGCCTTGCCGAACTGCGGGCCCGGCCCTTGTCCGTCGAGACCATCCTGGTCGACCTGTTCGCGCCGGTGGCGCGACGCCTGGGCGAACTGTGGGCGGACGACGAGTGCGATTTCACCGGCGTGACGGTGGGCCTCGGGCGCCTGCAGCGAATGATGCGAGAATTGAGCCCGGCCTTCGGGGTCGAGGTGGGTCATCCGCCCAACGGGCGTCGCGTGTTGCTGGTACGCGTGCCGGGCGAGCAGCACACCTTCGGCCTGTCGATGGTCGCCGAGTTCTTTCGCCGAGCCGGATGGGAGGTCGTGGCCGGGGGCGCAGGATCGGACACCGACCCGATCTCGGCGGTGCGGCGCGAATGGTTCGACGTGGTCGGTTTCTCGGTCGGCAGCGAAGCTCGGCTCGACTGGTTGCCCGGCTGCATCGCCGCAGTGCGCAGCGCGTCGTGCAACCGGGGCTTGCCGATACTCGTCGGCGGGCCGGTGTTCTTCCTGAAGCCGCACCTGGCGCGCGAGGTGGGGGCCGACGCCTCCGCCCCGGATGGCAGCGAAGCACCCGCCGTGGCCGAGAGCAGTATTGCCGGCCGAGTGAAACGCTACTGATCCCCTGTCCGGTCCACGGACGGGCACTGTCATGAAAACATCGACCCGCGGTCCGATCGGGGCGGGCAGGCGCAGGCCGTCAGGGAAGGCCGCGCTGGGTGACCTGGAGGGTGCGGACGTGCAGCGTCTCGTGGCGGCGGCCAGCGATGTCGCGCTGATGCTCGACGCGGAAGGCGTGATCCGCGACGTGATCGTCGGCAGCGAGGCGGCGGCGGCCGAGAACGCCGGGCAGTGGGTCGGCCGGTCCTGGCTCGACATCGTCACCGTCGAGAGCCGCGTCAAGGTCGAGGCGCTGCTGCGCGACGCGGCGCAGGCCCCGCGCTGGCGCCAGGTCAACCATCCCTCGCCCAGCGGCAGCGATTGGCCGGTGCTCTATTCCGCGGTGCAGCTCGGCAGCGCCAACAGCGGCGCGGTGCGCACCGTGGTGATCGGACGCGACCTGCGTGCCACCGAGGCGCTGCAGCTGCGCCTGATCGAGGCCCAGCAGGCGATGGAGCGCGACTACTGGCGCTTCCGCCAGGCCGAGACACGCTATCGCCACCTGTTCCAGTCCTCGTCCGAAGCGGTGCTGATCGCCGACGCGGCGACGCTGAAGATCCTCGAGGCCAATCCCGCCGCCACGGCCTTGATCGGCGGCAGCAGCGCGCGCCGGATCGCCGGCAGCTCGCTGACGGCCCTGTTCGAGCAGCCCGGCGCCCGCCCGCTGCAGGCGGCGCTGGCCGCGGCGCGCGCCGCGCGCAAGAGCGAACCGGTGCGCGCCACGCTGGCCGACGGCGGCGAGCGCGTCAGCGTGGCCCTGTCCAGCTTCCGGCAGGACGACGCCTCGCTGCTGCTGGTGCGCCTGACACGGGTCGGCGCCGAGGCGCGCGCCGCGGTGGCGGGCGAGGGCGACAACCTGCTGCTCGGCTTCGTGCGCAGCTCGCCCGACGGCCTCGTGTTCACCGACGGCGACGGGCGCATCCTGCTGGCCAACGCGGCCTTCCTGGCGATGGCCCAGCTCGGCAGCGAGGAGCAGGCGCGCGGCGAGCTGCTCGACCGCTGGCTCGGCCGCACCGGCGTCGAGCTCGGCGTGCTGCTGCAGAACGTGCGCCAGAACGGCGCGGTGCGCCTGTTCTCGACCCTGCTGCGCGGCGAGGACGGCGCCAGCACCGAGGTCGAGATCTCGGCCTCGGCGGCCGAGCAGGGCGGGCGCAGCGTGCTCGCCTTCGCGGTGCGCGACGTCGGCCGGCGCCTGTCGGCCGAGCCGCGCGCCGCCGGCGAACTGCCGCGCTCCGCCGGCGAGCTGGCCGAGCTGGTGGGGCGCGTGCCGCTGAAGGACATCGTCGGCGAGACCACCGACCTGATCGAGCAGCTGTGCATCGAGGCGGCGCTGCGGCTGACCGGCGACAACCGCGCCTCGGCCGCGCAGATGCTCGGCCTCTCGCGCCAGAGCCTGTACGTCAAGCTGCGCCGCTACGGGCTCGGCGACCTCGGCGACAACGAAACTTGACCCGGCACATGTAAATCTGGATTGACACTCCGGAGTGTCGCTTCCAGAATGAGCCGATGGCATTCCCCGCGCCGTCGGCCGTTGCCGAGCTGTTCAAGCCGATCACCTGGTTCCCGCCCATGTGGGCCTTCGGCTGCGGCGCGGTCGCCTCGGGCGTGGCGCTGTCCGAGCGCTGGGCGCTGGTGCTGCTGGGCCTGCTGCTGGCCGGCCCGATGGTCTGTGCCACCAGCCAGGCGGTGAACGACTGGTTCGACCGCCACGTCGACGCGATCAACGAGCCGCAGCGCCCGATCCCCTCGGGCCGCATGCCGGGCCGCTGGGGCCTGTACATCGCCACGCTGTGGACGCTGGTGTCGCTGGCCGTGGGCCTCGCGCTCGGGCCCTGGGGATTCGCCGCGGCCGCGCTCGGCCTCGCGCTCGCCTGGGCCTACAGTGCGCCGCCGCTGCGCCTGAAGCGCAACGGCTGGTGGGGCAACGCGGCCTGCGGGCTGTGCTACGAGGGCCTGGCCTGGGCCACCGGCGCAGCGGTGATGGCCGGCGGCGCGCTGCCCGATGCCCGCTCGCTCGCGCTCGCGGCGCTCTACAGCCTCGGGGCGCACGGCATCATGACCCTGAACGACTTCAAGTCGGTCGAGGGCGACCGGCGCATGGGCATCGGCTCGCTGCCGGTGCGCCTGGGCATCGATGCCGCCGCGCGCGTGGCCTGCTGGACCATGGCGCTGCCGCAGGCCGGCGTGATCGCGCTGCTGCTGTGGTGGGGCGCCCCGTGGCACGCCGCCGGCGTCGCTGCGCTGCTGGCGGTGCAGCTGGTGCTGATGCGCCGCTTCGTCGCCGAGCCGCTGGCCCGCGCCACCTGGTACAGCGCGCTGGGCATCAACTTCTTCGTCGCCGGCATGCTGGTCAGCGCCTTCGCGCTGCGCGCGGCCCTCGCATCGTGAACTGGCTGGGGGTGTTCCGGCTCGGCCTGGTGCAGATGGCGCTGGGCGCGATCGTCGTGCTGACCACCTCGACGCTGAACCGCGTGATGGTGCTCGAGCTGGCGCTGCCGGCGCTGGTGCCGGGGCTGCTGGTCGCGCTGCACCACGCGGTGCAGCTGGCGCGGCCGCGCCTGGGTTTCGGTGCCGACGTCGGCGGCCGCTGCACGCCGTGGATCATCGGCGGCATGGCCGTGCTCGGCGCGGGCGGGGCGCTCGCCGCGCTCGGCGTGGCCTGGGCCGGCACCGACCGCGCGGCCGGGCTCGTGCTGGTCACGCTGGCCTATGCGCTGGTCGGGCTCGGCGTGGCCGGCGGCGGCACCGCCTTGCTGGTGCTGCTGGCCAAGCGCGTGCCCGAGGGGCGTCGTGCCGGCGCGGCCACCGTGGTGTGGATGATGATGATCGCCGGCTTCGCGATCACCGCCGGCCTGGCCGGCCGCTGGCTCGACCCGTACTCGCCCGCGCGCCTGGTGGCGGTCAGCAGTGGCGTCTCGCTGCTCGCCTGGCTGGTCACCGTGCTGGCCGTCTGGGGCGTCGAGAAGGCCTCCACCGCCGCGGCGCCGGCGCCGGCCGCGAAGGAGCACCCCGACTTCCGCGCCGCGCTGCGCGAGGTCTGGAGCGAACCGGTGGCGCGCCGCTTCACGATCTTCGTCGCGGTGTCGATGCTCGCCTTCAGCGCGCAGGACCTGATCCTCGAGCCCTTTGCCGGCGTGGTGTTCGGGCTCGGCCCGGGCGCGACGACCCAGCTCTCGGGCGTGCAGCACGGCGGTGTGTTCGCCGGCATGCTGGCGGCAGGGCTGGCCGGGCGCCGCGCCTTCGGCTCGCTGCGCGCCTGGACGGTCGGCGGCTGCCTCGCCTCGGCGCTGGCGCTGGCCGGGTTGTGCGCGGCCGGCTTCATCGGCGGCGCGTGGCCGCTGCATGCGACGGTGTTCGCGCTCGGCGTGGCCAACGGCGCGTTCTCGATCGCCGCCATCGGCTCGATGATGCGGCTGGCCGGCGCCGGACGGCCCGGCCGCGAGGGCACGCGCATGGGCCTGTGGGGTGCGGCGCAGGCCATCGCCTTCGGCGGCGGCGGCCTGCTCGGCGCGGTGGCCAGCGACCTGGTGCGCCTGGCCGTGCCCTCGCCCGGCGAGGCCTACGCGATCGTGTTCGGGGCCGAGGCCTTGTTGTTCATCGTCGCCGCCCGGTTGGCGGCGGCCATCGAGCCCGCATCGGCGGTGCAAGGAAAGGCAGGCGACCCATGGCAGCGACCGATCACACCTACGATGCCGTCGTGATCGGCGGCGGGCCGTCCGGGGCGACGGCGGCGCACCAGCTGGCCCGGCAGGGCCGCAGCGTGCTGCTGCTCGACCGCGCCGGCCGCATCAAGCCCTGCGGCGGCGCGATCCCGCCGCGCCTGATCCGCGACTTCCAGATCCCCGACCACCTGCTGGTCGCGCGCATCCGCTGCGCGCGCATGGTGGCGCCGAGCGACGCGCGCGTCGACATCCCGATCGAGGGTGGCTTCGTCGGCATGGTCGACCGCGGCCCGTTCGACGAATGGCTGCGCGAGCGTGCCGCGCAGGCCGGCGCGGTGCGCGTGACCGGCAGCTTCGAGCGCTTCGAGCGCGATGCCGATGGCACCGCGCGGCTGCACCTGCGCCGCGCCGACGGCAGCGCGGCGAGCGTGCGCGCGCGCTGCGTGGTCGGCGCCGACGGCGCGCGCTCCGAACTCGCGCGCCAGGCCATCCCCGGGGCCGAATGCGGGCGCTTCGTGTTCGCCTACCACGAGATCCTGCGCACGCCCGAGCAGGCGCCGGCCAGTTACGACGGCGCGCGCTGCGACGTGGTCTACCGCGGCGAGTTCTCGCCCGACTTCTACGGCTGGGTGTTCCCGCACGGGCCGACGCTCTCGGTGGGCACCGGCAGCGCCGACAAGGGCTTCTCGCTGCGCGGCGCCACCGCCGCACTGCGCCGCGCCAGCGGCCTCGAGGGCGCGCAGACCCTGCGCCGCGAGGGCGCGCCGATCCCGCTGCAGCCGCTGCCGCGCTGGGACAACGGACGCGACGTGGTGCTGGCCGGCGATGCCGCCGGCGTCGTGGCGCCGGCCTCGGGCGAGGGCATCTACTACGCGATGGCCAGCGGCCAGTTGGCCGCGGAGGCGGTCGAGGCCTGCCTGCGCAGCGGCGACGCCCGCGCGCTGGCGCAGGCGCGCAAGCGCTTCATGCGCGCCCACGGCCGGGTGTTCTGGGTGCTGGGGATCATGCAGCGCTTCTGGTACGGCAGCGACCGGCGCCGCGAGCGCTTCGTCGCGATCTGCCGCGACCGCGACGTGCAGCAGCTCACCTTCGAGGCCTACATGAACAAGGAGCTGGTGCGGGCTAGGCCGCTCGCGCACGTGCGCATCTTCTTCAAGGACATGGCGCACCTGCTGGGGCTGGCCCGTGTCTGACGATGCGCCCGTCGCCCACCCGCACCGGCCGCAGTCGAAGCGTGCCGTGCTGGTCGCGGCGCTGGCCGCGCTCGGCGTGGCCGTGCTCGGCGGGCTGTCGACCGACCTGGGCGGCTGGTACGCGCAGCTGAAGCAGCCGCCTTGGAAACCGCCGGACGTGCTGTTCGGCCCGGCCTGGACGCTGATCTTCGCGCTGACCGCGCTGTCGGGCGTGACGGCGTGGCGCCAGGCCGGGCCGCGCCAGCGCAGCGCCATCCTGATCGTGTTCGCGCTGAACGGCTTCCTCAACGTGCTGTGGAGCCTGCTGTTCTTCCGCCTGCGCCGGCCCGACTGGGCCTTCGCCGAGGTCACGTTCCTGTGGGCCTCGATCCTGCTGATGATGGTGGTGTGCTGGCGCAGCTCGCGCCGCGCCGCGCTGCTGCTGCTGCCCTACCTGGCCTGGGTGGCATTCGCCGCGCTGCTCAACCTCGAGGTCGTGCGCCTGAACGGCCCGTTCTGAATGGTGTGCCTGACATGCCTGCCTGGCTCGACGCGGCGCTTGCCGCCGACCTGATCTCCGGCCTGATGCTCGTCGAGGTGGCCTGGCTGCTGTGGCGGCGCCGGCGCACCGGGCGCGGACCGCGCGCCGGCGAGGTGCTGGCGATGCTCGGGGCCGGCTTCGCCCTGGTGATGGCGCTGCGCAGCGTCGCGACCGGGCTCGCCTGGCCCTGGACCGCCCTCTGGCTTGCACTGGCCGGAATCGCCCACATCTGGGACCTGATCCAACGCATCGGAGGCTCACGACCCGGGGCATAGAATGCCCTGACGATTCCAGCTTCCGAGCCCGATACAGGAGACGGCGCGTGAACCAACGCTCGGGCAGTACCAGCGACCTGGAGGCCTTGTCGCCCTGGGTCAACGAACTGGCGCAGACCTTCGTCTCCCTGTCGAGCGACATCGCCCTGGTGATGGACGCCAGCGGCGTCATCACCCGGGTGGCGCAGTCCGGCGGAACGCCGATGGCGCCGGAGGCCGAGCAATGGGTCGGCCGCGCCTGGGCCGACACCGTCACCGCCGAGACGCGCCGCAAGATCGAGCTGCTGCTGGGCGACGTCGCGAGCACCGGGACGGCGCGGCGCCGCGAGGTCAGCCACCCGGGCGCCGCGGGGGCCGACATCCCGGTGGCCTACACCGCGATCCGGCTCGGCGCACACGGGCCGGTGCTGGCCGTCGGGCGCGACCTGCGCGCGATCGCGGCCATCCAGCAGCAGTTCCTCGACGCCCAGCAGGAGCTCGAGCGCGGCTACTGGCGCGCGCGCCAGGCCGAGACCCGCGAGCGGGCGCTGCGCCAGGTGGCCAGCGACGCGCTGCTGGTGCTCGACGCCGAGAACGGCACCGTGCTCTCGGCCAACGCGGCCGCGCACCGGACGGGGCCGGACGGCGCGCCGCTCGGCCGCCCGGCCGGGCTGCTGTTCGACGCCCATTCGCGCGCCGCGGTCGAGGAACTGCTCGGCACCGCGTGCAGCGGCGGCCGCCCGGTCGAGCTGCGTGCGCGGCTGGCCGGCTCGCACGCTTATGCCAGCGTGGCGGCCACGCCGTTCCGGGTCGGGGCGTCGCAGCGGCTGCTGCTGCGCCTGCGTGACCCGACCGACGGTGCGCCGTCGGCCGGCGAGCGCCGCCTGCAGGCCGCCCAGGCCGGCGAGTCGGTGGTGATCACCGATGCCGCTGGCCACCTGCGGGCCTGCGACGAATCCTTTGCCGCGCTGGTCGGCCAGCCGGGCGAGGCCGCGCTGGTGGGCCGCGCGCTGTCGGACTGGCTCGGCGATCCGCAGCAGCCGCTCGAGGCCCTGCTGGCCGACACGCGCCGCGAAGGCCTGGCCGAGCGCGACGGCCTGGCACTGCGCGGCAGCGCCGCGGCGCAGCGCGCGCGGGTGTCGGCCAGCTGGCTCGCCGAAGGCGACCAGGAGGGCATCGGCCTGATCGTGCGCCCGGGCGAGGGGCCCGGCATGGCGTCCGCGGCGCAGCGTGCCTTCCTGCAGGCCTGGGGCATGCTGGACGAGCAGCTCGGCCGCACCAGCCTGCCGCAGATGATGCGCGAGGCGGCCGCACTGGCCGAGCGGCACTTCATCCAGGCCGCGCTGCAGCGCTGCGGCGGCGACGCGGCGGCGGCCGCGCAGCTGCTGGGCGTCAGCCGCGACAATCTGGCCCGGCGCCGGCGCGACCGGCACACGCCCCGCACGTCGTGAACGACGAGTCTCCTGCCTTCGGTCAGGCCGACCTGACCAACTGCGAGCGCGAGCTGATCCACCTCGCCGGCTCGGTGCAGCCGCATGGCCTGCTGCTGACGCTGCAGGAGCCCGCGCTGACCGTGCTGCAGGCGAGCGCGAACGTCGCCGAACTGCTCGGCCTGCAGCACGGCGACCTGCTGGGCCGGCGCCTGCGCGAGCTCGGCGCCGAGGTCGACGCCGTGGTGCGCGACCTGGCGCAGGATCCGCAGCTGGGCGAGCTGGCGCCGCTGCGCACCACGCTGCCGGTACGCGGCGCGCCGCAGGTCTTCGAGGGCAGCCTGCACCGTGTGCCGGGGCAGGGCCTGGTGATCGAGCTCGAGCCCGAGCCGGCCGAGCCGGTGCCCGCCGACCTCGACGGCACGCTCGCGCGAGCCCTGCAGCGCTTCAACGGCGCGGCCACCGTGGGCACGCTGGCCGACGCGGTGGTGCGGGTGGTCCGCGACCTGACCGGCTACGACCGGGTCATGGTCTACCGGTTCGACCCCGACGGCCATGGCAAGGTGATCGCCGAGGCGCGCGACCCGCGCCTCGAATCGCTGCTGGGCCATCACTACCCGGCCAGCGACATCCCGCAGCGTGCGCGCGAGCTGTACCTGCGCAACCGCGTGCGCGTGCTGGTCGACGTCGACGCGCGGGCCGCGCCGCTGCAGCCGGCGCGCCTGCCGGGCGGGGCCGAACTCGACATGTCGATGTGCAGCCTGCGCAGCATGTCGCCGCTGCACCTGCAGTACCTGCGCAACATGGGCGTCACCGCGACGCTGGTGGTCTCGCTGGTGCGCGAGGGCCGGCTGTGGGGGCTGGTGGCCTGCCATCACTACGCGGTGCGGCGCCTGCCTTACGCGCTGCGCGCCGCCTCGGACCTGCTCGCCGAGGTGATCGCCACGCGCCTGGCGGCGATCGAGAACTACGCCTACGCACAGGTGGCGATCCAGGTGCGCCGGCTCGAGCAGCGCCTGATCGAGGCCACCTCGACCGAGGGCGACTGGCGCCTCGCCCTGCTGCGCAACCCGCGCACCCTGCTGCAGCCGCTGGACGCCAGCGGCGCCGTGCTGTTCCACGACGACGAGGTGCTGACCACCGGTGAGGTGCCGTCGACGCCGCAGCTGCGCGCGCTGCGCGACTGGATCGAGTCCCGGCCGCGCGAGGACCTGTTCGCCTGCTCGGCGGTGGAGCAGGCCAACCCGGCGCTGGCTGCGCTGACGCCCACCGCGAGCGGCGTGATCGCCGTGCGTCTGTCGAACCACCGGCCCGACTACCTGATGTGGCTGCGCAAGGAGCAGCTGCTGTCGGTCACCTGGGCCGGCAACCCCGGCAAGCCGATGCTCGGCGACGACCCGCTGCAGCTCTCGCCGCGGCGTTCGTTCGCCGCCTGGTCGGAGATGGTGCGCGGCACCGCCGCGCCCTGGACCGGCGGCGAGCTGGCGCTGGCGCGTGCCATCGGCGCGGCGCTGAACGACATCATCGTGCAGGTCAACGCGGTGCGGCTGCTGATCGCCGAGCACCAGCTCGCGCGCCTGCGCGCGACGGTCGGCGGCGCCAACGAGGCGGTGATCGTCGCGGATGCGGGGCACCGCACGCTGTTCGCCAACGAGGCCTTCCGCCGCCTGACCGGGCGCGACGCGGGCGCGCTGCCCGACCTGGACGCGCTGTCGGCCTGCTTCGTCGAGGCCGACGCCGCGCGCCGGCGCCTCGCCACGCTCGGCAGCGACGGCCGCTCCTGGCGCGCCGAGCTGACCCTGGCGCTCGAGCCGCCCGTGCCGGTGGCGCTGCGCGTCGAGGTGGTGCCGGCGCGCGACGGCACCGTGCTCGGCCACATCCTGGTGCTGGAGAACCTGACGGCGTTGCGGCGTGCCGCCCTGGCGCGCGAGCACCTGGAGCAGGCGCTCGCGCGGGCGCGGCCGGTGGTCGCGGCCTCCGGCCAGGACGAACTCGGCAGCGCGATCCTGGCCAACGCCAGCCTGGCGGCGATGGACATCGCCGACGGGCCGTCGGCGCCCTCGGTGGTGCCGGTGCTCGAGGAGCTCGAGGCCTCGACGCAGCGCGCCACGCTGCTGCACGAGCGCATCCGCCGCTTCCAGCGCGGCCACTGAGTGCGCCGGCCGGCGTGCCGCTCAGCGCGCCGCCTGCAACTCGGCGAACAGGTGTTCGTGGCGCCCGAAGGCCGCCAGCGCCTCGTCCAGCAGGGCCTCGCGCTGCGCCGCGCCCACCTCGAGTGCGTCCAGCCCGGTGCGCAGGCGCTGCGCGAGCGCGCCGGCCGGCGCCTCGAAGCGGTAGAAGCGCGTGCCGGCCTCGCCGTCCAGGCCGAGGCTGCGCTGCACGACGCGGGCCAGCACCTGGCCGCCGCTCAGGTCGCCCAGGTAGCGCACGTAGGCGTGCGCGGCCAGCAGCAGCGGCTGCGCGGCGGCGAGCTCGCCCAGGCGGCGGGCGTAGGCGAGCGAGGCCGGGCGCGGCGCGAGTTCCTCGCGCCAGCGCGGGCCGTGCAGCAGGGCCAGGTCCTCGCCGAGCGCCGCGCTGCGCGCCAGGGCGGGGTGGTGCAGCGGCGCGAGCGCAGGCTGCGCGCCCAGCGCCGACTCGAGCGCGGCGTAGACCTCGTGCAGGCTGCGCAGCAGCAGCGTGTAGCCGGCCCGGTCCAGCCGTCCGGCCAGCAAAGTCCGCACGAAGGGCGTGGCTTCGACGCGCCGGTGGGCGGCGGCGGTGCGTTCGCGCAGCGTCGTGCTGAGAGGGCTCATGAAGCGATTGTCGGGCCCGCCGGAGCGCTCCCGTGGTGCGTCGCGAACGACCTTGTCACAGGTCAGGTCGCCTTGAATTCAAAGCGATTTGGAGGATAATCAAATCGCTTTGGCGACCGAACAAGACGGAGGGAACATGCTGGATCCGAAGCACGCGCAGGGCGCGGACTGGGTCGTGCCGGACGAGCAGCTCGGCCGGCTCTGGCGCGCGCTGCGCGACCGGGTGGCGCGCGAGGGCGGCAGCCACTGGCCGGCCTTCGATGCGCGCCTGCGCCGCCACCTCGGCACGCTGCGCGACGAACTGGCGCGGCTGTACGGCCAGCGGCTCGATTTCGAGCCGGTGCTGGTCGACCTGCTGGCCGGCGTCTACGCCCAGTGGTGCGAGCGGCCGCCGGAACTCAAGGCGCTGGACGACGCGCGCGAGCACGATCCGGACTGGTTCCAGTCGCAGGTGATGCTCGGCGGCGTCTGCTACGTCGACCTGTACGCGGGCAACTTCGCCGGCATCGCGGCGCAGATCCCGTACTTCCGCGAGCTCGGGTTGACCTACCTGCACCTGATGCCGGTGTTCAAGTGCCCCGAGCCGCACAGCGACGGCGGCTACGCCGTCAGCAGCTACCGCGAGACGCACCCGAAGCTCGGCACGATCGACGAACTGCGCGCGCTGGCCGGCCAGCTGCGCAAGGCCGGCATCTCGCTGGTGCTCGACTTCGTGTTCAACCACACCTCGGACGAACACGACTGGGCCCGCGCCGCGAAGGCGGGCGAAGCGCAGTACCGCGACTTCTTCTTCATCTTCCCCGACCGCACCGAGCCCGACCGCTACGAGCGCACGCTGCGCGAGATCTTCCCCGACGAACACCCCGGCGCCTTCTCGCAGCTGGAGGACGGGCGCTGGGTCTGGACCACCTTCCACTCCTACCAGTGGGACCTGAACTACGCCAACCCGAAGGTGTTCGCCGCGATGGCCGGCGAGATGCTGGCCATCGCCAACCTCGGCGTGGAGTTCCTGCGCATGGACGCGGTGGCCTTCATCTGGAAGCGCCTGGGCACGAGCTGCGAGAACCTGCCCGAGGCGCACACGCTGCTGCGTGCCTACAACGCGCTGGCGCGCATCGCCGCGCCGGCGCTGCTGTTCAAGAGCGAGGCCATCGTGCACCCGGACGACGTGGTGAAGTACATCGCGCCGGCGGAGTGCCAGATCTCCTACAACCCGCTGCAGATGGCGCTGCTGTGGGAGAGCCTGGCGACGCGCCAGGTCGGCCTGCTGCAGCAGGCGCTCGAGCGGCGCCATGCGCTGCCCGCCGGCACCGCGTGGGTCAACTACGTTCGCAGCCACGACGACATCGGCTGGACCTTCGCCGACGAAGACGCGATCCAGCTCGGCATCCGGGGCTTCGACCACCGTCAGTTCCTGAACCGCTTCTACGTCAACCGCTTCCCCGGCAGCTTCGCGCGCGGCGTGCCGTTCCAGGACAACCCGGCCACCGGCGACTGCCGCATCAGCGGCACCTGCGCCTCGCTGTGCGGCCTCGAGCAGCACGACCCGCACGCGGTGGCGCGCATCCTGCTGCTGCACGGCGTGGCGCTGGCGGCCGGCGGCATCCCGCTGCTCTACCTGGGCGACGAGGTCGGCACGCTGAACGACCCGGGCTACGTGAACGAGCCCGGCAAGGGTGACGACAGCCGCTGGGTGCACCGCCCGCGCCGCGACGCGGCGCGCTACGCGCAGCGCCACGACGCCGCCAGCGACGCCGGGCGCCTCTTCGGCGGGCTGCGTCGGCTGATCGAGGTGCGCCGCTCGCTCGACTGCTTCGCGGGCAACCGGCTGGTCGCGTTCTGGAGCAAGAACCCGCACGTGCTGGGCTTCATGCGCCCGGCCGCACGCGGCAGCGTGCTGGTGCTGGCCAATTTCAGCGAGCAGCCGCAGCGCATCGAGGCGCATGTGCTCTCGGGCATGCCGGCCGCGGCCGAGGAGCTGATCGCCGGCGGCCATGCCGACCTGCGCCGCCCGCTCGAGCTCGCGCCGTACCAGATGCTGTGGCTCGATTGCCGAGGCGGCTGAGGCAGCTGAGGCATGCTGCGTGCTTGACGCCGCTCAGGCACCTTCGCGAAGGCAATTCATGACTGCATCCCCATCCGTCCCGGCCGAGGCCGGCGGCCTGCACCGCATCGTCGTCGTCGGCGGCGGCGCGGGCGGCCTCGAGCTGGTCACGCGCCTGGGCAACCGGCTCGGCAAGCGCGGCAAGGCGCACATCACGCTGATCGAGAAGGCGCGCACCCATTTCTGGAAGCCGCACCTGCACGAGATCGCCGCCGGCAGCGCCGACCTGCACGCCCACGCCACCGACTACCTCGCGCAGTCGCACTGGCACGGCTTCCGCTACCGGGTCGGCGAGATGGTCGGGCTCGACCGCGAGAAGCGCGAGGTGATCGTCGCCCCGGCGATCGACGAGGAAGGCCAGCCGATCACCGTGCCCTACACGCGCGGCTACGACACACTGGTGATCGCGGTGGGCAGCCAGACCAACGACTTCGGCACACCCGGCGTGGCCGAGCACGCGATCGCGCTCGAGACGCCGGCCGACGCCGACCGCTTCCACCGCCGCCTGGTCAACGCCTGCTTCCGCGCCCACGTGCAGCGTGTGCAGGGCATTCCACTCGAGCCGCGCCAGCTGCAGCTGGCCATCATCGGCGCCGGCGCCACCGGCGTCGAACTGTCCGCCGAGCTGCACAACGCCACTCGCACGCTGGTCTCGTACGGGCTGGACAGCATCGACCCCAAGCGCGACATCCGGCTCAACCTGATCGAGGCCGGCCCGCGCATCCTGCCGGCGCTGCCCGAGCGCATTTCCGGCGCGGCGCACGCCTTGCTCGCCAAGCTGGGCGTGCAGGTACGCACCGGCGCCAAGGTCACCGCGGTCGGCCCGGAAGGCGTGACGCTGGCCAGCGGCGAGCTGATCCCCGCCGAGCTGGTGGTCTGGGCCGCGGGCGTCAAGGCGCCGGACTTCCTGCGCGAGCTGGCCGGGCTCGAGACCAACCGGCTCAACCAGCTGGTGGTCGAGCCCACGCTGGTCAGCACGCGCGACCCGAACGTGTTCGCGCTGGGCGACTGCGCCGCCGCGCCCTGGGTGGGCCACCAGGGCAACGTGCCGCCGCGCGCCCAGGCGGCGCACCAGCAGGCCACCCACCTGGCCAGGCAGATCGAGCGGCGCCTGAACGGCCAGGCGCTCAAGCCCTGGACCTACCGCGACTTCGGCTCGCTGGTCTCGCTGGGCGAGTACAGCACCGTGGGCAACCTGATGGGCTCGCTGGTGGGCGGCAACCTGTGGGTCGAGGGTCTGTTCGCGCGCTGGATGTACCTGTCGCTGTACAAGCTGCACGAGCTGGCGCTGCACGGCTTCTGGAAGACCGCGCTGGGCTCGGCCTCGCGCATCCTGACGCGCGGCACCGAGCCGCGCGTGAAGCTGCACTGATGTCCCCCCCCCGTAGCGCCTCCGGCGCTCCCCCCCAGGGGGGCGCCGCCAGCGGACCGGCGGAGCCGGATCCGCGGCGACAGCTTGATGCGTTGCGCCGACAGGTCGACGGCATCATCCTCGCGCGCCAGGATCCGGCCACCGGCCTGCTGCCGGCCAGCACCGCGGTGACGGTGCATGGTGACTACCGCCACGCCTGGGTGCGCGACAACGTCTACAGCATCCTGGCGGTCTGGGCGCTCGCGCTGGCCTTCCGGCGCGCCGGGCGCGGCGCCGAGGCGGCGCCGCTGGAGGAGGCGGTCACGCGCCTGATGCGCGGCCTGCTCGCGGCGATGCTGCGCCAGGCCCACAAGGTCGAGCGCTTCAAGCACACGCAGGATCCGCTCGACGCGCTGCACGCGAAGTACGACACCACGCACGGCGAGCCGGTGGTGGGCGACGCCGACTGGGGCCACCTGCAGATCGACGCCACCGCGATCTTCGTGCTGATGCTGGCGCAGATGAGCGCCTCGGGCCTGAGCCTCGTCCGCAGCGCCGACGAGCAGGCCTTCGTGCAGAACCTGGTGCACTACCTGGCCCAGGCCTGGCGCACGCCCGACTACGGTATCTGGGAGCGCGGCCACAAGCGCAACGAGGGCGTGGCCGAGCGCAACGCCAGCTCGATCGGCATGGCCAAGGCGGCGCTGGAGGCGATCGCCGGCTTCGAGCCGCTGCCGGGTGTCGCGCCGCCGGTGCAGGTGATGGCCGGCGACATCGCGCACGCACGCGACACGCTGGCCGCGCTGCTGCCGCGCGAATCGGTCTCCAAGGAAACCGACGCGGCGCTGCTGTCCATCACCGGCTTCCCGGCCTTCGCGGTGGACGACCCGGAGCTTGCCCGGCGCACCCAGGCCACCGTGCTGGCCAAGCTGCAGGGCCGCTACGGCTGCAAGCGTTTCCTGCGCGACGGCCACCAGACCGTGCTCGAGGACCACGCGCGCCTGCATTACGAGCCCGGCGAACTGCAGCAGTTCGAGCACATCGAGTCCGAGTGGCCGCTGTTCTTCACCTACCTGCTGATCGACGCCGGGCTGGCCGGTGACGCCGAGGCGGCCGCGCACTGGCGCACGCGCCTCGAGGCGCTGATGCAGGAGCGCGACGGCCAGCGGCTGCTGCCCGAGCTGTACGTGGTGCCGGCCGAGGCGGTCGAGGCCGAGCGGGCCAGCCCGCACAGCCAGGTACGCGAGCCGAACGCCAACGTGCCGCTGGTGTGGGCGCAGAGCCTGTACCTGGTGGGCGTGCTGCTGCACGAGGGCCTGGTGCACCCCGAGGACCTCGACCCGCTCGGCCGCCGCCTGGGCGACGAGGTGCGCCCCGAGGTGCGCGTGCAGCTGCTGCTGCTGGCCGAGGACGAGCTGGTGCGCTCGCGCCTGGCGGTGCAGGGCCTGGCCGCCGGCACCGCGGCCGACCTGCAGCCGCTGGCCGTGCTCGATGCCGCCGAGCTGGCGCAGGCGCTCGCCGGCCTGGGGCGCAGCGAGGCACTCGGGCTGACCGGCCGGCCGCTGCACCCGCTGTCGAGCCTGACCACCAGCCAGCGGTTCGAACACGCCGGCGGCCAGGCGCTCTGCCTGCCCCCGCTGTGCCAGCGGCGCGGCTTCTACCTGGCGCTGGACAACCGGCTGCTGGTCGAGCAGATCGGCTCCGAGCTGGCCTACCTGCACCGGCACTGGCGCCGCGACGGCCAGCCGCTGCTGGTGCTGCCGATCGGCGCGGCGCAGCTGGACGCCCCGGGTGCCGACACGCTGCTCGGCTTCCTGCGCGACCTGGCCGCGTGCGGCGAGGGCCCGGGCGGCGGGGTCGACCTGGCAGCGCCCGCGCAGCAGGTCGCGCGCGCCGGCTGCTGCCGCCTGCCG
>QJOU01000084.1 GCA_003265685.1 Piscinibacter caeni | reverse complement strand
AGGCGCAGGCCGCGCGGCACGCCGGCCGCCGCGGCCGCCGCGGCGCTGCGCACGCCCGGCAGCGCCTCCAGGTTCATGCCGTCGGGCGAGGCCTGTGCCACCTCCCACCAGCCGCTGGCCGGGTTGCGTGCCACGGTCCAGCCCTCGGGCGTCTCGAAGCGGGCGTGCTGCTGGTCGCCCCAGCCGATCACCTCGAGCGTGCTGCCGTCGGGCTGGGTGAAGGTGAAGCGCTGGCCGAAGAAGGGGCTGCACATGGCGGTCTCCGCGGTTGTCGTCGCGACCATAGGCCCACCGGGCCGGCTGGCGAATCGTTCGAACTAGGGACCGCCGCACGCCGGCACCGTCTGTACGCGGCCGGCGCTTTCCCTTACAAGTGACCCCTGCGGCCACCGGCCGCCACGGAGTACCCCATGACACGCGCCTTCATCATCCGCGGCTTCGGCAAGAAGAAGGATTCGAGCGGCGTCGAGGTCGATTTCGACAAGGTGCAGGCCGAGCTGATCGAGCCGGCCATGCAGGCCTGCGGCCTCTCGGGCGGCACCACTGCCACCGAGGAGGACTCGGGCAACATCCGCGAGGACATGTTCGCGCTGATCATCGAGGCCGACGTGGTGATCTGCGACATCACGGTCCACAACGCGAACGTGTTCTACGAACTGGGCATCCGCCACGCGCTGCGCCGCAAGCACACCGTGCTGATCCGCGGCGAGGGCTCGGCCGACAAGACGCCGTTCGACCTGTCGACCGACCGCTACCTCGCCTACGACATCGGCAACCCGGGCGGTTCGGTGGAGCGGCTCACCGCGGCGCTGAAGAAGACGCTGCTGAGCGACCGGCCGACCGACAGCCCGATCTTCCTGCTGCTGCCCTCGCTGAGCGAGGCCGACCCGTCCGAGGTGATCGTCGTGCCGCTGGACCTGATCGACGAGGTCGAGCGCGCCGAGCGTGCCAAGGACAAGGCCTGGCTGCGCGTGATCGCCGACGACGTGGCGGGCCAGCGCTACGAGCCCGATGCACTGCGGCGCGTCGCGCGCGCGCAGTGGAGCCTGAAGGACCTAGGCGCCGCGCGCGACAACTGGGAGCGCCTGCGCGACGGCGACGACGGCGACCTGGAGGCGCACCTGGCGCTGGCCAATGTCTACGAGCGCATGTACCGGGTCGACAAGCGCGACGCGTTGCTGGCCTCCTCCGACCAGGCGATCGAGAAGGTGCTCAACGCGCCACGCCTGTCCACACGCGACCGCGCCGAGGCGCTCGCGCTGCAGGCGCGCAACGCGAAGACGCTGTGGCGCGGCCGCTTCGAGGGCGTGGCTGACCCGGCCGAGGCGCGCAAGCGGGCGCTCGACGGCAAGGCGCTGGACGCCTTCCACGCCTACCGCGCCGCCTTCGAGTGCGACCTGAACAAGTTCTACCCCGGCCTGGCGGCGCTGCAGATGGGCCGCATCCTGCGCGAGCTGGCCGAGCTGCCCAACTGGCCGGTGCTGTTCAAGGGCCGCAAGAAGGACGCCGACCGCGCCCGCGAGGACCTGGACACCGATCTGCCGGCCCTGACCCACGTGGTCGAGGCGGCGATCGACCGCGCGGTGGCGCAGGAGCAGGGCGACGACAAGATGTGGGCCGACATCGCCGCGGCCGACCTGCTGTTCCTGACCCAGCCCGACGAGGAATGGCAGGCCGACGCCTCGGCCATCGTGCAGGCCTACACCGACGCGATCCCGCCCAACAAGGCCTGGGCCTTCGACGCCGCCGGCGGCCAGCTCGAGCTGTTCGCCGCACTCGGCTTCCGGGCGCCGGCCGCCCAGGCGGTGTTCGCCGCCTTCGCGCAGGCGCCCAAGCCGAAGAAGCGGCAGCACCTGTGTGTGTTCACCGGCCATGGCATCGACGCCCCGGGTGCGCCGCCGCGTTTCCCGGCCACGGCCGAAGGCAAGGCGCGCGAGCTGATCCGCACGCAGCTGGGCGCGCTGCAGGCGGCCGCCGCGGCCGACGAGGAGCTGACGCTGCTGGCCTCCGGCGCGCCGGGTGCCGACATCCTGGCGCACGAGGTGGCGCGCGAGCTGGGCCTGGCGCGCCGGCTGTGCCTGCCGATGCCGGCCGAGGATGTGTCGCGCCTGGTGTTCCGCACGCTGGACGACTGGCGCGCGCGTTTCCTCGCCATCGTCGACGAGATGAAGGGCCGGACGCTGCAGCTGGCCGACCACGCCGAGCCGCCGCGCTGGGTGCGCGCCCGCGGCATCGACGTCTGGAGCCGCGGCAACCGCTGGGTGCTGCAGATCGCCAATACCTCGGGTGCCGACCGCGTCACCGTGCTGGCGCTGTACGACGGCGTGGACACCGGGCGCGACGGCGGCACCGCACAGATGGTGCGGCTGGCGCGCGAGGTCGGCAGCTTCGTCGTGAAGACCATCGACAGCCGGGCGCTGCTCGGCTGAGTTCAACCAGGAGATCTCCATGGACAACCCGGCCCTGGGCGCCGCCCTGAAGTTCGTGCTGCGCTGGGAAGGCGGCTTCGTCGACCACCCGGCCGATCCCGGCGGGCGCACCAACAAGGGCGTCACGCAGAAGGTCTACGACGCCTGGCGCGCACGCCAGGGCCAGGCCGCGCAGGACGTCAAGCAGATCAGCGACGCCGAGGTGCATGCCATCTACGCCAGCGACTACTGGCTGCCGCCGCGCTGCGACATGCTCGTCACGCCGCTGGACCTGGTGCAGTTCGACACCGCGGTCAACATGGGCGTGGGCCGCGCGGTGCGCTTCCTGCAGTCCTGTGCGGGCTGCTCGGTCGACGGCGACTTCGGCCCCGGCACCGAGAAGGCGGTGGCCGGCTGCGACCAGGGCAGCCTGGTGGCCGAGTACTGCAACAAGCGCGAGGCCTTCTACCGCAGCATCGTCGAGCGCAAGCCGAGCCAGGCGGTGTTCCTGAAGGGCTGGATGAACCGGCTCAATTCGCTGCGCAAGGAGGCCGGCCTGCCGGGCTTCGAGTCGGCGCGCGACCTGCTCGACTTCGGCGACGCGTCCTACATCGCGCGCGTGCCGGACATCGGCGAAGACCCGAGCTACGACTGATGGAGCACACCATGCCACACGTCACCTTCATCCACGGCATCGCCAACAAGCCGCCGGCCGAGGACCTGCTGGCGATCTGGCGCCGCACGCTGGCCGAGGCGGGTGCACCGCTGTCGGACCTGGGCGTGACCAGCTCGATCGTCTACTGGGCCGACCTGATGTACGAGTCGCCCGACACGGACCTGGCCGCACACGAGGGCCTGCTCGAGAACACCCCGCAGGCCATCGACGCCAGCGGCGGCGCGGCGCCGCCGGTGCCGGCCACGCCGGCCGAGGCGGCCTTCCTGGCGGCGCTGCGCGCGCGCCTGACGAGCGCCGGCGACGCCGAGATCGAGGCCGCCGCCGCGGCGGGCACCAGCGCGACGGCCGCCGGGCAGGGCGCGCTGGAACGTGTGCCGCTGCCCTGGTTCCTGAAGAAGCCGCTGATGGAGGTGTTGCTGCGCGACGTGCACCACTACCTGTTCGACACCCCCTTCGGCCCGCCCGACCGGCCGGTGGTGCCGATCCGCGCGACCATCCGCGAGCGTTTCAAGACTGCGCTGGCGGCCGTCGGCACGAACGGGCCGCACGTGGTCGTCTCGCACAGCATGGGCACGGTGATCGCCTACGACTGCCTGAAGCGCCTGGACGGCTGCGCCCGCGTGGACGGCCTGATCACGATCGGCAGCCCGCTCGGCCTGGACGAGATCCAGGACCAGCTGCAGCCGGGCTGGAGCCGCGCCGACGGCTTCCCGCACGAACGCGTGGCGGACCGCTGGTTCAACCTGTTCGACCGGCTCGACCCGGTGTGCGGCTTCGACCCCGAGCTCGCCAACGACTACCGGCGCGGCGGGCAGGACACAGTGCTCGACCAGGCCGTCATGAACAGCGGCGCCTGGCGCCACTCGGCCACCAAGTACCTGCGCCAACCGGCCTTCGTGCAGGCGCTGCGTGGCCTGCTGAAACGCTGACATGACCGCCGATGCCGACCTGCTGCGCGAGCGTGCCGAGCAGCTGCTGCAGCGCCTGCGCGGCCCGAGCGACGAGGACGTCGCGGCGGCGCGCGAGCTGGTGCTCGGCCTGCGCAACGCGCGGCTGTACCCGCAGATGGCGGCGCTGGCCGAGGCGCTGGGGCGGCGCGCGCCCGACGATGCGCGCACGCGGCGCCTGTACGGCCAGGCGCTGATCGAGCAGGGTTACGCCACCGCGGCGATCGACGTGCTGCGACCGCTCGCCACGCGCCTGCCCAAGGACGACCCCGAGCGCGCCGAGGCCACCGGCCTGCTCGGGCGCGCCTGGAAGCAGATCTTCTTCGATGCCGGCGACAAGAGCACCGCGTCGGCCACCACGGCGCTGAAGCGGGCCATCGAGGTCTATCGCGCGCCCTTCGAGGCCGACCCGGAGCGCAACACCTGGCACGGGGTCAACCTGGTCGCGCTGCTGACGCGCGCGCGCCGGCTCGGCCTGCGCGCCGCGCCCGGGCTGAAGCCCGAGGCGGTGGCGCGGCGCGTGCTCGCGGCCCTCGACGCGCTGCCGGCGGAGCGCCGCGACGAATGGTTCCTGCCCACCCGCGCCGAGGCGGCGCTCGGGCTGGGCGACTGGGCCGCGGTCGAGGCCGCGCTGAAGGACTACGTGGCCGACGAGAAGGCGCAGGCCTTCCAGATCGCCAGCACGCTGCGCCAGTTCACGCAGGTGTGGGACATCGAGTCGGTCGACGCGCGCGGCCGCTCGCTGGCCGACATCCTGCGCGCCCGGCTGCTCGAGGTCGGCGGCGGCGAGCTGAACCTGGCGCCGCAGGCCCTGCAGCGGGCCCGTGAGCGCGCTGCCGCACCGGCACCCACGGCCCAGCTCGAGGCGGTGCTCGGTGCGGTCGGCGTCAAGACCTGGCAGTGGTGGCGTGCCGGGCTCGACTGCGCCGCCGCGGTGGCCGTGGTGCGCACGCGCCTGGGCGAGCGCATCGGCACCGCCTGGCTGGTGCGCGCCGACGAACTCGGCCGCATGCCCGGCGACGAGCTGCTGGCGGTGACGAACTTCCACGTCGTCAACGAACAGGGCGCCCACAACGGCATCCGTCCCGAGGCGGCGGAGCTGGTGTTCGAGGCGGTCGACGGGCAGAAGGCGTTTGCCGTCAAGGAGATCCTCTGGTCGTCCCCGCCGGAGCGGCACGACTGCACGCTGCTGCGCCTGGCCGAGCCGCCCGCGGGCATCGAGCCGCTGGCGCTGGCGCGCGGCCTGCCGCTGCTCGAGCCGAGCGCGCATGTCTACGTGATCGGCTACCCGGGCGGGCGGGGCCTGGCGTTCTCGCTGCAGGACAACGCGCTGATCGACCACGAAGGCCCGCCCGAGGGCAAGCCGCCGATCGAGGGTGTGTGCCGCGTGCACTACCGCGCGCCCACCGAGGGCGGCAGCTCGGGCAGCCCGGTGTTCAACGCCAACCTGTGGGAGGTGATCGCGCTGCACCACGCAGGCGGCAAGCTCGGCATGCCGCGCCTGAACGGGCAGCCGGGCAGCTACGCGGCCAACGAGGGCATCTCGATCGGCAGCATCGTGGCGGCGATGGCCGCGGCGCCGCTCAGCTGAGGTCCTCCCGGGCCGCGCGCCACCAGGCGAGCAGGCGGTCCCAGTCGCCGTCGAAGCCCTGCTGCAGCAGCCGCTCGCCGATCGACGCGCAGGCCTGCATCTCCGCCGGTGCGAGACGGCGCTGCGCGGCCCTGCGGTCGCAGGCCAGGTAGGCCTGCTTCAGCGCAGCGACCACCTCGCCCGCCTCGACGCTGCGGGCCGGGCCCGCAGCGGCCAGCAGCAGCGCCGCCAGCGCCGGCAGCAGGGCGCGCATCGGCGTCACGGCCAGTAGGCGGCGATCGAGGCGCCGACCAGGGCCGCGTCGTCGGGCGCAGCCGGCGTGTCGTCCGGCGCCGGGGCCATCGCCTTCAGCGGGTCGGCCGCCGGTGCGGCCGCCGCGACGGGGCGGTCGAGATCGGCCGACGGACGAACCAGCGTGGCGGCCAGGGCCACCAGCGCCAGCAGGGCCAGCACCGGCAGTGCGCGCCGCAGCAGTCGTTCGAGGGCCTCGGTGGACGGGTGGGTCGGATCGTCGTGGCGCATCGTGGTCTCCTTCGCGTCGTCGATGGCACGACTGTCCTTCCGGCGCTACCCTGGCGTCCTTAGGCGATCAAAAACGTTCAGAAGGAGCCGCGCGCGCGGCCAGGCGGCATGGGCGAGAGGCTGTGCTTCGAGCGGTTCGAGTTGCGCCCGCGCGAGCGGTTGCTGCTGCACGACGGCGTTCCGGTGCGCCTGGGCGCGCGCGCGTTCGACCTGCTGCTCGCGCTGGTGGCGCACCGCGACCGCCTCGTCACCAAGTCCGAGCTGCTCGACAGCGCCTGGCCGGGCCTGGTGGTCGAGGAGGCCAACGTGCAGGTGCAGGTCTCGGCGCTGCGCAAGGTGCTCGGGCCGCGGGCGATCGCGACCATCCCCGGCCTCGGCTACCGCCTGGCGCTGGACGTGCAGGCCGAGGGCGGTGCGACGCGTCCGGTCGTGACCGGCGACGGCCGGCACCCCCTGCCGGACGACGGCGATCCGCTGCTCGGCCGCGAGGCGGAACTGCAGACGCTCGCCACGCTGCTCGACGAGCACCGGCTCGTCACGCTGACCGGCCCGGGCGGCGTCGGCAAGACCCGTCTCGCACTGGCCGCGGCCCGCGCCCGCGTCGAGACCGCGCCCGGCGACATCGGGTGGGTCGACCTGGCCGCGCTCGACACGATCGACGGCGTCGCCCCGGCCATCGCGCATGCCGCCGGCCTGGCGCTGGGCCGCGGCGAGCCGGCGCTCGCGCTGCGGCACGCCCTGGCCGCGCGCCGGCTGCTGCTGGTGCTGGACAACGCCGAGCACCTGGCCGGCGCGCTGGCCGAGTGGCTCGCCGGGCTGATGGAAGCGGCGCCGGGCCTGCGCCTGCTGGTCACGTCGCAGGTTCCGCTGCACCTGCGCGGCGAGCAGGTGCTGGCGCTGGATCCGCTCGAGCTGCCCGCTCCCGGCGCCTCGCTGGCCGCGGCGCGGTCCTGCGCCGCGATGCAGCTGCTCGAGCGGCGTGCCCGGGCGGTGGACCGCCGCTTCGTGGTGGACGAGACGACGCTCGCGCCGCTGGTGGCGCTGTGCCGCCGCCTCGAGGGCCTGCCGCTGGCGCTCGAGATGGCCGCCGCCCGCCTGCCGGTGCTGGGCGTGCAGGGCCTCGGGCCGCTGCTGGCGGCGCCGCTGGATCGCCTGCAGGCGCCGCTGGCCGCGCTGCCCGCGCGCCAGCGCAGCCTGCGCCGCACGCTGGAGTGGAGCCACGCCCTGCTCGGCGAGGCCGAGCAGCGCCTGCTGCGCCGGCTGTCGGTGTTCGCCGGGCCGGTGCGCCTGGAGCTGGTGCAGCAGGCCCTCGCCGATGCGCAGTTCGACGACTGGGGGGTGCTGGACGCGCTCGCCGGGCTGGTCGACAAGTCGCTCGTCAAGCTGGCCGCACTCGAGCCGCCGCGCTACCGCCTGCTCGACACGACCCGGCACTTCGCGGCCGAGCAGCTGGCCGCGCACGGCGAGACCGAGGCGATGCAGCGCCGTCACGGGCAGGTGATGGCCGCGTGGGTCGAGTCCCTGCAGCCGCGCATGCGGCTCGAGCCGGGGCTCACCTGGCAGGCGGCGTACGGGGCCGACTACGACGAGCTGGCGCTGGCCTTCGACCGCGCGGCGCAGCGCGGCGACGCCGAGGTGGCCGCGGCCCTGCTGCTGCCGCTGCGCCAGATCGACCAGCTGCGCGGCCTGGTCTCGAGCTCGACGCGCCGCCTGCCGGCCGCCGTCGCCTTGCTCGGCCGGGCCGGCCCGCGGGCCGAGGCGCGACTGCACACCTTCATCGCCTCCTGCGGCTGGACCGAGCCGCCCGGGGGATGTCGCGCCGACAGCACGCGACGCGCACTCGCGCTCTGGCGCGGGCTCGACAGCCCGCACGACCTGCACGGCGCGCTGGCGCTGGCGGCCACGCAGTGCGCTCGCGAGGGCGACATCGCGGCCGCACAGGCGCTGCTGGCCGAGGCGCGCGCGCTCGAGCGGCCGGCGTGGCCGGCGCGCGCGCGCCTGCCGCGCCAGGTGCATGAGGCCTGGGTGGCGGGCCTGGCCGGGGACGCCCCACGCGAGCGCGCGCTGCTGCAGGAAGCGCTGCAACGCCTGCTGGCCGAAGGCGAGGCCGACCTCGCGCTGGCCCTGCGTGTGCTGCTGGCCGACGCGGCGCTGGCCGGCGGCGAGACCGAGGCGGTGCTCGCCCTGACGCGCGACGCGCTCGAGCGGCGCGAGGGCGCCGGCCCGGAGCACCAGCTGGGCCCGGCCTGGAGCCTGCGGGCGCAGGCGCTGCTCGTCGCCGGCGATCACGACGCCGCGCGGGCCGCGGCGCTGCGCGCGCTGGATCGCCTGCCGCCCGACGACGCGCAGCGCGACCCCCTGCTCGCCACTGTCGCCGTGCTGATGGCGGCAGGCGGCCGCCCGGCCGACGCGGCGCGCCTGATCGGCCACCTGCGGGCGCAGCCGTTGTCCTGGCCGCTGCCCGCGCGGGTGCAAGCCCTGACGGAGGACGCGCTGAACGGCGTCGCGACCCGGCTCGGCGCGGAGCAGGCCGGCCAGCTCCTCGCGGCCGGTGCCGGCCTGCCGGCCGAGGCCGCCAGCCGGCTGGCGCGCAGCGGCGTGACCGAGTGAACGCCGCGCGGCGCTCAGGCCTTCTTCTTGTTGTAGACGTCCACGCACACCGCCGCCAGCAGCACCAGGCCCTTGATGACCTGCTGGTAGTCGATGCCGATGCCGAGGATGGACATGCCGTTGTTCATCACGCCCATCACGAAGGCGCCGATCACCGCGCCCATCACCTTGCCGACGCCGCCCGAGGCCGACGCGCCGCCGATGAAACACGCGGCGATCACGTCCAGCTCGAAGCCCAGGCCCGCCTTGGGCGTGGCGGTGTTCAGCCGCGCGGCGAACACCAGCCCGGCGAGCGCCGCCAGCACGCCCATGTTGACGAAGGTGAGGAAGGCCAGCCGCTCGGTGCGGATGCCCGACAGGCGCGCCGCCTTCTCGTTGCCGCCCAGCGCGTAGATGCGCCGGCCGACCGTGGTGCGGGTGGTGACGAAGTCGTAGGCCACCATCAGCACGAACATGATCACCAGCACGTTGGGCAGGCCCTTGTACGAGGCCATCAGCCACGACAGGGCCAGGATGATCGCGGCGAACACCGCGTTGCGCACCGCGAACAGCAGTGCCGGCTCGGTCTCCATGCCGTGCATCTGCTGGTGGCTGCGCGCCCGCCAGCCCAGCGCCACCATCGTCAGCGCCACGGCGGCGCCGAGCAGCAGCGAGGTCAGGCGCAGCTCGGCGCCGGCCAGCGGATCGGGGATGAAGCCCGAGCTGAGCTTCTGGAAGGTCTCGGGGAAGGGCCCGACCGACTGGCCGTTCAGCAGCGCCAGAGCGAGGCCCTTGAACACCAGCATGCCGGCCAGCGTGACGATGAATGACGGGATCTTGAAGTAGGCGACGAACCAGCCCTGCGCCGCGCCGATCACCGCGCCCACCACCAGGCACACCAGCGTGGCCGGCACGAAGTGCCATTCGTAGTTCACCATCAGCACCGCCGCCAGCGCGCCGACGAAGCCGCACACCGAGCCGACCGACAGGTCGATGTGGCCGGCCACGATCACCAGCAGCATGCCCAGCGCCATGATGACGATGTAGCTGTTCTGCAGCACCAGGTTCGTGAGGTTCAGCGGCTGCAGCAGCGTGCCGTCGGTCATGATCTGGAAGAAGACCATGATCGCCACGAGCGAGATCAGCATCCCGTACTCGCGCAGGTTCTGCTTCAGGAAGTGGGCGGCGCGCGGCCCGCCGGCCGGCGTCGAGGCTTGCGTGAGGGTGTGGTCCATTGGTCAGGCTCCTGCGCTCACGATGGCGCGCATGATCTTCTCCTGCGTCGCCTCGGCGGCGTCCATCTCGGCGATCAGCTCGCCTTCGTTCATCACGTAGATCCGGTCGCACATGCCCAGCAGCTCGGGCATCTCGGAGGAGATCAGCAGGATCGCGCGGCCTTCCTCGGCCAGCCGGGCGATCAACGTGTAGATCTCGAACTTGGCGCCGACGTCGATGCCTCGGGTCGGCTCGTCGAGGATCAGCAGCTTCGGGTTGGCGAACAGCCACTTGGCCAGCACCACCTTCTGCTGGTTGCCGCCCGACAGGTTGACCACCGGCTGGTGCACGCCGGCGCAGCGCGTGGCGAGCTTGGCGCGGTAGTCGGTGGCGACGGCGAACTCGCGGCCCTCGTCGATCACGCCGGCGCGGCTCACGCCCGGGAGGTTGGCCAGCGTGGTGTTGACCGCGATCGACTCGCCCAGCACCAGGCCGAGCGACTTGCGGTCCTCGGTGACGTAGGCGATGCCCTCGTCCACCGCTTTCTGCACCGTCGACAGGTCGAGCGCGCGGCCCTCCATCAGCGCGGTGCCGGTGATCTGGCGCCCCCAGCTGCGGCCGAACACGCTCATCGCGAGTTCGGTGCGGCCGGCGCCCATCAGCCCGGCGATGCCGACGATCTCGCCGCGCCGCACGCTGAGGTTCACGCCCTTGACCACCTCGCGCTCGGCGTGCAGCGGGTGGCGCACGCGCCAGTCGCGCAGCTCGAAGAGCGTGTCGCCGACGTGGTGCTCGCGCCTCGGGTAGCGGTCGGCCATCTCGCGGCCGACCATCGCGCGGATGATCAGGTCCTCGCTGGCCGGGCCCTCCCGGCAGTCGAGCGTGGTGATGGTCGCGCCGTCGCGCAGCACGGTGATCGCGTCGGCCACCTTGGCGATCTCGTTGAGCTTGTGCGAGATCAGGATGCACGAGATGCCCTGAGCCTTCAGTTCCAGCAGCAGCTGCAGCAGCGCGTCGGAGTCGCTCTCGTTCAGGCTCGCGGTCGGCTCGTCGAGGATCAGCAGCTTGACCTCCTTGGCCAGCGCCTTGGCGATCTCCACCAGCTGCTGCTTGCCCACGCCGATGTCGTCGATCAGCGTGGCGGGTGATTCCTTCAGGCCGACCTTGGCGAGCAGCTCGCGTGTCTTGCGGTGCGCGAGCGCCCAGTCGATCACGCCGCGCGTGGCCGTCTCGTGGCCGAGGAAGATGTTCTCGGCGATGGAGAGCAGCGGCACCAGCGCCAGCTCCTGGTGGATGATGATGATGCCGAGCTTCTCGCTGTCGGCGATGCCGCGGAAGCGCCGCTCCTGGCCGAGGTAGCGGATCTCGCCGCCGTACTCCGGGTGCGGGTAGACGCCCGAGAGCACCTTCATCAGCGTCGACTTGCCGGCGCCGTTCTCGCCCACCACGGCATGGATCTCGCCACGCCGCACCGTCAGGTTGACGTTCGCGAGCGCAGTCACGCCGTGGAACTGCTTGGTGATGCCGCGCATGTCGAGGATCGCGTCGTCCACCGTGTCTCCTTCTCTGGCCGGGATCGTGCACGCAAAAAGGTCCCGCCGCAGCGGGACCTTCCTGGGTTGCGGAGCCGCCTTACTTGATCTGGCTTTCCTTGTAGTAGCCGCTGTCCACCAGCACCTTCTTCCAGTTGCTGGCATCCACCGGCACCGGCTTGAGCAGGTAGCTCGGCACGACCTTGACGCCGTTGTTGTAGGTCTTGGTGTCGTTGATCTCCGGCTGCTTGCCGGCGAGCACCGCGTCCACCAGGTTGGCCGTCACCTTGGCGAGGTCACGCGTGTCCTTGAAGATGGTCGAGTACTGCTCACCCTTGAGGATGGACTTCATCGACGGGATCTCGGCGTCCTGGCCCGAGACGATCGGGCAGGGCTGCTGCGCGGTGCAGTAGCCCACGCCCTTGAGCGAGGAGAGGATGCCGATCGACAGGCCGTCGTACGGGCTCAGCACGGCGTGCACCTTGTCCTTGCCGTAGAAGGCCGAGAGCAGGTTGTCCATGCGCGCCTGCGCCACGGCGCCGTCCCAGCGCAGCGTGCCGACCTTGTCCATGCCCATCTGCTTGCTGCGCACGACCAGCTTGCCGCTGTCGATGTAGGGCTTGAGCACCGACATCGCGCCGTCGTAGAAGAAGAAGGCGTTGTTGTCGTCCGGCGAGCCGCCGAACAGCTCGATGTTGAACGGGCCCTTGCCCTGCTTCAGGCCGAGCTTGTCGACGATCGAGGTGGCCTGCAGCACGCCGACCTGGAAGTTGTCGAAGGTGGTGTAGTAGTCGACGTTCTTCGAGCCGCGGATCAGGCGGTCGTAGGCGATCACCTTGACGCCCTTGTCAGCCGCCTTCTGCAGCGCGCCGGAGAGCGTGGTGCCGTCGATCGCGGCGATCACCAGGACCTTGACGCCCTTGGTGATCATGTTCTCGACCTGCGCGAGCTGGTTCGGGATGTCGTCCTCGGCGTACTGGAGATCGGTCTTGTAGCCCTTCTCCTTGAACACCTTGACCATGTTGTCGCCGTCGGCGATCCAGCGCGCCGAGCTCTTGGTCGGCATCGAGATGCCGACCGTGCCCTTGTCCTGGGCGAACGCCGGCAGCGTGAACGCGGCGGCCAGGCCGATCGTGGCCAGCGAGGTCTTGATGAAGGTTCTTCTCATGCGCTGTCTCCTTGTGGGAATGGTGCCGTCCAGGCGGCTGCGGGTCAGGAAGGGGTGCCAGTGTCGATGCGCCAGTGCACGCGACACATCAGGGTTTCGCCGTGGTGCAGTTCCACCAGGCCGGGCTGGCCGGGCAGGTGGAAGGCATCGATGGGCTGCGTGATCGGCTCGAAGCAGAAGGCCTCGCCCTGCGCCGGGCGGTAGACCAGGCAGTAGGCCGGTGCGAGCGGGCCGCGCGGCGTGGTCAGCGGGTCCATCGTCACCTGCAGTGACAGGCCGCGTTCCGGCCACGCGATCGTGGCGCGGCCGTCCCAGCCGCTGAAGCCGTTGTCGATGAAGCTGCCGTGCATCGGCGCGCCGCGCGTCAGGTTCCAGTCCGCCGGGAGCTCGTGCGTGTGGCCGGTGGGGATGGGGTCGGCGCCGCTCGTCCAGGTGCCGTCGACACGGGCCGTCACCGTGCCGCGCGGCGTGCGCGGGAACCAGGGGTGCAGTCCGAGGCCATAGGGCAGCGGCGTGTCGCCGCGGTGCGTGACACTCACCGTCTGCACCAGCCCGTGCTCGACCAGCTCGAAGCGTTGCAGCGCGTCGTACGCGTACGGGTTGCCGCCGTGGTGGCGCGACGCGAGCGTCATCTCGGCCACGTGGATCTGCGGGCGCTGCACGGTCCAGGCCTGCAGCCAGCCGTCGCCGTGGATCGGGTAGGGCTCGCCGAGGCGGTTCACCGCCATCGGGATGAAGCGCCCGCCCTGCTCGAAGCCGCCGCCGCTGATGCGGTTCGACCAGGGCAGCATCGCGAACGAGGCGAGCGTGTAGCGGTCGTCGCTGACCCGGTTCCAGGGCCGCCAGAGGTGCGTGTCGGCGCCGCCGTGCCGCACGGTCCATTCCGCCACCCCGCCGCCGAGCGCGGGCACCAGCCCCAGGCGCTGGCCGTGGCCTTCGATCCAGGCGATGTGGTGCCGCATCGTGATCAGCCGGCGTAGAGCGCGGCCGGCAGGCCGCGCACGTCGGTCTCGACCGCGAACAGCGCACCGGCCAGCGGCTGCAGTGCGCGCTGCGCATCCGAGAGGCCCGAGCGCGCGCTGCTGACGAAGAGCGTCTTCAGGTCCGGCCCGCCGAAGGCGACGTTGGTGATGTGGTCGGTCGGCAGCGGCAGCCGCGCCAGCTCGGCGCCGCTGAGCGCGTCGTGGCAGCTGACGCAGGCGCCGCCCCAGTGGGCGATCCAGAGCCGGCCCGCGGCATCGGTGGTCATGCCGTCGGGGTAGCCGTCGGCCTCGGTGAAGCGCAGGAACTCACGCGCCGTGCCGAGCGTGCCGGCGTCGGGCTCGAACGGGAAGGCGTAGACCACGCGCCGCGCGGTGTCGTTGGCGAACATCGTGCGGCCGTCGAGCGACCAGGTCGGCCCGTTGGTCACCGGCCATTGCGCGTCGAGCGCGCGCACGCAGCGGCCGTCCGCGCCGAGCCGGTACCAGGCGCCGCTGGGGGCCTCGCAGCCGAAGTCCATCGTGCCGCCCCAGAAGCGGCCCTGGGCGTCGCACTTGCCGTCGTTGAAGCGATTGCCGCCGCGCTCGGGTTCGGGCTCGGCGATCGTCTCGATCGCGCCGCTCTTCGGATCGAAGTGGGCGTAGCCGCGCCGCAGCGTCAGCACCAGGCCGTTGCCGCGCCGCCGCTCGGCCACGGCCGAGACGGTGTCGGGCAGCGACCAGGTGCGCCGCTCGCCATCGCGCGGGCGCCAGCGGAAGAGCTTGTGCTCGAGGATGTCGACCCACCACAGCGCCTCCTCGCGCGCCGACCAGCACAGGCCTTCGCCGAGGGTGGCGCCGGCCTCCCAGACCGGCCGCGGGGCACCGAGTTGCATCAGTGGGAGTCCCGCGGGATCGGCGCGCCGCTGTTGCCGACCAGGAAGTCGAGGTCCGCGCCGAGGTGGGCCTGCTGCACATGGTCGACGTACAGCTTGTACCAGCCGCGCTTGGGCGGCTCGGGCGCCTGCCATTGCGCGCGGCGGCGCGCGAGCTCCGCGTCGCTCACCTCCAGGTGCAACCGGCGGGCCTTGACGTCGAGCTCGATGATGTCGCCGCTTTGCACCAGCGCCAGCGGGCCGCCGGCCGCGGCCTCGGGCGAGGTGTGCAGTACCACGGTGCCGTAGGCCGTGCCGCTCATGCGCGCGTCGCTGATACGCACCATGTCCGTGATGCCCTTGCGCAGCACCTTGGGCGGCAGCGGCATGTTGCCCACCTCGGCCATGCCGGGGTAGCCCTTGGGGCCGCAGTTCTTCAGCACGAGGATGCAGGTCTCGTCGACATCCAGGGCCTCGTCGTCGATGCGGGCGTGGAAGTCCTCGATGGTCTCGAACACCACGGCGCGGCCGCGGTGCCTGAGCAGGTGTTCGCTGGCGGCGCTGGGCTTGATCACCGCGCCGTCGGGCGCGAGGTTGCCGCGCAGCACGGCGATGCCGGCCGCGGGCTTGAACGGCTCGGCCAGCGGGCGGATCACCTCGCGGTTCCAGCAGGGCGCCTCGGCGATGTTCTCGCCGATCGTGCGACCGTTGACCGTGGGGGCGTCGAGGTGCAGCAGGTGGCGGATCTCCTTCATCACCGCGGGCAGGCCGCCGGCGTAATAGAAGTCCTCCATCAGGAAGCGGCCCGAGGGCTGCAGGTCGACGAGGCAGGGGATCTCGGAGCCGAGCTTGTCCCAGTCTTCCAGCTTGAGGTCCACGCCCATGCGGCCCGCGATCGCCAGCAGGTGGATCACGGCATTGGTCGAGCCGCCGATCGCGGCGTTGGTGCGGATCGCGTTCTCGAAGGCCTGGCGCGTGAGCACCCTGGACATCTTCAGGTCGTCCTTCACCATCTCGACGATGCGCCGGCCGGTCAGCTGCGCCAGCCGGTTGCGGCGCGTGTCCGCCGCGGGGATGGCGGCGTTCTCGGGCAGCGCCATGCCGAGCGCTTCCACCATCGAGGCCATGGTCGAGGCGGTGCCCATGGTCATGCAGCTGCCCTTGGAGCGGTGCATGCAGCTCTCGGCCTGCGTGAACTCGTCCATCGTCATCTCGCCGGCGCGCACCATCTCGCTCATCTGCCACACGCCGGTGCCCGAGCCGATGTCCTTGCCGCGGAACTTGCCGTTGAGCATCGGCCCGCCGGACAGGCCGATGGTCGGCAGGTCGCAGCTGGCCGCGCCCATCATCAGCGCCGGGGTGGTCTTGTCGCAGCCCATCAGCAGCACCACGCCGTCGATCGGGTTGCCGCGGATGCTCTCCTCCACGTCCATGCTGGCGAGGTTGCGGAACAGCATCGCCGTCGGGCGCAGCTGGGTCTCGCCCAGGCTCATCACCGGGAACTCGAGCGGAAAGCCGCCGGCCTCGTAGACGCCGCGCTTGACGAACTCGGCCAGCTCGCGGAAGTGGCCGTTGCACGGCGTCAGCTCGCTCCAGGTGTTGCAGATGCCGATCACCGGGCGGCCGTCGAGCAGGTCGTGCGGGTAGCCCTGGTTCTTGATCCAGCTGCGGTGCACGAAGCCGTCACGGTCGTTGCGGCCGAACCAGGCCTGGCTGCGGCGCACGGGTTTCTTCTCGCTCACGACGGGACGCTCCGGGGAAGGCTTGACGCGGCGCATGCTAGCCCCGCACACTGATGCCTGAAAAATAACGATTGAGAGAAGATTGATGTCAAAAGCGGTATACCACAGCCTGCGCGGTCGGCGCGTCTTCATCACCGGGGGTGGTTCGGGCATCGGCGCGACCATGGTCGAGGCCTTCGTCGCCCAGGGCGCGCAGGTGGCGTTCATCGACGTGGCGGAGGCCTCCAGCCGGGCGCTGGCCGACTCGCTCGCCGCGGCGGGCCAGGCGGCGCCGTGGTGGCGCGCCTGCGACGTGCGCGACGTGCCGGCGCTGCAGGCGGCGATTGCCGACGCCGCCGCGGCGCTGGGCGACTTCCACGTGCTGGTGAACAACGTCGCGAGCGACACCCGCCACACGCTGGCCGAGATCACGCCCGAGTTCTACGACGACCGCATCGCCATCAACCAGCGCGCCGCGCTGTTCGCGCTGCAGGCGGTGGTGCCGGGCATGCAGCGGCTGGGCGGCGGGTCCATCGTCAACCTCGGCTCGATCAGCTGGCAGATCAAGCAGCCGGACCTGCCCTGCTACACCGTGGCCAAGAGCGCGGTGAACGGCCTGACGCGCGGCATGGCCGGGCTGCTCGGGCGCGACCGCATCCGCGTCAACACGGTGTCGCCCGGCTGGGTGATGACCGAGCGGCAGCTCCAGCTGTGGGTGACGCCCGAGAGCGCGAAGGAGATCGAGCGCAACCAGTGCCTGCCCGACCGGCTGCAGCCGGAGGACATCGCGGCGATGGTGCTGTTCCTCGCGTCGGACGACGCGAAGATGTGCACCGCGCAGGAGTTCATCGTCGACGGCGGGTGGAGGTGATGGTGCACCCGGCGCCCGGGGTACCGGGCGCCACCCGCCGGGCGGGTCGCGCGGCCGCCTTGGGGCGGCCCGGCGCCGGCCGCGTGGCTACTCCAGTCCGGTGAGATCCAGCTCGGTGCCGTAGACCGTCAGCGCCGCCGACTTGATCGCCTTCAGCATCACCTTGGCTGCCGGCGAGAGGAGCCGGTCGGTGCGGGTGATCAGGCCGAAAGCGTCCATCTTGCAGGGCAGGCTGATCGGCAGGATGGCCACCATGCCGTGCTGCGCGTAGTAACGCGCCACGTCGGTGGCGATCACCGCGATCGCCTCGCTGCCCTGCAGCATCTTGGTGACGAACAGCAGTGCGGTGGTCTCGATCAGGTCGGCCGGCGCCTCCAGGCCTTCCTCCTGGAACATCAGCTCGAAGCGGTGCCGCAGCACGCTGCCCGGCGGCGGCACGATCCAGGCCTGGCCGACCACGTCGCGCAGGCTCAGGCGCGGCTGCGCCAGCAGCGGATGGCCGGGCCGCGCGATCGCGCTGACCGGCTCCTCGACGAGCGCCTCGTAGCGCAGGTCGGTCTTGTCGTGGCGCTCGAAGAGCCGGCCGATCGCCATGTCCAGCTTGCCCTGGGCCAGGCGCTCCATCAGCACGTCGCTGGTCTCGATGGCGAGCTGGATGCGCAGGCTCGGGTGCTGCTGCTTGACACGCGCCACCGCCGCCGGCATCAGGTTCAGCCCCGGCGTGGTGATCGCACCGACGCTCACCTGCCCGTAGCGGCCCGACTTCAGCGCCTCGATCTCGTCGTGCGCCTGCGACAGGCTGGCCAGCGCCATGCGCGCGTGGCGGATCATGGTCTCGCCGTACCAGGTGGCGCGCATGCCGCGCGGCAGCCGCTCGAACAGCTGCACGCCCAGCATGTCCTCCAGCTCCTTGAGCAGCTTGGAGGCGGCCGGCTGCGTCATGTTCAGCACCTGGGCCGCGCGGTGGATGTTGCCTTCCTCCTCCAGCGCCATCAGCAGCAGCAGCTGGCGCGTCTTCAGGCGGGCGCGGATGAACCAGTGGGTGTAGTTGTTTGCCATCGGTATCTCGAATCGTATATGTCGAGGGGCCGAAAATCTATTGGATCGTTATCGGTCGACTTCGTACGATGCGCCGCCTAACGGGAATCAAGGCGATGCGCTTCATCCAGTACCTCGACGACGACGGCAACCATCGCGTCGGCTGCACCAGCACCGATGCCGGCCGAGTGCGGCGGCTCGACGGCACCGCCAGCCTGCTGGCGCTGGCGCAGGCGGCCTGGGAGCACGGCCGCAGCCTGACCCAGCTGGCCGAGACGCGCCTGGGCGCGCTCGAGGCCACGCCGCTGGCCAAGCTGCTCGACGGCCTGCGCGTGCTGACCCCATTGATGCACGACGACCCGGCCCATTGCCTGGTCAGCGGCACCGGCCTCACCCACCTGGGCAGCGCCGCCACGCGCGACGCGATGCACGCCAAGGTGGGCGCGCAGCCCGAGTCGGCGCTGTCGGACTCGATGCGCATGTTCAAGTGGGGCCTGGAAGGCGGCCGCCCGCTGGCCGGCCAGGCCGGCGTGGCGCCGGAATGGTTCTACAAGGGTGACGGCCGCATCGTCGTCGCGCCCGGCGCGCCGCTGCCCTCGCCCGCGTTTGCGCTCGATGCGGGCGAGGAGCCGGAGCTGGTGGGCCTGTACTGGATCGCGCCGGACGGCACGCCCTGCCGACTCGGCTTCGCGGTCGGCAACGAGTTCTCCGACCATGTCACCGAGCGCCAGAACTACCTCTACCTGGCGCATTCGAAGCTGCGCGCCTGCGCCGTCGGCCCCGAGCTCGCGGCCGGGCCCATCCCGGCGGACCTGCAGGGCACGAGCCGCATCCGCCGCGGCGGCGAGGTGATCTGGGAGAAGCCCTTCGCCACCGGCGAGGCCAACATGTGCCACTCGCTCGAGAACCTCGAGTACCACCACTTCAAGTACCCGCAGCACCGCCGGCCGGGCGACGTGCACCTGCATTTCTTCGGCACCGCCACGCTGAGTTTCGCCGACGGCGTGAAGGTCGAGCCGGGTGACCGCTTCGAGATCGAGCAGCCGGCGCTCGGGGCTGCGCTGGTCAACCCGGTGGTCGTGGACCGCGAAGCCTTTGCCGCCGGCGGCGTGCGCGTCCTGTAAGAAAACATGCGCCCCCAAGCTCACTTCGTTCGCTGCCCCCCGAGGGGGCGCTCAGCGCCCTTCGGGCGGCCGATCGGGCGCTGACATGGCCGTCGCCTTCAAGCACTACATCAACGGGCGTTGGGAGACCGGCGTCACGCTCGGCGTGAGCGAGAACCCGTCGGACCTGTCCGACGTGGTGGGTGAGTTCGCGCGGGCCGACGCGGCGCAGGCCGAGAACGCGATCCGCGCCGCCGCCGACGCGCGCGAGGCCTGGGCCGCGAGCACGCCGCAGCGCCGCTTCGAGGTGCTGGATGCGGTCGGCAGCGAACTGCTCGCGCGCAAGGACGAACTCGGCACGTTGCTCGCCCGCGAGGAGGGCAAGACGCTGCCCGAGGCCATCGGCGAAACCGCGCGCGCCGGGCAGATCTTCAAGTTCTTCGCCGGCGAGGCCTTGCGCATCCCGGGTCAGAAGCTCGCCTCGGTGCGGCCGGGCGTGGAGGTCGAGATCACGCGCGAGCCGGTCGGCGTGGTCGGGCTGATCGCGCCGTGGAACTTCCCGCTCGCGATTCCGGCCTGGAAGATCGCGCCGGCGCTGGCCTACGGCAACACGGTGGTGTTCAAGCCGGCCGAGCTGGTGCCCGGCTGCGCCTGGGCGCTGGCCGAGATCATCAGCCGCGCCGGGCTGCCGGCGGGCGCCTTCAACCTCGTGCTGGGCAGCGGGCGGCGCGTCGGGCAGACCATCGTCGAGAGCCCGCTGGTCGATGCGATCAGCTTCACCGGCTCGGTGGGCGTGGGCGAATCCATCCTCGCCGCCGCCACGGCGCGGCGCGCCAAGGTGCAGCTCGAGATGGGCGGCAAGAACCCGCTCGTCGTGCTGGCCGATGCGCAGCTCGACCGCGCCGTCGAGCACGCGATCCAGGGCGCCTACTACTCCACCGGCCAGCGCTGCACGGCCTCGAGCCGCATCATCGTCGAGTCGGCGGTGTTCGACCGCTTCGCCGAGGCGATGCGCCAGCGCACCCGCGCGCTGGTGGTCGGCCACGCGCTGGAGCGCGGCACGCAGATTGGCCCGGCGGTCAGCCGCGAGCAGCTCGAGCAGGACCTGGCCTACGTGGCCATCGGCCGCCAGGAAGGCGCCGAGTGGCTCGCCGGCGGCGAGGCGCTCGAGCGGCCCACGCGCGGCCACTACCTGAGCCCGGCACTGTTCGTCGCGCAGCCGCGCCACCGCATCGCGCGCGAGGAGATCTTCGGCCCGGTCGCCTGCCTGATCCGCGCCGACGACTACGAGCATGCGCTCGCGCTGGCCAACGACACGCCCTTCGGGCTGTGCGCCGGCATCTGCACCGAGTCGCTTTCCCGAGCCACTCATTTCAAGCGCCATGCCCAGGTGGGTATGGTGATGGTCAACCTGCCGACCGCCGGGGTCGACCCGCACGTGCCCTTCGGCGGGCGCAAGGCCTCGAGCCACGGGCCGCGCGAGCAGGGCTCGTACGCCGCCGAGTTCTACACCACCGTGAAGACCGCCTACACCGCGAGCGGCTGAGTTTCCTCCCCAGGCTGCGACCGGCCGCACGACGGCCTGCCGGCACGGCCCACCCTCGACGACACGCCGTCCACCCACCAGGAGACAAGATGAACAACACCCGTCGACACACCCTCGCCGCGCTGGCCGCGGTGCCGGCCGCGCTGGCCTTCCCGTCGCTGACCCGCGCGCAGGGCAAGATCGTGCTCGGCTTCTCGCAGATCGGCGCGGAGTCCGAGTGGCGCACCGCCAACACCGAGTCGATCAAGGCCGCGGCCAAGGAGCACGGCATCGAGCTGAAGTTCTCCGACGCGCAGCAGAAGCAGGAGAACCAGATCAAGGCGATCCGCTCCTTCATCGCGCAGAAGGTCGACGTGATCGCCTTCTCGCCGGTGGTCGAGTCCGGCTGGGGCACGGTGCTGCGCGAGGCCAAGGCGGCGAAGATCCCGGTGATCCTCTCGGACCGCGCGGTCAACGAGAAGGACGATTCGCTCTGGGTCTCCTTCATGGGCTCGGACTTCGTCGAAGAAGGCCGCCGCGCCGGCAAGTGGCTGCTCGAGAACTACAAGGGCCAGGGCGACGTGAACATCGTCGAGCTGCAGGGCACCGTGGGCTCGGCCCCGGCTATCGACCGCAAGAAGGGCTTCGAGGAAGTCATCAAGGCGGACCCGCGCTACAAGATCATCCGCTCGCAGACCGGCGACTTCACGCGCGCCAAGGGCAAGGAGGTGATGGAAGCCTTCCTGAAGGCCGAGGGCAAGAAGATCAACGTGCTGTACGCGCACAACGACGACATGGCGATCGGCGCGATCCAGGCCATCGAGGAGGCCGGGCTGAAGCCGGCCAAGGACATCACGATCATCTCGATCGACGCCGTGAAGGGCGCCTTCGAGGCGATGATGGCCGGCAAGCTGAACGTCAGCGTCGAGTGCAGCCCGCTGCTCGGGCCCCAGCTGATGCAGGCGGTCAAGGATTTGAAGGCCGGCAAGACGCTGCCGCGCCGCATCGTCACCGAGGAAGGCGTCTTCCCGATGGAAGTGGCGGCCAAGGAGTTCCCGAAGCGCAAGTACTGATCTCTGAGCGAGAGAGTTGGTTGGCGGTGTCTCCACCGACCAGGGTTGGCCTGCGCGCGCGTGAGGGTGCGCGCAGGCCCTTTTTTTCGTGAGGGGTGCGCCATCGATCCGATCCTCGAGCCGATACTGGAACTGAAGGGTGTCAGCCGCTCGTTCGTGGGCGTGCAGGCCCTGCAGCAGGCCGACTTCCGCCTGTTCCCCGGCGAGGTGCACGCGCTGATGGGCCAGAACGGCGCGGGCAAGTCGACGCTGATCAAGGTGCTGACCGGCGTGTTCCCGCCCGACGCGGGCCACATCACGCTCGGCGGCCAGGCGGTGCGGCCGGCCTCGCCGCACGAGGCGCAGGCGCTGGGCATCGCCACCGTCTACCAGGAGGTCAACCTCTGCGCCAATCTCTCGGTGGCGGAGAACATCCTCGCCGGCCGCATGCCGCGGCGGCTCGGGCTGATCGACTGGCGCGCGGTGCGGCGCGCGGCGCGCGAGGCGCTGGCGGCGCTGCAGCTCGACATCGACCCGGACCGCCTGCTCGGCGAGTACCCGGTGGCGGTGCAGCAGATGGTGGCCATCGCGCGTGCGGTGAGCCGGCAGGCGCGCATCCTGATCCTCGACGAACCGACCTCCAGCCTCGACGAGGCCGAAACCGGGCGCCTGTTCGCGGTGATGCGGCGGCTCAAGGAACGCGGCGTCGCGATCCTGTTCGTCACCCATTTCCTCGACCAGACCTATGCGATGGCCGACCGCATCACGGTGATGCGCAACGGCCGCGTGGTCGGCGAGCACCTCGCGCGTGACCTGCCGCGGCTCGCGCTGGTGAGCGCGATGGTCGGCCGCACGCTGGGCGAGGGCGACCTGGTGGCGCAGCGCCCTGCCGAGGGCGAGAGCCGGCCGCTGCTGGAAGCGCGCGGCCTGGGGCGGCGCGGCAGCGTGATGCCGCTCGACCTGGACGTGCGCGCCGGCGCGGTGCTCGGCCTGGCCGGCCTGCTCGGCTCCGGCCGCACCGAGACCGCGCGGCTGCTGTTCGGCGCCGACCGGGCCGACAGCGGCGGCCTGACCCTCGAAGGCCGGCCGCTCGTGCTGCACTCGCCGCGCGATGCGCTGCACGCGGGGCTCGCGTTCTGCCCCGAGGAGCGCAAGACCGAGGGCATCGTCGCGGAACTGAGCGTGCGCGAGAACATCGTGCTCGCGCTGCAGGCGCGCCGCGGCGTGTTCCGCCACCTCGCACCGCGCGAGCAGCGCGCCCTGGCGCAGCGCCTGATAGAGCAGCTCGGCATCGTCACCGCGGATGCCGAGACGCCGATCGGCCTGCTCTCCGGCGGCAACCAGCAGAAGGCCATCCTGGCGCGCTGGCTGGCCACGGCGCCGCGCGTGCTGATCCTCGACGAACCGACCCGCGGCATCGACGTCGCGGCCAAGCAGGAGATCATGCAGCGCGTGCTCGAGCTGTGCCGCCAGGGCCTGGCGGTGGTGTTCATCTCGGCCGAGCTGAACGAGGTGCTGGCGACGAGCCACCGCGTCGCGGTGCTGCGCGAGCGGCGCAAGGTGGCCGAGCTGCCGGCCGCGGAGATCGACGAGGCGCGCGTGATGGCGATCGTCGCGGGGCACGAGGACGAGGTCGCGGCATGAAGGCGAGGCTCACCGAGCATCCGCAGTTCTGGCCCGCCGTGGTGCTGCTGGTGCTGCTGGCCATCAATGGCGTGCTCAACCCGGCCTTCTTCGCGCTCGCCTGGCGCGACGGCCATCTCTACGGCGCGCTGGTCGACATCCTGAACCGCGCCGCGCCGCTGATGGCGGTGGCGCTGGGCATGACCGTCGTGATCGCCACGCGCGGCATCGACATCTCGGTGGGCGCGACGGTGGCCATCGCCGCCGCCGTGGCGGCCGCGCTGATCGGCGGGCATCTCGTGATCGTCGACGGCCAGCAGACCTACGTGACACGCACCTCGCTGCCGCTGGCGCTGGCCGCGGCGCTCGGCGTCGCGATGCTGTGCGGCCTCTTCAACGGCGTGCTGGTGGCCGCGGTGGGCATCCAGCCCATCATCGCGACGCTGATCCTGATGGTGGCCGGGCGCGGCATCGCGCAGCTCATCACCAACGGCCAGATCATCACGATCTACTACAAGCCGTATTTCTTCATCGGCGGCGGCTGGTTCCTGGGCCTGCCGTTCGCGCTCTGGCTGGTGGCCGCGCTGCTGGCGCTGATGGCCTGGCTCAAGCATCGCACCGCGCTCGGCCTGTTCATCCAGGCCAGCGGCGGCAACCCGGCGGCGGCGCGCCTGGCGGGCATCAACGCGCGCGGGCTGCTGATCGGCGTCTACGCGTTCTGCGGGCTGACCGCCGGCCTGGCCGGGCTGATGATCAGCTCGAACGTGAAGAGCGCGGACGGCAACAACGCCGGCCTGCTGCTCGAGCTCGACGCCATCCTCGCGGTGACGCTGGGCGGCACCTCGCTGCTGGGCGGGCGCTTCAGCCTGCGCGGCAGCGTACTGGGCGCGCTGATCATCCAGACGCTGACCACGAGCATCTACTCGCTCGGCGTGCCGCCCGAGGTGAACCTGGTGGTCAAGGCGCTGGTGGTGTTCGCCGTGTGCCTGCTGCAGTCGGCCGAGGCGCGTGCGTTCGTGAGCGGGTTCTGGAGGCGGCCCGCATGAGGCTGAACGCGCAAACGCTGCCGAGCTGGGTCGCCGTCGGGCTGTTCGGCGTGATGTACCTGGCCGGCTCGCTCGCCTACACCGGCTTCTTCTCCGGCCAGGTGTTCCTCAACCTGCTGATCGACAACGCCTTCCTGCTGGTCGTCGCGATCGGCATGACCTTCGTGATCCTCGCCGGCGGCATCGACCTCTCGGTCGGCTCGGTGGTGGCGCTCACCACCATGGGCCTGGCCTGGGGCGTGGAGCGGGCGCACTGGTCGCCGGTCGTGCTGATCCCGCTGCTGCTGGCCGCCGGCACGCTGTTCGGCGCCGGCATGGGCTGGGTGATCCAGCGCTTCCAGATCCCGGCCTTCATCGTCACGCTGGCCGGCATGTTCCTGGCGCGCGGGCTTTGTTACCTGATCAGCATCGACTCGATCGCGATCTCCAACGAGCAGCTCAGTGCCTGGTCGCAGGCGCGCCTGCCGGTGCCGGGGCTCGGCGAGGTGTCGCCCGGCGTGGTGGTGGCGCTGCTGGTGCTGCTGCTGGCGGTGTGGCTGGCGCACGGCACCGGCTTCGGCCGCAGCGTCTACGCGCTCGGCGGCAACGAACGCTCGGCGCTGCTGATGGGCCTGCCGGTGGCGCGCACGCGCATCGCGGTCTACGCGGTCAGCGGCGGCTGCGCCTCGCTCGGCGGCGTGCTGTTCGGCATCTACACGCTGTCGGGCTACGGGCTGCATGCGCAGGGGCTGGAGCTCGATGCGATCGCCGCCACGGTGATCGGCGGGGCGCTGCTGTCGGGCGGCGTCGGCTACGTGCTGGGCACCCTGACCGGCGTGCTGATGCTCGGCGTGATCCAGACGCTGATCATGTTCGACGGCTCGCTCAGCTCGTGGTGGACGCGCATCGCGATCGGCGCGCTGCTCGGGCTGTTCTGCGTGCTGCAGCGGGTGATGGAGCGCCTGCACCGGGGGTCTGCGGCACCGGGCTGAGCGTTCGTCGTAGCAAATGCGACTGGTTCGCATTTAGAATCTTTGACATGACGACATCGCCTCCGCCCGAGCCCCGCGCGCCGCAGACCCCGGCGCGCGAGGGGGCAACCTTGCCGCGCTGGGACAGCCAGACGCTGCTCGGCGCGCAACGCGAGGCGCTGATCGAACACCGGGGAGAGCATTACCGGCTGCGCCTGACGGCGGCCGGCAAGCTGATCCTGACGAAGTAGCCCCGACGCACGGCCCGTCGCGGCGGCGCAGGGCAGAATCGGCGGGAGATGAGCCGCGCGCTGGGTTGCCTGCTGCTGATGGTCGTGCTGCTGGCGGGCTGCGCAGGGCAGCGCGCGCCGGAGGAGCGCATCGTCGAGACGGCCGGCGGCCGCACGCTCACCCGTGCCGAGCTGATCGAGCGTCTGCGCGGCAGCGACGTGGTGCTGCTCGGCGAGCTGCACGACAACCCGCACCACCACGCGCGGCGCGCCGAACTGCTCGCTGCCCTCGGCGCGCCGACGGCCGTGGTGGTGGAGCAGCTGCCGCGCGGCGCTCAGCCGGTGCTGCCGCCGGAACCCGGCCGCGCGGCCCTGCTGGAGGCGCTGGTGCGCGCCGGCTTCGATGCCGAGGGCTGGGGCTGGCCGGCGCACGAGCCGGTGTTCGCCGCCGCTGCGCGGGCCGGCCACCGCGTGCTGGGCGGCAACCTGCCGCGCGAACTCGCGCGCCGGGTGGCCCGCGAGGGCGGCGAGGCATTGCCCGCCGAGCTGCGTGCACCGGCGGAGGCCGCGCCGCTGGCGCCAGGCGCACGCCGCGCGCTCGAGGACGACCTGCAGCAAGGCCACTGCGGCCAGTTGCCGGCGGCGCGTATGCCGGGCATGGTGTGGGCCCAGCGCGGGCGCGACGCCGCGATGGCGCAGACCCTGCGCGAGGCCCTGGCCGCGCAGCCGCGCGGGCCGGTGCTGCTGATCGCCGGCAACGGCCACGTGCGGCGCGACTACGGCGTGCCGCAGCTGCTGGCGCCGCTGCTGCCGGGCCGGCGCGTGCTCGCGATCGGCTTCGTCGAGCCGGGCCAGGTGGCCTCGGCGAGCGAGTACGACCTGGTCTGGGTGACGCCGGCCGCGCCCCGCGACGACCCCTGCGAGGGGCTGCAGATCAAGGGCGCGGCGGCGTCCTGAGCCGTGCGGCTCAGGCCAGGTCGAAGCGGTCCAGGTTCATCACTTTGGCCCAGGCGGCGACGAAGTCCTGCACGAACTTCGCCTCGCCGTCGGCGCTGCCGTAGACCTCGGCCAGCGCGCGCAGCTGCGAGTTCGAGCCGAACACCAGGTCGGCCGTGGTGGCGGTCCACTTCAGCGCGCCGCTCTGGCGATCGCGGCCCTCGAGCACGCCCTCGGAGGCCGACTTCTGCCACTGTGTGCCCATGTCGAGCAGGTTGACGAAGAAGTCGTTCGAGAGCGTCTCGGGCCGCGCGGTGAACACGCCGTGCTTCGAGCCGCCGGCGTTGGCGCCCAGCACGCGCAGGCCGCCGACCAGCGCGGTCATCTCGGGCGCGGTCAGCTTCAGCAGCTGCGCCTTGTCGACCAGCAGCTCGGGCACCGCCGCTTCCAGCCCCTTGCGCACGTAGTTGCGGAAGCCGTCGGCGCGCGGCTCGAGCACCGCAAAGGACTCGACGTCGGTCTGGTCCTGCGTCGCGTCGGTGCGGCCGGGCGCGAAGGGCACGCTCACCGCGTGGCCGGCCTTCTTCGCCGCGGCCTCGATGGCGGCGCTGCCCGCCAGCACGATCAGGTCGGCGAGCGAGACCTTCCTGCCGCCCGCGGCCGATGCGTTGAACTCCTTCTGGATGCCCTCCAGCTTCGCCAGCACGCGACTCAGATCGGCCGGGTCGTTGGCGGCCCATTCCTTCTGCGGCGCGAGGCGGATGCGCGCGCCGTTGGCGCCGCCGCGCTTGTCGCTGCCGCGGAAGGTCGAGGCGCTGCCCCAGGCGGTGCGCACCAGCTGGCCGATCGACAGGCCCGAGGCGAGCACCTTGGCCTTCAGCGCGGCGATGTCCTGCGCGTCGACCAGCGGATGGTCCACCGCGGGCACCGGGTCCTGCCAGACCAGCACTTCCTTGGGCACCAGCTTGCCGAGGTAACGCGCGCGCGGGCCCATGTCGCGGTGGGTCAGCTTGAACCAGGCGCGTGCGAAGGCGTCGGCGAAGGCCGCCGGATCCTGGTGGAAGCGGCGCGAGATCTTCTCGTAGGCCGGGTCGAAGCGCAGCGACAGGTCGGCCGTGGTCATCATCGGCGGGTGCTTCTTCGACGGGTCGTGCGCGTCGGGGATCAGGTGCTCGGGCCGGCAGTTCTTCGGCGTCCACTGGTGCGCGCCGGCCGGGCTCCTGGTGAGCTCCCATTCGTAGCCGAACAGCATGTCGAAGTAGCCCATGTCCCAGGTCGTCGGGTTGGGCTTCCACGCGCCCTCGATGCCGCTGGTGATCGTGTGCACGCCGCGGCCGGTGCCGAAGCTGTTCTTCCAGCCCAGGCCCTGCTCCTCGATGGGCGCGCCCTCGGGCTCGGGGCCGACATGGCTCTCGGGCCCCGCGCCATGCGCCTTGCCGAAGGTGTGGCCGCCGGCCACCAGGGCCACGGTCTCCTCGTCGTTCATCGCCATGCGCGCGAAGGTCTCGCGCACGTCGCGGCCCGAGGCCACCGGGTCGGGGTTGCCGTCGGGCCCCTGCGGGTTCACGTAGATCAGGCCCATCTGCACCGCGCCGAGCGGGTCGGCGAGCTGGCGCTCGCCCGAGTAGCGGCTGTTGGCCTCCTTGCTGGTGGCCAGCCACTTCATCTCGGTGCCCCAGTTGATGTCTTCCTCGGGTTCCCAGATGTCCGGCCGTCCGCCGGCGAAGCCGAAGGTCTTGAAGCCCATCGACTCGAGCGCCACGTTGCCGGCCAGGATCATCAGGTCGGCCCAGGAGAGCTTCCTGCCGTACTTCTGCTTGATCGGCCACAGCAGGCGGCGCGCCTTGTCGAGGTTGCCGTTGTCGGGCCAGCTGTTCAGCGGCGCGAAGCGCTGGTTGCCATGGCCCGCGCCGCCGCGCCCGTCGGCGATGCGGTAGGTGCCGGCGCTGTGCCAGGCCATGCGGATGAACAGGCCGCCGTAGTGGCCCCAGTCGGCCGGCCACCAGTCCTGCGAATCGGTCATCAGCGCGGTCAGGTCCTTGACCACCGCGTCGAGGTCCAGCGTCTTGAACTCCTGCGCGTAGTCGAAGCCCGCGCCCATCGGGTCGGACTTGGGCGAGTGCTGGTGCAGGATGGCGAGGTTGAGCTGCTCGGGCCACCAGTCGCGGTTGCTGCGGCCGCCGGCCTTCGCGTTGCTCGGTGCGGCGTGCGGGAAAGGACACTTCGCTTCGTTCGACATGCTGTACTCCTTCGGCGTCGATGGGTGAGAGGCCAGTCTAGGAGCCGGGTGCGGCAGGCTCAATGCAAGTGCGCCAATGACACTGATAGGCGCGCTGGTGTGAACCAGGCGGCTCAGTGGCGCGACGGGCTCGTGGTGGTCGAGGCGCTGTAGGCTGGTCAACGGGTTCGGTGTTTCCGGCGGGCGTCGCAAGTGCGAGAACGTCCTGGCGGCAATCGTGGATCAAGGAGGAGGCGAGTCCATGGACCTGAAGCAATGGCCACGGTGGGCCGGCATCCCGCTGCTGGCGGTGGGCCTGGCGCTGGCGGCGCCCGCCCAGGCTGCCGACGACGCGGCGCTGGCCGAGCAGATGCGCCAGGTGCTGGAGCGGCTGCAGCAGCTCGAGCAGCGCAATGCCGAGCTGGAGCGGCAGTTGCGGGCCTTGCAGCAGCAGCGTCCCGCCACGCCCGCCGCAGCCGCCGCGGCAGCGCCGGCCGGCGAGGTGGCGCCCGCGCCGGCGCCGGCCGAGCCGCCCGGCGCGGGCGGCCCGCAGATCGAGGCTGGCGTGGTGGTCGTGGGGCAGCGCATCAATGCGCGCGGCAGCGCCGACGGCATCGCGCAGTCACGCCTGAACTACCGCGGCGACCTGTCCGTGCGCCTACCCGCCGGTTCGATCGGCGATGCGCAGGGCAGCGCGTTCGCGCAGCTGCGCTTCGGCCAGGGCACCGGCGTGAACCCGCGCCCGACCCACACCGGCGCGGTGAACTCGACCGGCTTCGAGACCGGCGCCGGCCCCGACGACTCCTTCGCCATCCTCGCGCAGGCGGGCTACCGGCTCGAGTGGGCGCTCGATGCCGGCGGCGTCAACGGGCAGCAGGGCCGGCGCGTCGAGCTGACGCTGGGCAAGCTCGACCTGTTCACGCTGTTCGACCAGAACGCGGTGGCTGCCGACGAGACGACGCAGTTCCTCGACAACGTGTTCGTGCACAACCCGCTGCTCGATTCGGGTGGCGACATCGGGGCCGACGCCTACGGCTTCGCCCCCGGCGCGCGGCTCGCCTGGTTCGACACCGACGGCGCCTGGGCCTGGGGCGTGTCGGCGGGCGCGTTCGCGAGCGAGCGGGGCGCCAACTTCAGCGGCGGGTTCGGCAAGCCCTTCGTGATCGCGCAGCTCGAAGCCTCGCCGCTGCAGGCCGACGGCGAGCCGCGCGGCAACTACCGCCTGTACGCCTGGAGCAACGGCCGCAGCAGCGATGTCTTCGGGGCGCGCCAGCGCCACAGCGGCCTGGGCCTGTCGCTCGACCAACGGGTCGGCAGCGAGTGGAACCTGTTCGGCCGCTGGGGCCGGCGCACCGGCGGCGACGGCGCCTTCGACAGTGCGCTGACGCTCGGCTTCGAACACGGCGGCGCGGCCTGGGGACGTGGGCAGGACGCACTCGCGTGGCGCTCGGCTGGCTGCGCACCGGCGACGCCTGGCGCCGCGCCACCGCCGACGGCAGCCTGGCCGGCTACGCGGCTGCCGGCAACGAGCAGATCGCGGAGATCTACTACCGCCTGAAGCTCAACGATCACCTCGAACTCTCGCCCGACCTGCAATGGATCCGTCGCCCGGGCGGCGACGGTCTGGCACCGTCGCTGCGCGTCTTCGGCCTGCGGGCGAGGTTCGGGTTCTGAGCGCCCCCGGGGCCGGGGCGCGCGGGGCGATCAGTCGTCCCGGTGCTTGCCCTTGCCCTTGCCGTGGCCGCGGCCGGGATGATCGTCGCCGCGACCGCGGCCGCGCCGTTCGTCCCAGCGATCGACGACCCACTGCTCCTGGACGAAATACACCGGCTGGCCGCAGGCGGCGTAGCGGTAGCAGTGCTTGCGCCAGTCCTTCTGGTGGCCCGGCGGCACGTAGAGGTACACCGGGCGCTGGTACACCGCCACCGGCGTCGGTGCGATGACCACCGGCTGCGGATAGATCACCGGCGGCGGCGGGAAGTTGCCGATGTCGATACGGCCATAGACGCCCGGCTGGTGGATGCCGATCGAGACGCCGACGCTGGTCTGCGCGAGGGCGGGCAGGGCCGCGAGGGCCAGGGCCAGGGAGGCAAGGGTCTTCATGCGGGGAGGCTCCGTGAGGGGCCGGTGCGGGTCAGCGCGCCGGCGCTTCGATGTCGGTGTCGGGCCACTCGGTCTCGGCCCATTCGGTGGGCGCGTACAGCGTGTCCGGCTGGTTGTCGTCCCGCTCGAACGGTACGGTCGCCGGTCCGGCGCGGCGCAACGCGGCGTCGCGGGTGCGGAAGAAGTGCCGCCAGTGGCTGATCTCGCGGGCGGCCGACAGGACGCGTGTCTTCATGCGGGTTCTCCTGAGATTGTCGCGGTCAGGGGAAGACGAAGGTAACCGGAGGTACCGGTACCTCGTTCACGTCCACGTCGGCCGTCTGCGCCACCGCGCCCGACACGGCCTCGAGCGTGTAGCGGCCCGCCGCGCCCGGGTCGGCGCTGAAGACGATGGGCGCGTTCGCCGGCGCCGGGTAGGCGGTGCGCAGCGGTGCTGCGAGGCCCAGCGCGGTGGCGAAGCCGCCCGTGTCGGCGTCCACCGGCACGAAACCGATCTCGACCGTCGGGCCGCCGGTCAGCGACTGCAGCACGCGCACCGTGGCATCGAAGGGCTGCACGCTGCCCGACACCGGCACCGGGGCCGAGGCGGCCGCGGCCGGGGCGAGCGGGAACTGTGGCGTGCTGACCGTGGTCGGCACGGCCGCCGTCACCGGCACGCCGGTCATCACCGCGGTGGCGTGGGTCGGCGAGGTCAGCACCAGCGTGTACTCGCCCTCGGGCACCGGACGCAGCACGAAGCGGCCCGTGCTGTCCGGGATGGTGGCCTTGACCAGCGTCGGCGGCACGCCGCTGGCGGCGGTCTGCACCGAAACCGCCGTGTCCGGCCCGACCAGCGTCGGGTCGACGTAGCCGACCACGCGCAGGCCGGCGTCGGACAGCAGCGGAATCACGCTGATCACCGGCTTCAGGTTGTAGCGGCCCGAGTTGCCGCGCTTGACGACCGACCGGCAGGCGTCGAAATCGAGCACCACGTCGAGCACCTTGCCGGCCGGCACCTCGACGTCGGCGTTCAGCTTCAGGCCGCTCTGCTGCGCGCTGGGCGTGGTCAGCGCGATCTCCTGCTTCGTGTCCGACAACACCACCGAGTTGGCCGGCGGGTTGGTGCCGGCGTTGTCGGCCAGCACCAGGCGGATCTGCTGGTAGGTGCCCGCGGGCAGCTCGATCTCGCCGAGCTCCTCGAGCGCCCCGTTGGTCAGCGACAGCAGGTCGATGCGGCGCGCCGGGTTCAGCACGATCTCGGACCAGCCGGTCGGATCGTCCGGGTTGGCGCTCGCGCTGCGGTGCACGCGCACCTTCTCGACCGAGACGTTGACCTCGTCGTAGCCGCAGGCCGGGGCGTCGGTCACCGACACGCGCATCGTGCCCATCGGCGCGCCCGTGCCGCCGATCCCACCGCCGCCGCCGCAACCCGCGGCCAGCAAGGCGATCGCACCGGCCAGGCCGGTCAGCCAACGAAGCATGTTCATGGCAGTTCTCCTTGGGAATCCGGGGCCGTGCCGCTGGCCGGCCCCTCGAAGTAATGGATGCCGACACCGACCCGCCGGCGCTCGGGCCCGGAGCCGTCGGCCGGGATGTCGCTGTCGTGGGTCAGCAGCCAGCGGTCGAGCCTCTCGAGCAGGGTCTGGCCCTGCGCCGCCGCGAGCTTGCGGAATGCCGGCAGCGCCGTGACCGGGATGCTGTGGTACATCACCTTGCGCTGGAAGCGCGGATCGGTCTCGCCGTGCTCCATGTTGTGGCCGATGGTGGCCACCAGGTCGGCCACGTCGGCGCCCAGGATGGCCAGCTTGTCGGCCGCGCTGCGCTGCGGCACGTAGGCGCGCGTTACGAGTTCATGCTGGCCGTCCTCGCGGCGCCGCACCGCACCCACGCGCACCAGCTCGTCGAGCACGGCCCGCGCGGGCATGTCGCCGCTGTAGCGCCGCACCAGCGCCGCGAAGCCGGTGTCGCCGTCGAAGGGCAGGGCGCGCGGCTCGCCGTCCTCGCCGAGGAACTCGGTGTCGCGTGTCCAGCCGGTCAGCACGCGCGCGGCGCGGTTGTAGCGCTCGCCGCTGTCGCCCTCGTAGCCGGGCGACTCGGCCAGCAGGCGCTGCACTTCCTTGCGCGTCAGCCCGGAGAGGATGGAGGCGCGCGAGATCGAGGGCTTCTTGCCCTCGATCGCGAACTCGTTCATCGCCACCTCGACGTAGACGCGCTTGGCCAGCTCCTCGAAGGCGACGAAGGACATGGACTGTCGCAGCAGCACGCGGAACAGCGGGCGCAGCAGCCGGCGCAGGGCCGCCGTCAGGACTTGGTGGGTATGGCTCGCGACATCCATGATTGGGAAAATTATCCCAAATCCTGTCACCCTGCGCCCTCCGGATGTATACGCATGTGTCGGACGGCCACTCAGCCAGCGATGTAAGTGAATGCCTGCTCCTGTGATTTCCCTGCGAACAGGATCCACCGCGGCGCGCGGCCGGCGCCGCCGCCCTAGACTCGCGGCATGAGCCGTCCCACCCTGACCCTGGACTTCGTGTCCGACGTCGTCTGCCCCTGGTGCGCCGTCGGGCTGAGTGCGCTGGAGATCGCCCTGCAGCGCCTGGCCGGCGAGCTCGACGTGCAGCTGCGCTTCCAGCCCTTCGAGCTGAACCCGCAGATGCCGCCCGAGGGCGAGGACATCGTGGAGCACCTGACGCGCAAGTACGGCATCACGCCCGAGCAGGTGCGGCGCAACGGCGACGCGCTGCGCGAACGCGGCGCGGCGGTCGGCTTCGCCTTCGACCTGCAGGCCCGCTCGCGCACCTGGAACAGCTTCGACGCGCACCGCCTGCTGCACTGGGCCGGCACGATCGACCCGGCCGCGCAACGGGCCCTCAAGCACGCGCTGCTGCGCGCCTACCACGGCCGCGGCGAGAACCCCGGTGCGCGCGAGGTGCTGCTGCGCTGCGCGGCCGAGGCCGGGCTCGACGCGGCCGCGGCGGCGCAGGTGGTCGACAGCGGCGCGTTCGCCGCCGAGGTGCGCGAGCGCGAACGCCACTGGCAGCAGCTCGGCATCACGGCGGTGCCCTCGGTGGTGGTGAACGAGCAGCACCTCATCCAGGGCGGCCAGCCGCCCGAGGTGTTCGAGCAGGCGCTGCGCCAGATCGCCGGCCTGCGCGCCTTTGCCTGACGCCACGAGCGCCGCATGCGCGTGCTGATCGTCGAGGACGACCCGCTGCTGGGCGATGCGCTGGCCGCCGGGCTGCGCCAGCTCGGCCATGTGGTCGACTGGTTCCGCGACGGCGCACGTGCCGACGCGGCGCTGGCCGGCGCGGAGTACGACGCCGTCGTGCTCGACCTCGGCCTGCCCGGCGGCGACGGCATGCAGTGGCTGGCGCGCTGGCGCGCCGGCAAGCGGCACGAGGTGCCGGTGCTGATCCTGACCGCGCGCGACGGGGTCGAGGACCGCATCGCCGGCCTGGACGCCGGCGCCGACGACTACCTCGTCAAGCCGATCACCGTCGACGAGCTCGCGGCGCGCCTGCGCGCGCTGGCGCGCCGGCGCAGCGGGCGCAGCACGGCGGTGTGGGAGCACGGCGCCCTCGGCTTCGAGCCGGCCGCGCGCCGCGTCACCTGGCAGGGCCGGCCGGTCGACCTGACGGCGCGCGAGCTCGCTCTGCTCGAGGCGCTGATGGCCAACCCCGGGCGCATCCTCTCGAAGGCCCAGCTGCAAGAGAAGCTGTACGACTGGGGCGAATCGCTCGAGAGCAACACGCTCGAGGTGCACGTGCACCACCTGCGCCGCAAGCTGGCACGCGACGTGGTGCGCACGGTGCGCGGCGTCGGCTACGCGCTCGGCGCGGCACTGGGCAGCGACGAGTCGTGAGCCTTCGAAGGCGCCTGCTGCTGTACCTGCTGATCAGCGCGCCGCTGGTCTGGGGCACCGCGATGCTGCTGTCGCTGCGTGCCGCGCGGCACGAGGTCGACGAGCTGTTCGACACCGAGATGATCCGCCTGGCGCGGCAGGTGCAGGTGGCGGTGGCCCTGCCGGCGGGCGGCTCCGCGCCGACGCCGGCGGACGCCGCCTCCAGCGGCGAGTCCGACATGCGCGACTTGGCGATCGCGGTCTGGGACGCGCAGGGCCGGCTCGGCATCGCCGACCGCGAGGGCGTGCGGCTGCCCTACCGGCCCGACGCGGCGGGCTTCGTCGACCTGCAGATCGAGGGCGAAGCCTGGCGCGTGTACTACCTGCAGTCCTTCGACGGCAGCCGGCTGGTCGCCGCCGGCCAGCGCGTCTACGAACGCGACGAGCTGAGCTACGACCTGACGCTCTCGCAGCTGCTGCCCTGGCTGGCCATGCTGCCGATCCTGCTCGTCGCGATGGCCTGGGCGGTGCGCCGCTCGCTCACGCCGGTCGAGCAGCTCAGCGCCGAGCTGCGCGCACGCGGCGCCGACGAACTGCAGCCGGTGCGCGTCGAGGCCGCGCCGATCGAGCTGCGCCCGCTGCTGGACGCGATGAACGGCCTGTTCCGCCGCATCGAGGCGGTGCTCGCGCACGAGCGCCGCTTCACCGCCGACGCGGCGCACGAGCTGCGCACGCCGCTGGCGGTGCTGCGCGCGCAGTGGGACGTGCTGCGCCGGGCCGCGCCGGGCGCCGAGCGCGAGCGCGCCGAGGCGCAGCTCGACCGCGGGCTGGCGCGGCTGGACCGGCTGGTGACGCAGATGCTCGCGCTGGCGCGGCTGGAGTCGGACAGCTCCGCCGTGGCGCAACGCGACATCGCCTGGCCGGAGATCGTGGCCCAGGCGATGGGCGACTGCCTCGCGCTGGCCGAGCGGCGCCGCGTCGAGCTGGCCTGCGAGGGCCTGGAGGGTGGCCCGCGCCCGCCGCTCGCGCTGCTCGGCGACCCGGACCTGCTCACCGTGCTGCTGCGCAACCTGCTGGACAACGCGGTGCGCTACGCCACGCCGGGCTCGACCGTCGTGCTGCGTTTCCGCGAGCACGCGCTCGAGGTCGAGAACGATGCCGAGCCGATCGGGCCGGCGCAGCTCGAGCAGCTCGGCGAACGCTTCCACCGCGCCGAGGGCCAGGACGAGTCCGGCAGCGGGCTCGGCCTGTCGATCGTGCGGCGAGTCGCCACGCTGCACGGGCTCACGGTCCGCTTCGAGCCGCGCGCCGACGGGCGCGGGCTGAAGGTGACGGTGGGATTCGCGCCGGCCGACGGCGCCTGAGCGCCCGAGGGGGTCAGCGGCGCGCCGTCGCCGCGGCGGCCATCACCTGCGGATCGGACCGCAGCGCCGCGACCAGCGGGTCGAGCAGGCGCGCCACCTGCGCCAGCCGCGCGTCGACCTCGGCCGGCGCGGCGTCGTTCAGGCTGGCCTGTTCGAGCGCGCCGGCGGCCTCGGCCAGGGCGCTGGCGCCGAGCGTCGCGGCCACGCCGCGCAGGTCGTGCGCGAGCCGGACGGCCGCCGACGCGTCCGTGCCGGCGCGGGCGGCGCCGAAGCGCGCCACGAAGTCCGCCTCGCGCTGCACGAACATGCCCAGCAGCCGCAGGTGCAGCGCCTCGTTGCCGCCCAGCAGCTCCAGCGCGCCGGCGGGATCGATGCCGGGCCAGCGCGGGGCCGGTGCGCCGGCGCGCGCCGGCACCCAGCGGGCCAGCGCGCCGAACAGCTCGTCGACCCGGATCGGCTTGGCCACATGGTCGTTCATGCCGGCGGCCAGCACCGCCTCGCGGTCGCCGGCCATCGCGTTGGCCGTCATCGCGATCACCGGCAGGTCGCGCCAGCGCGGGTCCTGCCGCAGCGCGCGGGTCGCGGCGTAGCCGTCCATCACCGGCATCTGGCAGTCCATCAGCACCACGTCGAACGGCGCCTGCGCCAGGCGGGCGAGCGCCTGCGCGCCGTCGCCGGCCACCTGCACCTGCAGCCCGGCGCGGCCCAGCATGTCGCGCGCCAGCTCCTGGTTGATCGGGTTGTCCTCGACCAGCAGCACCCGGGTGCCGGCCAGGCGCGCGGCATGCGCGGCCAGCGCCTCCTCGCGCCGCGCATCGCGCGAGGGCACGCGGCCGGGCGCGTGCAGCGCAGCCAGGCAGGCGTCGAGCAGGGTCGACGCCGTGACCGGCTTGACCAGCGTGGCGGCCACCCGCACGCTCTCGGCCGCCAGGCGGCGCTGCACCTCCTCGCGTGCGAAGGCGGTCAGCATCAGCACCGTGGGCGGCGGATGGCGCAGCGCCAGCGCGGCGATGCGGCCGGCGCAGCCGATGCCGTCCAGGCCCGGCATGCGCCAGTCCAGCAGCACCAGCCGGTAGGGCCGGTCGGCCGCGTCGGCGGCGGCCACCGCCTGCACCGCCGGCGCGCCGTCGTCGGTCGCGTCGGCCTCCAGGCCGAGCGAGCCGCACATGCGCTGCAGCAGCTCGCGCGCCAGCTCGTTGTCGTCGACCACCAGCACGCGTGCCCCGTGCAGGCCCGGCGGCAGCGCCACCTCGGGCGGCGCGGCGGGCGCGGCGAGTCCGAAGCGGGCATCGAAGTGGAAGCAGCTGCCCTGCCCGGGCGTGCTGTCCACGTCGAGCGTGCCGCCCATGCGCTGCGCCAGGTGGCGGCTGATCGCCAGTCCGAGCCCGGTGCCGCCGAAGCGCCGGCTGGTCGACGCGTCGGCCTGCGAGAAGGGCTGGAACAGCCGCTCGCGCTGCGCGGGGGAGATGCCGATGCCGCTGTCGCGCACCTCGAAGCGCAGCCGCACCGCGTCGGCCGAACGTTCCAGCGCGCGCACGCCGATGGCGACGTTGCCGCGCTCGGTGAACTTGACCGCGTTGCTGCCCAGGTTCAGCAGCACCTGGCCGAGCCGCGAGGGGTCGCCGCGCAGCTGCGCGGGCAGATCCTGCGGCAGGTCCAGCAGCAGCTCGAGGCCCTTCTCCTCGGCCTTCAGCACGAGCAGCCCGGCGACATGGTCGAGCACGTCGCCGAGCGAGAACGCGATGTCCTCCATCTCCAGGTGCCCGGCCTCGATCTTGGAGAAGTCGAGGATGTCGTTGATGACGCCGAGCAGCGATTCGGCCGAGCGGTGCACCTTCTCGACGTAGTTGCGCTGCTGCGCCGCCAGCGGGCCCTGCAGCGCCAGCCACGACATGCCGATGATCGCGTTCATCGGCGTGCGGATCTCGTGGCTCATGTTGGCGAGGAACTCGCTCTTGGCCTGGTTGGCCGCCTCGGCGGCGGCGCGGGCGCGCTGCTCCGCCTCGGCGCGGCGGCGCTCGCTCAGGTCGAGCACGAAGGCGACGCCGCGGTCGTTCGATCCCTCCAGCAGCGCGGCGCCGATCAGCACCGGCAGGCGCGTGCCGTCGCGCAGCAGGTACTCCTTCTCGTAGGCGCTGCAGGCGCCGCGGCGGCGCAGTTCCTCGCCGGCCTGGCGGTCGCGCTCGCGGTGCTCGGGCGGCGTCATCGCGGCCCAGTCGATGCGGCCGGCGAGCAGATCGTCGCGGCTGCAGCCGATCATCTGCAGGAAGGCGCTGTTGGCCTCGCCGATGCGGCCGTCCAGCGACCAGAAGAACACGCCGATGATGTCGGACTCGACCAGCCGGCGGAAACGCGCCTCGCTGGCGCGCAGCGCCTGTTCGGCGCGGCGCCGTTCCTGGATCTCGCGGTCGCGCTCGGCGTACAGCGCGGCGTTCTCCAGCGCGATGGCGGCCTGGCCGGCGAGCAGCTCCAGCACGCCCTGGCGTGCCGCGGTGAACACGCCGGGCAGCTCGCGGTGTTCGAGGTACAGCGCGCCGACCGCCGCGCCGCGGCGCAGCAGCGGCAGGCACAGCAGCGCGCGCGGCGCGGCGGCCGCGAAGTAGGGGTCGGCCTCGAACGCGTGCGCGGCGTGCGCGTCGGCCAGCCGCACCGGCGTGCCGCTGCGCTCGACGTAGTCCAGCACGCTGTCCGGCAGCGCAGCGTCCGGCCCGGCCGGGTCCGCCTGCACGTGGATGGTCTGGTCGCGCACCTGCGCCAGCGCGGCCAGCGCCAGCGCGGAGCCGCCGCGCGCCAGCAGCAGCGCGCCGCGCTGCGCGCCGGACTGCTCCAGCACCACGCGCAGCAGCGTGTCGACCAGCTCGCTGAGCACGAGCCGCCCGGAGATCGCCTGCGCGGCCTTGGCGATGGCCAGCTGGTCGAGCGCCGCGGCGGGCGCGGCCGGCGCCGCGGGGCGCAGCTGCGGGTGGCGCGCCTCGAGCTGGCGCAGCTTGCCGGCAGCGCCCCAGCGTTCGTAGTGGCGCCAGGCGTCGCGCAGGTAGGCCTCGGCGATCACGGGGTGGCCGCGCGCGCGGTGGAACTGCGCCGCCAGCTCGCTGGCCAGCGCCTCGGTGTGCACGAAGCCGCCGGCGCGCGCGGCGGCGAGCGCCTGCTCGTACAGGCTGGTCGCGTCGGCGTCGCGCCCGTCCAGGCGCGCGATCTCGGCGGCCACCAGCCGGTGCCGGTCGGCGAAGGTGCCGGGGTTCACCTCGGCCCACTCCGCCAGCTGCGCCAGGTGCGCCTGCAGCCGGGCCCGCGCCTCGGCACGCTGCGCCGCGTCGGCCGGCTCGCCCTGCGCCGCCAGCGCGAGCGCGCTGCAGCAGTGGTAGTCGCGCAGCGGCAGGTGCGCGGCGGCCGACCAGAGCAGCGGCTGCGCACGCTCGGCATGTGCCAGCGCCCCGGCGGGGTCGCCGGCCAGCAGGCTGGCCTCGAGCCGCAGGATCCAGTGGAAGCAGGCCCTCGTCGCGGTGCGCCGGTCGCCGAGCCCGGCCTCGAAGGCCGCGGCGTCGAAGTCCGGGCCGTCGAAGCGGTCCAGCGCGGCGGTGCGGCCCTGCAGCGCGGCGATGAAGCGCTGCTGCGCGACGATCATGCCGGCCACGTCGTCGAAGCGGGCCGCGCGCACCCGGGCCAGGTGCTGCTCGGCCTCGCCGGCCACGGCGTCCAGGGGGTCGCCGCGCCGCAGCAGGAAGCCGACCAGCTGCGAGCGCGCATAACATTCAAAAGCAGTGTCTCCGTCTTCCTCCGCCAGCGCGATGGCGCGGCGCATCGCGTCGACGGCCTCGTCCAGCGGGCGCGTCCAGCCGGCCACCAGCGCCCGCGCGTAGTGGATGGCGGCCCGGCTCGCCCCGGCCTCGCCGCGCTCGGCGAGCAGGCAGGCGAGCTGCACGAAACGCTCGCCGTCGTGGTAGCGGCGGAACACCGGCCCGAGCACGACGCCGAGGAAGGCGCAGGCATGGGCGCTGGCCTCGGTGCGGCCGCGCTCGAGCATGAGCCGGGCCATGCGGCACAGGATCAGGCAGTAGGCGCGGAAGTCGGTGAAGTAGGCGGGGCCGAGCAGCACCGAGAGCAGCCGGGTGGCCCGCCGAAGCTCGACGTCGCCGGACAGCGGCAGCGCCGCCAGCGCCTGCGGCGCGCGGCCGTCGAGCCGGCGCCAGACGGCGTCGAACTCGGCCTGCACCTGAGCCTCGTCCGGGTGCGCCTCCAGCGCGATGCCCAGGTCGCGCAGGCACGCCAGCGTGCTCTCGACGGCCAGGGTGTTCTCCGAGCGCAGCACGTGCAGCTGGAGCTGCAGGCGCTGCAGCGACGCGCGGTCGAGCGGCGATGCCGCCAGCGCCCCGGCCTGCTGCAGCAGGGCCTGCGCGGCGTCGGGCTGGCCCGTCGCGAGCGCGCAGTCGGCCTGCCTGAGCAGCAGCGCGAAGCGCTGCGCCGCCGGCGCCTCGCGGCACAGTGCCCGCGCGGCAGCGTACAGCTCGGCCGCCAGGGCATGCGCGCCGGCCGCGCGGGCCCGGCGGGCGGCGCGCTCCATGCGCTCGGCGGCGAGTTCCTTCTCGGGACCGGCGAGCGACTCCGGGTCGGCCAGCCGGTACTGCGCCGCGATCTCGAACAGCCGCTCGGCGCGCGACCCGGCCTCCGCATCCAGGGCCCGCGCGAGCTGCAGGTGCAGCGCCGGGCGCTGCGGCTCGGGCACGGACGCGCCGGCGGCCTGGCGCAGGCCCTCGTGCAAGAAACGGCCGCTGTCGCCGGCCAGCACCAGCAGGCCGGCGTCCGCCGCCGCCCGCATCCGCCCGCGCAGCTCGTCCGGCGCCAGCGCGGCGGCACGGGCCAGGGTGGCCAGGTCGAAGCGCTCGCCCAGCGCGGCGGCGAGCTGCACGGCCGAACGCACCGGGTCCGCGAGCCGGCCGAGGCCTTGTGCGGCCAGACCGACCACGCCGTCCGGCACCGGGGTGGCCTCGATCGCGGCGAGGTCCCAGGCCCAGCCGCTGGGCTCCCGGCGCAGCAGGCCGGCGCGCCACAGCGCCTCGACGTACTCGATGACGAAGCGCGGGTTGCCGCCGCAGCGCCGGCCGAGCAGTTGCGCCAGCGGGGCGGCCTGCGGCGGCGCGGTCCCGAGCGTGTCGGCCAGCAGCCCGGCCAGCGCGTCCGGTGCGAGCGGGCCGAGCCGGATCTCCATCGGGTCCACCACGCTGGCGCGCAGCCCGTCGAGCGCAGCGTCACGCGCCGGGCTGGGGGGGACTGGCTCGTCGTCGGACCAGGCCAGCACCAGCAGCAGCGCCGCGCCATCCTCGGCCGGGTCGTCGTGCAGCAGGCCGGCCAGCAGCGGCAGGCTGGCCTCGTCGGCGTGGTGCAGGTCGTCCAGGAACAGCACCAGCGGGCCGATGCAGCGCGCGCTGGTGTGCCACAGCCGGCGCAGCGCCAGGCGGAGCCGGTGCGCCGAGCCGGCCGCACCCGGCGTGCCGGCGGCCGCCCCGAGCAGCGGCACAAGCTCCGGCGCCAGCTCGAGCAATGCCGCGGCCGTGCCGCCGAGCGCGCCGGCCA
>QJOU01000083.1 GCA_003265685.1 Piscinibacter caeni | reverse complement strand
CGCCGCCCTACCCGGCGCGGGCCTCGCTCGCGCCGACGCTCGAGGCCGACGCGCTGGCCGCGCAGCTCGGCCGCGTTCGGCTGGTCGATGCGCGGGCCGCCGAGCGCTTCCGCGGCGAGGTCGAGCCGCTCGACCCGGTGGCCGGCCACATCCCCGGCGCACTGCACCGCTTCTTCAAGGACAACCTGGGCGCCGACGGCCGCTTCAAGCCGGCCGGCGCCCTGCGTGCCGAGTTCGAGGCCCTGCTCGGCCGCGATGCCGCGGGCGCCACCGTGCACCAGTGCGGCTCGGGCGTCACCGCCTGCCACAACCTGCTGGCCATGGAACATGCCGGGCTCGCCGGCTCGCGGCTCTACCCCGGCTCCTGGAGCGAGTGGTGCGCCGATCCGACCCGACCGGTGGCGCGGGGATGAACGCCGGGCGTTGACCGCCGTCAAGCACCGTCCTAGGCTGCGCGGGAACACTCTCGTCACCCACAGTCCAGGAGAGACCATGTTCAAGCGCATCCTCGTCCCGACCGACGGCTCCGACATCACCCAGAAGGCCGTCGACACCGCGATCGCGCTCGCCAAGTCGGTGGGCGCACAGGTCTACACGATCAGCGTCAAGGAGCCCTTCCCCTACAGCGCGATCTCCGAGATGCAGCCCACGCCGCCGCAGGAGTTCTTCGACGCGCAGGAGCGCATCGCGGCCAAGCGCGTGGGTGCCGTGGTCGAGGCCGCCAAGGCGGCCGGGCTGGAGTGCAAGGCGCACACCGTCGAGGCGCTGCACCCGTGGGAAGCGATCATCGACCACGCCAAGCAGCAGGAATGCGACCTGCTCGTGATGGCCTCGCACGGCCGGCGCGGCGTCACCGCACTGCTGCTGGGCAGCGAGACGCAGAAGGTGCTGACGCACTCGACCGTGCCGGTGCTGGTCGTCCGATAGACGTCAGTGCTCGTGCAGGAAGTGGCCGGCCACCAGCACGATGGCCAGGCCGGCCCCGAGCCACAGCAGCTGCAGCAGCGTCGCGCGCCATGACAGGCGCAGCTGCAGCTGCGGGATCAGGTCGGCGGTGGCCACGTAGATGAAGCTGCTGGCCGCCACCACCAGCAGGTACGGGAACAGCGCTTCCCAGGCGCCCACGACGAAGTAGCCGAGCACGCCGCCCAGCACCGCCGCGGCGCCGGACAGGGCGTTGTACAGCAGCGCCCGGCCCTTCGAGAAGCCGGCGTTGAGCAGCACGATGTAGTCGCCCACCTCCTGCGGGATCTCGTGCGCGACGATCGCCAGCGCGGTCACCACGCCCAGCTGCAGGTCGGCCAGGAAGGCGGCGGCGATGATCACGCCGTCGCAGAAGTTGTGGATGCTGTCGCCCAGCAGCACGCTCCAGCCGCCGCGCCCGGCCTGGTGGCGGTCGAAGCCGTGGTGATGGTGGTGCTCGTCGTGTTCGTGGTGGTGGCCGTGGCGGTACAGCTCGGCCTTCTCGAGCAGGAAGAAGAACAGCAGCCCGCCGAGCAGCGTGGCGAACAGCGCCTGCGGCTCGGGATGGTCCGGCCCGTGCCCCTCGAAGGCCTCGGGCAGCACGTTCAGCAGTGCGGTCGACAGCAGCACGCCGGTGGACAGGCTGACCAGGTGCTGCACCACGCGGCCGAGCATCGCCAGCGTCAGGCTGGCGGCGATCAGCACGGACAGCAGTCCGCCGGCGAAGGTGGCGAGAACGATCGCGAACAGGGTCATGGTGCGGGCATGAAAAAGGCCGCGGAGAACCGCGGCCCATTCATCATGCCTGAGCTGTCAAGCCCACCCGCTCAGCCCACCCCGTGCGCCTTGAACCAGGCCGTCGCGCGCTTCCAGCCGTCCTCGGCCTGCTCCTTGCGGTAGCTCGGGCGGTAGTCGGCGTGGAAGGCGTGCGGCGTGTCCGGGTAGATCACGAACGCCGAGCGCGTGTTGCCGGCCGCCTTCAACGCGTCGCGCATCTTCTCGACCGTGTCGTTCGGGATGCCGGCGTCGGCCCCGCCGTACAGGCCGAGCACGGCCCCCTTGATCTGGCCGGCCACGTCGAGCGCGGTCCTGTCGCCCGGGTGGTAGCTGCGCGCCACCGGGCCGTACCAGGCCACCGCGGCCTTCACGCCCGGGTTGTGCGCCGCGTACATCAGCGTGGTGCGGCCGCCCCAGCAGAAGCCGGTGATGCCGAGCTTGCCCGTGTCGGCACCCTGCGCCTTGGCCCAGGCGACCGTGGCATCGAGGTCACCCATCACCTGCGCGTCGCTCGCCTTCGAGACCACCTCGGCGATCAGCTTGGCCACCTCGCCGTAGCTCTGCGCGTCGCCCTGGCGCACGAACAGCTCGGGCGCGATGGCCAGGTAGCCGAGCTTGGCGAAGCGGATCGTGACGTCGGCGATGTGCTCGTGCACGCCGAAGATCTCCGAGATCACGAGCACGACCGGCAGGCCGTTGACGCGGCCCTCCGGGTGGGCGCGGTACACGGGCAGCTTGAAGTCGCCCACCGGAATCGTCACCTCGCCGGTGGTGACGCCGCTGGTATCGGTCTTGATGGTCTGCGCCGTCACCGGCAGCACGGCCGCGGCAAAGCCGCTGCCCAGGCTGGTGCGCACGAACCGGCGCCGCGAATACGCGCTCGCGGGCACGAGGCTGTCGATCTCCTGCTGCAGCATGTCGTTCGTCTCCAGAGGCTCGGAAGGCCGCGATTCTAGGAACGCGCCGCAACCCCGGCCGGCGTGTGGTTTGCCCCCACAATCGCTGCATGAGCCCGGTGCCGACGCCCCTGCAAGAGACCCGCTGGCCCGGCCAGCTCGCCGCGATCGACATGGGCTCGAACAGCTTCCGGCTCGAGATCGCGCAGGTGCCGCACGGCCGCTACCGGCGCGTCGACTACCTGAAGGAGACCGTGCGCCTGGGCGCCGGGCTCGATGCCAACGGCCTGCTCACCGAGGAAGCCGCGCTGCGCGGGCTGGCCTGCCTGGCGCGCTTCGCGCAGCGCCTGAAGGGCTTCGCGCCCGGGCAGGTGCGCGCCGTGGCCACGCAGACGCTGCGCGAGGCGCGCAACCGCGACGCCTTCCTGGCGCGCGCGCAGACCGTGCTGGGCCAGCCGATCGAGGTGATCTCCGGCCGCGAGGAGGCGCGCCTGATCTACGCCGGCGTGGCGCGCCTGCAGCCCTCCAGCCTGCCGCGCCTGGTGATCGACATCGGCGGGCGCTCCACCGAGATGATCCTCGGCCACGGCCGCAAGCCGCTGCGCGCCGAGTCCTTCCGCGTCGGCAGCGTCAGCCTGTCGATGCGCTACTTCGGCGAAGGCCGGCTCACCGAGCAGGCCTTCCGCGCCGCGCAGGTGGCCGCCGGCGCCGAGCTGGAAGAAGCGCTCGAGCCGTTCGCCGCGGTGCACTGGGAGGAGGCGCTGGGCTCCTCGGGCACGGTCGGCGCGGTGTCGCAGCTGCTGGCCGCCAGCGGCATCACCGACGGCCGCATCACGCCCGACGGCCTGCGCTGGCTGATGGAGCGCTGCCTGCAGGCCGGGCGCGTCGATCGCCTGTCGCTGCCCGGCCTGAAGGACGATCGCCGCGCGGTGATCGCCGGCGGCATCGCCATCCTCTACACGCTGGCGGCGCACTTCGGCATCGAGTCGCTGCAGCCGGCGCGCGGCGCGCTGCGCCAGGGCGTGATCTTCGACCTCGACGAGCGCCTGCACGCGGCCGCGCTCGAGCAGGACGGCCACGACATCCGCGATGCCTCGGTGCGCGAGCTGCAGCGCCGCTTCATGGTCGACACCGACCAGGCGCGGCGCGTCGCCTCGGTGGCCGAGGCGCTGTACGAGCAGATCGGGCCCAAGGCGGCACCCGAGGCGCGCCGCGAGTTGCTGTGGGCCTGCGCGCTGCACGAGATGGGCATGATGGTCTCGCACCACGACCACCACCGCCACAGCGCCTACCTGCTGGGCCATGTCGACGCGCCCGGCTTCTCGCAGAGCCAGCAGCGCCGCGTGGCCGAGCTGGTGCTGGGCCAGCGCGGCGGGCTGCGCAAGATCGAGGCCGCGCTGACGCAGGAGGCCTTCGCCTGGCAGGTGCTGTGCCTGCGGCTGGCGATCATCAAGTGCCACGCGCGCGGCGAGGTGCGCACCGACGCGCTGTCGCTGCGCCGCCAGGGCAGCGTCGCGCGGCTGGACTTCGGCGCCGACTGGGCCGCCACGCATCCGCGCACGCTGTACCTGCTCCAGGAGGAGGCCGAGGCCTGGACACGCGGCGGCGTGCTGAAGCTGACGCTGCGCGGCTGAGGCGCCGCGCGCGCTCCTCCAGGAGCCTGCGCGGCAGAAACCCGGGCCCGCGTTGAGCCCGCCAAGGGGCGCAGGCTAGGCGCAGCCTGCAGCCCGGGCTGGCCGCCCGGGCAAGGGGTGCAACGACGCATGCGCCCCTTGGCGGGCTCAACCCTTCGGGCCGGGTCACCCAAGGCCACTGGCGGGTGTTGCGCCGCTTGCGCGGGCGTCCAGCCCGCGCCGCACGTCGCGCCTACGCCAGCGGCCTTGGCCGCCCGGCGCGGGCCCGGGTTTCTGCCGCGCAGGCTCCTACAGGCAGTCCGGCGCCATCACCGCCTGCAGCACCACCGGCGCGGCGCCCTCGCGGTCGCGGTTGCGCAGCCACCAGACCGCGCCCTTCTTCACCGCCCAGGGCAGCGCCTGGCCGGCCAGCAGTTGCGCCGCCAGCTGGCCGAGCGTGGGCTGGTGGCCGACCAGCAGTACCGGCTCGTTCGCGTCGGGCCAGCGCGCGGCCTTCAGCAACGCCTCGGGCGACGCGTCCGGGGCCAGCGCTTCGAGCGTCTTGAACGAGCGGCCGAGCGCCTTGGCGGTCTGCTGACAGCGCAGCGCCGGGCTGACCAGCACACGCGTCGAATGGGCCAGGCGGTGATTCAGCCAGTCGGCCATCTTCTGCGCCTGGCGCTCGCCCTTGGGCGTCAGCGCGCGCTTCAGGTCGTCGACGCCCTCGCGCTCGACGGCTTCGGCATGGCGCCAGAGGATCAGGTCCATGGTCAACCCGCGTAGCGCTGCAGCAGCGCCTGCTGCGCGCCCGGGCCCTCGCTGCCGGCGCGCTCGTAGCGGCCGTCGGGCAGCAGCGTCCAGGCGTCCAGCCGGTCGTGCAGGTAGGGCACCAGGCATTCGTCGATCACGCGCTGGCGCAGCGCGGCGTCGCGCACCGGCCAGGCGATCTCGATGCGGCGGAACATGTTGCGGCTCATCCAGTCCGCGCTCGACAGGTACAGCACCTCGTCCTCCTCGCGCTCGCCCCAGCGGAAGTAGAGCACGCGGGTGTGCTCGAGGAAACGGCCGACCACCGAGCGGACGCGGATGCGCTCGGTCGCGCCGGGCAGGCCGGGCGGCAACTGGCAGGCGCCGCGCACGATCAGGTCGATGCTCGCGCCGTCCTGCGACGCGCGCACCAGCTTCTCGATCAGCTGCAGGTCGGTCAGCGCGTTCACCTTGGCGACGATGCGTGCCGGCCGCCCGGCACGCGCCGCCGCGCCGACCCGCTCGATCAGCTGGCCGATGCGCCGGTGCAGCGTGAACGGCGCCTGCAGGACGGCCCGCATCGGGCGCGTGCGGGTCTGGCTGGCGAGCTGCTGGAACACGGCCTCGGCGTCGCCGGTCAGGTCGGGGTCGGCGGTGAAGTAGCCGACGTCGGTGTACAGGCGCGCGGTCTTGGGGTTGTAGTTGCCGGTCGACAGGTGCGCATAGCGGCGCAGCTGCGCGCCCTCGCGGCGCGTCACCAGCAGCAGCTTGGCATGGGTCTTCAGGCCGACGATGCCGTAGACCACCTGCGCGCCGACGGCCTCCAGCCGCTCGGCCCAGTTGATGTTGGCCTCCTCGTCGAAGCGCGCCTTCAGCTCGACGACCGCCATCACCTCCTTGCCGCGCCGCGCCGCCTCGATCAGCGCCTCCATCAGCGGGCTCTCGCTGCCGGTGCGGTAGATGGTCTGCTTGATCGCCAGCACGTCGGGGTCGGACACCGCCTCGCGCAGGAACTGCACCACCGGCTCGAAGCTCTCGAACGGGTGGTGCAGCAGCACGTCGCGCTCGCGCAGCGCCGCGAAGATCGAGCCCTCGCGCGGCAGCGCCGCGTGCGGCCAGGCCGGCTCGTGCGCCGGGAAGCGCAGCGCCACCGACGCGGCCGACTCGTCCGCCTGCTCGATCAGCTGGTTCAGCCGCACCAGGTTGACCGGGCCGTTGACCTTGTAGAGCGCCGCCTCGGGCAGGTCGAACTGCTGCAGCAGGAACTCGTACAGCTCGGGCGGGCAGCTCTTCACCACCTCCAGGCGCAGCGCCTGGCCGAAGTGGCGCGTCGTCAACCCGGTGCGCAGCGCCTGGCGCAGGTTGGTGACGTCGTCCTCGTCGACGTCCAGGTCGGAGTCGCGCGTGACGCGGAACTGCGAGAAGGTCTCGACCTCGCGGCCCGGGAACAGCTCGCCCAGGTGGGCGCGGATCACGCTGGTCAGCAGCACGAAGGCCTGCTGCCCCGGTGCCAGCGCGTCGGGCAGGCGGATCACACGCGGCAGCACCCGCGGCACCTTGACGATGGCGATGCCGTTGGCGCGCCCGAATGCATCGCGCCCCGACAGCCGGGCGATGAAGTTGAGCGACTTGTTGGCCACCATCGGGAACGGGTGCGAGGGGTCGAGCCCGATCGGCACCAGCAGCGGCCGCACCTGGCGCTGGAAGAAGTCGTCCACCCAGCGCCGCTGAGCCGCGTCGCGGTCGGCGTGGTTGAGGATCACGATGCCCGCGCGCTGCAGCGCCGGCATCACCTCGTCGTTGAAGACCGCGTACTGGTCGTCGATGAGCCGGTGCGCCTCGACGGCCACCGACTGCAGGTCGCGCGTCGAGACCCCCGCGCCGCCCTCGCGGTGCGCCTCCAGCACGTCGGCGAAGCGCACCTCGAAGAACTCGTCCATGTTGGACGAGACGATGCACACGTAGCGCAGCCGCTCGAGCAGCGGCACGTCGGCGCGCTGCGCCTGCGCCAGCACGCGGCGGTTGAACGCGAGGATGGCGCGCTCGCGGTTCAGCAGCCGCGGCAGCTCGGGCACCGAGGCAGGCTCGGCGCCCGTCTCGGCCCCGGACGGGGGAGCCAGCTCGTTCATCGGCCCAGTGTATGAAGCTTTTGCGACAGCGGCGTGACAGCCGCGGGCGCGCAGCAGCCCCCGCCTACCAGAGCTTGCCGCGGCAGCGCGTGTCGTCCAGCCCGGCGACCTGCGCCTGCGCCAGGAAGTACGAACCCGGGTCGAGGAAGCGGGCCCGGCAGGCTGCCGCCAGGCGCGCCGCCGGGGCCTTCTCCCACAGGGCCTCCAGCGCGTACAGCCAGCCAAAGTAGGGCTGCACGCGCTGGTACTGGCGCACGAAGCGCAGCGCCTCGCGGCGGTACTCGTCACGCCCGCTTTGGCGGTGTATCACGTGCGCCGCCAACGCCCACTGGTAAGGCGCGGGCAGCGGGCGGTCGAGCAGTTGCTCCGAGCCGAGGCCCAGGTGCGCGAGCTCGAAACGCGCCGCCGTCAGGAAGCGCAGTGCCTCGTCGTGCCGGCCCTCCCGCGCCAGCACCAGCGACTTGGCCAGCAACGCGTCGAAATCGCCCTCGATCGTCGCCTCACGCACCTCGGCCAGGCGCTCGTCGCGGCCGTCCGACGCCTGCCAGGCCACCCAGGCGAACTGCGGCAGCAGGAAGCGATTGCGATCACCGTTGTCGTCGGCCACCACCTTCAGCACCGCGTCGCGCGCCTCGGCATGGCCCTGCCCGGTCAGCATCGCCCGCACCAGCAGGGCCGAGGCCGCGTAGCGCGGCTCGGTCCAGCTGTTGAGATCCTCGCGGCGCCGGCGCAGGCGCTCCAGCTCCGCGTCGCCGGGCACCCGGTCGAGCACGGCCAGCAGGTGGTGAAGCATGCGGTCGACGTCCGAATGGTCGATCTGCACCTTCTCGAGCTTGCGCTCGGCAAACCAGGCATCGACGCGGCGCTGGTCGGCGCGCTCGATGCGGTGCCCGACGTAGACCGCGTGCCACAGCGGCACGACCTGGCTCGCGGCCAGGCGCGGCTGCAGCAGCGCCCAGGCCTGCTCGCGCTGGCCGCGCATGAACTGCAGCGCGGCGATGTCGCGCCGCGCGTAGTCCGACTCGTAGCGCTGCAGGCGTCGCTGCGTGGCCTCCAGCGCCTCGTCGAACCGCCCGGCGATCTGCGGCACGCGGCTGCGCGCGTACAGGTCGGACTGGCTGCCGGTGCCGATCTGCAGCACGCGCTCGTAGAAGCCGCGCGCCGCGTCCGGCTCGCCGGCGAAGAACAGCGCATGCGCCGGATCGGCCCAGGCATGCGACTCGCCGATGCGTTCGTCGGTGCGCATGTTGGGCGGCCGCGCGTTGATCAGCGCGATGGCCTCGGCCAGCGGCACGCCGCGCTTCAGGCGCGCCAGCGCGAGGGCGACACGCGTGGGCATGTGCATCGGGTCGGCCTGCAGTCCGGCCGCCAGCTCGGCCTCCGGGTCGTGCCAGGAATCGGGCGGCGGCTCGCCGAAGGGCTGCCGCCGGTAGGGCCTGGGCAGCGCGGCGCCGGCCGGCGGCGGCGGCGCCTGCTGCGCCATGCGCTGCATGCGGTCCATCTGCGCCTGCATCTGCGCCCAGCGCACCAGGTTGCGGTCGGGCTCGAGGAAGAAGGCACCCTCGCCGGCCGCGCGCCGGTCGGGCTCGGGGCCGTCCGGCCCGAAGCGGTCGAACTGCAGCACGCCCATCAGGCGCAGGTCGTCGTCGTTCAGCTCGCGCATGCGCGGGTCGTTGACGATGTTCAGGTTCTGCGAGAACAGGTTGGCCGAGACCGAGGCGCGGCGCGTGTCCTCGTCGAAGCACTGCAGGCTGGCCAACAGCGTGAGCGAGCGCTCGGCGTCGCGCCGCGCCCGCGCGAGCTGCTCGTCGAAGCTGGTCGGCTCCGGCCCGGAGCGCACCAGGCTGGCGAGCCGGCGCTGCACCAGCGGGTGCTCGGCCACGTCGCGCGGCAGCGCCGCGGCATAGGCCTCGGCCTCGCGGCGCAGGTCGAGCGCGCCGCCGAGGCGGGCCAGCTCGTGCAGGTGCGCGGCCAGGCGCCATTCCTGGAAGGCCAGGCGCTCGATCGGCGTGGCCGGGCGCGCCGGCGCCGTGGCCGGTCCGGACTCGCGGCACGGGCCGCGCAGCATCACGCCAGGCATCTGGCGTTCGATGTCGCACAGATCGATGCGCGCGAACGGGTCGTGCTGCGCGACGCGGTGGCTCAGCAGCGTGGCCGCGAACGGCGGCAGGCCGTCGACCATCGCGGCGAGCTGGCGCGCCCGCGCGTCGCGCGTGGACTGCACCGGCGCCTGGCGCACCGTCGGCAGCGCCAGCAGGCGGGCCAGGCGGGAGACGACCGAGTCGGCCGGCAGCAACGCGCCATTGATCGGGCCGGGCAGCAGCCCGAGCTGGTACGCCGCCAGCCCGCGCAGCGCGACGCCGGTCGGGTCGCTGTCGGGACTGCGCCGGGCGCGCATGAAGGCCCGCGCCAGCCAGGCCAGCCGCGCCGGGCTCGACACGCCGACCGGCCAGTGGGCCGGCGCGTAGTTCGGCAGCAGGCTGCCGACAAGCAGCGCCTGGCAGGCCTGCTGGCGCAGATCGCGTGCTGCCGGCGCGGCGCCGAGTGTCCACAGCCCGGCATCGCAGGCACCGCTGCCCGGCGGCAGCGGCGACGGCGTGCCGGCGAGGCCGGCCGCGGGCAGCAGCCGGGCCAGCGCCGCCGCCGCCGCGTCGAGCGCCTCGCCGGCGTCCCCCGACAGCGCCAGTGCCTCGTGCGCGGTCTTCTGGCCGGCCGCGTCACGCACGACCAGCGTCAGGAACATCGTGTCGATGCCGTCGTGGCCGGCGTACAGCAGCACCAGCCGGCGCCCGGGCAGCTGCACCGGCAGCGCCGCCAGCGCGGCCTCGTCGAAGCGGCGCACGAACGGGCCGCCGGCGTCGACCACCTCGGTCTGCGCACTGGCCTGCAGGCCACGCCCCTCGAGTTGCAGGTCGAGCTCGGCGCCCAGCATGGCGCGGAACACCGGCGCGAAGCCGAAGGCCTGGGTCTGCACCGGCAGCACGGCGAGCGGTGCCGTGCCGCCGACGCGCGGCGCGGCGGCACGCTCGGACGGCTTCAGCGGTGTCAGCGCCAGCGCGGCGGCGAAGTAGTCCGGCTGCGGCCAGCGCTGCGGCTGGGCCTCGTGCGGCATCGGCGGCACCTTGCGCTGGATCAGTGCCTTCAGCTCGTCCGGCGTGCGCGCCAGCGGCATCATCGGCGCCGCCGCCGGTGCCGGCGGCGGGGTCTGGGCCGCCGCCCAGGCGCAGCCCAGCGCGAGGCCCATGGCCCCGAGCAGCTTCTTCATCGTCGCTCCCTGTGAATCGATCTTCCGCGGCACGCCGACATGCATCGTGTCAGTGCGCCTGGTCCCAGTTCGGCCCCAAGCCCACCTCTGCCAGCAGCGGCACCTTCAGCGCGGCCACCGAGGCCATCACGCGCGGCACGGCCTCGCGCGCCCAGGCGATCTCGGCCTCGGGCACCTCGAACACCAGTTCGTCGTGCACCTGCATCACCATGCGCGTGCCGCGCGCCTCGCGGTCGAGCTGCGCCTGCACGGCGATCATCGCCAGCTTGATCAGGTCGGCCGCCGTGCCTTGCATCGGCGCGTTGATCGCCTGGCGCTCGGCGGCGCTGCGGCGCGGGCCGTTGCCGCCGTTGATCTCGGGCAGGTAGATGCGCCGGCCGAACAGCGTCTCGACATAGCCCTTCGCCTTGGCGGAGGCGCGGGTCTCGTCCATGTAGCGCTTCACGCCGGCGAAGCGCTGGAAGTAGCGCTCGATGTAGGCGGTAGCCGCGCTGCGCTCGATGCCCAGGCTGGCGGCCAGGCCGAAGGCACCCATGCCGTAGATCAGGCCGAAGTTGATGGTCTTGGCGTAGCGGCGCTGCTCGCTGCTCACCTGCTCGGGCGCGATACCGAACACCTCGCTGGCGGTGGCGCGGTGCACGTCCATGCCTTCCGCGAAAGCACGCAGCAGGCCGGGGTCCTCGCTGATGTGAGCCATGATGCGCAGCTCGATCTGCGAGTAGTCGGCCGAGACGATCGCATGGCCCGGCGGCGCGACGAAGGCCTCGCGCACGCGCCGGCCCTCGGGCGTGCGGATCGGGATGTTCTGCAGGTTCGGGTCGTTGCTCGCCAGCCGGCCGGTGACCGCCACCGCCTGCGCGTAGTTGGTGTGCACGCGCCCGGTGGCCGGGTTCACCATCAGCGGCAGCTTGTCGGTGTAGGTGCCCTTGAGCTTGGCGAGGCTGCGGTGCTCGAGCAGCTTGGCCGGCAGCGGGTAGTCGGCCGCGAGTTCGTCGAGCACCTCCTCGTCGGTGGAAGGCGCGCCGCTGGCGGTCTTCTTCTTCACCGGCAGGCCGAGCTTGCCGAACAGGATCTCGCCGATCTGCTTCGGGCTGCCGAGGTTGAAGGGCTGGCCCGCCAGCTCGTAGGCCTCGCGCTCGAGTGCCATCATGCGCTCGGCCAGCTCGTGGCTCTGGCGTGCCAGCACGGCCGAGTCGATCAGCACGCCATGGCGCTCGATGCGCTGCAGCACCGCGACGCTGGGCATCTCGATGGCCTCGTACACATGGCGCGGGCCGGGTTGCTCGAGCAGCTGCGGCCACAGCGTCTGGTGCACCTGCAGCGTCATCTCGCTGTCCTCGCAGGAGTACTCCGAGGCGCGTGCCACCTCCACCTGTGCGAACGGGATCTGATTGGCACCCTTGCCGCACACGTCCTCGTAGCTCAGGCCGCTGCGGCCGAGGTGGCGCGCGGCCAGGCTCTCCAGGCTGTGCGGCTTGTGCGCCTCGAGCACGTAGCTCTGCAGCAGCGTGTCGTGCACGTAGCCGCGCACCGCGATGCCGGCGTTGGCGAACACGTGCAGGTCGTATTTGATGTTCTGGCCGAGCTTGGGCCGGCTCGCGTCCTCCAGCCAGGGCCGCAGGCGCTGCAGCACCTCGTCCAGCGGCAGTTGCTCGGGCGCGCCGGCGTAGCCGTGGCGCAGCGGGATGTAGGCCGCCTCGTACGGCTGCACCGCGAGCGACAGGCCGACGATCTGCGCCCGCATCGGGTCGAGCGAATCGGTCTCGGTGTCGATCGCGGTCAGGTCGGCGCCCGCGATGCGCTCGAGCCAACGCTGCAGCGCCTCGCGCGTCAGCACCGTCTCGTAGCGCTTCTCGCGCGCCGGCGCGGCGGCGCGCGGCGGCGGGTCGTCGCCGGGCGCCGCGGGGTCGACCGCCGCGCCGGCGGCAGGCGCGGCGGGCGCGGCATCGGCCTCGAGTTCTTTCTTCCAGGTCTTGAAGCCGAAGCGGTTGTAGAAGTCCAGCAGGCCGGCACGGTCCACCGGCCGCAGCGCCAGCGCGTCGAGCGACGGGAAGCCTTCGACATGCCCGGCCAGGTCGCAGTCGCGCTTGACGGTCACGAGCTTGCGGCCCATCGGCAGCCAGTCGAGTGCCTTGCGCAGGTTCTCGCCGGCCACGCCCTTGATAACGCCGGCCGCGGCGATCACGCCGTCGAGCGAGCCGTGCTCGGCGATCCACTTGGCCGCGGTCTTCGGGCCGACCTTCTCGACGCCGGGCACGTTGTCGACCGTGTCGCCCATCAGCGTCAGGTAGTCGACGATGCGCTCGGGCGGCACGCCGAACTTGGCCTGCACCGCGGCACGGTCGAGCCGCTCGTTGCTCATGGTGTTGATCAGCGTGACGCGCTCGTCGACCAGCTGGGCCAGGTCCTTGTCGCCAGTGGAGATGACCACGTCGTGCCCGCCGGCCGCGCCCAGGCGCGCCAGCGTGCCGATCACGTCGTCGGCCTCGATGCCGGGCACCACGAGCACCGGCCAGCCGAGCAGCTTCACCACCTCGTGGATCGGCTCGATCTGCCTGACGAGATCTTCCGGCATCGGCGCGCGCTGCGCCTTGTACTCGGGGTACCACTCGTTGCGGAAGGTGTCGCCCTTGGCGTCGAACACGCAGGCCGCGTGTTCGGGCTGCACGTCCTGCAGCGCGCGCTTGAGCATCGCGACCATGCCGTGCAGCGCGCCGGTCGGGAAGCCGTCGGGGCTGCGCAGGTCCGGCAGGGCGTGGTAGGCGCGATACAGGTAGCTCGAGCCGTCCACCAGCAGCAGGGTCTTGGTCGTCATGCGGGGATTGTGGCCCAGCGCTGCGGCCTAGAATGGCCGCATGAAGCCGCTCGCCGCCACCGTCCTCGCCCTCGCTGCCGCCGGCGCGCTGGCCCAGGAGGCACCCCCGGCAGCGCCTGCGTCCGAGCCCCGGGTCGAGCGACTGGTGCACGAGGATGAAGGCAGCCGCATCGAGGAGCTGCGCGTGCGCGGCGCGGTGCAGCGCATCGTCGTCACGCCCAAGGTCGGTCCGAAGAAGGGCTACGAGATCATCACCGGCGACGGCTCGCGCGATCTCGGCGAAGGCGCCAACACCTCGCGCGGGGCGGCCGGCAAGCGGGTCTGGCACGTGCTGTCGTTCTGAATGGCGGTCTACACCGAGGTCTCGTTCGACGAGGCTGCCGCGCTGGTCGAGCGCCTGTCCATCGGCGCGCTGACGGCCCTGCAGCCGATCAAGGGCGGCATCGAGAACACCAACTACTTCGCCGACACCACGCGCGGCCGCTACGTGCTGACGCTGTTCGAGCGCCTGACGCACGCGCAGCTGCCGTTCTACCTGCGCCTGATGCAGCACCTGGCGCGGCGCGGCCTGCCCGTGCCGGGGCCGCAGGCGGATGCGGCCGGCGAGATCCTGCACACGCTCAAGGGCAAGCCTGCGGCGGTGGTCGAGCGGCTGCGCGGCCGGCACGACCTGGCGCCCGACGCGGCCCACTGCGCGCTGGTGGGGCAGGCGCTGGCGCGCATGCACCTGGCCGCGGCTGATTTCCCGCTGGTGCAGCCCAACCTGCGCGGCCTGGCCTGGTGGGAGGAGACCGTGCCGGTGGTGCGGCCCTTCGTCGGCCCCGAGCAGGCCGCGCTGCTGGACGACGAGCTCGCGTTCCAGCGCCAGTTCGCCGCCACGCCCGCCTGCCGCAGCCTGCCCGCCGGGCCGATCCATGCCGACCTGTTCCGCGACAACGTGATGTTCGACGACGGCCCCACCGGCATCGAGCTGACCGGCTTCATGGACTTCTACTTCGCCGGCGTCGACACGCTGCTGTTCGACATCGGCGTGTGCCTGAACGACTGGTGCGTCGACCTCGCCTCGGGCCGGCTCGACGAGCCGCGCGCCCAGGCCTTCGTGGCCGCCTACGACGGCGTGCGCGCGCTCGGCAGCGGCGAGCTGCGCGCGCTTCCGGCACTGATGCGCGCCGCGGCGCTGCGCTTCTGGGTCTCGCGCCTGTGGGACCTGCACCTGCCGCGCGACGCCGAGCTGCTGGTGCCGCACGACCCGGGCCATTTCGAGCGCGTGCTGCGGGCGCGCCGCGAGGCCCCCTGGCACTACGTGCGCGCATGAAGCTGCTGCGTGTCGATGCCGTCGAGGGTGCGGCCTGGGTGCGGCGCGGCTTCCAGGTGTTCCTGCGCCATCCGCTGCCCTTCTCGGCGGTGTTCGGCGTGTTCCTGTTCGTGGTGTTCGCGCTCACGCTGGTGCCGCTGGTCGGTGCGCTGGCGCTGCTGGCCCTGCTGCCGCTGGGCTCGCTCGGCTTCATGATCGCCACGCGCGACGCGCTGCAGGGGCGCATGCCGGCGCCGCGGGTGTTCGTCGAGCCGCTGCGCGGCCCGCGCCCGCAGCGGCTCGCGCTGCTGCGCCTGGGCCTGATCTACGCGGCGGCCAGCCTGGCGATCATCTGGCTCAGCGACGCCGTCGACGGCGGCGCGCTCGAGCGCCTGATGCAGACGCTGTCCGACAGCAATGCCGCGGCCGACGACCTGCGCCAGGCGCTGGCCGACCCGCGGCTCGAGCTCGGCGTGCTGCTGCGCTTCGGCCTCGCGGCGCTGCTGGCCATCCCCTACTGGCATGCGCCGGCGCTGGTGCACTGGGCCGGCCAGGGCGTGGCGCAGTCGCTGTTCTCGAGCTGGGTGGCCTGCTGGCGCAACAAGGGCGCGTTCACCGTGTTCGCGCTCGTGTGGAGCGCGATCGTGCTGGGCTTCGCACTGCTGGCCAACGTGGTGGCCGCGCTGCTGGGGCTGCCGCAGCTGCTCGCCTTCGCCGCGGTGCCGGTCACGCTGCTGCTGTCCACCGTGTTCTATGCGTCGATCTGGTTCAGCTTCGCCGGCTGCTTCGGTCCGGACGATGCCCCACCCCCGCAGGAGACCCCATGAGCACCACGATCCGTGTCGCCCTCGTCACCGGCGCCGGCAGCGGCATCGGCCGCGCCTGCGCCCTCGCGCTGCATGCCGAGGGCTGGCATGTCGCGCTGGCCGGCCGGCGCGCCGAGGCGCTGCAGCAGACCATCGACGCCGCGCCCGCCGGCCGCGAGCGGCTGCTGGCGGTGCCGGCCGACGTCGGCGACCCGGCCTCGGTGAAGGCGCTGTTCGCGGCCGTCGCGCAGCGCTTCGGCCGGCTCGACCTGCTGTTCAACAACGCCGGCATGGGCGCGCCGGCGGTGCCGATCGAGGAGCTGACGTTCGAGCAGTGGCAGGCGGTCGTGAACGTCAACCTGACCGGGCCCTTCCTGTGCACGCAGGAGGCCTTCCGCATGATGAAGGCGCAGTCGCCGCAGGGCGGGCGCATCGTCAACAACGGCTCGATCTCGGCCTACGCGCCGCGCCCGCTGTCGGCGCCCTACACGTCGACCAAGCATGCGATCAGCGGCCTGACGCGCAGCACCGCGCTGGACGGCCGGCCCTACCGCATCGCCTGCGGCCAGCTCGACATCGGCAACGCCGCCACCGAGATGACCGAGCGCATGGCGCGCGGCGTGCTGCAGGCCAACGGCGAGACCAAGGTCGAGCCGCGCATGGACGTGAAGCATGTGGCCGACGCGCTGGTGCACATGGCGAGCCTGCCGCTCGAGGCCAACGTGCTGTTCATGACGGTGATGGCCACCGACATGCCGTTCGTCGGGCGCGGGTGATACCCGGCCTCAATGCATCTCGTCGCGCGGCGGCTTCTTGAAGGATTTCGGCCGGTAGACGTTGCCGTCGCGCTCGACCTCCTCGCCGCGCGCGCGGCGGATCGCCTCGTCGGCCACGCGGCGGGCCTGTTCGCGGTCGGCGCGCCAGTGCCGCAGGCGGCGCATGCGCTCAGGCAGCGCGGCGAACCAGTCGTCCAGGCGCCGGCGGCGCTGCGTGCCGAGCACCATGCGCAGCGCCAGCACCAGGCACACGGCCAACAGCACCCCGGCCAGGACTTTCTCCATCACGGAGCGCATTGTCGCGCGCTTCGCGTTCGGCGCGGCGCGGTGTAGTCTGGCCGTCCACGAACAACCGCACGGAGACCGCGATGCCCGCACACACCTACAAGCTCGTCGAACTGGTCGGCAGCTCGCCCAACGGCACGGACGAGGCGATCCGCAACGCGCTGGCCAGCGCCGCCAAGACGATCCGGAACATCGACTGGTTCGAGGTGGTCGAGACCCGCGGCCACGTCGTCGAGGGCAAGGTGGCGCATTTCCAGGTGACGCTGAAGGTCGGCTTCCGCATCGAGCCCTGACGGGCCGCCGCGCGGCACCGATGGCTCCTTCGGCGCATGTGCGCCGGTGCCGCGCTGCCTAGCATGGCGGCATGAAGAACCTGCTCCTGCCGCTGCTGCTCGCCCTGCTCGCCGCCTGTGGCGAGGCGCCTTCCGGCGCGATCGCCAATGCCACCGCGCCGGCCCCTGCGCCGGCCCCCGTGCCGGCGCCGCCGCCGGCACCGACCGAGGCCATCGCGGTCGCCCCGCCGGCCTCGGCGCCCGAGGGCTGGTTCCGCGCCCGACTCGCTGCCGCCTCGGGCGGCGACATCGAGTTCCTGGTCGACGGCCAGGTGCGCCTGGAGCCGGACACGGCCGCGCCGACGACGCGCTGGCGCCTGGTCGGCCGGCAGGTGCTGTCGGTCGTCTGGCTGCGCTGCACGCCCACCGCCAGCCCGGCCGAGCAGCCGCTGGCCGAAGCCTGGCTGGAGGTCGACCGCAGCAGCAGCCCGCCGCGCTACACGCTGCGCGCCGGGCAGACGTGGGACGCCACCGTCAGCGGCGGCTGCCCCGGCCTGCCCGGCACGGCCAGCGTGCCGATGCGCGTGCCGGGCCGGCTCGAGGCCAGCGGCACGCTGAGCCCCGACGGCCGCGCCGCGGGCGAGCGGCGCGACGGCGACCTGGTCTGGAGCTGGTCGCTGCCGGCCCGGCTGTGACGGGCCTCCGCCCTCTGTTGCGCACAGCAGGGCGCCCCTCGTCGGCAGGACCGTGCCGCTGTCCAGCGGCCGCCGTGGATCCGGCTCCGCCGGTCCGCCTGCGGCGCCCCCTCGAGGGGGGCGCCGCAGGCGCTCCGGGGGTGGGCCAGGTCAGGTGCCGACGCGGCCGCCGTCGTCCTTGGTGATGACGATGGTCGCGGAACGCGGCCGGGCCGTCGCCCCGCCGGCGCCGTAGCCGGCGTTGCCCGGCCAGTGGCTCAGGTACTTCGACGGATCGCCCACGTCGGCCGATCGGATGGTCTCGCCCGGGTGCTGGATGTTGACGAACAGCGCGCGGCCGTCCGGCGTCTCGCACAGGCCGGTGATCTCGCAGTCCTTCGGGCCGACCAGGAAGCGCTTGAGCGTGCCGGCGTTCGGCTTCTTGCCGACATAGGTGTCCACGTCCAGCGTCGTGCCGTCGCTCTTGGTGTAGCTCAGGCGCACGGCCTGCCCGTCGCCGACACGCCCGGGGATGCCGGCCAGCATCATGCAGTTGGTGCGGTCGGTGTAGGCGCCGTCGTCGGTCTGGATCCAGGCCAGACCGGTGCTCGGGCTGAACCACAGGCCGTCCGGGCTGGAGAAGTCCTGGTCGTCGGTCAGCGACGACAGGTTGATCGTCGCCGGGTCGGCATCGGCCTGCGCGCCGAACAGGTACACGTCCCACTTGAACGAGAGCGCGTCGCCGCGCCCGTCGGTCTCGGCCATGCGGATGATGTGGCCGTTGACGTTGCCCGGCGCGCCGGCCGGACCGCCGGCGTAGGAGTCGCTGTAGGAGCGCGGGTTGGCCGCGTCCACCGCGTTCTGCGAGCTGCTCGAGGGCTGCACCTTGCGGTTGCTGTTGTTGGTCAGCGTGTAGTAGATCTCGCCGGTGCGCGGGTGCACGGCACACCACTCGGGGCGGTCCATCTTCGTCGCGCCCACCGCGTCGGCGGCCAGGCGCGCGTTGACCAGCACGTCGGCCTGGTCGGCGAAGGTGTAGCCCGCGTAGCCGGCAATCGCCGGGTTGGCGATGTCGAGTTCGATCCAGTCGCCGCTGCCGTCGGCGTTGAAGCGCGCGACGTAGAGCTTGCCGTGGTCGAGGTACTTGTCGCCCACCGCAATGCTGTCGCGCCGCCAGGCGTCGCGCTCGCGCCAGGTGGCGGTGGAGACGAACTTGTAGATGTACTCGCCGCGCGAGTCGTCGCCCATGTACACCGCCAGCGGGCGGCCCTCCACCACCCGCCCGAAGGCGGCGCTCTCGTGCGCGAAGCGGCCCAGCGCGGTGCGCTTCTTCAGCGCCGCCCGCTGGTCGTAGGGGTCGACCTCGACGATCCAGCCGAAGCCGTTCAGCTCGTTGCGGTAGTCCTGCGCGGCGCTTGCGCCCTTGACCGAGAGGTCCCAGCGCGCATAGGGCTCGCCCACGCCGCCGCTCTCCCAGCCGTGGCGGCTCGCCGCACCCTGGGAGCGCCCGTAGCGGTTCAGCGAGGTCACGCTCTTGGCGTCGCCCGCCGCCGTGCGCGCCGCGTTGTCGGCCGCGCCGCGCGTGAAGTAGCCGGCCCAGTTCTCCTCGCCGCTCAGGTAGGTGCCCCAGGGCGTCTCGCCGTTGCCGCAGTTGTTCAGCGTGCCGCGCGTGGCCGTGCCGTCGGTCGACCAGGCCGTGACCATCAGCGCGTGGCCGCGCGCCGGGCCGGCGATCTCGAACGGCGTCAGCGGCGTGATGCGGCGGTTGTGGCGCGAGCCCTGCACCACCTCGAAGCGGCGCCGCTTCGCGCGCACCTCGACGATCGAGATGCCGTGCAGCGGCACCTCCTTGTCGATCTCCGCGGCCGGGCGCGGCAGGGTGTTGGTGCCGCCGTTCACGTGCACGAAGGCCGAGGCGAGTTCGCCGCCGCCCTGGCTGGTGGCCTCGTGGTTGATGGCGAGCAGGCCGCGCGCCGCGCCGAGGCGGTCGCGCAGGCGGCCGGCGGGGTCGAGCCCGAAGTAGGCCATGCCGTCGTGGTGGTCGCCGGCGCGGCGCTCCATCGCGTCGTCGCTGCCGTCGTTGCGGTAGGCGGGCGTGGCGGCGTCGAGCGGGTCGCCGAGCGCGAACAGCACCGTCGCGGTGTAGCCCTCGGGCACCGTCAGCAGGTCCGCCACGCTCTTGGGAACGGCCGGGAAGCTGAGCAGCTTCTCGCCACGGCCGGGGCCGCCGTGCTGGGCCTGCTTGTCCGCGGCGGCAGTGTCGACCGTCTCGGCCGCCACCGCCTCGCCGCCGCCGCAGCCGGCCAGCGGCAGGCAGCCGAGCACGGCCCCGGCCACGCCGCCGACACCGCCGCGCAGCAGGCCGCGCCGGCTCAGGCGTGTGTCGAGCACTTCGTTGAAGCGGGGGTTGGCGGAGGTGTTCAGGTCGATGTCGTCGTCGTGCATGCGGAAGTCCCGTCGGTGGCGTTGTGTGACGCCGCGCAGTCTCGCGAGACCGCATGACAGGCGCGTGACCGCGGCGTGACGGCGGCCATCATCGATACGTGCACAATCCGGCGCTCGACAAGGAGGCAGCGCGATGGCGAAGATCCACTTCATCGGCGGCGAGAAGGGCGGTGTCGGCAAGTCGCTGATGGCCCGGGTGCTGGCGCAGTACCTGATCGACCGCGGCGCGCCCTTCCTCGGCTTCGACACCGACCGCTCGCACGGCGCGCTGATGCGCTTCTACGCGGGTTATGCCTCGCCGGTGGTGGTGGACCGCTACGAGGCGCTCGACGCCATCATGGAGGCCGCCGTGGAGCAGCCCGAGCGGCGCATCATCGTCGACCTCGCGGCCCAGACGCACGACCCGCTGGTGAAGTGGATGGACGATTCCGGCGTGCTCAACCTGGCCGACGAGACCGGCGTCGAGATCTTCTACTGGCACGTGATGGACACCGGCAAGGACTCGGTCGACCTGCTGCGCCGCCTGCTCGACCGCTTCGGCACCAGCCTGAAGTACGTGCTGGTGCGCAACCAGGTGCGCGGCAACGACTTCGCGGTGCTCGAACAATCGGGCGAGCAGGCGCGTGCGCTGGGCATGGGCGCGAAGGTGGTCTCGGTGAAGAAGCTGCACGAGAGCGCGATCAACAAGATCGACGCCACCAGCAGCAGCTTCTGGAATGCCAGCACCGCCGAGGGCTACTCGGCCGCGCTCGGCCTGATGGACCGGCAGCGCGTCAAGATGTGGCTGCGCGAGGTCTATCGGGAAATGGACGAGGCCGGGGTCTGAGCCGGACGCGGCGATGCACCGGATAGCCGCCGCGCTGCTCGCCCTGCTGCTGCTTGCCGGCGCGCCCGCGCTGGCGCAGCTGCCCGAAGGGCGGATCTGGCTCGAGCATGTGCAGCGTGACCTGCTGCCCTTGTGGCGGCACCCGGGAGCGCAGGGTCAGCCGCCCGGCCGCTTCCCGACCTTCCGCTGCAACGACGGCGCGCCCTACGACAAGGCACGGCCCTGCGCCGAGCTGAAGAATGCGCCGGACTGGATCCGCCCCGAGCTCGGGCGCGAATACGTGCGCATGCAGGCACGCCAGGTCTATGCCTACGCGATCGGCTTCCACCTGAGCGGCGACGTGGCGCTGCTGCGCCTCGCCCAGGCCGGTGTGCGCGACCTGCGCGAGCGCGCGCGCGACCCCGACAGCGGCAGCTTCGCCAGCTGGTTCGAGGCCGGCCGGCCGCAGCCCGCGGTGGGCCGGCGCAATGCGCAGGACCTCGCCTACGCCGGCCTGGCGCTGGCCGCGCTCTACTACCTGACCCACGACGAGGCCATGCTCGCGGACCTGGTGCGCCTGAAGGACCATGTCTTCGCGCGCTACCGCGACGAACGCAGCGGGCTGGTCCGCTGGGTAGCCTTGGACGGGGGCGAGGACGACGGTTCGGGCGAGGCGAAGCGCGACGAGCTGGTGGCGACGCTCGACCAGCTCAACGCCTACCTGATCCTCGTCACCCCGGCGCTGCCCGAGGGCGAGCTGAAGACGGCCTGGCGGCGCGACATCGCAGCGCTGTCGACCGCGCTGGTCGAGCGCTACCACGATGCGGCGCTCGGCCGCTTCATCGGCACCCGCGGCCGGCCCGACAGCGAGAGCCCGCGCGGCCGGCACAACGACTTCGGCCACACGGTGAAGGCCTACTGGATGATCTACCTCGGCGCGCGCCAAAACGGCGACGCGGCGCTGGAACGTTTCGCCGCCGACGGCATGCGCCGCACGCTCGACGCGGCCTGGCTGCCACGCAGCGGCAGCTGGGCCTCGCGCGTGCTCGGCCGCAACGAGCTCGACGAGGGCAAGGAATGGTGGATCTACGCCGAGCTCGACCAGGCCCTCGCGACGCTGGCGCTCGAGCAGGGCGACGCCCCGGAACGCCTGGAACGCAGCTGGCGCTTCTGGCTCGAGCGCCTGACGGACCGGCGCCGCGGCGAGGTGTGGGGCTGGGTCGCGCCGGACGGCAGCGTGCCCTCCGACGCGCTCAAGCAGCACCACTGGAAGAACGGCTACCACTCGCTCGAACACGCGCTGGTGAGCTACCTTGCCGCCCAGGGCCTGCGCGGCGAGCCGGCCACGTTGTACTTCGCCGTGCCCGAGAAGAGCGAGGACTCGCGGCTGCGCCCCTATGTCTTCGCCGGCCGGATCGCCGAGCGCAGCGGGCGCGACGTCGACGGGGTGGCGGTGCAGGCCATCCGATTCGAGTTGGCCCGCGGCGGCGTGACGCGCTGAAGGGCGCAATCGGCCCGCTGGACGGGGCCCAGGCCCGAGGTTCAGACTGACGGCCTGTCCACCGACCCGGAGGGTCTAGCGCGGCGCCTCCGTCTGCAGCGAGCGCGCCAGGAAGCGCTCCAGGCGGGCGTACCAGTCGGTTTCGTTGCCGGGCTTGTTGAACCCGTGCCCCTCGTCGTCGTAGATCACCGATTCGATCTCCACGTTGGCGCTGCGCGCCGCGGCGATGAACCGGCGGGCATGCTCGATCGGGACCCGGCGGTCGCCGGCACCGTGGCCCACCAGCAGCGGGACCTTGATCTCGGCCGCCCGCTTCAGCGGCGAGACGGCGTCGAGGCCGGCGGTGTCCTCGCGCGGCCCGAACAGCACCGGCATGCCATACGTCTTGTAGGCGTCGCTGAAATCGCTCCAGGTGATGTCGTACAGCAGGATCAGGTCGGTCACGCCCGCGAAGCTCGCGGCACAGCGGAACACGCCGGGCGTCGCGAGCGGCGCCATCAGCGCGGCGTAGCCGCCGTAGCTGCCGCCCACCACGCAGGCCCGCCCCGCATCGGCGCCCTGGGTCTTCGCGGCCCAGCGCAGCGTGTCCTCGAGATCGGTCTGCATGCCGCGGCCGCGCTCCCTCCAGCCCGCCCGGAACAGCGCAAACCCGTAGCCCTCGCTGCCGCGGAACTCCGGCTGGAGCACCAGGTAGCCGCGCGACGCGAGGAACTGCGCCTCCGCGTCCCAGCCCAGGTCGCTGCCGCGGATGAACGGGCCGCCGTGCACGAGCACCACCACCGGCAGCGCCTGCCCCTCGGCCGCGCCGGCCGGGCGCGTCACGTAGACCGGCAGGACCAGCCCGTCGCGCGCCTCGACGCGATGCAGGCGCCGGGTGCCCTGCGTCGCCTCGTCGATCCAGGGACGTGCGACGCCGATCGGCAGCAGCGTGCGCTTCTCGCGGTCGAACAGCAGGAACTCGCCGGGATGGCGGTCGGAGCTGGAGTGCACGATGAAGTGACGCGCCGACTCGCAGCGCCCGCAGTGGATCACGTTGCTGTGCCCCGGCAGCGAGGCGTCGAGGCTGCGCTGCAGGCGCTGCAGGCCCTCGTCGAACCAGACGCTCATCGGCCGGTCGGCCACGAAGTGCACGCCGAGCAGCCGCCCGCTGCGTGAATCGACGATCTCGTGCGGCGCGATGTCGAACATGCCGGCCGCGAGCAGCGGCTCGGTGCCCGGCTGGCCGCTCTTCGGGTCGAGCTCGAACAGCGCCGCGCCGGCGCCGCGGCGCGCCAGCACCAGCGCGCGGCCGTCGCGCTCGACGTGCCACGGCTTGTAGCCCGGGTCCTTCAGCGCGTCGAAATCGGCGATCTTCTCCCACGGCGCCGCGGCGTCGGCGCTGCGCCGGTAGATGCGTGTGCGCCCGTCGCGGTAGGCCGACAGCATGCGCGGCTCGCCGGCGATGTCGAGCCACCAGCGCCGCACCCCCTCCGGGATGCCCTGGCTCAGATTGCGCAGCTCGCCGGTGCGGGTGTTGAGCCGGGCGAGCTGCACCCGGTCGAGGTCGCCCTTCGCGTCGAAGAGCGACTGCTGGACGAACACGTCGCCACTGCCGTCATGGGTGGCGGAGTGCAGTTCCCAGCTGTAGGGCAGAACGCGACTGGTCACGAACGAACCGGCGCGCTGGGTCGTGTATCGGAAGGCGATCAGCTGGCGAAGGTTCGAGCCGTCGTGGTCGACGGCGAAACTGCCGGTGCCACCTTCGCGGACGTAGTAGCCCGGCTCGGCGGCCTCGAGCGCGAGGCGATCGTCGTCGACCCACATCACCTGGTTGACGTCCGCGTCGTCGAACCCGGCGACGATGCGCGGCTGCCCGACCGGATCGAGATCGATGACGCCGACACGCCGCCGGCCGTTGTTGCCGTACACCAGCAGCGCGGCGCGCTTGCCGGACGGCGAGACGACCACGTCGTCGAGTTCCGGCGTGCGGGTGAAATGCTCGATCGGCGGCGGTGCCGCGTGCACGGCGCCGAGCGTCGCGATCGAAAGCACCGCCAGCAGCGCGATGCGCCGCCATCCGGACCATCCTGCCATGCCGCCCTCCCCGAGCCTGCCGCGTTTGGCGCGATGCTAACGCGTTATGCGACGGGCCCGGGCGCGCCGGTGCGTCAGGGCAGCAGCCTCCGGTACAGCGCCGCGTACTGCGCGGCCGCGGCGTTCCAGCCGAAGTCCTGCGCCATCGCACGCTGCTGCACCTCGCGCCACTCGCCCTCGCGGCGGTGGAGCGCGAAGGCGCGGCGCAGCGCGGCCACGTAGTCGGGCAGATCGAAGCGCTCGAACACGAAGCCGGTGGCGCTGCCCTCGGCCAGGTTCTCGAGCGCGCTGTCGACCACCGTGTCGGCCAGGCCGCCGACCCGCCGCACCAGCGGCAAAGTGCCGTACTTCAGCGCGTACAGCTGGGTCAGCCCGCAGGGCTCGAAGCGCGACGGCACCAGCAGCACGTCGGCCCCGGCGACGATGCGGTGCGCCAGGTTCTCGTCGTAGCCCACGCGCACGGCCACCGAGCGCGGATGCACCGCCGCCGCCTCGCGCAGGCCGCCTTCCAGCGCCGGCTCGCCGCTGCCCAGCACCACCAGCTGGCCGCCGCGCGCCAGCAGCTCCGGCAGGCCGGCCAGCACGAGGTTGACGCCCTTCTGCTCGGTGAGCCGGCTGACGATGCCGAACAGCGGCGCCTGCGCCTGCGGCGCGAGGCCGAACTCCTGCTGCAGCGCGCTGCGGCACTGGCGCTTGCTGGCCAGGTCGCCGGCGCCGTAGCGGTGCGGGATCAGCGGGTCGCGCAGCGGGTTCCAGACCTGGTCGTCGACGCCGTTCAGGATGCCGGAAAGGTCTGCCGAACGCGCGCGCAGCACGCCGTCCAGGCCGCAGCCCTGCTCCTCGCCCTGGATCTCGCGCGCGTAGGTCGGGCTGACGGTGGTGATGCGGTCGGCGTATTGCAGCCCGGCCTTCATGTACGACACCTGGCCGTGGAACTCCAGGCCATGCTGCTGGTAGAAGTCGGCCGGCAGCTGCAGCTCGCCCAGCACGTTCAGGCCGAAGGTGCCCTGGAAGGCCAGGTTGTGCACCGTGTGCACCGAGGCCGCGACGCGCCGTCCGTGCGTGCGCCAGGCCGCCTTCAGGTAGGCCGGCGCGAGGCCGGCATGCCAGTCGTGGCCGTGCACGATCTGGGCCGACCAGTCCGGGTCGTGGCCCTGCGCCAGCAGGCCGGCAACGCGGCCGAGCAGCGCGAAGCGGCGGTGGTTGTCCTCGTAGGCGCGGCCGTCCGGGCCGCTGTACGGGTTGCCCTCGCGCTCGTACAGCTCGGGCGCGTCGATCAGGTAGCACACCGTGCCGTCGGTCAGCTGGCCGCGGATCAGCGCCGGGTGGCCGGCCAGGTGCTGCTGCGCACCCACGCCGCGCTTGATGGCCGGGAAGGCCGGCAGCAGCACCCGCACGTCGCACCCATGGCGCTTGAGCGCCTGCGGCAGCGCGCCGGCGACATCGGCCAGCCCGCCGGTCTTCAGCAGCGGGTAGATCTCCGAACAGACCTGAAGGACGCGCATCACAGCTTCGCGAGCATCTCGCGCGTGATCAGCACGACACCGTTGTCGGTGCGGTAGAAGCGCTTCGCGTCCTCCTCGGCGTTCTCGCCCACCACCAGGCCCTCGGGGATGGTGCAGCGCCGGTCGATCACCACCTTCTTCAGGCGCGCGCCGCGCCGGATGGTCACGTCCGGCAGCACCACCGCCTGCTCGACCAGCGCATACGAGTGCGCGACGACGTTGGAGAACAGCACCGAGTCGCGCACCTCGGCGCCGGAGACGATGCAGCCGCCCGAGACCAGGCTGTTGATCGCGCTGCCGCGCCGGTCCTGCTCGTCGTGCACGAACTTGGCCGGCGGCAGCTGTTCCTGGTAGGTCCAGATCGGCCAGTTCTTGTCGTACATGTTCAGCGCCGGGTCGGTCGACGCGAGGTCGAGGTTGGCGGCCCAGAACGCGTCGACCGTGCCGACGTCGCGCCAGTACGGCTCGGTGTGCGGCGGATTCGGGATGCACGACATCGAGAACGGGTGCGCCTGCGCCTGCCCCTCGGCAACGGCCTTCGGGATGATGTCCTTGCCGAAGTCGTGGCTCGAGGCCGGGTTGGCCACGTCCTCCTCGAGCAGCCGGTACAGGTAGCTCGCGGTGAACACGTAGATGCCCATGCTGGCCAGCGAGACGTCGCTGCGCCCCGGCATGGCCGGCGGGTCGGCCGGCTTCTCGACGAAGCTGGTGATGAAACGCTGCTCGTCGATCGCCATCACGCCGAAGGCCTTGGCCTCCTCGCGCGGCACCTCGAGGCAGCCGACCGTCACGCCGCGGCCCTGGCGCACGTGGTCGGCCAGCATGATGGAGTAGTCCATCTTGTAGATGTGGTCGCCGGCCAGCACGACGATGTACTCGGGCGGGATCTCGCCGCGGATGATGTCCAGGTTCTGGTACACGGCGTCGGCGGTGCCGCGGTACCACTGCTCCTCGTTGACGCGCTGCTGCGCCGGCAGCAGCTCGACCGACTCGTTCAGCTCGCTGCGCAGGAAGCTCCAGCCGCGCTGGATGTGGCGCAGCAGCGAGTGGCTCTTGTACTGCGTCACCACCGCGATGCGGCGCATGCCGGAGTTCAGGCAGTTCGACAGCGCGAAGTCGATGATGCGGAACTTGCCGCCGAAGTGCACCGCCGGCTTGGCGCGCCGGTCGGTCAGCTGCATCAGGCGCGAGCCGCGCCCGCCCGCCAGCACCAGCGCAAACGTGCGCCGGCCGAGTTGCATGGCCTCGCGGGCCCCGTCGATGCTCATGGATGTCTCCTTGTCGTTATGGGCTGGGTTCAGGTCACGACGCTGGGTTCGGTGCGCCCGGTGTGCTGCTCGATGCGCGCCAGCGCGCGTGCGGCGTCGATCAGCGGCGCCAGCGCGGCCTGCGTCGGCACGTTCTGCCGGGCCGGATCGGCCTCGTACTTCTCGAGGTAGACCCGCAGGGTCGCGCCCTCGGTGCCGGTGCCCGAGAGGCGGAACACGATGCGCGAGCCGTCGGCGAAGATCACGCGCACGCCCTGCTTGCTGGACTGCGAGCCGTCCACCGGGTCGGTGTAGGCGAAGTCGTCGGCCTGGGCCACCGGCATGCCGTTCAGGCTCTGGCCGGCCAGGCGCGGCAGCTGGGCGCGCAGCTCGGCCATCAGCGCGTTGGCACCGGCGCTGTCCACCGCCTCGTAGTCGTGGCGCGAGTAGTAGTTGCGGCCGTAGGTGGCCCAGTGCGCACGCACCAGCGACTCGACCGAACCGCCGCGCACCGCCAGCACGTTGAGCCAGAAGAGGATGGCCCACAGGCCGTCCTTCTCGCGCACATGGTCGCTGCCGGTGCCGTAGCTCTCCTCGCCGCACAAGGTGGCCTTGCCCGCATCGAGCAGGTTGCCGAAGAACTTCCAGCCGGTGGGCGTCTCGTAGCAGGCGATGCCCAGCGCCCTGGCCACGCGGTCGGCCGCGGTGGAGGTCGGCATCGAGCGTGCGATGCCGGCCAGGCCCCCGGCATAACGCGGCACCACCGTGGCGTGTGCCGCCAGCAGCGCCAGGCTGTCCGAGGGCGCCACGGGGAAGTGGCGGCCGACGATCATGTTGCGGTCGGCGTCGCCGTCGGTGGCGCAGCCGAAGTCGGGAGCGTCGGCCGCGCCCATGTGCGCGATCAGGTCCTCCGCGTTGACCGGGTTCGGGTCGGGGTGCAGGTGGCCGAAGTCCTCCAGCGGCTCGGCGTTGACCACCGTGCCGGCCGGCGCGCCCAGCTCGCCCTCGAGGATCGCCTTGGCATACGGCCCGCCGACCGCGTTCATCGCGTCGCAGCGCACCCGGAAGCCGCTGCGGAACAGCCGCGCGATCGCGTCGAAGTCGAAGGTCTCGCGCATCAGCGCGGCGTAGTCGGCCACCGGGTCGATCACCTCGACCAGCAGGCCTTCGAGGTGGTGCGTGCCGGGGCGGTCGAAGTCCGGCGCGCCCTGGTCGCTGATGCGGTAGGACTTGATCTCCTTGGTGCGCGCGAACACCGCCTCGGTCACCTTCTCCGGCGCCGGGCCGCCGTTGCCGACGTTGTACTTGATGCCGAAGTCGCCGTCCGGGCCGCCCGGGTTGTGGCTGGCCGACAGCACGATGCCGCCGTAGGCGTGGTGCTTGCGGATCACGCAGCTGACCGCCGGCGTGGACAGGATGCCGTGCTGGCCCACCAGCACGCGGCCGAAGCCGTGCGCCGCTGCCATGCGCAGGATGGTCTGCACCGCCACGCGGTTGTGGAAGCGGCCGTCGCCACCGAGCACCAGGGTCTGGCCGGCGGTGTTCGGCAGGCAGTCGAACAGCGACTGGACGAAGTTCTCGAGGTAGTCCGGCTGCTGGAAGACGGTGACCTTCTTGCGCAGTCCGGAGGTGCCGGGCTGCTGGCCGGAGTACGGCTGGGTCGGGACGGAAACGATCGCCATGGTTCTCCCTTCAGGCCGGTACCAGCATCACCGTGCCCAGCGGCGGCACGATCAGCTCGAGCGAGCAGTCGCGCCCGTGCGCGCCGACCGGCTGGGTGTGCAGTTCGCCGTTGCTCACGCCACTGCCGCCGTAGACGGCCAGGTCGGTGTTGATCAGCTCGCGCCAGGCGCCTTCGCGCGGCACGCCGATGCGGTAGGCGTGGCGCGGCACCGGCGTGAAGTTGCTCACCACCACCACCGGGCTGCCGTCGGCGGCGAAGCGCACGAAGGAGATCACCGAGTTCTCGGCGTCGTCGTGCGCGATCCAGGCGAAGCCCTCGGGGCCGAAGTCGCGCTGGTGCAGCGCGGGCGTGCCGCGCAGCACCGCGTTGAGGTCGCGCACCAGGCGCTGCACGCCGGCGTGCAGCGGGTAGCGCAGCAGGTGCCAGCGCAGGCTGGCCTCGGCGTTCCATTCGTCGTACTGGCCGAACTCGCCGCCCATGAAGAGCAGCTTCTTGCCCGGGTGGCCCCACATGAAGCCGAAGTAGGCGCGCAGGTTGGCGAAGCGCTGCCATTCGTCGCCCGGCATGCGCTGCAGCAGCGAGCCCTTGCCGTGCACCACCTCGTCGTGCGAGAGCGGCAGCATGAAGTTCTCGGTGAAGGCGTACACCAGCCCGAAGGTCATCTTGCTGTGGTGGTACTTGCGGTGCACCGGGTCCTGCTGCATGTACGACAGCGTGTCGTTCATCCAGCCCATGTTCCACTTGAAGTGGAAGCCCAGGCCGCCGCCCTGCAGGTCCTCCGACGGCGGGCGCGAGACGCCGGGGAAGGCGGTGGATTCCTCCGCCACGGTGATGGCCTCGGGCCGCTGCGTGCCGACGATGCGGTTCATGCGGCGCATGAAGTCGATCGCCTCCAGGTTCTCGCGGCCGCCGAAGCGGTTCGGGATCCACTGGCCTTCCTTGCGGCTGTAGTCGCGGTAGAGCATCGAGGCCACCGCGTCGACGCGCAGCCCGTCGACGCCGTAGCGCTCGATCCAGTACAGCGCGTTGCCGACCAGGAAGTTGCGCACCTCGGTGCGGCCGTAGTTGTAGATCAGCGTCTTCCAGTCTTCGTGGAAGCCCTCGCGCGGGTCGGCGTGTTCGTACAGCGCGCTGCCGTCGAAGCGGCCCAGGCCATGCGCGTCCATCGGGAAGTGGCCCGGCACCCAGTCGACGATCACGCCGAGCCCGGCCTCGTGCGCCGCCTGCACGAAGAAGCGGAAGTCTTCCGGCGTGCCGAAGCGCGAGGTCGGCGCGTACATGCCGGTGGGCTGGTAGCCCCAGGAGCCGTCGAAGGGATGTTCGTTGACCGGCAGCAGCTCGAGGTGCGTGAAGCCCAGGTCCTTGGCGTAGGGCACCAGCTGCTCGGCCAGCTCGCGGTAGGTGAGCCAGCGGTCGCCCTCCTCCGGCACGCGCTTCCAGGAGCCGAGGTGCACCTCGTAGACGCTGATCGGCGCGTCGAAGGCGTTGGCGCTGCGGCGCTCGTCGCTCCCCGGCACGACCGGCGGCAGCGCATGCACCACCGAGGCGGTCTGCGGCCGCAGCTCGGCGCGGAAGGCCACCGGGTCCGCCTTCAGGTGCAGGCCGCCGTCGGCACCCTTGATCTCGTACTTGTAGATGTCACCCGGGCCGACATGCGGCAGGAAGATCTCCCACACGCCGCACTCGCGGCGCAGCCGCATGCCGTGGCGCCGGCCGTCCCAGTTGTTGAAGCTGCCCACCACCGAGACGCGCCGCGCGCTCGGCGCCCAGACGGCAAAGCGCGTGCCGGCCACGCCGTCGATCTCCATCGGGTGCGCGCCGAGCTGCTCGTAGGGCCGGTGGTGCGTGCCCTCGCCGAGCAGCCAGATGTCCATCTCGCCGAGCAGCAGGCCGAAGCGGTACGGGTCTTCCAGCGCCTGGCGGTGCGTGCCCCAGTCGACCTCGAGGCGGTAGTCGGGGCGCTGCGCGAGCGGGGCCTCGAACAGGTCCGAGCCGGGAATGCGCTCCAGCGTGGCCAGCGTGTGGCCGGCCGTGCGGTCGACCGCCGCGACCGACACCGCGCCGGGCAGCAGCGCACGCAGCACCCAGCCGTTGTCGGTCTGGTGCGGGCCGAGCGCGGCGAAGGGCTCGCCATGGTCGCCGGCCATCAGCGCGGCCACGGCATCGGGGTGCAGCATCGTCGGACTCCCTCAGTCGGCCCGGCCCGCGAACGGTGCCGAGGATTCGAGCGCGCGCGCCGCGCCCAGCAGGGCCGGCGACCGCCTGGCGTGGATCACGTACACCGGGATCTCCTCGAGATAGGCCCGGAAGCGCCCCTTGGCCTCGAAGCGGGCGCGGAACGGCGAGGCGTCGAACCAGGCGCCCAGGCGCGGCACGATGCCGCCGCCGATGTAGACGCCGCCCTTGGCGCCGAGCGTCAGCGCCAGGTTGCCGGCGGCGTTGCCGAGGAAGGCGCAGAAGAGCTGCAGCGCCTCTACGCAGGACGGATCGCTGCCGTCCAGCGCCGCGGCGGTGATCTCGGGCGCGGCGACGGTCGGCGGCACGGCCTGCGGCCGGTCGAGCTGGGCCAGCGCGAGGTGGATGTCCACCAGCCCCTGGCCGCACACCGCGCGTTCGGCCGAGGCATGGCCGTAGCGCGCGCCGATCGCCTCCAGCACCGCCTGCTCGCGCGCATTGGTGCCGGCCAGCGTGACGTGGCCGCCCTCGCCCTGCAGCGGCAGCCAGCCGCCGCGGCCGTCGGGCACCAGGCCCGAGACACCCAGGCCGGTACCGGGGCCGATCAGGCCGATCGCATGCTCGGGCCGCGCCGCGCCGCCGCCGACCTGGCGCAGCTCGTCGGGCGCGAGCGCCGGCAGGGCCAGCGCCAGCGCGGTGAAGTCGTTGACCACCAGCAGCTGGGCGAAGCCCATCTGCGCCTTCAGCTCGGCGATCGAGAAGGTCCAGTGGTGGTTGGTCATCGCGACCCGGTCGCCGACCACCGGGTTGGCGATCGCGATCGAGCAGGCCGGCGGCGCGGCGCGCCCGATGCGCAGCAGGTACTGCTGCATCGCCTCGGCCAGGGTGGCGTGCTCGGCGGCCGGCAGGGTGTACGGTTCCTCGATCGGCGCGTCGGGCCCGGCCTGCCAGGCGAAACGGGCGTTGGTGCCGCCGATGTCGGCAAGCAGGCGGGCGGTAGCGGTTGCGTTCATTGCAGTCGGTGGATGCGGGCCTCGTACGGGCGGAGCTCGAAGCATCGCAGGTCTTGTGCCGGATCGACCGCGTAGTTGGCGATCAGCAGCGGCCAGCGCACCACGTCGAGCTCGTCGGGCAGGCGGAACTCTGCCGGCGAGGCAGTGAAATTGCACACCACGAGCAGCCGGTCGTCGTAGAGCGTGCGCAGCCAGGCGTAGATCTGCGGGTGCTCGGCGAGCAGCGGCCGGTAGCGCCCGTACACCAGCGCCGGCTGGCTGCGGCGCAGCTCGATCAGGCGGCGGTAGTGCTGGAACACCGAGCCCGGATCGTCGTATTCCGCCGCGGCGTTGATCTCGGCGTGGTTCGGGTTGACGGCGATCCACGGCGTGCCGCTGGTGAAGCCGGCGTTCGGCGTCGCGTCCCACTGCATCGGCGTGCGCGCGTTGTCGCGGCCCTTGCGGCGGATGGCGTCGAGCACGGCGGCACGGTCCTCGCCGCGTTGCTCGACCGCCTCGCGCCAGAAGTTGATCGACTCGATGTCGCGCAGGTCCTCCGGCCCGCGGAACGGGTAGTTGGTCATGCCCAGTTCCTCGCCCTGGTAGACGTAGGGCGTGCCCTGCAGGCCGTGCAGGAAGGTGGCGAGCATCTTGGCCGAGACGACCCGCTGCGCGCCGTCGTCGCCGAAGCGCGAGACCGGGCGCGGCTGGTCGTGGTTGGACAGGTACAGGCTGTTCCAGCCGCGGCCGACCAGCTCGTCCTGCCAGCGCGTCATGCTGGCCTTCAGGTCGCGCAGCTCGAAGGGCTTGCAGCCCCACTTGCCCCACGGGTGGCCGGGCACGCTGTCGAGCTCCATGTGCTCGAACTGGAACAGCATGTTCAGCGCCCCGCCCTGCTCGTTGGTGAGTTCCATGCCCTGGCGCGTGGTGGCGCAGGGCGCCTCGCCGACGGTGATGCAGTCGTAGTGGCGCAGCACCTCGCGCTTCATCTCGCGCAGGTGCTCGAGCAGGCGTGGCCCGTTGGCGACCAGGCCGAACGCCGGCTGCAGGAACCCCGGCCTGACCACCGGCGCGTCGGGCAGGCGGCCGTCGGCCTCGTACGGCTTGGAGATGAAGTTGATCACGTCCATCCGGAAGCCGTCCACGCCCTTGCCGAGCCAGAAGTGCATCAGGTCGTACACCTCCGAGCGCAGGCGCGGGTTCTCCCAGTTCAGGTCGGGCTGCTTCTTCGAGAACAGGTGCAGGTAGTACTCGCCGGTGGCCTCGTTCCACTCCCAGGCCGAGCCGCCGAAGGCCGCCTCCCAGTTGTTCGGCGGGCCGCCGCCCTCGGCCGGGGCGCGCCAGATGTAGTAGTCGTGGTAGGGGTTGTCGCGGCTGCTGCGCGCCTCGCGGAACCAGGCGTGTTCGTCGGAGCTGTGGTTGACCACCAGGTCCATCATCAGCTTGATGCCGTGGCGGTGCAGCGCCTCGAGCATCGCGTCGAAGTCGGCCAGCGTGCCGAACTCGGCCATGATGTCGCGGTAGTCGCTGATGTCGTAGCCGTTGTCGTCGTTCGGCGAGCGGTACACCGGCGAGAGCCACACCACGTCGACGCCGAGCTTCTTCAGGTGCCCGACGCGCGAGGTGATGCCCGGCAGGTCGCCGATGCCGTCGCCGTTGCTGTCCTGGAAGGAGCGCGGGTAGACCTGATACACCACGCTTTCCTTCCACCAGCTGCGGTTCATGACTGCCCCTCGGCCGATGGAGATCAGGCTGGCAGGTCCACCGTGCGGCGGAAGGCCTTGCCGGCGGCGTCGAACAGGTGGCACTGCTCGGGGCGGATGCGCAGCGTGATCTTCTCGCCCTTGGCGTGCGGCGCGTGGCCTTCCAGGCGCAGCGTCACCAGCGGCAGCCCAGGTTCGATCAGCAGGTACAGCATCGACTCGTCGCCGAGCCGCTCCATCTGCTGCAGCGTGACGTGCAGCTTGCTGTCGTCGCCCTCGTCGCCGGCCAGCAGGTGCTCGGGGCGGATGCCCACCGAGACCGCCGCACCGGCCGCCGCGGCGCGCGCGTCCACCGCCACCTTGACCTGCTCACCGTGCACCTCGACCACCGCGTGGTCGGGCTCGGCGCGCACCAGCTTGCCGGGCAGCACGTTCATCTTCGGGCTGCCGATGAACTCCGCCGCGAACAGGTTCTGCGGCCGGTGGTAGAGGTCCATCGGCGAGCCGAACTGGGCCACGCTGCCTTCGTCCTGCACGCCCTTGCCGGCACGCAGCAGCACGATCTTGTCGGCCAGCGTGAGCGCCTCGACCTGGTCGTGCGTCACGTAGATCATGCTGGCCTTGCCGATGTCGTGGTGCAGCTTGGCGATCTCCAGCCGGGTCTGCACGCGCAGCGCGGCGTCGAGGTTGGACAGCGGCTCGTCGAACAGGAACACGTCGGGCTCCTTGACGATCGCCCGGCCGATCGCCACGCGCTGGCGCTGGCCGCCGGAGAGCTGCTTGGGCAGCCGGTCGAGCAGCGCGGTCAGCTGCAGGATCTCGGCCGCCCGCTTGACCTTCTTGTCGATCTCGTTCCTGTCCGAGCCCATCACCTGCAGGCCGAAGGCCATGTTCTGCCCCACCGTCATGTGCGGGTACAGCGCGTAGCTCTGGAACACCATCGCCACGCCGCGTTTGGCCGGCTGCATGTCGTTGACCCGGTTGCCGCCGATGAACAGGTCGCCCGAGGTGATGTCCTCCAGGCCCGCCACCATGCGCAGCAGCGTGGACTTGCCGCAGCCCGAGGGGCCGACGAAGACGCAGAACTCGCCGCGCCCGATGGTCAGGTTGGCGTTGTTGATCGTCCACGGCAGGCCCGGGGCGTAGCGCTTGCAGATGTTCTTGAAATCGATCTGTGACATGGCAGGCTGCTCGTGGGTGGGTGGTGGTCAGGCGAGCCGTGCGAACAGCACGCCGTGGGGTTCGAAGTGCAACTCGGCGCCCTGCACCGAGGCGCCGCGCGCGCCGCTGCCGCTCAGCAGCTCGGCGACGGCATGCCCGGCCGGCAACGGCAGCACGGCCGCGTCGGCACTGAAGTTGAAGGCGCACAGCACGCGTTGGCCCGCGTGCCGGCGCACGTAGGCGAGCACCTGCGGGTGCACCGGCAGCAGGTCCATCTCGCCGTGCAGCAGCGCCGGCTGGGTGCGGCGCCAGGCCAGCAGCTGCCGGTAGTGCTGCAGCAGCGAGCCGGCGTCGGCCTCCTGGCGATCGACCGCCAGCGCGCGCTGCGCCTCGGCCAGCGGCAGCCAGGGCCGCGCGGCGCCGCTGCCGAAGCCGAGGTCCGGCGCGGACGCATCCCAGGGCATCGGCGTGCGGCAGCCGTCGCGGCCCTTGAACTCGGGCCACATCGCGATGCCGTACGGATCCTGCAGGTCGTCGAAGGCGATCTCCGCCTCGGGCAGGCCGAGCTCGTCGCCCTGGTAGATGCAGGCGCTGCCGCGCAGGCTCAGCTGCAGCGCGGCGGCGGCGCGCAGCAGGCCGGGCGGCGGGTTCGTGCCGCCCCAGCGCGTGGCCACGCGCGGGATGTCGTGGTTGGTGATCGCCCAGCACGGCCAGCCGCTGCCCACCACCTCGGCGAAGCGCGAGAACACCTTGTGCAGGTAGGGCGCGTCGTGCGGCGTGCCCAGCAGGTCGAAGCAGTAGGCCATGTGCAGCTTGTCACCGCCGGCGGTGTACTCGGCCACGCGGGCGAGGCCGTCGTCGTCGCCGATCTCGCCGACCATGGTCGTGTCCGGGTACTGGTCGAGCATTGCGCGCAGGCGCTGCAGGAAGACCAGGTTCTCGGGCCGGCTCTTGTCGAAGCGGTGCCACTGCCAGCCGTAGGGATTGGTGGCCGGCACGGCCGGGTCGCTGCCGTCGGGTTCGCCGCGCGCCGGGTTGCTGCGCAGCTCGCGGTCGTGGAAGTAGAAGTTGACGACGTCGAGCCGGTAGCCGTCGACGCCGAACTCGAGCCAGAACTTCACCGCCTCGAGCACCGCCTGCTGCACCTCCTCGCTGTGGAAGTTCAGGTCGGGCTGGCTCGCCAGGAAGTTGTGCAGGTAGTACTGGCGGCGCCGCGTGTCCCACTGCCAGGCGCTGCCGCCGAAGATCGACAGCCAGTTGTTCGGCGGCGTGCCGTCGGGCTGCGCATCGGCCCAGACGTACCAGTCGGCCTTGGCGTTGTCGCGGCTCGACCGGCTCTCGACGAACCAGGGGTGCTGGTCGGAGCTGTGCGAGTAGACCTGGTCGACCATCACCTTCAGGCCCAGCGCGTGGGCGCGCTCGACCAGCGCCTTGAACTCGGCCAGCGTGCCGAACATCGGGTCGACGTCGCGGTAGTCGCTGATGTCGTAGCCGAAGTCCTTCATCGGGCTCTTGAAGAACGGCGACAGCCACACGGCGTCGGCGCCGAGTCGGGCCACGTGCTCGAGCCGGCGTGTGATGCCCGGCAGGTCGCCGATGCCGTCGCCGTTGCTGTCGGCGAAGCTGCGCGGGTAGATCTGGTAGATCACCCCGCCGCGCCACCAGCCGCTGTTCGGAGCCTTGGACACGCTCACCCCTTGACCGCGCCCGCCGTCAGGCCCGAGACGATCTTCTGCTGGAAGATCAGCACCAGCAGCACCAGCGGCACGGTAACGATCACCGAGGCCGCCATGATCGAGCCCCAGGGGATCTCGTAGGCCGTGGCGCCGGTGATCAGCGAGATGCTGACCGGCACGGTGCGCTCGGTGTCCACGGTGACGAAGGTGAGCGCGAACAGGAACTCGTTCCAGGCGCCGATGAAGGCCAGCAGCCCGGTGGAGACCAGCGCCGGCGCGAGCAGCGGCATGAACACCTGGAAGATGATGCGCAGCGGCCCGCAGCCGTCCATGATGGCCGCCTCCTCGAGCTCCTTCGGCAGGCCGCGCATGAAGGTGGTGAGGATCCAGACCGTGAACGGCAGCGTGAAGATCGTGTAGGGCACGACCAGGCCGATCGCCCGGTTGTACAGGCCCAGCGCCTGCATCAGCTCGAACATGCCCGACAGCACCGCGACCTGCGGGAACATCGAGACCGCGAGGATGGCCAGCAGCAGCGCGCTCTTGCCCTTGAAGTTGATGCGGCCGAGCGCGTAGGAGGCGGTGACGGCCATCAGCATCGCCAGCGCGACGGTGATGCTGGCCACCATGATCGAGTTCAGCAGGTGCCGGCCGAAGGGCTGGCGGCCCTCGAACAGCTGGACGTAGTTCCTCAGCGTCGCCTGCGTCGGCAGCAGGCTGGTGCTGAACAGGTCGTTGCCGGTCTTGAACGAGGTGGCGAGCGTATACAGGAAGGGGTACACCGAGATCACCACCACCAGCACCGCGGCCCCGTAGAGCGCGATGTTTCCCCACAGAGGACGCTGTTGATTCACGAGGCTTCCTCCGACAGCTTGACCCGCGCGGCGCGCATGAACAGCACCGCCGACAGGAAGATGATCAGCGTCAGCGAGGTCGAGGCGGCCGAGCCGAAGCCCAGGTTGCCGTTGTCGACCATCTCGCGCCGCACGAAGCCGGACATGCTGATCGTGCTGCTGCTGTTGGAGGTCAGCACGAAGATCAGGTCGAAGATGCGCAGCGCGTCGAGCAGGCGGAACACCACGGCGACCAGCAGCGGGTACTTGATCAGCGGCAGGGTCACCTTCCAGAACATGCGCAGCGGGTGCACGCCGTCGACGCGGCCGGCCTCGTAGCAGTCCTTCGGCAGGGTCTGCAGGCCGGCGAGGATGAGCAGCGCCATGAAGGGCGTGGTCTTCCACACGTCGACCGCCACCACCGTCCACAGCGCGTAGTTCGGGTCTGCCGTGAAGGCGATCTTCTGCGTGATCAGGCCCCAGTCGACCAGCAGCTGGTTGATCAGGCCGAACTGGTCGTGCAGCATCCAGCCCCACATCTTGGCCGACACGATGGTCGGGATGGCCCAGGGCACCAGCACCGCCGTGCGCACGAGGGCGCGGCCCTTGAAGTCCTGGTTCAGCAGCATCGCGACGCCGAGCCCGGCCAGGGTCTCCAGCAACACCGAGACGATCGAGAACTGGAAGGTGTTCTTGATCGAGGTCCACCAGTCGCTCAGCCAGAAGCCCTCGTTGCAGAACAGGCCGAATTCACCGCAGTAGTTCGCCAGGCCGACGAAGCTGCTCGCCGACATGTCGTTGATGTTGGTCTCGGTGAAGCTGAACCAGACGGATCGGCCGAGCGGCCAACCGGCCACCAGCAGCATCAGGAACAGCATCGGCGCCAGGAAGATCCAGGCGGTGCGGGTCCGGTCTTTCATGGACGCCCCTCGATGGCTCGATGTCGTGCGATTCCGGCCCGTGCGGCCGGTCGTCGCCGGTGCCCCGCGCGGGGCGCCGGCGTGGTGCTGCGGTCAGATCACCACTTGGTGCGCTTGATCTGCTTGAGCTTGGCTTCGATCTTCTTGACCGCCTCGGCGCCCTTGAGCTTCTTGGAGAGCACCTCGTGGGTGCCGTCCCAGAAGGCCTGGCTGACCTCGGGGTACTTCAGGCCCGTGGCCGTGGCCGGGCGGGCGACGGCGTTGGTGAACACGTCCAGCAACTCGCCCATGAACGGGTTGGCCTTCAGGATGTCCGGGTCCTTGTAGAGCGCCGGGATGGTCGGGTTGTACGAGCCACCCACCGCACGCTTCTTCTGCACCTCGGCGCTGGTCATGTACATCGCGAGTGCGGCGGCCGCGTCGACGTTCTTGGAGTACTTGTTGACGGCCAGCTGCCAGCCGCCCAGCGTGGCGGCCTTCTTGGCGCCCGGGCCGGTGCCCGCGGGCAGGGCGGCCACGCCGATCTTGCCCTTGATCGGGCTGTCGGCCGCCTGGCCGAGCGACCAGGCATAGGGCCAGTTGCGCATGAACGCGGCCTTGCCGTTCTGCCACACGCCGCGCGCGTCTTCCTCGCCGTAGTTCAGCACGCCGCCCGGGGCGATGGTGCCGATCCACGAGGCCGCCGTGTCCAGCGCCTTGGCGGCCTGCGGGTTGTTGATGGTGATGTTGCCGGCCTTGTCGACGATCTCGCCGCCGCCGTAGCTGTGCACCCACTCGAGCGCATCGCAGGTCAGGCCCTCGTAGGCCTTGGCCTGGAACACGAAGCCCTGGAAGTCGGCCGACCCGGCGGCACGCTCGCCATCCATGATCTTCTTGGCGCCGGCAGCCAGTTCTTCCCAGGTCTGGGGCGGCTTGACGCCGTACTTCTCGAGCAGGTCCTTGCGGTAGAAGAGCAGGCCCGCGTCGGTGAACCAGGGCATGCCGAGCAGCTTGCCGTCCACCGTGTTGTTGGTCACGATGGCCGGGAAGTGGTCCTTCTCGACGCCCTTGCTGTACTTCTTCAGGTCGACCAGGTGGTCCTTGATGACGCCGGGCCACACCACGTCGATCATCAGCACGTCGACGTCGGAGGACTTGGCGGCGAACTGCTGGCGCAGCAGCGCCAGGTTGTCGGTGGTGCTGGCCGGAGGGGTGTACAGCTTGACCTCGTGGCCGTTCTTCTTGCCCCACTCCTCGGCGAACTTGCCGCAGAACTCGAGGTCAGCCGCGTTCGAGCCGCAGGAGATCGTGATCGTGGCCGCCTGGCAGGCGGCCGCGGCGACGAAGGACAGGGCGAATCCGACCAGCGGACGGGTGAGGCGGGACGTCATGATGCGCAAGTCTCCTTGGTGATCCAGGGGTCCGGCCGCGCTCTGCGCGAGGGCTGACCGTGCCGGTGATTTTTAACGCTTTGGTGGCGCCGAAAGCGCTTTGAAGCGTAGGAGCATCGCTCCAGAGCGGCATCGGTGTTTTCCCCGCTGGTGCGTTCAGAACAAAGCTGGGCGCCCTCTCAAAACGCTTCGGAAACTATCCAAAACGGTTTGGCATGAAACCGCATGTACCCAAGCTAAGGGCAGGGTGATCAGGCCGCCGGCGCGGGCCCGAGGCTGGTGCCTTCGACGAACACCGGCTGGCGCAGCACCTGCGCCTGCTCCAGCGGCTTGCCGTCGATCAAGGTCAGCAGCATGCCGGCCATGGTCTGGCCGGACTCGTAGGCGGTGGGCTGGGTGACGCCGGCGACGTCCTGGCCGATCAGCAGGGTGTCCGGCGGCACGCCGTCGTTGACCACCACCGAGACCTCGCGGCCGATCGCGATGCCGGCCTGCAGCAGCGCCCGCACCACGCCCACGCCGCCCAGGTTGTTGTCCACCAGGATGGCGGTGGGCCGCTCGGGCAGCGCCAGCAGCTGCCGGCCCGACGCGTAGCCGCCGCGCCGGTCCAGGCTGCCGGGAATGATGTACTCGGGCCGCGGCGCGATGCCGGCCTCGGCCATGCCGCGCAGGAAGCCGGCGTGGCGCTGGGCGGCGAAGTTCATCGTCAGCGGTGCGTGCACGTAGGCGATGCGCCGGTGGCCCAGCGCCGCCATGCGCCGCACCGCCTCCACGCTGCCAGCCTCGTTGTCGAAGTCGAGCCAGGCGAAGCCCTCCGGCGAGCCGGTGCGCCCGTAGCCGACGAACGGGAAGCCGACCCGCTTGAGGTACTCGATGCGCTCGTCGACGACGCGGGTGTGGGCGACGATCAGCCCGTCGACGCGGCGCCCGCGCACCAGGCGCTCGTAGGTGCGCAGCTCGGACTTCTCGCGTGCCACGGCCAGCAGCACGTCGATGCCGGCCTCGTCGAGCCGGTCGGACACGCCCGCGATCATCTCGAGGAACAGCGGGTTGCCCATGAAGTCGGTGTCCACGGGGTAGACGATGCCCACCGCGTCGGCGCGCCCGAGCGCGAGCCGGCGTGCCGCCAGGTTGGGCTGGTAGCCGAGCTCGCGCGCGGTCTCCAGCACGCGCGCGCGGGTCGCCTCGCTGACGTCGGTGTAGCCGTTCAGCGCGCGGCTCACCGTGGTCGGCGACAGGCCGAGGCGGGCGGAAAGCTGTTTCAGGTCGATGGCCACGGCGCCGATTCTTGCAGACGATTCACGAGGTGCCGCGCACCCGCCGCTGGGTGTCGCGCGCATGTTCGAGCCAGCCGCGCCGGGTCCAGCGCCACAGGATCAGCAGGCCGCGGATCCACTCGTCCAGCGCATACACCAGCCAGATGCCCGGCAGGCCGAGCCAGCGCCCCATCCAGAACGAGCCCACGCCCATCACCAGGATCAGCGAGCCCATGCTGGCCAGCGCCGGGAAGATCGCGTCGCCGGTGGCGCGCAGGGCGCCGTTGAGCACCAGGTTGAAGACACGCCCGGTCTCCAGCGCGAGCGAGAGCCACAGCAGCGTCTGCGCCGCCTCGATGATGACCGGGTCGCGCGTGAAGCCGCGCATCAGCCAGGGTGCGCCCAGCGCCACCAGCAGCGCGAAACCGCCCGAGGCGAGCAGCCCGTTGCGCACGCCCTTGCGCACCAGCGCGTCGGCCTGGCGCAGCTCGCCGGCGCCGACCAGGCGGCCGACCATGATCTCGGTGGCCCAGCCGATCGCCATGCTGACCAGCAGCACGTACTTGAGGATCTGCAGCGTGTAGGAGTGGGTCGCCAGCGCCTCCACGCCGAGCCGCGCGGTGGCCGCCAGCGAGACCATGAACGCGCCGCGGTAGACGAACTCCACTGCCGCGCCCGGCAACCCGATGCGCAGCACCGGCGCGAGCGGCGCAAGCGCCACGGCCCACCAGTCGCGTGCGCGCGGCACCAGCTGCATGCGGCGGCGCCACAGCCACAGGTGCAGCGCGAGGCCGATGACGCGGCTGGCCAGCATCGCCACCGCGTAGCCGTTCAGGCCCAGCCCGTCCCACCCGCCGACGCCGCGCATCAGCGGGATCGCCAGCAGCAGGTGCGCGCCGTGCATCGCCACCATCACCGCCAGCGAGTCGCGCACGTGCAGGTGGGCGCGCAGGATCGCCGCCATGCTCAGGTTGTAGGCCTCCAGCAGCAGCACCGGCGCGAGCAGCTGCAGGTAGGGCGCGGCCAGCGGCACCACCGCCTCGGGCGCATTGAGCAGGTCCAGCACCAGCTCGTCGCCGAACAGCACGCAGGCCACCGCCGCGAGGCCGGCCCAGCTGCTGGCGCCCAGCGCCACCATCGCGGTGCGGCGCGCCGACTCGTCGCCGCCGCCGCCCAGCGCCTGGCCGATCACCACGCCGAGCCCGATGGCCAGCACGCGGAAGATGACCACCAGCGTCTCGTAGACCTGCTGCGACAGGCCGAAGGCACCGGCCGCGGCATCCGAGGTGTGCGAGGCGAGCCACAGCCCGGCCATCGTGACGCTCATGCCGAGCAGGAACTCGCCGAGGATCGGCCCGGCGATCGCGTTCAGCCTGGGGCGCGGCTTCATGCCGTGACGGCCTCCGGTTCCAGCAGATGGGCCACCGCCGCCATCACCAGGTTGGCCACGCGGTGCGGCGGCGCTGCATAGAAGGCCTGCCAGGCCTGCGAGACATGTTCGTTGTAGTCGGCGTCGGCACGGCCTTCCTGCCAGCCCAGGCGCACGGCGATGCCGATCAGCACGTCCAGCACCAGCGCCTCGCCGATGCGCAGCTCGGGGTTGGCCTCGGTGATGTCGGACAGCGCCAGCAGCGCCTCGACGCACAGCTGCCGGTACTCGGGCGCCGCGATGCGCTGCAGCAGCTCGTCCACCTGCAGCGCGAAGCCGGGTTCGCCGGGTGTGCTGTCGGCGCGGGCCAGTGCGCTGTCGAGCCGGTTGGCGACCTCGAGCTGGTCGCCGATCACCAGGCCGCCGCAATGCTGCAGCAGCGCCCAGACACGGGCGTGGAAGTCCGCCGGCGTGCGGCCGATCGCGCCGGCCGTCTCGCGCCACGCGGCCCAGCCGCCCTCGCCCGGCCCGTCGAGCCGCGGCGGGTCGAAGGCCGGCGGGAACTGCACGTGCACCAGCGCCGCCCCGCCGCCGACGCGGTGCAGCGACTGCATGCGCACGACGTTGGCGGCCATCTCCTGCTCGCGGGCGAACACCTCGCGCAGCCGGCCGAGCACCGCGTACGGGCTGAGCTCGAGCAGGTGCTCGAAGGCCTCGGCCGGCACGACGTCGTGCTCGCGTGCCAGCCAGGCGGTCAGCAGCCGCACCGACTGCCATGGCCGCAACGTCAGCGTGCCCTCGAACAGCGTGGTGTCGGCCTTGGCCAGCAGGCCCAGCAGCAGCACCACCTCCTCGAGCAGCGCGCGGCCGCGCGGATCGTCGCCGCCGAAGCGTTCGAGCCGCCCGACCAGCTCGCTGCGCGCCAGCGGCCGATCGACCACTGCACCGACGCCGTAGGCACGCCCGAGCGCGACGCGCTTGCCCGCGGCCAGCAGCTGCGCCACGGCGTCCTCGAGCGCGTCGTCGTGCAGCCGCAGCAGGCCGGCGGCGCGCCGCACCAGGCCCCAGCGGCGGCGCTGCGCGGCACGGGCATAGAGCGCCTCGGCGTGGCGTCCCAGCGCCTCGCGGTCGGTGTCGTCGCGGCGCGCCAGCGCGGCCAGCACCTCGGCCTGCTCGTACGGATTGCGGCTGCGCGCAAAGACGCGCCAGAGCACATCGGCACCGGTCTCGGCGGCGATGGCGGCGGCGCGCGGCGCCGACAGCGGGCGCGTCGCGGCCTCGTCCCAGTCGGGCAGCGCGTCGGCGCCGGCGTCGGCGGAGGCGCCACCCGCAGCGGCC
>QJOU01000082.1 GCA_003265685.1 Piscinibacter caeni | reverse complement strand
AGCAACGCCTGGCCGCCGCGTTCGAGGCCGGCACGCGCCGCCTGGCCGAGCAGACCGAGGCGCAGTCGCGCGAGACGCTGGCGCAGGTCGGCCAGCTGCTCGCCCAGGCCGCGGACGCCCCGCGCGCCGCGGCCGCCGTGATCGGCGAGCTGCGCGGCGCGTTGAGCCAGAGCCTGGCGCGCGACAACGCCGCGCTCGAGGAGCGCAACCGCCTGCTCGCCACGCTGGGCGAGCTGCTCGACGCGCTGCGCCATGCCGGCGGCGAGCAGCGCGCCGCGATCGACGCGCTGGTGCAGGCCGCGGGCGAACAGCTCGAACGCAGCGGCGCGCAGTTCACGCGCCAGATCGAGGACGGCGCACAACGCCTGCAGGCCGCGGCCGGGCAGGCCAGCCAGGGGCTGGCCGAGGTGGCGCGCCTGGGCGAAGGCTTCGGCGCCGCGGTGCAGGCCTTCGGCCAGGCGAGCACGCAGATGACGGCGCAGCTGCAGCGCATCGAGGCGGCGCTCGGCCACTCGCTCGCGCGCAGCGACGAGCAGCTCGCCTACTACGTGGCGCAGGCGCGCGAGATCGTCGACCTGACGCTCGGCTCGCAGAAGCAGATCGTCGAGGACCTGCAGCAGGTCGCGCGGGTGGCCGCGCGCGCCGAGGCGGACGCGGCATGACGTTCGGCCACGCCTACGACGAGGACGACGAGGCGGCCCCCGAGGCGTCCACGCCGGTCTGGGCCGTGTTCGGCGACCTGATGGCCGGGCTGCTGGGCGCGTTCGTGCTGATCCTGGTCTGTGCGCTCGGCCTGCAGCTCGACCTGGCCGAGCGCCTGAAGCAGGAGGTGCAGCAGCGCCAGGCCGAGGCGCAGCGGCGCGAGGCGCTCGAACGCGCGCTGGCCGGCCCGCTCGCCGCCGGCCGTGTGACGCTGGCCGACGGCCGCATCGGCATCAGCGGCAACGTGCTGTTCGCGTTCAACTCGGCCGAGCTGCAGCCCGACGGCCGCCAGCTGCTGAAGAGCCTGGCCGGTCCGCTGGCCGCCTACCTGGCCACGCGCGACGAGGTGCTGATGGTCAGCGGCTTCACCGACGACCGCCCGGTGCGCGACGGCGGCCGTGCCCGCTTCGCCGACAACTGGGAACTCTCGGCGCAGCGCGCGCTGACCGTGACACGCACGCTGATCGAGGACGGCGTGCCGGCCTCGGCGGTGTTCGCGGCCGCCTTCGGCGCCGAGCAGCCGGTGGCCTCGAACGCCGACGCGGCCGGCCGCGCGCTGAACCGGCGCGTGGAGATGGCGCCGACGCCACGCCGCCGGGCCGCCGAGGCGGCCCCGCGATGAGTTCGACGCCGGACCTGCCGCGGGCCGGGCTGGACGCGCTGCGCGCGCTGGTCGACCGGCTGGGCCGCGTGCCGGCGCACGCCGACGGCACCGCGGCGGCGAGCGCGCCGGCGCCGCTGAAGGCCGTCAGCACCCATGGCGCCACCTGGGCGCGCCTGCGCGTCGACCGCCGCCTGCGCGAGGCGCTGGCGCAGGTGCCGGCGCAGGCCGGACCGCTGAACTCCTCGCAGGTGCTGCACCGCGCGCTGCGCGAACTGCACGCGCTCGCGCCGGGTTACCTCGACGCGCTGCTGCGTCACGTCGATGCGCTATTGTGGCTGGAGAGTGCCAGTGGGCTCGGTTCGCTCACGAATGGCAACGCACCGCGAGGCGACCCCAGCAAGCGGGGACGTCGCAGCGCCGGCAAGGCCGGATAGGATCGGAGCAGCCCGGCTGAAACGGGCGGAGGGGGAGCGAATGATTGGCACGCCCGGCTTCACAGTGCTCAGGGAGATTCCGGCCGACTATCTGGCCGGACTCGCAAGCCAGATCTACTCGCTGCATGGCGGCGTCATCAGGGATCAGTCGGGCCGCATCCTTGCCCACCTGGCACTTCCAGCAGCGACCGCACCTCTGCAGCTGGTTCCTGGCCTCAATCTGATCCCCGAACTCATCAACGGGTACCAACTGCACGCGCTAAGCCAGGAAGTCTCGCGCGTGCTTTCATGGTCGATGGCCTCGACCGCCCTCGCCGGACTCGGACTCGCGACGTCGCTGGTGAGCGTTGTGTACCTGTCGAAGAAGGTGAGCCAAGTCGAGGAGCGCGTGGCTGCCATAAAGAACTGGCTGGGTAGCGCCAGCGAAGGGCAGTTGCGCGCCGCGGTCAGTGATTTGACCCATGCAGCGAGTGCAACGAATGGGCAGATGCGGCACCAGTTGATGCTGTCAGCGAAGACCTCATTTGCGTCTCTGGCGTACCACTACCGAACACAGGCAGCGAGTGCGACCAAGCTGGACGATTTGGAGGTTCTCGAGGATTTCGCGGCCACAGCGATGATCGGGGCGGTGCTGTGCGCGAGCGACCTTGGCTTGCACGAGGCTGCGCATCGGGACATGGTCACGTACCATGGCGCTTGGTCCGAGATGGCGCGTGCGCAGGCGCGCCGGCTTCTGCTGCTCGACGAAGCTGCAAGACTACTTGACGGTCGCTATGTCAACGCTCTGCCCGCATCGGCCCTGGTGTCCGTGCTCGACTTCGCCCATAAGCAGACTAAGGGGATCGACTGGATTGATCAGTTGCGCGTCGGCTATGGGCCCGGTACTGCGCTCACGTCCGGCATCCGGACCATCGACGAGCAGGCGATTCGCTACGCGCGCCGACTTTGCGCACGAGAACAGGTGCTGTCCGGCTACTGCAGCCATTTCGAGTTCCTCGCCGCAAAGCGGTTGTCGTCGACAGACTTCGCCAGCTTGGTCGGCGAACAGATCGTGGGGCATGCCGGGCCGGCGCTCGTGATCAACACTGGCGCATGACTTCGCCTGCGCCCGGCGCCGACTTGAAGTCGGTACGTGAGCCGGCGGCATTGTGTTGGGGCAAGGCCGCACGCTGGTCGCGACTAAGGTGCTGGCCCAGGTGCCGGCGCAGGCCGGACCGCTGAAACCTCGCAGGTGCTGCACCGCGCGCTGCGCGAACTGCACGCGCTCGCGCCGGGTTACCTCGACGCGCTGCTGCGTCAGGTCGACACCTTGCTCTGGCTGGAGCAGTCGGCCGGCCTGGCCGATGCCAGGCCCGGCACGGCCGCGCGCGGCCGCCCCGGTGGCCGACGCACGCCACTTGCGCGCGCTCAACGCGGCGGCGACGCGGCGCGCGGAGACTCGTCCGCATGATGAAACGAACCCTCGCCCTCGCCCTGCTCGCCCCGCTGCTGCTGCTCGAAGGTTGTGCGACGAGCCGCAGCGAGGTCCGGCTGGCCTCGCCGCCCCCGGCCGCCGCCCGCGCGCCGGATGCCAAGGCGCCCGCGGTGCTGATCCGCTCGGTGACGGACGAGCGGGTGTTCGAGCAGGCGCCCGACGAGCCGAGCACGCCGTCGCTCGGCTTCGAGGGCGCGGCGCAGGCCACGGCGGACATCAAGGCGCGCGCCATCGGCCGCAAGCGCAACAGCTTCGGCAAGGCGCTCGGCGACGTGCTGCTGCAGGAAGGCCAGACCGTTGCCGGCGTGGTGCGCGAGAACCTCGCCGCGGCGTTCACGGCGGCGGGCTACCGGGTGGGCGACGAGAAGACGCCCGACCCGAACGCGCTGGTCGTGGACGTGCACATCCGGAAGTTCTGGTCCTGGATCCAGCCCGGCTTCTGGGCCATCACGGTGGCGGCCGACGTCGCCACCGACCTGGACGTCTCGGGCACGACCGGCTCCACCACCATCAGCGCGCATGTCGAGGACGGGCGCCAGATCGTCACCGAGTCGGCCTGGCTGGAGACGCTCGGCAAGGCGCTGCAGGCGTACCGGCAGGACGCCGAGAAGAAGCTGCCGGCGCCGCGTTAGCGGGCGCCGAGTTCTTCCCAGCGCTCCAGCGCCGCGAGCAGCTCGTCGTCGATCTGCGCGTGGCGCTGCTGCGCGGCGATGGCCGCCTGCGGGTCGCGCGCGTAGGCCTGCGGGTCGGCCAGCAGCTCGAGCAGGCGCTTCTGCTCGGCCTCAAGCGCCTCGATGCGCGCGGGCAGCTCGTCGAGCTCGCGCTGCTCCTTGTAGCTGAGCTTGCGTGGCTTGTTCGCCGCGGGCGCGGGCGCCGGCGCGGCCTTGGGCTTCGCCGGGGTGGGCGGCGGCGGCGCGGCGGCGGCGCGCAGCGCCAGCATGCGCTCGTGCTGCACGCGCCAGTCCTCGTAGCCGCCTTCGTACTCGCGCCACAGGCCGGGTGATTCGTCACCGGCCCAGGCGATCGTGCTGGTGACCACGTCGTCGAGGAAGCGCCGGTCGTGGCTGACCAGGAACACGGTGCCGGCGTAGTCCTGCAGCAGCTCCTCGAGCAGCTCGAGCGTGTCGATGTCGAGGTCGTTGGTCGGCTCGTCGAGCACCAGCACGTTGGCCGGCAGCGCGAACAGCCGCGCCAGCAGCAGCCGGTTGCGCTCGCCGCCGGAGAGCGTGCGCACCGGCGAGTTCGCCCGCTCGGGCGCGAACAGGAAGTCGCCCAGGTAGCTCATCACGTGCTTGCGCTTGCCGCCGATCTCGACCCACTCGCTGCCCGGGCTGATGGTGTCGGCCAGCGTGGCCTCGAGGTCCAGGCCGCTGCGCATCTGGTCGAAGTAGGCGACGGCGAGCCGTGCGCCCTGGCGCACCGTGCCGGAGGTGGGCGCGAGTTCGCCGAGGATCAGCTTGAGCAGCGTGGTCTTGCCCGCGCCGTTGGGCCCGATCAGGCCGACCTTGTCGCCGCGCAGGATGGTCGCGCTGAAGCGCTCGACGATGAGCTTGTCGCCGAAGCGCAGCGACACGTCCTTCAGCTCGGCGACGATCTTCCCGCTCGGCACGCCGGCATCCAGCTCGAGCCGCACCTGGCCGAGCGACTCGCGCCGCGCGACGCGCTGCGCGCGCAGCGCCTGCAGCCGCGCCACGCGCGCCACGCTGCGCGTGCGGCGCGCCTCCACGCCCTGGCGCACCCACACCTCCTCCTGCGCGAGCAGCTTGTCGGCGCGCGCGCTGGCCAGCGCCTCGGCGGCCAGCTGCTCCTCCTTCGTGCGCTCGTAGGCGGCGAAGTTGCCCGGGTAGCTGCGGATCTGCCCGCGGTCGAGCTCGATGATGCGGGTGACCACGTTGTCGAGGAAGGCACGGTCGTGGCTGATCAGCATCACGCTGCCGCGGAAGTCGTGCAGCAGCGCCTCGAGCCAGGCGATCGCGTCGAGGTCGAGGTGGTTGGTCGGCTCGTCGAGCAGCAGCACGTCGGGCACCGCCACCAGCGCCTGCGCCAGCGCGACGCGCTTCTTGGTGCCGCCGCTGAGCTCGCCGACCGTGCGCGCGCCGTCCAGGCTGAGCCGGTGCAGCGTGGTCTCGACGCGCTGCTCCCAGTTCCACGCGTCCAGCGCCTCGATGCGCGTCTGCAGCGCGTCCAGGTCCGTGCCGGCCTCGTGCGCCTCGTAGGCGGCGCGCACGGCACGGGCCTCGGCCACGCCCTCGCTGACGACGTCGAACACCGTGGCGGCCGGGTCGAACTGCGGCTCCTGCGGCACGTAGCGGATGCGCAGGCCCTGCGTCATCTGCAGCAGGCCGTCGTCGGGCTTCTCCAGCCCGGCGACGATCTTCAGCAGCGAGGACTTGCCTGCGCCGTTGCGGCCGATCAGGCCCAGGCGTTCGCCGGCCTCGAGCGAGAAGCCGGTGTGGTCGAGCAGCGCAACATGCCCGTAGGCGAGCTGCGCATCGGAAAGCGAGAGGACGGCCATGCGGCCGATTGTCCCCCGGCACAATGACCGCTCGCCCACCAACCGAGCCGCCGATGCTGCAACGCCGCCCCTGGGTCCCGCGCACCTGCGAGGACCTCGTGCAATCCGTCGCCGCCGAGACCGCCGCGAGCGACGCCGACACGCTGGCCGAACGCCTGTTCCGGCTCGCCGCCGAGAACCGCCGCATCCACGACCAGCACGGCATCAACCTGAACCCGGCCAGCAACGTGATGAACCCGCGCGCCGAGGCGCTGATGGCCGCGGGCCTGGGCACGCGCGCCTCGCTCGGTTACCCGGGCGACAAGTACGAGATGGGGCTGGAGGCGATCGAGCGCATCGAGGTGATCGCCGCCGAGCTGGCCGCCGAGGTGTTCGACGCCGCCTACGCCGAGGTGCGCGTGGCCTCGGGTGCGATGGCCAACCTGTACGTGTTCATGGCCACCTGCCGCAGCGGCGACACCATCATCGCGCCGCCGCCGGAGATCGGCGGCCATGTCACGCACCATGCCGCCGGCGCGGCGGGGCTGTACGGGCTGACGACGATTCCCGCGCCGGTGCTGGCCGACGGCTACACCGTCGACGTGCCGGCGCTGCGCGCGCTGGCGCTGCAGCACCGCCCGAAACTCATCACCGCGGGCGGCAGCCTGAACCTGTTCGAGCACCCGGTGGCGGCGCTGCGCGCGGTGGCCGACGAGGTGGGCGCCAAGCTGCTGTTCGACGCGGCGCACCTGTCGGGCATGATCGCCGGGCGCGCCTGGCAGAACCCGCTGAAGCTCGGCGCGCACGCGCTGACGATGAGCACCTACAAGAGCCTGGGCGGCCCGCCCGGCGGGCTGATCGTCACCGACGACGCGGCGCTCGCGCAGCGCCTGGACGCGATCGCCTACCCCGGCCTGACGGCCAACTTCGACGCCGGCCGCGTGGCCGCGCTGGCGGTCGGGCTGATCGACTGGCGCCGCCACGGCAGCGCCTATGCGCACGCGATGCAGGAGACGGCGCGTGCGCTCGCCGTCGCGCTGCAGGCGCGCGGCCTGCCGGTGCATGCGATGGCACGCGGCGCCACCACCTCGCACCAGTTCGCCGTCGAGGCGGCGCGCTGGGGCGGCGGCCAGGCCGCGGCGAAACGGCTCGGCCGCGCCGGCCTGCTGGCCTGCGGCATCGGCCTGCCGATCGCGCCGGTGGCCGGCGACGTCAACGGCCTGCGCCTGGGCGTGCCGGAGATCGTGCGGCTGGGCATGGGGCCCGCGCACATGGACGAACTCGGCGCGCTGATCGCCGACGCGCTGGAGGGCGACCCGCTGGCGGTGGCGCCGCGCGTGCAGGCCTTCCGCCAGCGCTTCCGCGCGCTTCACTTCATCAACTAACGCATCAACTGACGAACAGGTAGTCGCCCAGCGCGGTCGACAGCGTGGAGGGCAGCGTGCCCAGCAGCGTCAGCTCGGCGGCCGAGACGTCGGCATTCGCGTCGGCCGCGGTGAACAGGAACACGCCGGTCGCGCTGCCGTGGTCGACCGCGAAGATGGCGGTGCGTCCGACCGCGTAGGCCGCCGTCGCGTCGCCGATCTTCGCCGCCGCGCTGGCGGCGGTGATGGCGCCGGCGATGTTGGACTGCACGATCACCAGCTCGGCCGTGGCCGAGAAGCCGCCCGAGGCGGCGCGCACCAGGCCGCCCTCCACCACCGTGTCGCCGTCGCCGACGCGCAGCGCCGCCTGCGAGATGGCGATGTCGTCGCTGCCGGTCCGAAAGTCGTAGACCAGGTCGGTGCCGACCTTGCTGTTGAACACGAAGTCGTCGGCCCCCACGCCGCCGATCAGGCTGTCGTTGCCGGCGCCGCCGATCAGGGTGTCGTTGCCCGCGCCGGCGGCGATGCGGTCGTTGCCGGCCTTGCCGTCGAGGCGCACCGCGCCCTGCGTCTGGCCGCCGAAGGCCACGTTGAGCACCGAGATCTTGTTGTTCAGCGCGTTGCCGTTGCCCGTGATCGCCGGCGGGGTCGGGTTCGCGAGCGACGGGAACGGCGTGTAGACCGACAGGTTCTCGACGTTGGCGGCCAGCGTGTAGCTCGTGAAGCCGCTGCCGCCGAACAGGATGTCGTCGCCGTCGCCGCCGTTCATCGTGTCGGCGCCGGCGCCGCCGAACCCGCATTCAGCACCGCCCTGGTCGGCGTGACCGAACTGAGCGCGATGCTCTGCTCGATGCCGAACAGCAGCTCCCAGAAGTCGCTGGTGGCGGCGGGTTGGTAGGTGAAGGGGCCATGCGGGTCCTCTCGCGTTGGGGTGGATGCGCCTGCACGCGGGTCGCGCGGATGCTAGGGGCGCGCTGCCCGACCCCATCGGCCGGTGTCCCAGGAACGAGGGAGCGGGAAAGCGCGGACCGCCGCCCCGCGGACGCTTCCGGGACCGGAACGTGGCCGCACCAGCATCGGCACGTGACAGCGGCGTGACCCCCGGCGCCGAGGCTTGAAGTGCCCTCCAAGGCCGGCAGCACCGGCCGCGGCGGGCGTTCAACCCGACAGATGGAGGTCTCCCGATGAGGAACACGACACCCGACCCGCTGGGTCGACGGACGCGGCCGCTGGCCGCCACGCTGCTGGCGCTGGCGCTGGCCGGCAGCGGCCTGGCCGCCGGCGCGCACGACCATGGGCAAGAGGGCGCGAGCCCGGTGCAGTTGCGCGAGCACATCGCCCGCCAGGTGGGCGGGCTGCAGACGCTGCAGGTGCCGGCCGAGGCCGACCTGCCGCAGCCGCGGCTGGCCGACGGCCGGCCCGACCCGTACTTCCGGACCACCGAGGCCAAGCGCTACCTCGGCAAGCTGATGTTCCACGACCCGGTGCGCACGGCGCGCATCCGGCCCGAGTTCGGCGGCTCGCCGGCCACGGCGCAGACCGCCTCCTGCGGCAGCTGCCACTTCGGCGAGGCGGCCTCCAAGGCCGGCACGCTGCTGAACTTCGCCGTCGGCGGCGAGGGCCGCGGCTACACCGACGAGGACGGCCGCTTCATCCCGCGCCGCCGCCCGCGCACCGACATCCTGCCGGCGCTGCGCCAGGCGCCGCTGTTCCCGGGCGACGCGCGCGTCGACGCGCTGCCGACGCTGACCGACATCTACCAGACCGCCAACGGCGTGATCGCCGGCAGCCCGGCGCTGGGCCGCAAGCTGCCGCCGCCCTTCCAGCTGCTGGCCACCGGCCGGCTCGACTGGCTGGACAGCGTGGGCCGCAACGCCCCCGGCGTGATCGGCTTCGCCTTCAACAACCGGCTGCTGATGGGCGGCTTCGCTGGCGAGCCGGATGCCTCGCCCGGCGGCCTGAACCCGTTCGGCCACCCGGCGCAGGAGAACGTCGCGCTGCTGCTGCTCGACGCGCACCGCATGCTCGAGGCGCAGTCGGGCGCGCTGGAGAAGATCGCCGTCTACCGGGCGCTGTTCCGCGAGGCCTTCCCCGAGGAGGCGGCGCAGGCCCCGGGCTGCCGGCCCGAGATCGCGCCCGCGCCGGGTGCCTGCGACGCGCTGATCAACGACGTGACCGCCTTCCGCGCCACGGCGAGCTTCATGCGCACGGTGGTGACGCGCAATACGCCCTGGGACCGCTTCCTCGCCGGCGCGAACGGCGCGCTGACGGAGAAGCAGCGGCGCGGCGCGAAGCTGTTCTTCACGCGAGCCGAGCAGGGCGGTGCCGGCTGCTTCACCTGCCACAGCGGGCCGATGCTGAACAAGCAGGTCAACGACCCGGACGTGGCCGGCGTGGGCGCCTTCGTCGAGGAGAACTTCCACAACCTCGGCCTGGCCGACCACCCGCTGCAGGCGCTCAACCGCGCGGCGCGCAACGACCCGGCCTTCCGCGACGACGGCCGGCGCGAGATCACCGGGCGCGACAGCGACGCCTTCAAGTTCCGCACGCTGACGCTGCGCCAGCTGAAGGACGCGCGGCTGTTCTTCCACAACGGCGCGTTCACGCGCGTGAAGGACGTGGTGCAGTACTTCAACGCCGGCGTGCCGCAGGACGCCGTGGCCGGCAGTGCGCCGACACTCTCGCCGCGATTCGCGTTCCCGCGCGGTGCGGGCGCGCCGCGCGGCCTCGGGCTCGACGAGCGGGAGGTCGAGGAGCTGACCGACTTCCTCGAGAACGCGCTCTACGACCCGGCCTTCCTGTCGCACGACCCGGCCTCGAGCACGCGCAGCTTCCAGCTCAACGAGCGCGACGTGAGCTACTCGAAGTACCGCCCGGATCTCGCCGCGCTCGGCGCCCGCGACGGCTTCCCGCCCAGCGGCCGGGCGCAGGACAACGACGACCCGCTGTCGCGCCGCGACCAGGGGCTGGAGTTCCTCGACGTCACGCCGCAGGCCCATGTGGCGCTGCGCAGCGACGGCCCCCGCGGCGGCCCGGGCCAGCACGACGTGCTGCGCATCACCAACAACAGCACGGCGGTGATCGACACCCACCTGCTGGTGGTGCTGCAGGGCCTGCCGCGCGACGCGCGCCTGCTCAACGCGAGCGGCACGACGAAGGCGGGCGAGCCCTACCTGCGGGTGTTCCTGCCCGAGGGCGAGCTCGCCCCCGGCCGCAGCGTGGTGCGCGAACTGCGCCTGGCGCGCGGCGGGCGCGACGGGCGCGACGAGCGGCCGCTGCGCTACACGCTGCGGCTGCTGTCGGGCCAGGGGCAGCCGTGACGCGCTGATCCCGCCGCTGCCGGCGGGATCAGGGAACTTCGCGGACTTTTTGCACGCGCGGGGCCGCCGGCACGGCCCCGCGCGCCTCCGTCCGGGCCGTGCTTGCGTAGAAGGCGCTGTCCCGTTTCGTGAGCACCGCGCCATGCCCGTCGCCCGTCCCGCCAGTCCGCAAACGTCCGCCGCCGCGCCCCTCGCCGCGGCACTCCTTCTGGTCGCCAGCCTGGGCGGCGCCGCCTGGTGGACGGCCGAATCGCTGGTGCTGTCTCAATCGGTCAGCGAGAGCCGCACCGTGGCGGACCTGGTCGAGAACGTCGGCCGCTGGGCCTCACAGTACGGCGGCGTGCACGTGCGCACCGTCGGCACCGACGCCAGGATCCCCGGCAGCTTCCTGACGCGCGCCGTGTATGCCGCCAGCAGCGGCGATGCCGGCCTGCTGAGCGGCACGCGCAGCGGCCAGAGCGGCGTGGAGCACGATGCGATGCAGCGTGTCGAGGCCTACCACTGGAAGAACCCGGCGCTGGTGCAGCGCGAGGTGGCCGACGTGATCGCCGCCTCGGGCAGCAAGGCGCGCTACCGGCTCACCGCGCGCACCGTGCTGAACACCAGCAACGCGCCCGACGCCTTCGAGCTCGAGGCGATGGACGCGCTGCAGGCTGCCGACGGCCAGCGCCGGGAGTACTGGACGCAGCGCGGCGGCCGCCTGCTCTACGCCCGCGCCGTGGTAGCGCAGAAGAGCTGCCTGACCTGCCACGCCTCGGCGGCCCAGGCGCCGGAGTTCCTGCGCACCAACACGCAGTTCAACGGCGGCGGCGGTTTCGGCTACGTGGAGGGCAAGCCGGTGGGCGTGATCAGCGTGGCGCTGCCGCTGCCCTCCACCGCGCAGGCGCTGGCCGGCAGCGTGCCGGGCAAGGCCTGGGCGGCCCTGGCGGCCGCCGCCGCGGCGGTGCTGGCGCTGGCCTGGGCGCTGCGGCGCGGTGCCGCGCGCCGCTGATCGACACAGAGGCTCAGACTCAGGCTCAGGCCAGCCAGTCCATGGCCCGCCGCGCCGCGGCGAGCACGCGATGGTCCTCGCCCTGCCGGCCGACCAGCTGCAGGCCGACCGGCAGGCCGCTCGCGGCACGCGCGAACGGCAGGTGCACGCAGGGCAGGCCGAGCAGGCTCCAGGGGCGGCAGAAGATCGGGTCGCCGGTGAAGGGCAGGCCCTCGGGCGCTTCGTCGACGGCGCTGGGCGCGAGCAGCACGTCGTAGCGCTCGAACAGCGCTTCGGTTTCGCGCCGCCAGCGTTCCGCACGGGCGCGGTGCAGCTCGACCTGCCGCGCGTCGATGGCCGCGCCCGCCTCGAGCAGCGCACGCAGCGCCGGGCTGAGCCGCTGCGCATGCACGCGGTACTCGTGAGCCAGCGAGCGTGCCGTCTCGTGCGCCTGCAGCGCCGCCTGCACCGCGGCCACGTCGGCGAAGTCGGCCGGCAGCGGCGCGTCCTCGCAGCGGGCGAGCTTCGGTGCGAGCGCCCCTACGGCCTGGTCCCAGCAGGTGCGCACGTCATGCTCGGCCTGCGCCCAGTCCGGCCCCTGCACGAGCCCGAGGCGCAGGGTGTCCGGCGGCGCCTCGTCGAGCACCCGCCGGTCGTCGAGCAGCACGGCGGCCAGCAGCGCCGCATCCTCCACCGTGCGGCCGAACCCGCCCACCACGTCCATCGACTCCGCGTTCGGCTTCACGCCGGCACGCGGCACGCGGCCGAAACTCGGCTTGAAGCCGACCACGCCGCAGCAGGCGGCCGGGCGGATGATCGAGCCGGCGGTCTGCGTGCCGAGCGCAAGCGGCAGCATGAAGTCCGCCACCGCCGCCGCCGAGCCGCTGGAGGATCCGCCCGGTGAATGCGCCGGGTTCAGCGGGTTGCGCGTCGCGCCGGCCGTCATGTTGGCGAACTCGGTGGTGACGGTCTTGCCGGCGATCACCGCGCCGGCCGCCCGCGCCAGCGCCACCGGCGCGGCGTCGGCCGCGGGCCGGTGGCCGGCGTAGATCGGCGAGCCGTAGGCCGTGGGCTGGTCGGCGGTGTCGAAGATGTCCTTCACGCCCAGCGGCAGGCCATGCAGCAGGCCGCGCAGCGGGCCGGCGTCGAGCGCCCGCGCCTGCGCCAGCGCGGCGTCGGGGTCGAGGTGGGCGAAGGCCAGCACCGCGGGCTCGCGGGCGGCGATGTGCTCGAGGCAGGAGCGCATCAGCGCCTCGGCCGTCAGCTCACGTCGGGCGATCCGGCGCGCCGCCTCGGCGGCGCTCAGCCGATTCCACTCGTTCATGCGGCCAGCGTGCGTTCGAGGGCGGCGACGAACATGCCGGCGACGTCGAAGCCGGTCTGGTTGGCGATCTCCTGGAAGCCGGTGGGCGAGGTGACGTTGATCTCGGTGAGGCAGTCGCCGATCACGTCCAGGCCCACCAGCAGCAGGCCGCGCGCGGCGAGCACCGGGCCGAGCGCCGCGGCGATCTCGCGGTCGCGCGCCGACAGCGGCTGGGCGACGCCCTTGCCGCCCACCGCCATGTTGCCGCGGATCTCGCTGCCCTGCGGGATGCGCGCCAGCGCATGCGGCACCGGTTCGCCGCCGACCAGCAGGATGCGCTTGTCGCCCTCGACGATCTCGGTCAGGTAGCGCTGCGCCATCACCGTGGTGCTGCCGCCCTTGTTGAGCGTCTCGACGATGCTGCCGAGGTTCAGCCCGTCGGGCCCGACGCGGAAGATGCCCATGCCGCCCATGCCGTCGAGCGGCTTGAGGATGATGTCGCGCTGCTCGGCGTGGAAGGCGCGGATCGCCGCCTCGTCGCGCGTCACGATGGTCGGCGCGATGAACTGCGGGAACTCGAGGATCGCGAGCTTCTCCGGGTGGTCGCGCAGCGACGCCGGCTTGTTGAACACCCGGGCGCCCTCGCGCTCGGCCTGCTGCAGCAGGTGGGTGGCGTAGAAGTACTCGCTGTCGAAGGGCGGGTCCTTGCGCATCACCACCGCGTCGAGCTCGGCCAGCGCCAGCGTCGGCGTGGCCAGCTCGGCGAACCACTGCGGGTGGTCGCCGGTGAGCCCGATCTGGCGCAGCGCGGCGACGACGCGGCCGTCGCGGCGCCACACCAGGTCCTTCGGCTCGCAGGCGAACAGCTGGTGGCCGCGTGCGGCCGCGGCCCGCATCATCGCGAAGCTCGTGTCCTTGTGCGTCTTGAAGTGCTCGAGCGGGTCGGCGACGAAGAGGATGCGCATGCCCGGCACTGTCGCACAAACGAAAAGGGCCCGCAGTGCGGGCCCTTCGTGGACAGGAGCGGCGGGCCGAGCGCACGGCCGCTCCGAAGCCGGCCCGCATCCCCTCGGGGGATCGGCCGACGTACCCGTCGGCCGAGGGGCTGTCGTTCAGGCCGACGCGAGCGCGGGGTCCCGACGGGCGTCGAGGCTCAGCGCCCCAGCGCCCAGCGCCGCGACCATGAACAGGCCGCCGGCCACCGACAGGTTCTTCATGAACATCAGCTGCTGCACGAAGGCCTGGTCGGCGGGCACGGCCCAGAACTTGTGGAACAGCACGCTCGCGGCCAGCGTGAACAGGCCCAGCGCCAGCGCGGCCCAGCGCGCCTGGAAGCCGACCACGAGGGCCAGGCCGCCGAACAGTTCGAGCAAGCCCGTCACCACCGCCAGCGCGGCCGGGAACGGCAGGCCGGCGCTGGCGATGTAGCCGGCCGTGCCTTCGATGCCGGTGAGCTTGCCCCAGCCGGCCAGGATGAACATCAGCGCCAGCAGCACGCGGCCAGCCAGCAGCAGGGGGGTCTTCAGGGTATTCAACATTTTCAACGCTCCGTGATTGGGTTGCCGGTTCCGCAGTCAGCTGCGGTTCTATCGTGCACGGAGCGAAGATTAGGCGCCGGGACCGGGCTCGTGTCCGGGCCGGCTTGACGCCATCATTCGAATTTCTTGAGCCTCAGTTCGGCAGCACCACCTCGGCCAGCGGCACACCGGCCAGCGGCGCCAGCAGTTCCACGATCAGCGCATGGTCATCGCGCTGCGGCAGGCCGGAGACGGTGACGGTGCCGACCGCGCCCATGCCACGCAGCTTGATCGGGAAGGCGCCGCCGTGGCTGGCGTAGTCGCGCGTGGCCAGGCCCATCTTCGATTCGAGCGTGCCGCCGCCATGCTCCAGCTCGCGGCCGACGCGGTAGGAGCTGCGGCCGAGCAGCTCGCAGGTGTTGCGCTTGCGGCGCGCCCAGTCGGCGTTGCTCGGCGCAGTGCCCGGCATCGCGTGGAAGAACACCAGCTCGCGCCCGAGCCGGATCTCGATCGTCACCACCTGGCCGCGCGACTCGGCGAGGCTCTTCAGCGCGCAGCCGAGCGACCAGGCGTCGGCCGCGCCGAAACGATCGAACTGCAGGCGTTCCTCCTGCTCGGCGAGCTTCGCCAGGTCCTGCTCCAGGGTCATTGGACTGCCCTCCGCACTGCGTGCTCCGGGATTCGCGCTTGGGAGCGGCCCGACGCGCTCATGCACCCAGCCCCCTCAGCACGTCGTAACACGCGCCCATCGTGTGGTAGTCGGTCTTGCCGGCCGGGCTCTTCTCGTCCGTCAGCTTCGTGTTGTCCGGCGCGAGGATGCGGTACCAGGCGCCGTGGCGGTGGTCGACGAAATGCTGCCAGGCGTACGACCAGATCCGCTCGTACCAGGCCCAGTACGAGGCGTCGCCGCTGCGCAGCGCGAGCAGCGCGGCGGCGGCGAAGCTCTCGGCCTGCACCCAGAAGTACTTGTCGCCGTCGCAGACGCTGCCGTCCGGACCGAAGCCGTAGACCAGGCCGCCGTGCTGCGCATCCCAGCCGCGCGCCATCGCGGTGTCGAAGAAATGGCGCGCGCGCGGCAGCAGCCAGCCGGGCCGCTCACCTGCGGGCAGCGCGCGCTCGAGCTGCATCAGCAGCTTGGCCCATTCGGTGAGGTGGCCGGTCTGGTAGCCCCAGGGTCGGAAGATGTTGGTCTTGTCCTCGCGGTTGTAGTCCCAGTCGACCGACCAGGCACCGTCCGCACCCACGCGGTAGTGCTCCCAGACCAGCCCCTGTTCCGGTTCCGCCAGCGCCGCGAGCCGGCCGGTGACCGACTCGGCGAGCGTCAGCGCACGCTGCAGGTAACGCGCATCGTGCGTGGCGTCCCATGCCGCGAGGTTGGCCTCGCAGGCATGCATGTTGGCGTTCTGGCCGCGGTAGGCGCTGAGGCGCCAGTCCGGCGAGGCTTCGTCGGCATACAGGCCGTTGGCCGGCTCCCAGAAGCGCTGCTCCATCAGGGACCAGGTCGCCTCGAGCCCGGCACGAGCCTCGTCGACGCCGGCCATCAACGCGTGCGCATGCGCCAGCAGCACGAAGGCCAGGCCGTAGCAGTGGTTGGTGCCGTCGCGCACCGTCGCGCGGCCGGCGTGCCAGTCGATCTGCCAGGCGTAGCCGCCCTGGGGCTGCGCATGCGCGGCCTGCAGGAAGGCCAGGCCGTGGCGGACCCGCTCCTGGTAGCCCGGCGTGCCGAAGCGCCGCCACGCCATCGCGTGGTTGAACACGAATCGCGTGCTGCTGACGAGGTGGCGTGTGCGCCGGTCGTAGACCGTGCCGTCGTCCTTGAAGAACTGGAAGAAGCCGCCGGACGGATCGACGCAGCGCGCGTCGTAGAACGCGAGCGTGTGCCGGATGTGGTCGAGCAGGAACGCAGGACTGCGGAAGTCGGCCGTCACCACGCCTCCAGTCCCATCTGCCGCCGTCCGAGCGGCGACAGGTCGGCCGCCTTGGCGCGCGCATCGAAGCCGAGCTCGTAGTCCTCGGGGGCGAAGTCCGGGCTGCTGCGCCCCTCGAGGAAGGCCGCGGCCTGCTTCTTCGCGAAGGCCTCGTTCTTGGCGCACCAGGGCGCCGCGCCGATGTAGATCACGTTGCTGTAGCCCGTGCCGCCGTGCCTGTCTTCCACGGCGTGGATCACGTCGGAGTGCCACCAGATGGTGTCGCCCGGCTCCATCTGCGGAATCGAGACCAGGCCTTCGAGCAAGGCGGCATGCCATTGCGGCGAGGCACCGAGCGCTCGGCCGGGCTGCGCGCCGCACAGGTCACCCTCGGGCACGTCGTCCTGCAGCGCGCGCAGCAGCATCCACGGTGTCGTCTTCGCCAGCGGCACGAGGCGCAGCGTGCCGTCGCCCGGGCCCTGGCGCGTCAGCGCGGTCCAGCCCTGGAAGGTGCGGAACGCCGAGCACACCGCCGGCGAGGGGATCTCCTTCGTCGCGATGCGGCCCTCGGCGTCGAACGGGTCGAAGGCGAGCGGGTCGCCCTCGAACACCGGGCGGTACATCGCGCGGAAGCTGGCCTCGCACCAGCGCTCGACCGAGCCGCCGTCCGAGTGCGGCGAGAGCCCGAGCGAGGCATCGCCCGGCTCGCGGCGGCGGATGCGGTCGGCGTAGTTGAACTGGCGGTCGGGGTCGAAGAAGCGCACGCCGTCCTTCTCGAAGGTCCAGAGCCGGTTCAGCCAGGCGCGCGTGACGGCCATGTGTTCGTGCTGGCGCGCGAACATCTGCGGCTTGGACCAGTACAGGCTGTAGATCTGCGGCCGGCTCGAGGCGAGCGTGCTGAAGTACTTGTCCAGGCCCGCCTTCTCCTTCATGCGCTCGAGGTAGCGCACGTCGTCGATGTAGCGCACCACGTCGTCGTTCCAGGCCTCGACCTGCGCGCGGTCGTAGACGCTGCGGATCACCACGCAGCCGCGCCGCTTGATGCGCGCAACCTGCTGCGCCGAGACGCGGCCGGCCGCCACGTCGGCATAGGCGAGCTCGGGCACGGCGCCGCCGCTCGCCTGCTCGGCACGGATCGCGCTCACCTCGTCGGCCAGCGCCTGCGACAGGCGCAGGAAGCGGCCCGCGACATCGGGCACCTCGCGGCGCAACATGCGCTGGGTTTCCGTGACCGCCCGGGGCACGTCGTTCATCCAGGCTTCCATGGTCGTCTCTCCTAGAAGGTGATGGCTTCGGCGCGGCCGCTCGCGGCCGAGGCGAGGCCGGCCAGCGCGACCGCCATCGAGCGCAGGCCGTCCTCGCCGCTCGCCAATGGTGCGCCCTGCCCCGCGCAGGCGGCGGCGAAGGCGCGGAAGCCGGTTTCGTACAGGTCCGTCGCCGGCACCTCGAGCTCGCGCTCGCCCTGCGCGTCGCGCTGCCAGAGTTTCGCGGTGCCGGCCTGCGTCAGCGAGCCGACGGCGTACAGCGAGCCCTCGGTGCCGAGCAGGTGCAGGCGGGTCGCCGCATGCTGCGCGACGAAGGACTCGTGCGTCTGCGCCAGCACGCCGCCGTCGAACTCGATCACGCTCATCGCGCCGTCCTCGAGCGTGCCGCGCGCCAGGCCGTTGTGCTGCACGCGCGTGACGATGCGCTGCGGCTCGGCGCCGACCAGGTAGCGCAGCAGGTCGGCGTCGTGCACCAGGATGTCGAGCACCACGCCGCCGCCGGCGCCGGGCGCATCGATCCGCCAGCCCTGCAGGTGCGGCGGCAGGAACACCGCGTGCGACACCTGCACGCCATGCAGCCGCCCGATGCCGCCGCGGTCGACGATCTCGCGCATCATCCGGTGCGCGGCCTGCGCGCGCAGGTGGTGGTTGGTGCCGAGCACCCGCCCCGCGCGCTGCGCCGCCTCGACCATGCGGCGCGCGTCGGGCAGGTTCATCGCGATCGGCTTCTCGCACATCACGTGGCAGCCAGCCGCCAGCGCGGCGAGCGTCTGCGCGCAGTGCTGCTCGTTGGTGGAGCTGACGTAGACCGCGTCGAAGCGTCCCTCCTTCAGGAACGCGCTCAGGTCGGTGTACGAGGCCTGCAGGCCCATCGCCGTCGCGAACTGGCGCGCACGCTCGGCGCTGCGCGAGCACACCGCCACCGGCTCCTGCCCGGGCACCTTGCGCAGCGCCGGGATCACCCGCTCGGCGATGTTGCTGGCGCCGACGAAGCCCCAACGCATCGGCTTGACCATCTCGATCTCCTCAGTTGAGGCGCCGGCCGCTGGCCGGGTCGAACAGGTGCAGCGCGGTGGGCGGCACGTGCACGCGCACCGCCTGGCCGGGCTCGACACTCGGCAGGCCGCCCATGCGCACCGTGGCCTCGCCGACGCCCAGATCCACCAGTGCGTAGGTCTCGGGTCCGGTGGGCTCGACCAGCGAGACCGTGCCCTTGAGCAGCGCGCTCTCGTCGTTGGCCGGACGCATCGACAGGTCCTCCGGGCGCACGCCGACAATCAGCTTGTCGCCGGCCGTGCCGGTGGCGGAGCCGATCACCTGCCCGTCGGCCAGGCGCAGGGCGCCCGAGGCCTCGCGTGTCGCCTCGAAGCAGTTGATCGAGGGCGAGCCGATGAACTCGGCAACGAAGCGGTTCGCCGGCCGCGAGTACAGCTCCAGCGGCGTGGCGAGCTGCTGGATCAGGCCGTCCTTCAGCACCGCGATGCGCGTGCCGAGTGTCATCGCCTCGACCTGGTCGTGTGTCACGTAGATCGTCGTCACGCCGGTGCGCATGTGCAGGCGCTTGATCTCGGCGCGCATGTCCACGCGCAGCTTGGCGTCGAGGTTGGACAGCGGCTCGTCGAACAGGAACAGCTGCGGGTGGCGCGCCAGCGCACGCCCGATCGCCACGCGCTGGCGCTGGCCGCCGGAGAGCTGGCGCGGCTTGCGCTCGAGCAGGTGCTCGATCTGCAGCATCGCGCTGACTTCCTTGACCGTCTTCTGCCGCTCGGCCTCGGGCACGCCGCGCATCTCGAGCGGGAAGGCGATGTTCTGCGCCACCGTCATGTTCGGGTACAGCGCGTAGGACTGGAACACCATCGAGATGTTGCGGTCCGCCGGCTCGACGTCGGTGATGTCGCGCCCGCCGAGCACGATGCGGCCGCCGCTCGGTTCCTCGAGCCCGGCGACCAGGTTCATCAGCGTGCTCTTGCCGCAGCCCGAGGGGCCGACGAGCACGAGGAACTCGCCGTCGGGCAGCGCGATGTCGATCTCGTGCAGCACCGTCGTGGGACCGAAGGACTTGTGGATGCCCTTGAGGGAAAGCTCAGCCATGGCCTGGGTCCTTATCCCTTCACCGAACCGGCCATCAGGCCGCGCACGAAGTACTTGCCCGACAGCACGTAGACGATCAGCGTCGGCAGCGCGGCGATGAAGGCGCCGGCGAAGTGCACGTTGTATTCCTTCACCCCGGTGCTGCTGTTGACGAGGTTGTTCAGCGCCACCGTGATCGGGAAGGACTTGTAGTCCGAGAACGAGGCGCCGAACAGGAAGTCGTTCCAGATGTTGGTGAACTGCCAGATCACCGCCACCACCATGATCGGCGCGCTGTTGGGCAGCAGCAGGCGGAAGAACAGGCGGAAGAAGCCTGCGCCGTCCATGCGCGCCGAGCGCACCAGCTCGCCCGGGAAGGCCGAGTAGTAGTTGCGGAAGAACAGCGTCGTGAAGCCGATGCCGTAGATCGTGTGCACCAGCACCAGGCCCGGCACGGTGCCGGCCAGCCCGAGCAGCCCGAGCGTGCGTGCCATCGGGATCAGCACGATCTGGAACGGGATGAACATCGAGAACAGCAGCAGCGCGAAGATGGTCTGCGCGCCGCGCATGCGGAACTGGGTGAGGATGTAGCCGTTGAAGGCGCCGATCACCGCCGAGATCAGCACCGCCGGCACCACCATCAGCAGCGAGTTCAGGAAGTACGGCGCGAGCCCGGTCGGCTGCACGCCGATCTGCGCCAGGCTCCAGGCCTGGCGCCAGGGCTCGATGGTGGGCGCCGCCGGCAGGGCCATCAGGTCGCCGCCGCGGATCTCGTCCAGCGGCTTGATCGAGTTGGCCAGCATCACGTAGATCGGCAGCAGGAACAGCAGTGCCAGGAACCCGAGCACCGCGTAGAGCAGCCAGCGGGGCGCCTGCTGCGCGAGGGTCTTCTTCCTAGCCATGGCCGCCCGCCAGCTTGCGCGTCTCGCGGATGATGTGCGGCATCACGACGATCGCGATGGCGATCAGCATCAGCACCGCGCTGGCCGCGCCCACCGCCATCTCGTTGCGCGTGAAGGTGTACTGGTACATGAAGACTGAGGGCAGCCAGGTCGAGCGGCCGGGGCCGCCGCCGGTCAGCGCGATGACGAGGTCGTAGCTCTTGATCGCCATGTGGGCCAGGATCACCAGCGCCGAGACGAAGCTCGCGCCGAGCTGCGGGAAGATCACGCGCTGGTAGATGCGCCAGGTGCGCGCACCGTCGAGCCGCGCGGCGTTGATCACCTCGTGGTCCACGCCGCGCAGCCCGGCGAGGAAGAGCGCCATCACGAAGCCCGAGGTCTGCCAGACCGCGGCGATGACGATGCAGTAGATCGCGAGGTCCGAGTCCTTCACCCAGCCGAAGCTGAAGCTCTCCCAGCCGATCGAGCGCAGCGAGCGCTCCAGGCCGATGCCCGGGTCCATCACCCATTTCCACGCCGTGCCGGTGACGATGAAGCTCAGCGCCATCGGGTACAGGAAGATCGAGCGGAAGGCGCCCTCGGCGCGGATCTTCTGGTCGATCAGCACCGCGAGCGCCAAGCCCAGCACCGCGCACAGCACGATGTAGAGCGTCGCGAAGATGCCGAGGTTCCTGACCGACACCTCCCAGTTGCCGAGTTCGAACAGGCGCCTGTACGCGTCCGGCCCGGCCCAGGTGGTCACCGGCATCAGCGTGGACGCGGTGAACGACAGGTAGATCGTGAAGGCGATGTAGCCGTACACGCACGCGCCGATCAGCAGCACGCTCGGGCTGAGCACGAGCTTGGCGATCGGCGGTGCGCGCACGGCGGTCCTCCTTCAGCCGCTCAGTTGGACGCCGCGGCGACCATCTCCTTGACGGCCGCCTTGCTGTCGATCTGGCCGTTGAAGTGGCGCGTGATCACGTCGTAGAACGCGTTCTTGATCGACGCCGGCACCGCGTGGCCGTGCGCCATCGAGCCGACCAGCGTGTTCTTGGCGTTCGCCTCGGCCAGGTCCTTCATGCCCTTCTTGCCGCAGTCGTCGAATGCGGTGTCGGGCACGTCGGTGCGCGCCGGCACCGAGCCCTTGACCACGTTGAAGGCCGACTGGAAGCCCGGGTCCATGATGGCGCTGGCGAGCTTGACCTGCGCCGCGGCCGCGTCACCCTTGACCTTGAACATCGCGAACTGGTCGGAGTTGAAGCTGACCATGCCCTGCGTGCCCGGGAAGCGGAAGCAGACGAAGTCCTTGCCCGGCACCTTCTTGGCGTTCAGGAACTCGCCCTTGGCCCAGTCGCCCATGATCTGGAAGCCGGCCTTGCCGTTGATGACCATCGCCGCGGCGAGGTTCCAGTCGCGGTTGCTGAAGTCCTTGTCGACCAGCTTGCGCAGTGCGGCCATGCGCTCGAAGGACTTGAGCATGGTGTCCGAGCCGAGCGCGGCCTTGTCCTTCTGGATGAAGGCCTTGCGGTAGAAGTCGATGCCGCCGGTGGAGAGCACCACGCCGTCGAAGATGGTCGCTTCCTGCCAGGGCTGGCCGCCGTGCGCCAGCGCGATGAAGCCGGCCTTCTGCACCTTGGCGGCGGCGTCCATGAACTCGTCGAAGGTGGTCGGCAGCTTGGTGACGCCGGCCTTGTCGAGCACCTCCTTGTTGGCCCAAACCCAGTTGGTCGAGTGCACGTTCACCGGCGCGGCGATCCACTTGCCGTCGTACTTCGAGAAGGCCTGCAGAGCCTTGGGAACGGTACGGTCCCAGCCTTCCTTGGCGGCCACCGCGTTCAGGTCGGCCAGCACGCCCTGCTTGGCCCAGTCGGTGATGTCGAAGCCGAGCATCTGCACGGCGGTGGGCGGGTTGCCGGCCGTGACGCGGGCGCGCAGCGCGGTCATCGCCTGCTCGCCGCCGCCGCCGGCCACCGGCATGTCGTTCCACTTGACGCCCTGCTTCTCGAGGTTGCCCTTGAGCACGTTCAGCGCCGCGGCCTCGCCGCCGGAGGTCCACCAGTGCAGCACCTCCACGCTCTGCGCGAAGCTGGCGCCGCTGACCAGCAGCGCCGCGGCCGCCGCGATGATCTTCTTCATGCCTGTCTCCTGTGGTGTCGAGGGGCAGGCCGGTCCGCCGGCCTGCGGGAGCGCAGTGTCGCGCCGGGCTTGACCGATGTTCAGCGGAGTTTCCCGGGCGGGAGTCAACGCTCGGAACGAAACAAGCCGGGCGGATCAGGAGCCGCTCGACCCCCGCACCACCAGTTCCACCGGCAGCACCATCTGCTGCGGCATCTCGTGGCCGCGCATGATCAGGTCGACCCCGGCGCGGCCCAGCGCCTCCTTGTCGACACGCAGGGTCGAGAGCGCCGGCTGCGCGCCGGCGGCGGCGGGGATGTCGTCGAAGCCGACGATGGCGATGTCCTGCGGCACGCGCAGGCCGGCCTCCTGGCAGACCTGCAGCGCGGCCAGCGCCACCATGTCGTTGCAGGCGAACACCGCGTCGGGGCGCTGGCGCAGCTTGAGCAGCTGGCGCATCGCGTGCGCGGCGCCGTCGGCCGGCTCGACGCCGGGCGGCGCGACGATCTCCAGGTCCGGGTCCGCCAGCATGCCGGCCTCGAACAGCGCGCGCCGGTAGCCGTGCGCCCGCTCGCGCAGGCTGTAGTGCGCCAGCGAGCCGGCGATGTAGGCGATGCGCCTGCGGCCGGTCTCGAGCAGGTGCCGCGTGGCGAGGAAGCCGCCCTCGACGTTGTCGGGGTTCACCGAGGGCTGGCCGGGCATCCAGAAATCGACCAGCGCCATCGGCAGCTCGAGCCCGGCCACCAGGTTCAGCACCTCGGCCTCGAAGTAGCCGGCCGCGAGCACCGCGTCGGGCTCGTGCAGGCGCAGCTGGTCGCGCACCGGGTCGGCCGGCCCGGTGGCCAGCAGCGTGGGCGCGATGCCGTAGTCGCGGCAGGCCTCCTCGACACCGTGCAGCACGTACGAGAAGAACGGATTGGTGGCGAAGCTGCTGTGCTGGCGGTGCAGCAGGAAGACGAGCCGCTGCGCACGCGTGCTGCGCAGCCGCGCCGCGTCGTAGCCGAGCTCGCGCGCGACGCGCCGCACCAGCCGGCGCGTCTCGTCCGACAGGCCACGCTGGTTCTTCAGCGCGCGCGAGACGGTGCCGATCGAGACGCCGGCGGCCTCGGCGATGTCGCGGATGGTCACGCTCATGACGACCCCTCGGCCCGCGAGTACGCGGGCCGATCCCCCGAGGGGATGCGGGCCGGCTTGGGAGCGGCACGGCGTTCGGCCCGCGCCGCCGCGGTCGACGAGAGAGTGGTCATGCGGGATTCGCGCTGATGCGGTGCCGCAGGATGAACGGCTCCTCCGGCGTGAGCCACAGGCCGCGGCGATCGGCCAGCGGATGCTCGGCCGGCGGCGCCGCCACGCGGCCGAGGTCGAACGGGCCGCGCACCGGCTCGACGCCGAGCGCGAGATGCCGGCCGTTCCACGGCGGGTAGGCACGGCCGCGGTGGCTGACCCACAGCATCAGGTCGGGCAGTGCGCGGTGGTCCCAGTCGAGCTGCAGGGTCCAGCCGGCGTCGACGTAGTGCAGCGCGACGGGGCCGTCGAGCTCGCGCAGCTGCAGCAGCTCCTCGCTGTCGGCCGCCAGCGGGTAGCGCGTCAGGTCCAGCGTGCCGCCCGCGGCCAGCGGCACCTGGTCGAGCCGCTCGAAGCGCGCGTCGGGCGCCAGAAGCGAGACGCCCGGCTCGGCCGGCACCGGGTAGACCACGCCGCCCTCGTGCGCCGGCAGGGCGAGGCGCACCGAGCCGAGGTCCAGGCGCAGCGTCGGGTGCAGCGCGATCGGCAGCGTGGCAGGCGCGCGCATCTCGATCACCAGCGTCATCAGCAGCGCGCGTGCATGGGCCTCGACCTCGACCACGCGTGTCATGCGTTTCACCGGCCCGGGCGGCTCGATCGCCAGCGCCAGCACCTGCGGGTCGTCCGTCTCGAGCCAGTCCCACTCGTGGTTGGCGGCGTAGCCATGGCCGCAGGCGTCGCCCGGCTCGCGCAGCGCCCAGCCGGCCGGCAGGCCCTCGGGCCGGTCGGTGCGGCCGAAAGGCACGCAGGGCCAGTCGCCGCGCAGGCGGCGCAGGATGCCCGGCAGCGCCGCGGCGCCGGGCTCGGCAAACCAGGGGGCGACCTGCAGCGGCGCGAAATCCGGGTGGCCGTCGGCGCTGAACCAGACCGGGCCGAGCATCGCGCCGAGCCGCTGCAGTTCGGCGCGCCCGCTGTCCCAGGCGATGACGCGGGTCGGGTCGTCGGGGTGGTGCTCGCTCACCGGGCCAGTCTACGTGCGCCGCACGCCCTGCACGATCAGGGCCAACGCGCCCGCCACCACGCCCCAGAAGGCCGAGCCGATGCCCGCCAGGCTCAGGCCCGAGAGCGTGACCAGGAAGGTGATCAGCGCGGCTTCGCGGTGGTGCTCGTCCTTCAGCGCCGCGGCCAGGCCGCCGCCGATGCTGCCGAGCAGCGCCAGGCCGGCGATGGCCACCACCAGCGCGCGCGGGAAGGCGGTCAGCACGCCGGCCACTGCGGCGCCGAACAGGCCGATCACGACGTAGATCGCGCCGCAGGCCACGGCCGCGGTGTAGCGCCGCGCCGGGTCTTCGTGGGCCTCCCGGCCCATGCAGATCGACGCGGTGATGGCCGACAGGTTCAGCGCGAAGGCGCCGAAGGGCGCCAGCAGCAGCGTGGCCGCTCCGGTGAGCGTGATGATCTTCGAGATCGGCATGGTGTAGCCGGCCGCGCGGATCGCGGCCACGCCCGGCAGGTTCTGCGAGGCCATCGTGACGACGAACAAGGGCAGCGCCAGGCTCACCGCCGCGCCCGCGGTGAACTCGGGCGTGACCCATTCCGGCATGGTCAGCGCCAGGCTCACGCCCTGCAGCTGCAGGCGGCCCTGCAGCGCGGCGAACAAGGTACCGGCGGCCAGCACCACCGGCACCGCGTAGCGCGGCCAGGCGCGCCGGCCGACCAGGTAGACCAGCAGCATGGTCAGCACCAGGCCGAAGTCCGTCTTCAGCGCGACGAAGGCGTCCAGCCCGAATCGCGCCAGCACGCCGGCCAGCAGCGCGCTGGCGATCGGCATCGGGATGCGGTCCATCACGCGCTCGAACCAGCCGGTGGCGCCGGCCAGGGTGATCAGCAGCGCGCACACCACGAAGGCGCCGACCGCCTGCGCCATCGTGAAGCCGCCGCCGGCCGCGGCGGTGGCCAGCACCGCGGCGCCGGGCGTGCTCCAGGCCACCATCACCGGCTTCTTCAGCCACAGCGAGGGCAGCGCCGAGCACAGCCCCATGCCCAGGCCGAGCGCCCACATCCACGACGCGGTCTGCGCCGGCGTGGCGCCGAGCGCGGTGGCGGCCGAGAACACGATCGCCACGGAACTCGTGAAGCCCACGAGCACGGCGACGAAACCCGCCGTCGCCGCGCTCAGCGACAGGTCACGCAGGAACGACATTCAGATCTGCAGCTTGGCGCCCAGCTCGACCACACGGTTCGCCGGCAGGTTCAGGAAATCCGCGGCCGCCGCGGCGTTGCGGTGCATGCTGACGAACAGCTTCTCGCGCCAGCCGGCCATGCCGTCGCCCATGCTCGGGATGACGATGTCGCGCGAGAGGAAGTAGCTCGTCTCCATGTCCTCGAGCTGCACGCCGCGGCCCTTGAGCAGCTCGAGCGCCTCGGGCACGTCGGGGTCGTTCTTGAAGCCGAAGTGCAGCGTCACCTGCCAGCAGTCGCGGCCCAGCGGCTCGATCTCGCAGCGCTTGTCGAAGCCGATCCACGGCACCTCGTGGTGACGCACGGTGACGAACAGGTTGGTCTCGTGCAGCACCTTGTTGTGCTTCAGGTTGTGCAGCAGCGCGTTGGGTGTCATGCCCTGGTCGGCCACCAGGAACACCGCGGTGCCAGCCACGCGCGCCGGCGGGCTGACGAACACCGCCTCGAGGAAGCTCTTCAGGTCGATCGCGTCCTCGCGCAGCCGCTCGTTCATCAGCTTGCGGCCCTGCTTCCAGGTCATCAGCAGCACGAACATCGCCGCGCCGATGACCACCGGGAACCAGCCGCCGTCGATCACCTTCACCACGTTGGCGGCGAAGTAGGTGAAGTCGACCAGGAAGAAGAAGCCGGTCGCGCCGGCGCACAGCCACCACGGGTACTTCCAGCCGTAGCGGATCACGAAGAAGGTCATCGTCGTCGTGATCAGCATGTCGATCGTCACCGCGATGCCGTAGGCCGCCGCCAGGTTGCTGGACGACTTGAACAGCACCACCGCCAGCACGATGCAGACGTACAGGCCCCAGTTGACGGCAGGCAGGTAGATCTGGCCGGTGTCCTTCACCGAGGTGTGCAGCACGCGCATGCGCGGCAGGTAGCCGAGCTGCGTGGCCTGCTTGGTGACCGAGAACGCCGCGGTGATGAGCGCCTGCGAGGCGATCACGGTGGCCGCGGTGGCCAGCGCGATCAGCGGGTACAGCGCCCAGGTCGGCGCCATCTCGTAGAACGGGTTCTTCGCGTTCTCCGGGTGCGCCAGCAGCATCGCGCCCTGGCCGAAGTAGTTGATCACGAGCGCCGGCATCACCAGGCTGAACCAGGCCAGGCGGATCGGCTTCTTGCCGAAGTGGCCCATGTCGGCATACAGCGCCTCGGCGCCGGTGACGCACAGCACCACCGAGCCGAGCGCGACGAAGGCGGTGTGCGGGTGCGCGGTCAGGAACTCGAGCGCATAGTGCGGACTCAGCGCGGCGAGGATGGCCGGGTTGCGCGCGATGTGCGGTGCGCCGAGCACCGCCAGCACCGCGAACCACAGCACCGTGATCGGCCCGAAGAAGCGCCCCACGCTCGCGGTGCCGTGGCGCTGCACGAGGAACAGCGCCGTCAGCACCGCCAGCGTGACCGGCAGGATGTAGGCATGCAGGCCGGGCGCGGCGACCTCCAGCCCCTCGACCGCGGAGAGCACCGAGATCGCCGGCGTGATGACGCCGTCGCCGAAGAAGATCGCGGTGCCGAAGATGCCCAGCAGCATCAGCCGGCCGTGCAGCACCGGTTTGTCGCGCACCGCCTGCGAGGCCAGCGCGAGCATCGCGATCAGGCCGCCCTCGCCGTTGTTGTCGGCGCGCAGGATCAGCGCCACGTACTTCAGCGAGACGATCACCGTCAGCGTCCAGAACATCAGCGACAGCACGCCGAAGATGTTCTCCGTGCTCATCGGCACATGACCGTGCGCGAACACCTCCTTGAACGCGTACAGCGGGCTGGTGCCGATGTCGCCGTAGACGACACCGATGGCCGCGAGCGTGAGGGCCGCGAGGCTGGACTTGGGGCTGGACGAACTCACGAACGACCGGTCGCGGCCCCTGCGAGCCGGTCCGGCGATTTCTTCGGAGCGCCTATCCTACGTCAGGTGCCGCCGGGCTACTCGTAGATCTCGGCGTCCGGGTCGGTCGCTTCCAGCTCGTAGCTCGCCGCCACCATCGCCAGGCGCGCGATCACGCCGTACATGTAGAAGCGGTTCGGCGCGCTCGCGCCGGGCTTGACGCCCGGGCGCGGCAGGTGGCCGGATTCGGCGAAGGCCAGCGGCACGAAGCTCGCCCCCGGCGAGTTGAGGTTCTCGTCGATGCCGCGCTCGGCGTTGACGCGGTAGAAGCCGCCCACCACGTAGCGGTCGATCATGTAGACCACCGGCTCGGCCACCGCGTCGTTGACACGCTCGTAGGTCGGCACGCCTTCCTGCAGGATGACCTCGCTGACCTCCTGGCCGTCCTTGATGACGCTCATCTTGTTGCGCGTCTTGCGGTTCAGCTCGGCCAGGTCCTTCGGGTCGCGCACCGTCATGATGCCCATGCCGTAGGTGCCCGCGTCGGCCTTGACGATGATGAACGGCTTCTCGCCGATGCCGTATTCCTTGTACTTGCGGCGGATCTTGGCCAGCAGCGCCTCGGCGTTGCTCATCAGGCATTCGGCGCCGGTGCCGTCGCTGAAGTTGACTTCGCCGCAGCGCGCGAACATCGGGTTGATCAGCCACGGGTCCATGCCCAGCAGCTTGGCGAACTTCTTGGCCACTTCCTCGTAGGCCTGGAAATGGTTGGTCTTGCGCCGGATCGCCCAGCCGGCGTGCAGCGGCGGCAGCAGGTACTGCTCGTGCAGCCCCTCCAGCACCTTGGGGATGCCGGCCGACAGGTCGTTGTTGAGCAGGATGGTGCAGGGGTCGAAATCCTTCAGCCCGAGGCGCCCGCGGGTGCGCACCAGCGGCTCGACCTTGAGCGCCGAGCCGTCGGGCAGCGCGATCTCGGTGGGCTCCTTGATGGTGTCGTCCAGCGTGCCCAGGCGCACGTTCAGCCCGGCCTGGGTGAAGATCTGCATCAGCCGCTGCACGTTGGTCAGGTAGAACGTGTTGCGGGTGTGCTTCTCCGGGATCAGCAGCAGGTTCTTGGCCTCGGGGCAGATCTTCTCGATCGCCGCCATCGCCGCCTGCACGGCCAGCGGCAACATCTCCTCGGTGAGGTTGTTGAAGCCGCCCGGGAACAGGTTGGTGTCCACCGGCGCCAGCTTGAAGCCGGCGTTGCGCACGTCCACCGAGGTGTAGAACGGCGGCGTGTGCTCCATCCACTCGAGGCGGAACCAGCGCTCGATGGCAGGCAGCGATTCGAGGATGCGCTGCTCGAGTTCGTTGATCGGGCCGGTCAGGGCGGTGATGAGGTGAGGAACCATGGCGGGGCCCGGAAGGAGCGCGTCGGAACCGGAATTCTAGGCATGTGGGGCTCCCGCTGCTGCCTGCAAGCCCGCCGGCCGGGACGCCTCGACCTGGATCGTCAGGCGCACCGCATCGCCGACGAAGGGCAGGCCGAAGGTGATGCCGTGGTCGCTGCGGCGGAACTCGGCCTCGAAGTCGCCGCCGCAGACCTCGCGGCCGGCGTCGTCCCGGCAGGCGAAGTGCAGCGCGCGCAACTGCAGCGGCCGCGAGATGCCGCGCAGCGTGAACTCGCCGCGCGCGCCGACCATCCGGTCGCCGTCGAACTCCAGGCTGCTGGCCACGAAGTAGGCCTGCGGATGCTGCTCGGCGGCCAGGAAGGAGGCGCCGCGCAGCATGCCGTCGAGCGCCGGCACGCCGCTGTCGACCACGCGGGTGTCGATCGTCACCGAGAGTTCGCCGCGGCGCTGTTCACGGTCCAGCACGATGTGGGCGTCCACCGCGCCGAAGCGGCCGCGCTGCGTCGAGGTGCCGAAGTGCTTCACCTCCCAGTGCACCCGGGTATGCGCCGGGTCGACGCTGAAGGCGAGCGCCTGGGCCGGCGCGGCGGGGGCGGCGGCCGCGCCGATCAGCGCGACGGCCAGGGTCAGCAGGGTTCGCATGGGGCGCTCCTCGAATCGGTATGCCGGACCTACGGGTGGGCCGGCCCCGCGGACGCGCTGCGGCCATGAAAAAGGGCCGCCTCGCGGCGGCCCTGGGCATGGCGGGAAACAGCGGATCAGTTGTGGTACGCCGTCTCGCCGTGCGAGGTGATGTCCAGGCCCTCGCGCTCCTCGTCTTCCGGCACCCGCAGGCCGATCACCAGGTCGACGATCTTGTAGGCCACCAGCGAGACCACGCCCGACCAGACGATGGTCAGCAGCACGGCCTTGAGCTGGATCCACACCTGCGCGCCGATGGCGTTGGAGCCGACCGTGGCGGTGACCCAGTCGGTCACCAGGCCCGGGCCGCCGAGCGACTGGGTGTTGAACACGCCGGTCAGCAGCGCGCCGACGATGCCGCCCACGCCGTGCACGCCGAACACGTCCAGCGAGTCGTCCGCGCCGAGCATCTTCTTCAGGCCGTTGACGCCCCACAGGCAGGCGAAGCCGGCGGCGAAGCCGACCACGATCGCGCCCATCAGGCCGACGTTGCCGGCCGCCGGGGTGATCGCCACCAAGCCGGCCACCGCACCCGAGGCGGCACCCAGCATGGAGGCCTTGCCCTTCATCAGCGTCTCGCCGATGCACCAGGCCAGCACTGCCGCGGCGGTGGCCGAGAAGGTGTTGGCGAAGGCGAGCACGGCGCTGTTGCTGGCTTCGAGCGCCGAGCCGGCGTTGAAGCCGAACCAGCCCACCCACAGCAGCGAGGCACCGACCATGGTCAGCGTCAGCGAGTGCGGCGTGAACGCTTCCTTGCCGTAGCCGACCCGCTTGCCGATCATGTACGCGCCGACCAGGCCCGCGACGGCGGCGTTGATGTGCACCACGGTGCCGCCGGCGAAGTCGAGCGCACCCCATTGCCAGATCAGGCCGGCCTTGCCGTTCATCTCGTCGACGACGCCAGCCGCGCTGTAGGCATCCGGGCCCATCCAGAACCAGACCATGTGCGCGATCGGCGCATAGCTGAAGGTGAACCACAGCACCATGAACAGCAGCACCGCCGAGAACTTGATGCGCTCGGCGAAGGCGCCGACGATCAGGCAGCAGGTGATGCCGGCGAAGGTGGCCTGGAAGGCCGCGAACAGCAGCTCGGGGATGTAGACGCCCTTGCTGAACGTGGCGCCCATCGCGAAGGTGCCCGCGGCAGGATCGAACAGCCCCTTCATGAAGAGACGATCGAATCCGCCGATGTAGGCATTCCCCTCGGTGAACGCCAGGCTGTAGCCGTAGACGAACCACAGCACGACGATCAGCGAGAACGTGACCATCACCTGCATCAGCACGGACAGCATGTTCTTGCTGCGCACCAGGCCGCCGTAGAACAGCGCGAGGCCCGGCACCGTCATCATGATCACGAGCAGCGTGGCCACCACCATCCAGGCCACGTCGCCCTTGTTGGCCACCGGCGCGGCGGCGGCCGGCGCCGCCTCGGCGGCGGAGGCCGCTTCGGCCGGCGCGGCGGCCACCGCGGAGGCCGCGGCCTCGGGCGCCGACGCGGCCTGCGCCAGGGCGCTGCCGGAGAAGCCCAGGACCGCGAGGCCCAGGGCGAGGCTTGCAAGTAGTTTCTTCATGGTTGTCTCTTGGGGTCCCTCTGCGCTCAGAGCGCGTCCTTGCCGGTTTCGCCCGTGCGGATGCGGACGACCTGTTCCAGCGCCGACACGAACACCTTGCCGTCGCCGATCTTGCCGGTGCGCGCCGCGCCCTCGATGGCCTCGATGACGCGGTCCACGATCGCGTCGTCGACCGCCGCCTCGATCTTCACCTTCGGCAGGAAGTCGACGACGTATTCCGCCCCCCGGTACAGCTCGGTGTGGCCCTTCTGGCGACCGAAGCCCTTCACTTCGGTCACCGTGATGCCCTGCACGCCGATGGCGCTGAGGGCTTCGCGCACTTCGTCGAGCTTGAACGGCTTGACGATCGCGGTCACCATCTTCATGGAGTTCCCCTAACGGAAGTTGCGGGTGGTGGCGATCACATCGCCTTGCTGAGCGACACGACGAGGCGCGCCTTGTTGGCGTCGCCCCAGGCGTCCTTCTTGGTGGCGCCGACCACCGCGCCGGCCACCGAGAGGCCCTTGCCGAGGTCGTAGGTGGCGCCGATCTTGTAGTCGGTGTAGTTGACGTAGACGTCCGGGTTGGCGTCCTTCAGGTCGCCGTTCAGGCGCGTGAAGCCGACATGCGCGTTCAGCGTCAGGCCATCGACGATCGGGTAGTTGGCCGAGACGTCGAAGTAGCCGGTGTTGCGGCCCTTGACGTTGGTGCCGGTCGCGTCGCCGAGGCCGAAGTAGTCCTTCGAGACGACGTGCGAGTACTTGAAGCTCAGGAAGCTCCAGCTGATGCCGCCGTACAGCTCGGTGGTGTTGGCCGCCGACGAGCCGCTGCCGGGGTAGTAGTACTGCAGCAGGCCGACGTCGTAGCCCAGGTCCTTGGCGATCTCGCCCTTGTAGCCGCCGTAGAAGTCCATCTCGGTGCCGTTGGCGAAGCCGATCGAGGAGTTCCAGTTGCCGAGGTAGAAGCCGCCGAGCGTGTAGTCGAAGCCGCCCTGGATGGCGGGCACGGCCTGCTTGGAGGGGTCGCTCTGGTCCTGGCCGCGGTACTTGTACTTGGTGACCAGGGACACGTTGGCGGTCAGGCCATCGTCGGCGAGCGCGGGGGAGATGCCGAATGCGAGCGCGGACAGGGCAAGGAGAAGCCGTTTCATCGTGGGTGACTCCGGTTGATGGGATGGGTGCCTTGCCGCACCTTCTGCAGCTTCTGTGCCACAGCCCACAACGGCGTCTGCGCATGCGGGATGCGCGTGCACGGCCCGGTAGCCCTGCGTCGCCGCCCCGTTTCGGTGCATCGATCAGCGGATCACCGGCGTGGTGCGCCCAGGCGGGCGCGCGCCGGGTTCAGGCCGCCTGAAGAGGTTCGGCCAGCCAGCGCGCCAGCGCGGCCGTCACCGCCGCCGGCTGCTCCATCGTGCTCATGTGACCGCAGCGCTCGAGCACGATCAGGCGTGCGCCTGCCACCTGCGCCTGCATGAACTCGTGGCGCGCCGGCGGGCTCCAGCCGTCCTCGCGGCCGCACAGCAGCAGCGTGGGCACGCGGATCCGGCCGAGCAGCGGCGTAGCGTCCGGACGGGCCAGCAGCGCCTCGATCTGGGCCGCGAACTGCACCGGCGTGCGGCGCTCGAACATGTCGAGCACCGCCTCGAACAGCGGCGTGCCGAGCCGGCTCGGGTGCAGCATGCCCTGGGCCCACTCGCGGGCCATCGCACGCATGCCCTGCTCGCGCGCGATGGCCAGCAGCGCCAGGCGGCCGGCACGTTCGCGCTCGCCGGCCTCGCCCCCGGGCAGCGGGTGGTACGAGGTGTCGAGCAGCGCGAGCCGCGCCACCCGCTCGGGTGCACGGCGCAGGACCTCGAAGGCCACGCGCCCGCCCATCGAATGGCCGGCGACCGCCAGCGGGCCGGGCGGCACGAGGGTAAGCACATGCTCCGCCATCGCACCGAGCGAATCGAGCTCACCGTAGGTCGGTACGACCACCATGCGCGCGGCGCCGAGCGCAGCGACCTGGTCGGCCCAGACCGCGCCGTCACACATCAGGCCCGGCAGCAGCACCAGGGTCTCGGCGGTGCTCAGAACTCCTCCGTGTCGACCCCGGCCTGCGCGGAGGCGTCGTAGCGGCCGCCGAGCACGGTGCGGGCGTTGATCAGCGCGTCGAGCTCGGCCCGCGTGCCGGCGTCCAGCGTGACCGCGGCGGCGCCGACGTTGTCCTCCAGGTGCGCGAGCTTGGTCGTGCCGGGAATCGGGATCACGTGCTCGCCGCGCGCCAGCAGCCAGGCCAGCGCGAGCTGCGCATCGCTGCAGCCGACGCGCCGCGCGATCGCCTGGTAGCCGTCGAGCAGGCGCAGGTTGGCCGGGTAGTTCGCCGGCTCGAAGCGCGGCATCGAACGGCGCATGTCCTTGGTGTCGAGGCTCGAGACATCGCGCAGCGCCCCGCCGAGGAAGCCGCGGCCGAGCGGGCTGAAGGCGACGAAGGCGATGCCCAGCTCGCGGCAGGCCTCGAGCACCGCGATCTCCGGGTTGCGCGTCCACAGCGAATACTCGGTCTGCAGCGCGGTGACCGGGTGCACGGCGTGCGCGCGCCGCAAGGTCGCCGCCGACACCTCGGACAGCCCGAGCGTGCGCACCTTGCCTTCACGCACGAGGTCGGCCACGGCACCGACGCTGTCCTCGATCGGCACCTTCTTGTCCCAGCGGTGCAGGTAGAACAGGTCGATCACCTCGGTGCGCAGCCGCTTCAGGCTCTGCTCGCAGCTCCAGCGGATCGTCTCCGGCCGGCCGTCGACGATGCGCCGGAAGCCGTCGCCCTCGGGCACGCCGTGCAGCACGCACTTGCTCGCGAGCACGAACTCGTGGCGGTGAGGCGCGAGCGTGCGGCCGAGCAGCGCCTCGTTCGCGCCGTAGCCGTACAGCGCCGCGGTGTCGAACAGGGTGACGCCGAGTTCGAGCGCACGCCGCAGCAGCGCCTGCGCCTCGGCCTCGGGCGTCGGCGGCCCGTAGCCGTGGCTGAGGTTCATGCAGCCGAGGCCGATCTCGGCGACCTCGAAGGGACCGAGCTTGCGGCGGTTCACTGCTGGGAGAGCTGGCGCTCGAGGTCGTGCAGCACCTCGTAGCAGGGCAGCACCTGCGCGGCGCTGGCATTCGGCTCGCGGCCTTCGCGGATGGCGCCGAAAAACTCGCGGTCCTGCAGCTCGATGCCGTTCATCGACACGGCCACCTTGGAGACGTCGATCTTCTCCTCCTTGCCGTTGACCAGGTCGTCGTAGCGGGCGATGTAGGTGCCGCTGTCGCCGATGTAGCGGAAGAAGGTGCCCAGCGGCCCGTCGTTGTTGAACGACAGGCTCAGCGTGCAGATCGCCCCGCTGGCCGCCTTGAGCTGGATGCTCATGTCCATCGCGATGCCGAGCGTCGGGTGGATCGGCCCCTGGATCGCATTCGCCTTCACGATCGGCGAACGCGCCTGGTAGGCGAACAGGTCCACCGTGTGCGCGGCGTGGTGCCAGAGCAGGTGGTCGGTCCAGCTGCGCGGCTGGCCGAGTGCGTTCATGTTCGTGCGCCGGAAGAAGTAGGTCTGCACGTCCATCTGCTGGATGTTGAACTCGCCGGCGACGATGCGCTGGTGCACCCACTGGTGGCTGGGGTTGAAGCGGCGCGTGTGGCCGCACATCGCCACCAGCCCGGTCTGCTTCTGCAACTCAACCACCGCGTACGCATCGCGCAGCGAATCCGCCAGCGGGATCTCCGCCTGCACGTGCTTGCCGGCCTTCATGCAGGCGATGGCCTGCGAGGCATGCATCTGGGTCGGCGTGCACAGGATGACCGCATCGACGTCGGCGCGCGCGAGGCTTTCGTCGAGCTCGGTCGTGCAGTGGCCGATGCCGTACTTCGTGGCGACTTCCTTGGTCTTCTCGATGTCGCGGCTGATCAGCGAGGTGACCTGCACGCCGTCGATCAGCTTGATGGCGTCGAGGTGCTTGATGCCGAAGGCACCGGCACCGGCCAGCGCCACGCGGATGGTGGAACTCATGTGTTCTCCAGGATCAGGTGGCCGACGGCCGTGTTGCTCGCGGGCACGTGGTAGAAGCGGTGCGCCACCGTCGGGGCCTTGCCGCCGGCGACATCCGCCATCGCGCCGCGCGCGATGAGCCACATCACCAGCTCGATGCCCTCGGAGCCGGCCTCCTCGACGTACTCGAGGTGCGGCACCTGCGCCAACGCGGCCGGCTCGGTGATCAGGCGGTCGAGGAAGCGGTTGTCCCACACCTTGTTGATGAGGCCGGCGCGCGGGCCCTGCAGCTGGTGGCTCATGCCGCCGGTGCCCCAGATCTGCACGTTCAGCGGCTCGTCGTAGCTTTCCACCGCGCGACGGATCGCCTGGCCGAGCTGGAAGCAGCGCCGGCCCGAGGGCACCGGGTACTGCACCACATTGACGGCGAACGGGATCACCGGGCAGGGCCAGGCCCCCTTGTCCTTGTCCTGCTGGCCGCACATCAGCGAGAGCGGTACCGTCAGGCCGTGGTCGACGTCCATCTTGTTCACGATGGTCAGGTCGAAGTCGTCCTGGATCACGCTCTGCGCGATGTGCGAGGCGAGCTCCGGGTGGCCGATCACCTTGGGCACCGGGCGTGCTCCGTAGCCCTCGTCGGCCGGCTGGAACTCGGCCGCGCAACCGATCGCGAAGGTCGGGATCAGCTCCAGGCTGAAGGCCGTCGCATGGTCGTTGTAGACGAGGAAGATCACGTCGGGCTTGTTCTCCTTCATCCACTGCTTGGAGAACTCGTAGCCCTTGAAGACGGGCTGCCAGTACGGTTCCTGCGTCTTGCCCAGGTCCAGCGCGGCGCCGATCGCCGGCACGTGGCTGGTGTAGACGGAAGCGGTGATCTTGGCCATGTCAGTTCCTGCCCCAGCGCGGATCGCGACCGCCGTTGATCATCATGTTGCGGTATTCCTCTTCGCTCATGCCGGTCATGCTGCCGGCCATCTGCTGGAAGCTCTTGCCGTCGGTGGCGCCGATCTTGGCCAGGAAGTAGATGTTGCCGCCCAGTGCGATGCAGCGGTTCAGGTCGCGCGCCAGCACGGCCTGCTTCTGGTCTTCCGTCATCGCCCACTCGTCGAGGTAGGCGCGTTCGTTCGCCTTGAAGCGCGCGCGGTTCTCGGCCTTCATCAGCGACATGCAGAACTGGTTCAGCCAGTAGCCCTTGCGGGACTGCTCGGCGTCGAAGATCGTCGTGCCGGGCACGTTCTTGTAGGGTTTGTCGAGCGACATCTCAGACTTCCTCCGGCCAGTACAGGCGCATCGGATTGTCGACCAGCAGCTTCTTCTGCAAGGCCGGCGTGGTGGCGATGTGCGGGATGAAGTCGACCAGCAGCCCGTCGTCGGGCATGTGGTTCTTCAGGTTCGGGTGCGGCCAGTCGGTGCCCCACAACACCCGGTCCGGGAAGGTCTCGACGATGCGGCGTGCGAACGGGATCACGTCGCGGTAGGCGTGGCGTTCACCATTCAGCGCGGGCGGGCCGGAGACGGACAGGCGCTCCGGGCAGCTCACCTTGCTCCACACGTTCGGATGCTCGCGCATGAACTTGACGAACAGCTCGAACTCGGGGCCGTCGATCGGCTTGGAAACGTCCGGCCGGCCCATGTGGTCGACCACGACGGTGGTCGGCAGCGCGGTGAAGAAGTCCCACAGCTCGGGCAGGTCGACCGCCTCGAAGTAGATGACGACGTGCCAGCCGAGCTTCGCGATGCGCCCGGCGATCTCCATCAGCTCGTCCTTGGGCGTGAAGTCGACCAGCCGCTTGACGAAGTTGAAGCGCACGCCGCGCACGCCGGCCGCGTGCAGCTGCTTCAGTTCATCGTCGGTGATGCTGCGCTTGACGGTGGCCACGCCGCGCGCCTTGCCATTCGAGGCCAGGCAGGCGTCGACCATCGCACGGTTGTCGGCGCCGTGGCAGGTGGCCTGCACGATCACGTTGCGCGCGAAGCCGAGGTGATCACGCAGCGCAAACAGCTGCTGCTTGCTCGCATCGCAGGGCGTGTACTTGCGCTCCGGGGCGAACGGGAATTCGGCACCGGGGCCGAACACATGGCAATGCGCGTCGACGCTGCCGGGCGGCAGCACGAACTGCGGCTTGCTCGGGCCGGCGTACCAGTCCAGCCAGCCGGGGGTCTTGGTGAATTCCATCAGTCGCTCTTCCTGAGGTGTTCGAGGATTCGGTCGGCTTCGATGCGCCAGTCGGGGCTGCGGGCGAATGCCGGCGTGCCCCTGGCGCCGAACAGCCCGGCGTCGGCCAGGTCGGCCACCCAGGCCTGGCGCTCGGCGGTGCCGGCAGCGCTCCAGGGTTCGAGGCCGGCCTCGCGCACGGTCTGCGCGACTTCGCGCACCTCCTCGCTGCGGCGCCGACCATGTTCGATGACGCGCTGGAAGAAGTAGGCGGCCTGCTTCTCCCAGTCGATGCCGGGAAAGGTTTCCTTCAGCGAGGCGATCACCGCGTCTTCCACACCGTAGTGGCGCGCCGCGGTGAAGCTCTCGATCACCATCGCCTCGAAGCCCTTGATCATCACGCTGCGGCACATCTTGGTGGCGCTGGCCACGCCGAGGGTCTCGCTCGCCACCTTGGGCGCGAAGCCCAGGCCGGCGAGCACCGGCTCGAGCGCCGCGGCCTGCGGACCGCCGAGCAGCAGCGGTACCCTGATGCGGTAGGGCGGCACCGAGGTCATCACCGCACCCTCGACGTAACGACCGCCGGCGGCGTTCACGATCTGCGCGGCGCGGCCCTTGGCGCCGGGCGAGGCGGAGTTGAAATCGAGGAAGAACGCACCCGGGGCGAGGCCGGGCGCACCGGCCTCGGCCACCGCGACGGCCTGGCTCGCCGTGACGGCCGAGACGACCAGTTCCGCACCGCGCACCGCGTCGGCATGCGAAGCCGCGAGCCGCACGCCGATGCCGGCCGCCTGTTCGCGCAGCGCATTGCCGCGCTCGTCCTCGAGCTTCAGGTCGTAGGCCGCCAGCTCGTGCCCCTTCAGATCCTCCGCGAGGATCCGGCCGACCTCGCCGTAGCCGATCAGCGCGATCTTCATGTCAGTCGATGTACTTCAGCCCGGCCTTGGCCAGCGGCTCGCGCATCTTGTACATGTCCAGGCCCAGCACGCCGGAGGCCAGCTTGGCGCGCTTCTCGCCCTCGTTGGCCTCGCGCGCGGCGGCGGCCTCGAGTGCCTTGGCGGCCATGGCGCGCGGCACGCAGACCACACCGTCGTCGTCGGCCACGATCACGTCGCCGGGCGTCACGTACGCGCCGGCGCAGACCACTGGGATGTTCACCGAGCCGAGCGTCGCCTTGATCGTGCCCTTGCTGCTGATCGCCTTGCTCCAGACCGGGAAGTCCATCTGCTGCAAGGTCTTCACGTCGCGCACGCCGGCGTCGATGATCAGGGCCCGCGCGCCGCGCGCCTGGAAGCTGGTGGCCAGCAGGTCGCCGAAGTAACCGTCGGTGCACTCGGCGGTGACGGCCGCCACGACGATGTCGCCTGGCTGGATCTGCTCCGCCGCGACATGCATCATCCAGTTGTCGCCCGGCTGCAGCAGCACCGTCACCGCGGTACCGGAGACCTGCGCACCGGCGTAGATCGGGCGCATGTAGGGCTTGAGCAGGCCGACACGGCCCATCGCCTCGTGCACCGTGGCACTGCCGAATTTGGCCAGGCCGTCGCGCACGGCCGCGTCGGTGCGCTGGATGTTGCGGTAGACGACTCCGAGTTCGTACATGACTTACTTCCCCTTCTTCTTGAGCGCGGCATCGAGGCGCGAATAGACACGTCGTGCATTGCCCTCGTAGATCATGTGCTTCTGCGCGGCGCTCAGCTGCGTGCTCGCCTCGATGTAGCGCTTGGTGTCGTCGTAGTTGAAGCCGGTCTCCGGGTCCACGCCGCGCACCGCGCCGATCATCTCGCTGGCGAACAGGATGTTCTCGACCGGGATCACGCGCGTCAGCAGGTCGATGCCGGGCTGGTGGTACACGCAGGTGTCGAAGTAGATGTTCTTCAGCAGGTGGTCCTTCAGCAGCGGCTTCTTCAGCTCCTGCGCCAGGCCGCGGTAGCGGCCCCAGTGGTAGGGCGCCGCGCCGCCGCCGTGCGGGATGACGAACTTCAGGGTAGGGAAATCCTTGAACAGGTCACCCTGGATCAGCTGCATCACGGCCGTGGTGTCGGCGTTGATGTAGTGCGCACCGGTGGTGTGGAAACACGCGTTGCACGAGGTGCTGACGTGGATCATCGCCGGGATGTCGTACTCGACCATCTTCTCGTAGATCGGGTACCAGGCGCGGTCGGTCAGCGGCGGGCTGGTCCAGTGGCCGCCGGACGGGTCCGGGTTCAGGTTCAGCGCGACGTTGCCGTACTGCTCGACGCACTTCACCAGTTCGGGGATGCAGGTGGCCGGATCGACGCCCGGGCTCTGCGGCAGCATCGCGGCGGGGATGAAGTGATCCGGGAACAGCTGCGCGACGCGGAAGCAGAGTTCGTTGCAGATCGCCGCCCAGGTGCTCGAGACCTCGAAGTCGCCGATGTGGTGCGCCATGAAGCTGGCGCGCGGGCTGAAGATCGTCAGGTCGGAGCCGCGCTCGCGCATCTTGGCGAGCTGGTTGGTCTCGATGGTCTCGCGGATCTCGTCGTCGGAGATCTTCAGGTCGCTCGCCCGGGGCCTGGCCGCCGGGTCCTTGATGCCGGCGATCTGCTGGTTGCGCCAGTTCTCCAGCGCCTTGGGGGCGGTGGTGTAGTGGCCGTGGATGTCGATGATCATGGGCGTGTCTCCTCGGGTCCTCTCGTGTGCGTTCAGGCCGGCTCCATACCGTGGCACCGCTTGGTCGCCGCGGTCCCGGGAGAGGCCCAGAAGTCCAGCAGCGCGCGCACCGCGTCGCGCTGCGCCGACGCGCTGCAGACCGCGCCGGCAAAGACGGTGGTGATCTGGATCGGCTCGGGCAGCGGGCCGACGATGCGGATGCCCGGCACGTTCAGCAGTTCGCTGAGCTGCTGCACGCCGACCTCGGCCTCGCCACCGGCCACCAGCGTGGCCACCGGCACGCCGGGGCGGGCCTGCACCAGGCGCCCCTTCAATTGCTCGGCAAGGCCCCAGCGCTCGAACAGCGCGAGCAGCGCGGTGCCGCTCGGGCCGGTGGAGTAGCCGATCGAACGCGCCGCGAGCAGGGACTGCTGCACCGCCGCCTCGCTGGTGATGTCGGGCAACGGCGCCCCCTCGCGCACCGCCACCGCCACGCCGGAGCGCACCAGGTCGACCCGGCTGCCCGGCACGGCGTGGCCGGCGGCGAGCAGCTTATCGATCGCGTCGGCCGCCAGCACCACCAGGTCGAAGGCCTCGCCGGCCTGCACCCGCCGGGTCGCATCGACGCCGCCGACCGACTCGATCGTCACCACGGCGCCGCCCTGGGCGTGCCAGGCGGCCACCAGGTCCGCCAGCAGGGCGCGGGTGGCCATCGAGGAGATGCCGGTCAGCGGGGTGGGCATGGGGTGCTCGGGGCGTGGAGAAGTGCCGGGATTCTGGGCGTCGCCCCCGACCCTCACAAGAAAGGGGCCCCGCTAACAGCTATCGCAGCTTGTTATGGCCGGGCCGGGCGGTGGCCAGCACCAGTTCGTTGAGCAGCCGCATCGCCTGGCGTAGCACCGGCGTGGCCGGCTTGTGCGCCGAGACGGCCATGCACAGCCGGCTCGTCAGCGCCGCCTCGGCCAGCGGCTGCACGCGCAGCGCGCCGGCCTGCTCCGAGGCCAGCACCGCGCTGCGCGCCAGCACCGCGTTGCCATGGCCATGCCGCACCAGCTCCAGGATCGCCTGCACGCTGGACACCTCGTAGGCGATGTTCAGCTTCAGCCCGGCCAGCGCCGCCTGCGTCTCGAGCAGCTTGCGGATCGCGTGGGTTTGCTCGGGCACGACCAGCGGCAGCTTGGCCAGCTCGGCAAAGGGCAGCGGCGCGGCCTTGCGGGCCGCGTCGCCGCGTGCTCCCTTGGCCGCGCTGACCAGGCACAGCGGCTCGTCGAGCACCGGCAGGGTCTCGATCGCCGGGTTGGCCTCGGGGTTGTGGATCAGGCCGAGGTCGACGCGCCCGGTCGAGATCCACTCGACGATGTGCGTCGACAGTCCCTCGACGATGGCCAGCCGCGCCTTGGGCAGCTCGCGCTCGAAGGCATCGACCAGCGGCAGCGTGAGCAGCCGGCCCATGCTCGGCGGCAGGCCGACGACGATGCGGCCGCTGGCCTCGTCGCGGCTCGCGCTGACGTCCTCGCGGGCGCGCGCCACCAGCTGCAGGATGGCCACCGCATGGTCGAACAGCCGCTTGCCCGGCTCGGTGAGCAGCACCCCGCGGCCGGTGCGCTGCAGCAGGTTGACGTGCAGGTCGGTCTCGAGCAGGCGCACCTGGCGGCTCAGCGCCGGCTGCGCGACGTCCAGCTCGATGGCGGCCTTGCTGAAGCTGCCCATCTCGGCAACGCGGACGAAGTAGCGCAGCTGGGTCAGGTTCATGGGGGCGTGGCGGCCAATGTAGCAGGCACAATGCCCCGCCAAGGGAGGGGAAGGACCGATGTCGCTGGCCGTCGTCCACAGCCGCGCGCTCGACGGGCTGCGCGCCCCGGCGGTGACGGTCGAGGTGCACCTCGCCAACGGCCTGCCGAGCTTCACGCTGGTGGGCCTCGCGGAGACCGAGGTCAAGGAGTCGCGCGAACGGGTGCGTGCCGCCCTGCAGACCAGCGGGCTCGAGTTCCCGGCCAACAAGCGCATCACGGTGAACCTGGCGCCGGCCGAGCTGCCCAAGGAATCCGGCCGCTTCGACCTGCCGATCGCGCTCGGCCTGCTGGCCGCGAGCGGGCAGCTCGACGCGGCCCGGCTCGCGGACTTCGAGTTCGCCGGCGAGCTCTCGCTGGCCGGCGAGCTGCGCCCGGTGCGCGGCGCGCTGGCGATGGCGCTGGCGCTGCGGCGCGACGACACCACGTCGCCGCGCGCCCTGGTGCTGCCGGCCGAGAGCGCGGCCCATGCGGCGCAGGTGGGCGGGCGCAGCGTGCTGGCGGCCACGCACCTGCTGGACGTGGTGCGCGCGCTGCTGCCGGGCGACGCGGCCACGGCCCTGCCGGCCGCCTGCGCTGCGGCGCCCGCGCCTGCCGTCGCGTTGCCGGACCTGCGCGACGTGAAGGGCCAGGCCGCCGCCAAGCGGGCGCTCGAGATCGCCGCGGTCGGCGGCCACAGCCTGCTGATGGTGGGGCCGCCGGGCTCGGGCAAGTCGATGCTGGCGCAGCGTTTCGCCGGCCTGCTGCCGCCGCTCACGCACGAGGAGGCGCTCGAGTCGGCCGCGGTGCTGAGCCTGACCGGCGCCTTCGTGCCGCTCGCCTGGGGTCAGCGCGTGCTGCGCGCGCCGCACCACAGCGCCTCGCCGGCGGCGCTGGTGGGCGGCGGTTCGCCGCCGCGGCCGGGCGAGATCTCGCTGGCGCACCACGGCGTGCTGTTCCTCGACGAGCTGCCCGAGTTCGCCAAGGCCAGCCTGGAGGCCCTGCGCGAGCCGCTCGAGACCGGCCGCATCACGATCTCGCGCGCGGCGCGCCAGGCCGAGTTCCCGGCCCGCTTCCAGCTGCTGGCCGCAATGAACCCCTGCCCCTGCGGCCACCTCGGCAGCCCGCTGCGCGCCTGCCGCTGCACGCCCGACACGGTGGCGCGCTACCAGGGCCGGCTCAGCGGCCCGCTGCTGGACCGCATCGACCTGCAGGTGGAGGTGCCCGCCGTCGCGCCCGAGGCGCTGGAGCGCGCGCCGGACGGCGAGGCGAGCGCGCCGGTCGCGGCGCGTGTGGCCGCCGCGCGCGGCCGTGCCCTGCAGCGCCAGGGCGGGCTCAATGCATCACTGGCCGGCGCGGCGCTCGAACGCCACGCGGCGCTGGATAGCGCCGGTGCCGAGTTCCTGCGCAACGCCGCGGCGCGGCTCGGCTGGTCGGCACGCAGCTGGCACCGCGTGCTGCGCATCGCGCGCAGCATCGCCGACCTGGCCGGCAGCGACACGATCGCGCTGCCGCACCTGGCCGAGGCGATCCAGTACCGGCGCGTGCTGGCCGTGCAGTGAGGCTCAGGCCGGCAGGGCCTTCAGCGTGCGGCCCTGCACCTGCACGCGCTGGCCGACGGCCGGCGCGCTCGTCTGCTCGATGGTGCGCAGGCTGCCGTCGTCCATGCGCACGCTGACCTGGTGGACCACGGTGCTCTTGACCTGCTTCTCGACCTCGTGACCGGCCACGCCGCCGCCGACGGCGCCGAGCACCGTCATCGCGGCCCGGCCGTTGCCCTTGCCGAACTGGTTGCCGACCGCCGCGCCGAGCACGCCGCCGGCCACCGCGCCGACGCCACTGGCCTCGCCCTTGCGCTTGACCGCCCGCACCGACTCGACCACGCCGCAGTCGGCGCAGGCCGGCGCCGCGGCCACCTTGGGTGCCGGCTGCGCCACCGGCGCGCTGCGTTCGGCGCCGCGCGG
>QJOU01000081.1 GCA_003265685.1 Piscinibacter caeni | reverse complement strand
CCACATCCTCTTCCCCGCCACCGCGCACGGCAAGAACGTCGCGCCGCGCGTGGCCGCGAAGCTGGACGTCGCGCAGGTCAGCGAGATCTCCAAGGTCATCTCCGCCGACACCTTCGAGCGCCCGATCTACGCCGGCAACGCCATCGCCACGGTGCAGAGCGCCGATGCGGTCAAGGTGATCACCGTGCGCGCCACCGGCTTCGACGCCGCGGGGCAGGGCGGCAGTGCCGCCATCGAGACGATCGCGGCGGTCGCCGACAGCGGCAAGAGCCGATACCTCGGCAGCGAGATCGCCAAGAGCGACCGGCCCGAGCTGACCGCGGCCAAGATCATCGTCTCGGGCGGCCGCGCGATGGGCAGCAGCGAGAAGTTCAACGAGGTGCTCACCCCGCTGGCCGACAAGCTCGGCGCCGCGCTGGGCGCGAGCCGCGCCGCGGTGGACGCGGGCTACGCCCCCAACGACTGGCAGGTCGGGCAGACCGGCAAGATCGTCGCGCCGAGCCTGTACGTCGCCTGCGGCATCAGCGGGGCGATCCAGCACCTGGCCGGCATGAAGGACTCCAAGGTGATCGTGGCGATCAACAAGGACCCGGAGGCGCCGATCTTCAGCGTCGCGGACTATGGCCTGGAGGCCGACCTGTTCGAGGCCGTGCCGAGCCTGTCCGCGGCGCTGTGAGCGAGCCGCTGCGCCTGGCCGATCTGACGCCCGGGCGGGCCTGGGAGACCGCCGGCATCGTCGTCACCGACGCGCACGTGGTGGCTTTTGCCGGCCTCTCGGGCGACTTCTTCGCGCTGCACATGGACGACGAGTTCGCGCGTGCCGAGGGCTTCGAGGGCCGGGTGGCGCACGGCCTGCTCGGCCTCGCCCTGGTCGATGGCCTGAAGAACCGCGCGACGACCCAGCTCGACGCGATTGCCTCGCTCGAATGGCGCTGGCGCTTCGTCGCGCCCATCCTGCCGGGCGACCGCATCCAGGCCCGCATCGAGGTGATCGAGGCCCGCGCGAGTTCGCGGCCCGGCCGCGGCGTGGTCAGGCTCGCGCTGACGGTGAGCAACCAGCGCGGCCAGCCGGTGCAGGAGGGCGTCAACACGCTGCTGGTGCGCGCCTGAGGCGTGCCGCGCCACTGCCGCTAACATCGCCCCAAACAACGACTGCGGCAGGAGATCATGGGCGAGAAGATGCCGTTCCGGGCACGCAACCCGGAAGCGACCAAGGCCGACATCCTGGCCGCCGCACGCATCGAGTTCGCGAAGGCGGGCCTGTCCGGCGCGCGGGTCGACAAGATCGCCGAGCAGTCGGGCGCCAACAAGCGGATGATCTACCACTACTTCGGCGGCAAGGAGCAGCTCTTTGCCGCCGTCGTGGAAGACGCCTACACCAACATTCGCAGCCAGGAGCGCGGGCTCGGCCTGGACGACGTGCCGCCGGTGGAGGCGATGAAGCGCCTGGTCGAGTTCACCTGGCGCTACTACCTCGAGAACCCCGAGTTCATCACGCTGGTCAACAGCGAGAACCTGCACCAGGCGCGCCACATTACCGGCAACAAGCAGCTGCGCAAGCTGCAGAAAGCCTATGTGGACACGGTCGAGGGCATCCTGAAGCGCGGCGAGGCCGAGGGGGTGTTCCGGCCGGGCATCGACGCCGTGCAGCTGTGCATCACGATCGCCGCAATCGGTTTCTACTACCTGAACAACCGCCACACCGGCGGCGTGCTGTTCGCGCTGAACTTCACCAGCCGCGAGGCCCTCGCCGCGCGCCTGAAGTTCAACATCGACACCATCCTGCGCCTGGTGCTGGCGCACCCCGACCGGGATGCCTGAGCCGTTGCCTCTGCGCGCTCAGCGCCCTTCCAGGTAGCGCGCGTCCGACCACGTGGCCAGCCACTCGGGGCGGAAGGCCACGAAGACGGCCGTCAGCATGCCGGTGGCGAAGGCCTCGCCCCAGGCCATCAGCCAATGGCCGATCAGCAGCGTGTCCAGTTCGGTACCGGGCGGCAGCGGCGTGGCGAACGAGGCCAGCGTGCCGGCCGCCATCATCGCCAGCGCGGTGACGATGAAGCCGCGCCCGAGGATGAACACGAACGGGTGGCGCGGCAGCCAGCGGCGTGTCGCCAGGCCGAACGCCAGCGCGAAGGTGGCGACCGCGACACCGTTCCAGGCCAGCAGGTTGACTGCCGTGGGCCACGAAAGCCCGGCCATCCAGCCGCCCAGCAGCGCGATCGGCACCAGGCTCAGCACCGCCAGCGGCCAGCCGAACATCAGCACCAGCAGGCCGGCGCCCGACATCTGCAGCGCCATCCCGCCGGGCAGCGCGCGCTGCGACGCCCACAGCCAGGGCAGCAGCACCAGGCAGGCCAGCCAGGCGTTGAGCGGAAAGCCCGCGCCGAACTGCCGCCACGGTCGCAGCGCCACCGCCACGGCCAGCGCCACGAGCACCAGTGCCAGATCGAACCCCATGCCGCGATGCTAGGCCGGCGCGGCGCGGCGGGGCATGATCTGCGCCAATCCGGCCGCGCCGGTGCGGGTAAGCGCCGAGGGGTTGGGATGGCCGCGCCGCGCTACCCTACACGGCATGAACCTGCCCGGCCGCGCGATCGACTTCTGGTTCGACTTCTCGTCGCCCTACTCCTACATCGCCTCGGAATGGATCGACGCGCTCGCCGCGCGCCACGGCCGCACCGTGCGCTGGAAGGCCATCCTGCTGGGCGTCACCTTCCAGGCCGCCGAGCTGAAGTCGCCGGTGTCGCACCCGATCAAGCGCGAGTACTCGCTGCACGACTTCGAGCGCTCGGCGCGCTTTGCCGGCGTGCCGGTGACGATGCCGGAGAAGTTCCCGATCCCGACGCAGAACGCGGCACGCGTGTTCTGGTGGCTGAACGAGCGCGACGCCGAGCAGGCCAAGGCCTGGGCGCGCGCCGGCCTGCGCGCCTACTTCACGCGCGGCGTGGACCTGAGCGACCCGGCCGCGCTGCGCGCGCTGGCCGCCGAGTCGGGGCTGGACGCTGCGGCGGCCGAGGCGGCCTGGAACGACCCGGCCTGGAAGCAGCGCCTGAAGGCCGAGAACGAGGCCGCGATCGCGGCGGGTGTGTTCGGCGCGCCGTTCTTCATGGTCGACGGCGAGCCCTTCTGGGGCAACGACCGCCGGCCGCAGATCGAACGCTGGCTCGAGAAGGGGCCGTTCTGATGCGCGTGGCCGACCAGTTGCGCATCCAGGCGCATGCCAACCGGCTTGCCAACCGGCGCCTGCACGAGGCGATGGCGGCGCTGAGCGACGCCGAGTTCCACGCGCCGCGCACCAGCTTCTTCCCGACCCTGGCGCAGACGCTGAACCACCTGCTGGCGGTCGACCTGTACTACATCGGCGCGCTGCACGGCGATGCCGGCCTGGCGCAGAACTACCGCAGCTTCGCGCCGGCGGCGACACTGGCCGAGCTGGCCGCGCGGCAGCGCGAGAGCGACGAGCGGCTGATCCGTTTCTGCGACTCGCTCGACGACGCCGGCTGCGACGCGCTGGTCGACATGGACCGCGGCACCCACGTGCAGCGCGACCGTGCCGGCCACGTGCTCGCCCACCTGTTCATGCACCAGACCCACCACCGCGGCCAGGCGCACGCGATGCTTGCCGGCACCGCGGTGGCGCCGCCGCAGCTCGACGAGTTCCTGATGCCCAGCGATGCGTCGTTCCGCGTCGCCGACATGGCCGCGCTGGGCTGGAACGAGGCCGAGGTCTACGGCGCCTGACTGGCGCGGCGCCACTGCTCGGGCGTCTGCCCGGTCCACTGGCGGAAGGCGCGTGCAAAGCTCTTCGAGCTGCCGAAGCCGGCCTCGGCCGCCACCTGCTTGATGGGGCGCTGCGTGCGCGCGAGCAGCGCCAGCGCGGTGTCGCGCCGCACCTCGTCCTTCAGCGCCTGCAGCGGCAGGCCCTCGTCGCGCAGCTGGCGGTGCAGCGTGCGCACCGACACATGCAGCGCCTCGGCCAGCGCCGGCGCGGTGAGCGCGCCGCCGCGCAGCAGCGCGCGCACGCGCTGGGCGAGCAGGCGGTCGCGCCGGTAGGGGCGCACGGTCAGCGGCAGGGCGCGCTGCAGCATCGTGCGCAGCGCCGCTTCATCGCGCCGCAGCGGCAGCGCCAGGTAGGCGGCATCGAACACCAGCGCGGCGCGCGCCGCGCCGAAACGCACCGGGCCCGGGAACATCGCCGGATAGGCGTCCGCATGCGGCGGGGCGGCGAACGGGAAGGCTGCCTCGCGCAGCGGGATGCGCGAATCGATCGCCCAGCAGGCGAAGCCGTGCACCGAGCGCAGCAGCGTGACCAGCGCGAGCTCGCGGTACTCCCCCAGCGGCACGCGCTCGTCGATCGCCAGCGTCGCCGCATCGCCGGCCGCCTCGAGCGACAGCAGCACGTCGTCGACCAGCAGGCGGTGGTGGCGGCACCAGCGCTTGAGCGCCACGCCCAGGTCCGGCGCGGTGATCGAGGCGCGGCACAGCATGCCGTAGCTGCCCCAGGGCAGGCGGCGCGAGAACCAGCCGAGCGCCTCGTCGTCGAGCTCCTGCATCGCGCGGGCGGAGAAGGTCTCCATCTGCAGCGCGTCGATGCGGGCGTCGGCACGCCTCAGCTGGGCTGGCGCGATCCGTGCCTCCTGCAGGGCCCCGGCCGGATCCCGCCCGGCCGCGCGGTAGGCCGCCACCATCGCGCGGATGAAGGCCATCGGCGTGAGTGCGGGCAGGCGCGTGGCGGGCATGTCCGAGTCTGTCCTGGGCTGGCACGATTTGCAACCTCGCTGGCGCCCGGCGCACCGGCCCGGCGCCTATGCTGCAGGCCTCGTGCGCGCCCGGATGGCGCGGCCTCCCGCCTTCGCCCACACTGTCCGCACCATGCCTGCGATCACCACCAAGCTGAACCCGCGCGCCGAGGACTTCAAGGCCAACGCCGCCGCGATGCGTGCGCTGGTCGACGACCTGAACGCCAAGCTCGCGCAGATCGCGCAGGGCGGCGGCGAGGCGGCGCGCGCCAGGCATGTGGCGCGCGGCAAGCTGCTGCCGCGCGAACGCGTCGCGATGCTGCTCGACCCGGACACGCCCTTCCTCGAGATCGCACCGCTCGCCGCGCTGGGCATGTACAAGGAAAAGGGCGGCAACGATGCCGCGCCCGGCGCCGGCCTGATTGCCGGCATCGGCCGGGTGGCCGGGCTGGAGTGCCTGATCGTCTGCAACGACGCCACCGTCAAGGGCGGCACCTACTACCCGATGACGGTGAAGAAGCACCTGCGCGCGCAGGAGATCGCGCAGGCGAACCACCTGCCGTGCATCTACCTCGTGGACAGCGGCGGCGCCAACCTGCCGAACCAGGACGAGGTGTTTCCCGACCGCGAGCACTTCGGCCGCATCTTCTTCAACCAGGCCAACATGAGCGCGCAGGGCATCCCGCAGATCGCGGTGGTGATGGGCTCGTGCACCGCAGGTGGCGCCTACGTGCCGGCGATGAGCGACGAATCGATCATCGTCAAGGAGCAGGGCACGATCTTCCTCGCCGGCCCGCCGCTGGTGAAGGCGGCCATCGGCGAGGTGGTCAGCGCGGAAGACCTCGGCGGCGGCGACGTGCACACGCGCCTGTCGGGCGTGGCCGACCACCTGGCGCAGGACGACACGCACGCGCTCGCGCTGGCACGCCGCGCGGTGGCACACCTGAACCGCAGCAAGCCGCAGCCGCTGAAGCTGCAGCCGCCGCGCGCGCCGCTGTACGACGCGAGCGAGCTGCACGGCATCATCCCGACCGACCCGCGCAAGCCCTTCGACGTGCGCGAGATCATCGCGCGCCTCGTCGACGGCAGCGAGTTCGACGAGTTCAAGGCGCGCTACGGCACCACGCTCGTGACCGGCTTCGCGCACCTCGAGGGCATGCCGGTGGGCATCGTCGCCAACAACGGCGTGCTGTTCAGCGAGAGCGCGCTCAAGGGCGCGCACTTCATCGAGCTGTGCGGCCAGCGCAAGGTGCCGCTGGTCTTCCTGCAGAACATCACCGGCTTCATGGTCGGCCGCAAGTACGAGGCCGAGGGCATCGCGAAGAACGGCGCGAAGATGGTGACCGCGGTCTCGACGGTGAACGTGCCGAAGTTCACCGTCATCATCGGCGGCAGCTTCGGCGCGGGCAACTACGGCATGTGCGGCCGCGCGTACTCGCCGCGCTTCCTGTGGATGTGGCCGAACGCGCGCATCTCGGTGATGGGCGGCGAACAGGCCGCGAGCGTGCTGGCGACGGTGAAGCGCGACGGCATCGAGGCCAAGGGCGGCACCTGGAGCGCCGAGGAGGAGGCGGCGTTCAAGCAGCCCATCCTCGAGCAGTTCGAGCACCAGGCGCACCCGTACTACGCCAGCGCCCGGCTGTGGGACGACGGCGTCATCGACCCGGCCGATACGCGCCGCGTGCTGGCACTGGCCATCAGCGCGAGCCTGAACGCACCGATTCCCGAGCCGCGCTTCGGCGTGTTCCGGATGTGACGACGATGTCGACGAGCACGCTGGACATCCGCCGCGACGGCGCGGTCGCGCGCGTGTTCCTGAACCGCCCCGAGGTGCGCAACGCCTTCAACGACGGCGTGATCGCCGAGCTGACCGAGGCCTTCGCCGCGCTCGGCGCCGACACCACGCTGCGCTGCATCGTGCTCGGCGGCCACGGCAAGGCCTTCTGCGCGGGGGCGGACCTGTCCTGGATGCGCGCGATGGCCGGCTACGCCTGGGAGGAGAACCGCGCCGACGCGCAGCGCCTGGCGGACATGCTGTGGACGATCTGGCGCTGCCCGGTGCCCGTGGTCGGCCGCATCCACGGCGACTGCTATGCCGGCGGCGTGGGCCTGGCGGCGGTGTGCGATGTGCTGGTCGCGAGCGAGGCCGCCGGTTTCTGCCTCAGCGAGGCGAAGCTCGGGCTGCTGCCGGCCACCATCGGGCCGTACGTGATCAAGGCGATGGGCGAGCAGCAGGCGCGGCGCTGGTTCGTCACGGCCGAGCGCTTCGACGCCGCGCGGGCGCAGGCGATGGGCTTCGTGCACGAGGTCGTCGCGCCCGAGGCGCTGGATGCGAAGCTCGATGAACTGGTGGCCACGCTCGTGGCCAACGGCCCGATGGCCGTTCGCGCCTGCAAGCGCCTGGTGCAGGACCTGGCCGGCCGCGCCATCGACGACGCGCTGCGTGCCGACACCGCGCGCCGCATCGCCGACATCCGCGCCAGCGACGAAGGCCGCGAAGGGGTGCAGGCCTTCCTCGGCAAGCGCACGCCGGCCTGGCGGGAGGGCGCATGAACGCGGTACCGCTGGACACCACGCAGCTGCTGGCGATCGCCGCGGCGCTGGGCTGGGCGAGCGGGCTGCGGCTGTACCTCGTGGTGTTCGTCACGGGCCTCGCGGGCTATCTCGGCTGGGTCGAGCTGCCGCACGGGCTGAAGCTGCTGCAGCAGCCGACGATCCTGGGCGCGAGCGGCTTCCTGCTGGCGGTGGAGTTCTTCGCCGACAAGATCCCCGGCGTCGACACGCTGTGGGACGTGCTGCACACCGTGATCCGCATCCCGGCCGGCGCCGCGCTCGCGGCGGCCGTGTTCGGCGGCGACCATGCCAGCTGGGCCGCCGCGGCGGCGCTGCTGGGCGGCACGCTGGCGGCCACCAGCCACGTGGCCAAGGCCACCACCCGGGCGGCGGCCAACACCTCGCCCGAGCCGTTCTCCAACGTCGGGCTCTCGCTGCTCGGCGATGCCGGCGTGCCGCTGGCGCTGTGGCTGTCGTGGCAGCACCCGCTGGTGTTCTTCGCGCTGCTGCTGGTGGCGCTGGTGCTGATGGTGGCGCTGATCGTCGTGCTCGGAAAGTTCCTGCGTGCGCTGCTGCGCCGCGTGGCCGGCTGGATGCGGCCGCGCTCTGCTTGAAGGTGTGAGAGAACCCAGCATGCCCACGTTGCCCCCGAGATCGCGCCCAATCGAGGCGCAAAGCGCAGACGTGTCGGGTGACACGTCGAGCATTTGCAACGACGAGTGGGCGCGATCCCGGGGGCAACCCGGAGGGCCGGGGTGTCCGAGGGCCCTGGGCCGCGTTGCGCCACTGGCCCAGACGGCCAGTCTGGGCGGCGTGCCGCGCCTTGCCCAGGGCCCTCGGCCGCCCCGGCGCGGGCATGCTGGGTTCTCTCACACCTTCTGAAGGTCCTCATGTTCACCAAGATCCTGATTGCGAACCGGGGCGAGATCGCCTGCCGTGTGGCGGCGACGGCCCGCCGGCTCGGCATCCGCACCGTGGCCGTGTACTCCGATGCCGATGCCCACGCGCAGCATGTGCAGGCCTGCGACGAGGCGGTGCGGCTCGGCCCGCCTGCGCCGCGCGAGAGCTACCTGCGCGCGGACCTGATCATCGAGGCGGCCAAGGCCACCGGCGCGCAGGCCATCCACCCCGGCTACGGCTTCCTGAGCGAGAACGAGGATTTCGCCCAGGCCTGCGCCGACGCCGGGCTGGTGTTCATCGGCCCGCCGCCGTCGGCCATCAAGGCCATGGGCCTGAAGGCCGAATCCAAGCAGCTGATGGAGAAGGCCGGCGTGCCGCTGGTGCCCGGCTACCACGGCGCCGACCAGGACCCGGCGCTGCTCGCGCGCGAGGCAGCGCGCATCGGCTACCCGGTGCTGATCAAGGCCAGCGCCGGCGGCGGCGGCAAGGGCATGCGCATCGTCACGCAGGCCGAGGAGTTCGAGGCCGCGCTCGCCTCCTGCCAGCGCGAGGCGCGCAACAGCTTCGGCGACGACGCGGTGCTGATCGAGCGCTACGTCACGCGGCCGCGGCACATCGAGATCCAGGTGTTCGCCGACACGCAGGGCAACTGCGTCTACCTGTTCGAGCGCGACTGCTCGGTGCAGCGGCGGCACCAGAAGGTGCTGGAGGAGTCCCCCGCGCCCGGCCTCGGCGAGGCACGCCGCGCCGAGATGGGCGCCGCGGCGGTGGCCGCCGCGCAGGCGGTGGGGTATGTCGGCGCGGGCACCGTCGAGTTCATTGCCGAGCCCACGCCGGACGGCGACCTGCGCTTCTTCTTCATGGAGATGAACACGCGGCTGCAGGTGGAGCACCCGGTGACCGAGGCGATCACCGGGCTCGACCTGGTCGAGTGGCAGTTGCGCGTGGCCGCCGGCGAGCGCCTGCCGCTCACGCAGCACGAGATCCCGCGGCGCGGCCACGCCATCGAGGCGCGGCTGTGCGCCGAGAACCCGGACGCGCAGTTCCTGCCCGCCACCGGCCGGCTCGACGTGTTCCGCACCCCGCCGGGTGCGGCCTCGTTCGAGGTGGCCGAGGTGCGGCTCGACGCCGGCGTGCGCGAGGGCGACAGCATCTCGCCGCACTACGACTCGATGATCGCCAAGCTGATCGTGCATGGTGCCGACCGTGCGCAGGCGCTGGCCCGGCTCGACGCCGCGCTGGCGCAGGTGCACCTCGTCGGCCTGCACAACAACGTGGCCTTCCTGCGCCGCGTGGTGAAGAGCCGCTCGTTCGCGCAGGCCGACCTGGACACCGCGCTGATCGAGCGCGAGCGCGCCGTGCTGTTCGACGCGGCGCCGCTGGCGATGGAGATCGCCGCGGCCGGTGCGGTGGCCCATGCGCTGGCCAGCGAGGCGCAGGCGCAGGACGCCGACCCCTGGTCACGCCGCGATGCCTGGCGCCTGCACGGCGCCGCGCTGCGCCGCTTCGACCTCGAGGTGCACGGCCGGCACGAGGTGTTCACGCTCGAACGTTCGCACCGTGGCGAGCAGGTGCTGGTGCATGGTGCGCAGCGCTGGCCGTTCGCCTGCGCGGCGCGCGGCGGGGCGCGCCACGAGGTCACGCTCGGCTCACGCCGCTGGGCGCTGGCGGTCTACGCGGTCGGCGAACGGCTCGGCGTGTTCTCGGCCGAGGGCGCGGCGCTGCTGACGCATGTCGACCCGATCGCGCATGCCGGCGAAGGCGCCGGCGAAGGTGGGCGGCTCGCCGCGCCGATGCCCGGCAAGGTGATCGCGCTGCTGGCCCGCCCCGGCGAGGCCGTCAAGCAGGGCCAGCCGCTGGCGGTGATGGAGGCGATGAAGATGGAGCACACGCTCGCCGCGCCGCGCGACGGCACGGTGGCCGAGCTGCTCTATGCGGTGGGCGACCAGGTGCTCGAGGGCGAGGAACTGCTGCGCCTGGTGCCGATCGAGTGAGGTGCGAGCGAGGCTCGGGTGGGCTCAGTGCGGCTTCGCAGGCGCGGCGCGCCTGAGCCAGGTGGACGGGCTGAGCCAGCTCGAGGAAGCCGCCGCGGTGTCGTCCAGCCCGAGCGGGCGCGAGACGCCGAAGCCGGTGGTGTTGTCGGCCCAGGCTGCTTCCTGCGGTGCCGGCTTGGCGGCCGAGCGGCTCTCGGCGCGGTCGGCGTGGCGCAGGCGGCGTGCCAGCGTGGCCAGTTCCAGGTCGTTCGAGGCCTCGCAGACGAACATCGCCTCGCGAGCATCCGCCCCGCCCTTCATGAGGCTTCCGATCTCCACGTGCTCGCCGTATTGGCGCAGCAGCGCAAAATGGATGCGGGTGGCAATGCGCAGGCGGGTACTGATGTCCACGATTGGTCCTTCGGTGTGTTTGTATCTTCCTGTATCAAACCCGGTAACACCATCCCTACGTGAGGGGAAGCGGCCGCGCCGCGCGACTTCGAGCCGAGACTTTTTTCATGATTCCGTCGTCCGTCACCCTCGTCGACGTCGGCCCGCGTGACGGGCTGCAGAACGAGAAGCAGCCGGTCAGCGCTGCGCACAAGATCGAACTCGTGCACCGCCTGCAGGATGCCGGCCTGCGCGAGATCGAGGTCACCAGCTTCGTCAGCCCGAAGTGGGTGCCGCAGATGGCCGACAACGCCGAGGTGATGGCGGGTATCCGCCGCCGCCCCGGCGTGCGCTACTCGGTGCTGACGCCCAACCTGAAGGGCCTGGAAGCGGCCCTGCCGACCCGGCCGGACGAGATCGTCGTGTTCGGCGCGGCCAGCGAGGCCTTCAGCCAGCGCAACATCAACTGCTCGATCGCCGAATCGGTGGAACGCTTCGCGCCCGTGGTGCAGCAGGCCCGGGCCGCGGGCATCAAGGTGCGCGCGGCGATCTCCTGCGCGCTCGGTTGCCCCTACCAGGGCGAGGTGAGCGCCGACGAGGTGGAGAAGGTGGTCGTGCTGATGAAGGGCATCGGCGTCGAGCACTGCGGCATTGCCGACACCATCGGCGTCGGCACGCCCAAGCGCGTGCAGGCCGCGATGGAGCGGGCGCTGAAGCACTTCCCGCTCGCCGAGGTCAGCGGCCACTTCCATGACACCTACGGCCAGGCGCTGGCCAACATCTACGCCTGCCTGGAAATGGGCGTCCAGGTGTTCGACGCCAGCGTGGCCGGACTGGGCGGCTGCCCGTACGCGAAGGGGGCGACCGGCAATGTCGCGACCGAGGACGTGCTGTTCATGCTGAACGGCCTGGGCATCGCGACCGGCATCGATCTGGACAAGCTGGTCGATGCCGGCGCCTTCATCTCCGGCGTGCTCGGGCGGGCGCCGATCTCGCGTGCCGGCAAGGCGTTGCTGACGAAGCGCGAGAAGGTGGCGGCATGAGCGCGCCGGGCCGCTCCCAAGCGCGAATCCCGAAGTGCGCAGCACGGAGGCTAGTCCAGTGAGTTCGGTGATGGAGGATCGTCCGGAAGGCTTCCGCCGCGTTGCGCAGGCGCTGGCCGAGCGCGGCCACCCGCATGCGCCGGTGTGGCTCGAGGTGGCGGCGCGCACCTCGCAGGAAGCGGCCGATGCGCTCGGCGTGTCGGTCGGCCAGATCGCCAAGAGCGTGATCTTCCGGCGCAAGGCCGACGAGGCCGCGGTGCTGGTCGTCACCTCGGGCGACAAGCGGGTCGACGAGAAGAAGGTCGCCGCGCAGGTCGGCCCGATCGGCCGTGCGGATGCGGACTTCGTCAAGGCCCGGACCGGCTTCACGATCGGCGGCGTTTCGCCGCTCGCGCATGCCACGCCGCCGGTCACGCTGATCGACCGCGAGCTGTACCGCTTCGCGGAGATCTGGGCCGCGGCCGGCCACCCGAACGGCGTGTTCCGCCTCAGCCCGGCGCAGCTCGAGGCGCTGACCGGCGCGCCGGTGGCCGACGTGGTGCAGGCATGAACGACGACGCGAGCCACCACCCTCGCGGGCCGCGCGCCGGGCCGCCCCAAGCCGGCCCGCGACCCCTCGGGGGGCCGTCCGCCGTACCCGGTGGACGGGGGGTCCCATCCCCCTGCGTCAACGTGTGCCGCATGAACCTGCGCACCGGCTGGTGCGAGGGCTGCCTGCGCACGATCGACGAGATCGCCGCCTGGTCCACGCTCGACGACGAGGCCAAGCGCGCCGTCTGGGCACTGCTGCCGGCGCGCCGCGAGGCCTTCGCCATGTCCGGCCCGTCCGAATGAAGCACCTGCAGTTCTGGTTCGACCCGGTCTCGCCCTACGCCTACCTGGCGTTCGAGCAGCTGCCGCAGGCGCTCGAGGGGCTGTCCTACAGCGTCGACTACCGGCCGCTGCTGTTTGCCGGGCTGCTGAAGCACTGGGGCCAGAAGGGCCCGGCGGAGATCGAGCCCAAGCGCGCCTGGACCTTCCGCCAGGTGGCCTGGAACGCGCACCGGCTCGGCATCCCGATCCAGACGCCGGCGCAGCACCCGTTCAACCCGCTCGCGCTGCTGCGCCTGCTGGTGGCCAGCGCGCCGGAGGGCGGCACGCCGAGCCGGCTGGCCTGCGAGACCGTGCTGCGCCATGCCTGGCGCGGCGGGGCCGATGCCAACGAGCCGGCGCGCCTGCAGGCGCTGCGCGAGGCGCTCGCCCCGGCGCGCGATCCGGACGGCGAGCCGGTCAAGCAGGCGCTGAAGGACTCCACCGCCGCGGCCCTGGCGGGCGGCGTGTTCGGCGTGCCCACCGTCGAGGTCGACGGCCGGCTCTTCTGGGGCCTGGATGCGCTGACCATGCTCGCCGCCTACCTGCGCGGCGACCCCTGGTTCGACGGCCCCGCCTGGGCCGCCGCCGGCATGCCCCGGCCCGGCGTGCAGCGCGCCTGAGGGGGCGGATCACGGCGTCTCAGGGAAAACCATAGGGTTGCGCCCGCGAGGGCCGACGAAGCTCATGTCACGAGTGGCGACGGGCCCGCGTGTCAGCTTCGGTTCAGCTTCACGTCAGCCCCTGTTGGCCTGCCGTCAGAGCATGGTCAGTCGCTTCTTCGACCATGCGGGCAAGGTCCCGTCGGGGCCCGCGACTCAACGTGAGGAGACTGCGTCATGGAAGACGATCTGGTTCGGCGCATTGCCAGCCATCCGAAGTACCAGGAACTGAAAGCCAAGCGCTCGAGCTTCGGCTGGTGGCTCACGGCGGCGATGATGGTCGTGTACTACGGCTTCATCGTGCTGGTGGCCTTCAACAAGGAGTTCCTGTCGCAGAAACTCGGCGACGGCGTCATGACCGTCGGCATCCCGGTGGGCTTCGGCGTCATCGTGTTCACGGTCGTCATCACGACCATCTACGTGCTGCGCGCGAACAGCCAGTACGACGACCTGACCGACGCGGTCAAGAAGGCGGTGCTGAAATGAGCGGCTCGTTCGTCACCACCCGACGCGTGCTCACGCTGCTCGCGCTGTTCGGCGTCTCCTTCGCGGCCTGGTCCGCCGGCGCCGATCTCGGCCAGGCGCAGAAGCAGGCCACCAACTGGACGGCCATCGGCATGTTCGGCGTGTTCGTGCTGTTCACGCTGTTCATCACCAAGTGGGCCGCGGCCAGGACCAAGAGCGCGGCCGACTTCTACACCGCCGGCGGCGGCATCACCGGCTTCCAGAACGGCCTGGCGATCGCGGGCGACTACATGTCCGCGGCCTCCTTCCTCGGCATCTCGGCCGCGGTGATGGCCTCCGGCTTCGACGGCCTGATCTACTCGATCGGCTTCCTGGTCGGCTGGCCCGTCATCACCTTCCTGATGGCCGAGCGGCTGCGCAACCTGGGCAAGTTCACCTTCGCCGACGTGGCCGCGTTCCGCTTCGACCAGAAGCCGGTGCGCATCTTCGCCGCCTCGGGCACGTTGGTCGTCGTCGCGTTCTACCTGATCGCGCAGATGGTCGGCGCGGGCCAGCTCATCAAGCTGCTGTTCGGTCTGGAGTACTGGATCGCGGTCGTGATCGTCGGCGCGCTGATGATGGTCTACGTGCTGTTCGGCGGCATGACGGCCACCACCTGGGTGCAGATCATCAAGGCCTGCCTGCTGCTCGGCGGCGCCACCTTCATGGCCTTCATGGTGCTGTGGAACTTCGGCTTCAGCCCGGAGGCGATGTTCGCCAAGGCGGTCGAGATCAAGGCGGGCCTGGCCACCGGCAAGACGGCCGAGGAGGCCGCCAAGATCGGCCAGTCGATCATGGGCCCGGGCAATTTCGTGAAGGACCCGATCTCGGCGATCAGCTTCGGCATGGCGCTGATGTTCGGCACCGCCGGCCTGCCGCACATCCTGATGCGCTTCTTCACCGTGCCTTCCGCCAAGGAAGCGCGCAAGTCGGTGATGTGGGCGACCGGCTGGATCGGCTACTTCTACCTGCTGACCTTCATCATCGGCTTCGGCGCGATCACCTTCGTGCTGACCAACCCCGAGTTCCTCGACGCCAAGGGCGCGCTGCGCGGCGGCGGCAACATGGCCGCCATCCACCTCGCCAACGCGGTGGGCGGCAACGTGTTCCTCGGCTTCATCTCGGCGGTGGCCTTCGCGACCATCCTCGCGGTGGTGGCGGGCCTGACGCTGTCGGGCGCCTCGGCGGTCTCGCACGACCTGTACGCCACGGTCATCAAGCGGGGCAAGGCCGACAGCGCCTCGGAGCTGAAGGTCTCGCGGATGACGACCGTCGCGCTGGGCATCATCGCGGTGGTGCTGGGCATCGCCTTCGAGAAGCAGAACATCGCCTTCATGGTGTCGTTGGCCTTCGCGATCGCGGCCTCGGCCAACTTCCCGGTGCTCTTCATGAGCGTGCTGTGGAAGGACTGCACCACCAAGGGCGCCGTGATCGGCGGCTTCCTCGGGCTGATCAGCTCGGTGGTGCTGACCGTGGTCTCGCCCTCGGTGTGGGAAGCGACGCTCGGCAACCCGAAGGGCTCGGCGCTGTTCCCCTACACCTCGCCGGCGCTGTTCTCGATGACGATCGGCTTCGTCGGCATCTGGCTGTTCTCGATCCTCGACCGCGGCGCGCGCGCCAAGGTCGACCGCGAGGGTTTCCTGGCGCAGCAGGTGCGTTCGGAGACGGGCATCGGCGCGGCGGGGGCCTCGGGCCACTGACCGGATGACCGGGTGATCGGATGATCGCCTAGAGATTCCTCAATCCCCACGACGGGACGGCTGGCACACTGCCGCCGTCCCGTTCGTGCTTTCGCGCCCCCCCCCATGCCGAACCGCGCCTCCGACAGCCAGCGCGAGATGCTCTCGCTGGTCACCGCCCGCGTCCGCGACGCCTACGTTCGCAAGCCGCACTACGTCGACGGGGCGCTCGACGTGGTGTCGGTGTGCCGCGAACTGTCCGCGCACGGGCTGACCCACACGCTGGTGCGCGACGCCGGCGAACAGGGCGAGCGGCTCGGCATCTTCACCACCACCGACCTGCGCGACGCGCTGCTGCGCGACGTGCCGCCGGCCGCGCTGCCGGTGCGCGAGGTGGCACGCTTCGCGCTGATCGACGTCGACGCCGACGCCGACCTGTTCGAGGCCCTGTGGCTGATGGTGCGCCACCGCGTGCACCGCCTGCTGGTGCGCGATGGCGAGCAGGTGCTCGGCGTGCTCGGCCAGCTCGACCTGGTCAGCTTCGTCGCCAACCATTCGCACATCGTCGCGCTGCAGATCGACGAGGCGGCCAGCGTCGCCGAGTTGCAGGCCGCGGCGCAGCGCATCGAATCGATGGTCACCCTGCTGCACGACGGTGGCATCAAGGTCGAGCGTGTCGCGCGCCTGGTCGGCGAACTGAACCGGCGCCTGTTCGCGCGGCTCTGGCACCTGGAGGCGCCGGCGGAACTCGTCGCCAACTCCTGCCTGCTCGTGATGGGCAGCGAAGGCCGCGGCGAGCAGATCCTCAAGACCGACCAGGACAACGCGCTGATCCTGCGCGACGGCTACGAGTGCGCCGAGCTCGACGCGATCGCCGGCCGCTTCAACGCCGCGCTGATCGACTGCGGCTGGCCGCCCTGCCCGGGCGGCATCATGCTGATCAACCGCGCCTGGCGCGCGCCGGTGGCGGGCTTTCGCAGCACGCTGCGCGACTGGGTCTACGGCAGCGACCCGCAGGGCGTGATGCAGCTGGCCATCTTCCTCGACGCCGCACCGGTGGCCGGCGACGCCACGCTGCTGGAGGCCCTGCGCGCGCACCTGGAGCAGATCCTCGCCGGCAGCGACGCGTTCTATGCCCGCTTCGCCGCCGCGGCCGACCAGTTCGAGGAACCGGTCAGCTGGTGGAGCCGCCTGACCGCGCGCGCCGACGAGCAGCCGCTGGACCTGAAGAAGCTCGGCAGCTTCCCGATCGTGCACGGCGTGCGCGCGCTCGCGCTGCGCCAGGGCCTGCGCGAGACCGGCACCGCGGTGCGTCTGGCGAAGCTGCGCGAGCTCGGCCAGCTCGACGCACCGCTGGCGGCCGACCTGCTCGAGGCGCTGCACTACCTGATGGGCCTGAAGCTGCGCCACCAGCTGCGCCAGCGCGCCGGCGGGCAGGAGGCCTCGAACCTGGTTCGGCCGTCCGACCTGAGCACGATGGACCGCGACCAGCTCAAGGACGCGCTGGCCATCGTCAAGCGCTTCCGCGCGCTGCTGCGCACGCGCTTCCGGCTCGACACGCTGTGACGACATGAACGCGAACCAGCGCCACCAGCGTCTGCTCGCGCTCTTCGCGGCCGGCTGGCTGCTGCTCAACTTCCCGCTGCTGACGCTGTGGGACCGCGGCGTGATGCTGTGGGGCCTGCCGCTGCTGCCGCTGGCGGTGTTCGGCGGCTGGGCGGTGCTGATCGGCGCGGCGGCCTGGGTCGCCGAGGCCGGGCCCGACGAGGACGAGGAGGCGAGGTAGCGCGATGCTGTCCGCCCCGCTGGTGCTCGGCGCCTCGTTCGCCTACCTGCTGCTGCTGTTCGGCGTGGCGCACTGGGCCGACCGGCGCGCCCGGGCGGGCCGCTCGGTGATCGGCAATGCCTGGGTGTACACGCTCTCGCTGGGGGTGTACTGCACCGCCTGGACCTACTTCGGCAGCGTCGGCCGCGCCGCCAGCTCGGGCCTGTGGTTCCTGCCCATCTACCTCGGCCCGACGCTGGCGATGCTGCTGGCCTGGAGCGTGCTGCGCAAGATGGTGCGCATCGCGCACACCGGCCGCATCACCTCGATCGCCGACTTCATCGCCAGCCGCTACGGCAAGAGCCGGCTGCTGGCCGCGCTGGTGACCGTGATCGCGCTGGTCGGCATCCTGCCCTACGTGGCGCTGCAGCTGAAGGCGATCGCCTCCGGCCTGGCGCTGCTGACCGGCGCCGGCGCCGAGGCGCATGCGCCCTGGTGGCGCGACAGCACGCTCTACATCGCGCTGGTGCTGGCCGGCTTCACGGTGGCGTTCGGCGCGCGCCACCTCGACAGCTCGGAGCGCCACGAGGGCATGGTCGCGGCGGTGGCCTTCGAGTCGGTGGTCAAGCTGCTCGCCTTCGTCGCGGTCGGTGTGTTCGTCTGCTGGGGCCTGTTCGACGGCGTGCGCGACGTGTTCGAGCGCGCCGCCGCGGTGCCCGCGCTGCAGCCACTGATGGGGCTGGGCGGGGAGTACCGCTTCGCCGGCGGGCAATGGGCCGCGCTGACGCTGCTGGCCATGTTCTCGGTGCTGTTCCTGCCGCGCCAGTTCCAGGTGATGGTGGTCGAGAACGTCGACGAGCGCCACCTCAAGCGCGCCAGCTGGGCCTTTCCGCTCTACCTGCTGCTGATCAACCTGTTCGTGCTGCCGGTCGCGCTGGGCGGGCTGCTGCACTTCGGCGCGGGCAATGCCAACCCCGAGACCTTCGTGATCTCGCTGCCGCTGGCCGCCGAGCAGCCGGCGCTGGCGCTGGCGGCCTTCATCGGCGGGCTGTCGGCCGCCACCGGCATGATCATCGTCGAAGCGATCGCGGTCTCCACCATGGTCAGCAACGACCTGGTCATGCCGCTGCTGCTGCGCTTCCGCCACGGCGCGCGCGACCTGAGCGCGCTGCCGCTGGCGGTGCGGCGCACGGTGATCGTGCTGCTGCTGCTGCTGGGCTACCTCTACTTCCGCATCGCCGGCGAGGCCTATGCGCTCGTCAGCATCGGGCTGATCAGCTTCGCCGCGGTGGCGCAGTTCGCGCCGGCGCTGCTCGGGGGCATGTACTGGAAGGGCGGCACACGCGCCGGCGCGCTGGCCGGCCTGGCGGCCGGCTTCCTGCTCTGGGCCTGGACGCTGATGCTGCCGTCGATCGCCAAGTCCGGCTGGATGGATGCGGGCTTCCTGCAGCACGGCCCGTTCGGCTGGAGCCTGCTGCGGCCCGAGCAGCTGTTCGGCATGAGCGGGCTCGACAACCTGACGCACGCGCTGCTGTGGAGCCTGCTGGCCAACACCGGCCTGTACGTGCTGGTGTCGCTGGCCGGCACGCCCTCGGCCCGCGAGGCGGCGCAGGCGCTGCGTTTCGTCGAGGTGTTCCGGGGTGCGGCCGCCACGCGCACCTGGCGCAGCCCGGCCAGCCTGGCCCAGCTGCGCCTGCTGGCGGCGCGTTTCCTCGGCGCGGAGGCGGCCCAGCGCCTGTTCGCCGATGCGGCGCGGCGCGGCGTGCCGGAGGCCGAGCTGGTGCCGCACGTCGAGACCGCGCTGGCCGGCGCGATCGGCAGCGCCTCGGCGCACGTGGTGGTGGCCGCGGTGGCCGAGGAGGAGCCGCTGGCGCGCGCCGACATCCTCGGCATGCTCGACGAGGCCTCGCAGGTGCGCGCGCTGAACCGTCGCCTGGAGGACCTGGACCGCCAGAAGGACGACTTCGTCTCCTCGGTGTCGCACGAGCTGCGCACGCCCTTGACCTCGATCCGCGCCTTCGCCGAACTGATGCGCGACGATCCGCAGATGGAACCCGAGCAGCGCCAGCAGTTCCTCGGCCTGGTGGTCAGCGAGACCGAGCGCCTGTCGCGCCTGGTGAACCAGGTGCTGGACATGGCGAAGATCGAGTCCGGCCACGCCGAGTGGCGCCACGAGCCGGTGGACCTGCGCGAGCTGGTGGCGCGCGCGGTGCAGACCACCGCCGAGGCCTTCCGCGAACGCGGCGCCCTGGTCGAGGTGGTGCAGCCCGACACGCTGCCGCCGCTGCACGGTGACGGCGACCGGCTGCTGCAGGTGCTGCTGAACCTGCTGTCCAACGCGGCCAAGTTCGTGCCGGCCGGGCGCGGCCGGGTGCTGGTCACGCTGACGACCGACGGGCGTGCCGTGCGCGTCGAGGTGCAGGACAACGGGCCCGGCGTGCCTCCGGCCCAGCAGCAGCTGGTGTTCGAGAAGTTCCGCCAGGGCGGCGAGGCGACGAATCGCCCGCAGGGCACCGGGCTCGGCCTGCCGATCAGCCGGCAGATCGTCGAGCACCATGGCGGCCGGATGTGGCTGCGCTCGGCGCCGGGGCAGGGGGCCTGCTTCGGTTTCGAACTGCCGCTTTCCGCCACAGCGACAACGATGGAGACAAGCTCATGAGCAAACACGTGCTGATCGCCGACGACGAGCCGAACATCGTCATCTCGCTGGAGTTCCTGATGAAGCGCGAAGGCCACCGGGTCAGCATCGCCCGCGACGGCGATGCGGCGCTGGCGATGGTGCGCGAGCTGAAGCCGGACCTGGTGCTGCTGGACGTGATGATGCCGGGCAGGAGCGGCTTCGACGTGTGCCAGGCGGTGCGGTCGGACGAGTCGCTCGCGGGGGTCCGGATCCTGATGCTGAGTGCGAAGGGGCGCGACACCGATGTCGCGAAGGGGTCGGCACTCGGGGCGGATGCGTACATGACGAAGCCGTTCTCGACCAAGGAATTGGCTGAGAAGGTGCGGGAGCTTCTAGGTGCGTGAGGCGGTCCGCGTGAGAGCCCGCGGGGCGAGACCGGCGGGCTGTGACGAGTAGGCAACAACGTGGGCAAGTTCGATAAACGCGAAGTCATCGCCGCCCTCATCCCCGGCGCCGTGCTCGCTTTCTGGGCCATCGCCGGTGGCTTCCTCTTCGCCGCCACGCTCGAGCCGCCCGAACGCGCCGCCCTCGGCGCGATGCTCGAACCGCGCGCGGCATTGCTGCTGCTCGGCTGGCTGCTGCTCTCCGGTGTGCTCGGCGCGCTCACGCGCCAGGCCTACCTGGGCTGGGTGGCGGCCTCTGCGCGCCTGGCCGAAGAGGCTCAGGTGCTGCTCGCCACCGACGTGCAGCGCACCCTCGAGCCGCAGGGCAGCGCCGAGGCGAAGGCGCTCGCGGGCGTCATCAACCAGTTCGCGCAGCAACGCGACACCCTGCGCGCCGACATCGCCGCCCAGGTGAAGGAGGCCAGCCGCGGCGTCGAGCAGGAGCGCAACCGCCTGGCGGCGCTGATGGCCGAGCTGACGCAGAGCGTCGTCGTCTGCAACCTCGACGGCCGCGTGCTGCTCTACAACGCCCGCGCGCGCACCCAGTTCCGCGCCCTCTCGCACGCGCCGAGCGTGGCCGACGGCGCCGAGCTGATCGGCCTGGGCCGCTCGATCTACGCGGTGTTCGACCGCGCGCTCGTCGCCCACGCGCTGGAGAGCGTGCAGCAGCGCCTGCAGCGCGGCGCGGCGCACCCGTCGGCCCAGTTCGTCACCGGTACGCGCGCCGGCCAGCTGCTGCGCGTGCAGATGGCGCCGGTCCGGGACATCGATGCCGCGCCCGGCGAGGTGGCGCTGAACGGCTTCGTGCTGATGCTCGAGAACATCACGCGCGACTTCGCCGCCGAGTCCGAGCGCGACCGGCTGCTGCAGGGCCTCACCGAGGGCAGCCGGGCCTCGCTCGGCAACCTGCAGGCCGCCGTCGAAATGCTCGACTACGAGGACCTCGACGCCCCCACGCGCGAACGTTTTCTCGGCGTCGTCCGCGACGAGGTGCAGACCATGAGCCGGCGCATCCGCGAGCTGGCCAGCCACACCGCGCAGACCATGAAGACGCGCTGGCCGCTGGAGGACATGCTCGGCGCCGACCTGGTGGCCGCCGCGGCGCGGCGCATCGAGACCTTGCACGGCTGCCGTGTCGCCACCAGCGAGGTCGACGCCGCGCTGTGGCTCAAGGTCGACAGCTTCTCGCTGCTGCAGGCGTTGCTGTACCTCGCCGGCCGGCTGGTCGAGGAGTACGAGATCAAGGTGCTGCAGCTGCGCCTGGCCGAGGCCGGCGGCCGCGCGCGGCTCGACCTGGTCTGGGCCGGCCCGTCGATGAGCACCGAGACCGTGGTCGGCTGGGAGACCGACGCGATGCGCGTCGGCGGCGACACGCTCGCGCTGACCGTGCGCGACGTGGTCGAGCGCCACGACGGCGCGTTCTGGTTCGAGCGCGAGCGCGTGCGCCACGAGTCCTTCTTCCGCCTGCTGCTGCCGCTGGCCGAGGCCGGCGAGCAGCTCGACGCGGCGATGGTGGTGCGCAGCGAGAGCCGCCCCGAGGTCTACGACTTCGACCTGTTCCGCGCCACCGACCAGGCGCGCGAGCTGGCCGATCGGCGCCTTGCCGAGCTGGCCTACACCGTGTTCGACACCGAGACCACCGGGCTGCAGCCCTCCGAGGGCGACGAGATCATCCAGATCGGCGCGACGCGCATCGTCGCCGGCAAGCTGCGCCGCGAGGACTGCTTCGAGCAGCTCGTCGACCCGCAGCGCGACATCCCGGCCGCCGGCATCGCCATCCACGGCATCACGCCGGAGATGCTGCGCGGCGCGCCGACCATCGACGCGGTGCTGCCGGCCTTCCACGCCTTCGCGCAGGACACCGTGCTGGTGGCGCACAACGCCGCCTTCGACATGCGCTTCCTCGAGCTCAAGCGCGAGCGCACCGGCCTCGCGTTCGACCAGCCGGTGCTCGACACGCTGCTGCTGTCGGCCGTGGTGCACCCGCAGCAGGCGTCGCACCGGCTCGAGGCGATCGCCGAGCGGCTCGGCGTGCCGGTGCTGGGCCGCCACACCGCGCTGGGCGACGCGATGGTCACGGCCGAGGTGTTCCTCAAGCTGATCCCGCTGCTGGCCGAGCGCGGCATCCACACCCTCGGCCAGGCGCGCGACGCGGCGCAGCAGACCTACTACGCCCGCGTGACCTACTGACGCGGTCCATGGCCGGCCGCATCGTCCTGTTCGGCGCCTTCGACCGCCACAACCTGGGCGACCTGCTGCTGCCGCATGTGCTGGCGCGCTGCCTCGGCGACCGGCCGCTGCGCTTCGCGGGCCTGGCCGCGCGCGACCTGCGCGGTGTCGGCGGCCACCGCGTCGAGGCGCTGGCCGAGCTGGCGCCCGGCTGGCAGCCGGAGGACCGGTTGCTGTGCGTCGGCGGCGAACTGCTGACCTGCAGCGCCGAACAGGCCGCGGTGATGCTGCAGCCGCCGGAGGGCCTGCAGGCGACGCTGGCCTGGCTCGCGACGCAGGCGCACGAGCGGCGCGCCTGGGTGCGGCGCGTGGTCGGCAGCGCGTCGCCGGCGCCGTATGCGGTGGTGGCGCCGCCGCTGCCGCGCACGGCACGGGTGTGTTTCCATGCGGTCGGCGGGCATGACCTGGCTCGCGCGCCGGCCGCGCTGCGCCGCGCCGTGCTGGCCCAGCTGGCCCGCGCGCAGTCCCTCAGCGTGCGCGACACGGCGACGCAGCAGGCGCTGCGCTCGGCCGGCCTCGACGCGCCGCTCGTGCCCGATGCCGCCCTCCTGGTGGCCCAGTGCTGCGCCGCTGACATCCGCGCGCGGGCCGGCGCCGTGCCGCAGGGCGGCATCGCGCTGCAGCTAAGTGCCGAGTTCGGCGACGACGCCACGCTCGATGCCGTGGCCGCAGCGCTGCGCCGGCTGATGGCGCACACCGGCGCGCCGGTCCACCTGTTCTGCGCCGGCCTGGCGCCCTGGCACGACGATCCGCAGGTGCTGCAGCGCCTCGCGCAGCGCCTGCCGGCGGGCGCCGCGCGCCGGGTCGACACGGCCGATGTCTGGGCGCTGTGCGCGCTGATCGCCGGCAGCGCGCTGCTGATCGCCAGCAGCCTGCACGCGCGCCTGGTGGCGATGGCCTGCGGCCGGCCGCGGCTGAACCTCGTTGCGCCAACGGTCTCCCGGCGGCCGTCCAAGGCCGAGGCCGTGGCCGGCACCTGGGAACTGCCGGGGCTGCCGGTGGCGGTGCCGGCGTCCGGCCTGGACGACGCGGCACGGCTCGCGCTGCAGGCCGACCCGGCCCGGCTCGCGGCGCATGCCCAGGCACTCGCCGGGCAGGCGCGGGCGGCCCTCGCAGCGCTGACGGCCAGGTTGCACGGGCCTCATCGCTTTCCCTGAGTTTCCACATCGCGCAAGCCGGGCTGCGGGTTGCACCCGAGTTTGTCAGCGTCTCATCAGCGTCGCGTCAGCCGGTGTTGGGAACGCGTCAGTCAACGGTCAGAGCCGGCTCGGACAGTGGCACCACGAGCCGCGACCCCGCGGCTGACCTGAATCAAGGAGAGAACATGGCAACGTCCACCGTCGGTCGCACCCCTGCGGCACCGGCGCCGATGACCGCCGAGGAGAAGAAGGTCATCTTCGCCTCGTCGCTCGGCACGGTGTTCGAGTGGTACGACTTCTACCTCTACGGCTCGCTGGCCGCGATCATCGCGAAGCAGTTCTTCGCGGGGCTGGACGCCGGCTCGGCCTTCATCTTCGCGCTGCTCGCGTTCGCCGCCGGCTTCATCGTGCGGCCCTTCGGCGCGCTGGTGTTCGGCCGGCTCGGCGACATGATCGGCCGCAAGTACACCTTCCTGGTGACCATCCTGATCATGGGCCTGTCGACCTTCATCGTCGGCGTGCTGCCCAGCTACGCCGCGATCGGCGTGGCCGCGCCGGTGATCCTGATCATCCTGCGCCTGCTGCAGGGTCTGGCGCTGGGCGGCGAGTACGGCGGTGCGGCCACCTACGTGGCCGAGCACGCGCCGCACGGCAAGCGCGGCGCCTACACCTCGTGGATCCAGACCACGGCCACGCTCGGCCTGTTCCTCTCGCTGATGGTCATCCTCGGCACCCGCACCGCGATCGGCGAGCAGGCCTTCGCCGACTGGGGCTGGCGCGTGCCGTTCCTGGTGTCGATCCTCCTGCTCGCGGTCAGCGTCTGGATCCGCCTGTCGATGAACGAGTCGCCCGCCTTCCAGAAGATGAAGGACGAGGGCAAGACCTCCAAGGCGCCGCTGTCCGAATCCTTCGGCCAGTGGAAGAACCTGAAGATCGTGATCCTGGCGTTGATCGGCCTGACCGCCGGCCAGGCGGTGGTCTGGTACACGGGCCAGTTCTACGCGCTGTTCTTCCTGACCCAGGCGCTCAAGGTCGACGGCGCCACCGCGAACATCATGATCGCGATCGCGCTGCTGATCGGCACGCCGTTCTTCATCGTGTTCGGCGTGCTGTCCGACAAGATCGGCCGCAAGCCCATCATCATGGCCGGCTGCCTGGTGGCCGCGCTGACCTACTTCCCGCTCTTCAAGATGCTCACCGAGGCCGCCAACCCCGACCTCGCCGCCGCGCAGGCGAAGAACAAGGTGGTGGTGCACGCCGACCCGGCCGAGTGCTCGTTCCAGTTCAACCCGACCGGCACGGCCAAGTTCACCAGCTCGTGCGATATCGCCAAGCAGGTGCTGGCGGCCGGCTCGGTGAGCTACGAGAACGTGGCCGTCGCCGCCGGCACCGCGGCCACCATCACGGTGGGCGAGACGGTGATCCAGAGCTACGCGGCCAAGGGCCTCGCGCCGGACGAGGCGAAGAAGAAGGACGCCGAGTTCAAGAAGGCCGTGGCCGACACGCTGAAGGCGGCCGGCTACCCCGCCAAGGCCGACCCGGCGAAGATGAACAAGCCGCTCATCATCGCCATCCTGGTGGTGCTGGTGATCTTCGTGACGATGGTCTACGGGCCGATCGCCGCGATGCTGGTCGAGCTGTTCCCGACGCGCATCCGCTACACCTCGATGAGCCTGCCCTACCACATCGGCAACGGCTGGTTCGGCGGCCTGCTGCCGACCACCGCCTTCGCGATCGTGGCGCAGACCGGCAACATGTACAACGGCCTGTGGTACCCGATCATCATCGCGTCGCTCACCTTCGTCGTCGGCATGCTGTTCGTGCGCGAGACCAAGGACGTGGACATCTACGCCAACGACTGATCCTTCTCAACTCCGGCAGGGCCGCTGCGGGTTTCCGAGCCCGCGGCGGCCTTGACGTCGTGGCTCGCACGGCGCGAGCATGGGTAGGTGAAGACGGCGTTGGTGTTGTTGTCGGGCTGTCTGGCGCTTGCCCCTGCGGCGGGCGCAGCGGCCGAGCCGCTCGACCCGGTCGTGGTCACCGGCACGCGCCGCAGCCTCGAGTCGGCGCAGGCGCGCAAGCGCGAGGCGCCGGGCATCGTCGACGCCGTCGTGGCCGACGAGGTCCACAAGCTGCCCGACCTGAGCGTGGCCGACGCGCTGCAGCGCATCACCGGCGTGCAGCTCACGCGCGACCGCGGCGAGGGGGCGCTGGCCGCGGTGCGCGGCCTGCTTCAGGTGGAGACCACGCTCAACGGGCGCGAGATCTTCACCGCCGGCAGCGGCCGGCTGATGGATTACTCGGACATCGCGGCCGAGTCGCTCGCCGGCATCGACGTGCACAAGACCAGCTCGGCCGAGCGTATCGAAGGCGGCCTCGGCGGCAGCATCGACCTGCGCACGCGGCGGCCGTTCGACTTCGCCGGTGACGCCGGCGTGTTCTCGCTGCGCTGGATGCGCGGCCACCTGGCCGATCGCGACGCCGGCCAGGCCTCGCTGCTGCTGAGCCGGCGCGGCCGCGCGGGTGGCGGCGAACTCGGGCTGCTCGTCAACCTGGCGCTGCAGGACCGCTGGTGGCGCGAGGACCAGAAGAGCAGCGGCACGCCGGTGCGCCACGCCGATCCGGCCGGCGGCAGCTTCCTCGCGCCGGGCGGCAGTTCGGAGACCACCAGCATCGGCCGGCGGCGCCGCAGCGCGGCCGGCGCGCTGCTGCAGTGGCGCTCGGCCGACGGGCTCGAGTTGTACGCCGAGGCCCATTTCGCCGAACTCGAGACGCGCCAGGATTCGCACCAGATCAACCTCAGCGCGCCGGCCGGCACCGCCTTCGAGCCCGGCCGCCTGCTGCGCTTCGCGGGCAGCGACGACGCCCGCCGGGTGACCTGGCTGGATGCGCCGGTGTCGCTGCTGAACTTCGCGCGCGATACGGTGGACCGTACCCGCCAGCTGGCCCTCGGTGGCCATTGGCACGGTGCGCCCTGGCAGCTCGACGCCGACCTGAGCCACACCAGCAGCTTCAACCACCTGTTCTTCTCCGGGCCCTTCCTGGCCGCCAGCGCGGCCCGCTTCACGCACGATCTGTCCGGCCCGGTGCCCTCGACATCGGTCGCGGGTACCGACCTGAACGACCCGTCGGCCTGGCGCTACACCGGCCTGGCCTACCGCACCCGCCCGTTCCGCGGCGAGTTGCAGGCGCTGCGCGTGGACGCATCTCGGTTGCTGGAGGGCGGCTGGCTCGAGCGCATCGAGTTCGGCTGGCGGCATGCCCGGCGGCGTGCCGACAACGCGCCCGGCCTGGCCTTCGGCGACGTGGCGCTGGCCGGGCCGTCGGGCGAGACCCTGCCCGGCCGCCTGCGGCCCAACCCCTACGGCGACTTCCTCGACGGCCGCACGGCCAGCGTCACCGGCCACCTGATCGGCGACCTGGGCGATGCGCGCGATCCGGCCGGGCTGCGCGAAGCCTTCGGCGTCACCACGCCGCTGCCGGCCGGCGGCGGGCCGCTGAGCGTGTGGCGCATCCGCGAGGACAGCGACGCGCTGTACCTGCAGCTGCCCTGGCGCGCCGGCACGGCGCTGGACGGCCAGGCCGGCCTGCGCGTGGTGCACACGCGCCGCACGACCGACAGCGCGCAGGCCGTCGGCAGCGGCACGCCGCTGCCGATCCGCGCCCGCACGGACGAGACCGACCCGCTGCCGAGCGCGAGCCTGCGCTGGCGCCCGGCACCGGGCTGGCAGGCGCGTGCCGCCGCCTCGCGCACGATCACGCGGCCCGACTTCAACCAGCTCTCGCCCTCGCTGCTGCTGCTGCCCAACCCGGTCGACCCGAACCTGAACCAGGGCAGCGCCGGCAACCCCGACCTGCAGCCGGTGCGCTCGAGCAACCTCGACCTGGGGCTGGAGCACGAACGCAGCGCCGGCACGGGCGCCTCGCTGGCGCTGTTCTGGAAGCGGGTCGACGGCTTCGTCGTCAACCTCGCACAGCCGGAGGAGCATGGTGGCGCGGTCTACGTCGTCAGCCGGCCGCGCAACGCCGACCGGGCGCGCGTGCGCGGCGCCGAGCTCGCGTGGCAGGGCTTCTTCGACACGCTGCCCGGTGCCTGGTCCGGCCTCGGGCTGCAGGCCAACTACACCCACGTGGACAGCAGCACCTTCGATCGCGTGCTCGGCCGCGAGGTGGCGCTGCAGGGGCTGTCGCGCCACAGCGCGAACCTGATCGGCCTGTACGAACATGGGCGGTGGTCGGCGCGGCTGGCCTGGAACTGGCGCAGCCGCTTCGCCAGCGGCGTGGTGCCGGTGGTCGACCTCGGCGGTGCGCAGCAGGTCTGGACCCGTGCGCACGGCTGGCTCGATGCCTCGCTGCGCTGGCGCGTCGCGCCGCGGGTGACCTGGGCGCTGGACGGCGTGAACCTGACGCGCACGCTGCGCCGCAACGACCTGGGCAGCGCCGCGCGGCCGCGCGATGCGTTCGTCAACGACCGGCAGCTCGCCACCAGTTTGAGTGTGCAGTTCTGAACTGTTCTGCAGTGCCCCGGGAATCCGCCACCGTGGCGCAGGGCAGCGTCGCACTACAGTGGGCCTCATGAGCGGATGCCGCCGATTGCTGCTGCGCCTGTGGCTGGCCGGGTTGCTGCTCGGCCTGGGCGCGGCAGCCTTCGCGGCGCAGGATCCGGCCGCCTGGCGCCGCGCGGTGGACGAGGCGCGCCAGCTGGCCGAGAACGATGCCCCCGCCGCTCTTGCGCGCGCCGTCGAGCTCGAGCGCAGCCTGCCGGCCGATGCGCCGCCCGCTGACCGCGTGCGTCTGCTCAACCTGCAGGCGCGGGTCGAGGGCTACCTGGCGCAGACCGAGCGCTCGGCCGAGCATGCGCAGCAGGCCTTCGAGCTGGCCGAGCAGGCCGGCGATCGGCTCGGCCTGGCCGAGGCCGGCCTGAACATCGCGATGAACGACGTGAACCAGGGCCGCCTGGGCCGGCTGCAGGACATCATGACGCGCACGCTCGCGGCACTGGAAGGCACCGACCGGGTCGACCTGCTGGGCGAGGCGCTGCTGCGCACCTCGATGACCTACCGGCGTGCCAACCTGCTGGACGACTCGCTCAACGTCGCGCTGCAGGCGATGGAGATCGCGCGCTCCAGCGGCGACCCGATCGCGCTGGCCCACGCGCACCGCGGCCTGGCGATGGCCTACGACCTGGGCGACCGCCTGCCCGAGGCGCGCGAGCAGTTCGAGCAGATGCGCAGGCAGGCGGTGGCCGGGCGGTCGCGGCTCAACGAGGCGCTGGCGATCAGCGGCCTGGCCGGCGTCGCCAGCAAGCAGGGCGACAAGCCGCTCGCGCTGCGGCTGTACCGCGAGGCGATCGACCTCAACGAGGCGGCCGGCATCCCGACCGCGGTGGCGCTCAGCCGATTCGCGCTGGCCTTCGAGCTGCGCCTGCAGGGCGACCTGAAGGCCGCCCAGGCCGAGCTGCAGCGCGCCGCCGCGATCTACGAGCGCCACCCGAACCCGATCGGCCGCTGGTTCGTGCTCAAGGAGCAGAGCGAAGTGGCCCAGCGCCTGGGCGACCTCGCCGAGGCGCGGGCGCGCGCCGAGCAGGCCTACCAGCTCGCACGCACGATCGACCTGCCGGTCTACCGCAGCGAGAGCGCGCAGCGCATGGCCGCGGTGGCGGCCGCCGAGGGGGACCACCGGCGCGCCTACGAACTGTCGCTGGAGGCGGCCGAGTCGAACGCCCGCCTGGCGCGCGAGCGGGCCGGCGCGCGGGTGTTCGAGCTGGCCGCGCGCATCCGCAGCGAGGCGCGCCAGCGCGAGCTGGCCGAGCTGACGCGCCGCAGCGAGCAGCAGGCCGCCGAGATCGAGCGGCGCACGCTGCAGCAGCGCTGGCAGGTCACGCTGCTGGTCGGCGGCGCGCTGCTGCTGGCCGGCGCGACGGTGTTCGTGCTGCGCCTGCGCCGCTCGCGCGCCGAGCTGCAGCGCCAGACCGTCATCCTGCGCGAGGTGCTCGACGGCATCGGCGACTCGGTGCTGGTGGTCGACCGCCGCGCCGACCTCGTGCTCGCCAACCCGGCCGCCGAGGTCATCGCCGGCCGCGGCATGAGCACCGGGCCGAAGGGCAACTGGCGCGAGCGTTTCACGCTCTACCGGGTGGACCGCGTCACGCCCTGCCCGCTGGAGGAGCTGCCGCTGGCGCGTGCCCTGCGCGGCGAGGACGTCGACAAGCAGGACCTGTACATGCGTCGCGCCGGCGAGGGCCCGGACCAGGGGCTCTGGCTGACCGCCACCGCGCGGCCGCTGCGCGACGCGGCGGGCGCGGTGAGCGGGGCGGTGGCGGTATTCGCCGACACCACCGAGCGCCGGCGCACCGAGGAGGAAGTGCGCGCGCTGGCCGCCGACCTGGAGCGCCGCGTGCAGCAACGCACCGAGGAGCTGGCCGGGGCGCGCCAGGCGGCCGAGGCGGCCAACCACGCCAAGGGCGAATTCCTCGCCAACATGAGCCACGAGATCCGCACGCCGATGAACGCGATCATCGGCATGTCGTGGCTGGCGCTGCAGAGCGGGCTGGACGCGAAGCAGCGCAACTATGTCGAGAAGGTGCACCGCGCCGCCGAATCGCTGCTGGTGGTCATCAACGACATCCTCGACTTCTCCAAGATCGAGGCCGGCCGGCTCGACATGGAGCACATTCCGTTCCGGCTCGGCGACGTGCTGGACCAGTTCGCCCACCTGGTGGGCATGCGCGCCGACGAGAAGGGCCTGGAGCTGCTGTTCGACCTGCCGCCCGACCTGCCGACGGCACTGGTCGGTGACCCGTCGCGGCTCGGCCAGGTGCTGCTGAACCTGGGCAACAACGCCGTCAAGTTCACCGCCCAGGGCGAGGTGACGGTGGCGGTGCGGCTGCTCTCGCGCGAGGCCGATGCCGTGCGGCTGCGCTTCGAGGTGCGCGACTCCGGCATCGGCATCGACGCCGCGCAGCGCGAGCGCCTGTTCCAGCCCTTCAGCCAGGCCGACGCCTCGACCAGCCGGCGCTACGGCGGCACCGGCCTCGGGCTGGCGATCTGCCGCCACCTGGTGGCGCTGATGGACGGCGAGATCGGCGTGGACAGCGCCCCGGGCAGCGGCAGCGTGTTCCACTTCAGCGCCCGCTTCGGCCTGCAGCCCGCTGCCGCCGACGCCGCACCGGCGGCGCCCGGCGAGCTGCGCGGGGCGCGCCTGCTGATCGTCGACGACCACCCGCTGGCCCGCGAGCTGATGACGGCGATGTGCCGCTCGCTGGGCCTGCAGCCGGAGGCGGTCGGCGATGCCTCGGCCGCGCTGCAGGCGCTGCGCCGCGCCGACGCGGACGACGCGCCCTACCGCCTGCTGCTGCTGGACTGGAAGATGCCGGGCACCGACGGCATCGAGCTGCTCGACCAGCTCGGCCACACCGCGCTGCGCCACGCCAGCCCGACGGTGCTGATGGTCACCGCCTTCAACCGCCACGAGGCGCAGCGGCGCCTGGACGAGCGCCACCTGCCGGTGGCCGGCCTGCTGGCCAAGCCGGTCACCGCGTCGGCGCTGCTCGATGCCTGCGCGGCCGCGCTCGGCCGCCCGGCGCTCTCGGCCCGGCGCGACGAGCTGCGCCACGACCTGCTGCTGGCGCGCCAGTCCGGCCTGGCCGGCACGCGCGTGCTGCTGGTCGAGGACAACGAGATCAACCAGGAGCTGGCCTGCGACCTGCTGCGCCGCGCCGGCATCGAGGTGACGGTCGCCGGCGACGGACGCGCCGCGCTCGACCGGCTCGAGCACGAGCGTTTCGACGCCGTGCTGATGGACTGCCAGATGCCGGTGATGGATGGTTACGAAGCGACGCGTGCGCTGCGCCGGTGGCCGGGCCTGCAGGACATGCCGGTGATCGCGATGACCGCCAACGCGATGGCCGGCGACCGCGAACGGGTGCTCGAGGCCGGCATGAACGACCACGTGGCCAAGCCGATCCGCGTCGACGAGCTGTTCGCGACGCTGTCGCGCTGGGTGCGGCCGGCCGCCGGCCCGGGCGCGGACGGCGAACTGTCCGGCGTGCCCGGGCTGGACCCGCGTGCCGGCCTGGCCGGTGTGATGGGCAACGAGGCGCTGTACCGGCGGCTGCTGCGCATGTTCCACGAGCGCGAGCGCGAGTTCACCGCGCGCCTGGCGGCCGCCCGCGCGGCCGGCGACGGCGCGGCCTGCACGCGGCTGGCGCACGACCTGAAGAGCGTCTCCGGCACGCTCGGCATGGCGGCACTGCAGCGCGCCGCCGCGGCACTCGAGGCCGGCTGCGAGCACGGCGCGTCGCCGGCCGAGCTCGACCGGCTGCGCGACGCGGTGCAGCAGCAGCTCGGCCCGGTGCTGGAGGGCCTGGCGCGCCTGACGCCGGACCTCGAGTCAGCCTGAGAGAGTGTGATACGGGTCTGCTTTCGATCGCATGGATCTTGCCCGCAGCAATCCGCTCCGAGCTGCCCTTCAAAGTTCTCTCGGTGCGTCGATTGGAGCGAGCCGAGCCGTGCCCGGGCGGGTGGCGGCGCGCGACGCGGGCGGTCGCCGCGCGGCGGCGACTCCCCTCCGGTACTCGGTCCTGCGGCCCGCCGCCGAACTCGCTGCGCTCACTCGCGTTCGCTGCGCTCGGACACGCGGCGGCAAGTCAGTCCACATGGCGCGCTCACGCGCGCGGGCCGCACGCCCTGCGTTCCTCGGCGCCCGCCACGCGCGCCGCCACCCGCCCGGGCACGGCTCGGCCGGAGCCACCGAGGTTCCCCACGAACCACGATAGTCACTGGTCGCGGCAGGCGGCACCTGCCGGGCGCGATTTCGGGGGCGGCGAGAAGCGCAGGCACCGGGGTCGGCGCGCGCAGCGCGCTTCGTGATCTGACTCGGCGCCGCTGGCCGAGCGCAGCGAACGGTAGTGAGCGCAGCGAGTTCGGCGCCGCGACCCCGGTGACGAGCATCGCAGCGAAGTCGGTGCGCAGCACCGACCGCCACCGCATGAGCGACTGGCAGGTGCCGCCTGTTGCGACCCGCTCGGCATGACGCAAGCGGACAGTCACGACCGGCAGACCCGGGCCGGCAAGCGCCGCACGATCTAAGCGATTGAACGCGAAGTCGTGTGAGAGGACCCGGCATGCCCGAGCGCGCGGCCGCGCTCCGGCGCGCCGGCCAGTTCACCCAGGCAGCGCAGGCACAGGCAGCCGCGGTACTGCGCGGCCAGGCCCGCCAGCGTCGCCGCGTCGAGCTTCAGCGTCGTGCAGGCGCAGGGGCCGGGGTCGTTCGCGCCGCAGTGGAACGCGCCGCCGCAGCGCGGGCAGCGGGTGTCGCCGGCCGGCGGCAGCTCAGGCACCGAACAGGCCCTTGTGCTGCTCGCGCAGCAGGTTCTTCTGCACCTTGCCCATCGTGTTGCGCGGCAGCGTGGCCTCGACGAACAGGTGCTTGGGCACCTTGAAGTTGGCGATCCTGCCCTTCAGCGCGCCGATCAGCGCGGCCGGCTCGGGCGCCGCGCCCGGCTTGGGCACCACCACCGCGACCACGCCCTCGCCGAAATCCGGGTGCGGCACGCCGATCACCGCGCTCTCGGCCACGCCGTCCATCTCGTTCAGGTAACCCTCGATCTCGGCCGGGTAGACGTTGTAGCCGCCGGTGATGATCAGGTCCTTGCTGCGGCCGACGATCGTCACGTAGCCGTCCGCGCCGACCTTGCCGACGTCGCCGGTCCTGAACCAGCCGTCGGCGGTGAACTCCTCCTTGGTCTTCTCCGGCATGCGCCAGTAGCCGGCGAACACGTTCGGCCCCTTGACCTCGATGCCGCCGATCTCGCCGGCCGGGCAGGGCCGGCCCTGCTTGTCGCTGACGCGCAGCTGCACGCCCGGCAGCGGGAAGCCGACCGTGCCGCCGCGGCGCTCGCCGTCCTCGGCGCGGTAGGGGTTGGAGCTCAGCATCACCGTCTCGCTCATGCCGTAGCGCTCGAGGATGGTGTGGCCGGTGCGCGCGCGGAACTCGTTGAAGGTCTCGATCAGCAGCGGCGCCGAGCCGGCGATGAACAGGCGCATGTGGCGGCACGCCTCGTGCCCGAAGCCGGGCTCGGCGAGCAGCCGCACGTACAGCGTTGGCACGCCCATGAAGACGGTGGCCTCGGGCAGGCGCGCCGTCACCGCCTTCGGGTCGAACCGCGAGAACCAGAGCATCTTGCTGCCGTTCAGCAGCGCGCCGTGCGAGGCCACGAACAGGCCGTGCACGTGGAAGATCGGCAGCACGTGCAGCAGCACATCGCCGTCGGTCCAGCCCCAGTAGTCCTTCAGCGTCAGCGCGTTGGACAGCAGGTTGCCGTGCGTCAGCATCGCGCCCTTGCTGCGCCCGGTGGTGCCGCTGGTGTAGAGGATCGCGGCCAGGTCGGACGCGCTGCGCTGCGCCGGCACGTGCCGGTCGCTCTGCAGCGCGGCACGTTCGAGCAGCGAGCCGGTGCGGTCGTCGTTGAGCGTGAAGACATGCTTCGTGCCGGCCTTGAACGCGATCTTCGACACCCAGCCGAAGTTCTTGCCCGAGCACACCACCACGGCCGGCTCGGCGTTGCCGACGAAGTACTCGATCTCCGCCTGCTGGTACGCGGTGTTCAGCGGCAGGTAGACATACCCGGCGCGCAGCACCGCGAGGTAGAGCAGCAGTGCCTCGACGCTCTTCTCGGTCTGCACCGCCACGCGCGGCGGGTGTTCGCCGTCGCGCGGCAGCTCGAGCGAATCGAGCAGGTTGGCGATCATCGCGGTGGCACGCTCGAGGTCGCGCCAGGTGTAGCAAAGCGGCGCGCCCGGGCCGTCGCCGGTCTCGATCGCGACCGTGTCGAGCTCGGCCGGGAAGGCGGCGCGCAGCGCCGTGAACAGGTTCTGGTTGTCGTTCATGACGGGATCCCTCTAGCCGCGCTGGAAACGCGGCGTTCTCTTCTCGAGGAAGGCGGCGATGCCTTCCCGGTGTTCTTCGCTGTCGGCGTAGGCGTAGTGGGCCTGCCGCTCGGCCGGCGCCGGCCCGCCGCGCTCGAGCTGGCGCAACGTGCGCTTGTTCAGGCGCAGCGCCTGCGGCGAGAGCTGCGCGATCTGGCGCGCACGCTGCACCGCGACCGCGGCCACTTCGTCGTCGGGCACCGCCGCGTGCACCAGGCCCTGCTGCAGCGCCGCCGCGGCGCCGAGCAGGCGGGCCTCGAGCAGCATCTCGCGCAGCACCGCGGCGCCGGCCAGGCGCGCCACCACCTGCAGCTCGAGCGGCGCCATCGGGAAGCCGAGCCTGGCGATCGGCGCGCCGAAGCGGCTGCCGTCGCCGCACACGCGGATGTCGCAGCAGGCCGCGATCTCGAAGCCGCCGCCCAGGCAGTGGCCCTCGATCTGCGCCACCAGCGGCAGCTCGCAGTCGAGCATCGCGTGCAGCGCCGGCGCGACGATGTGCTCGTGGAAGTCGCGCAGCCGCGCCGCGTCGAAGCGGAAGCCGGCGAACTCGGCGATGTCCCCGCCCGAGGCGAACTGGCCGTCCGCGCCGCGCACGATCACGGCGCGCGGCGCCTCGCCCGGCGACAACGCCTGCAGCCGCTCGAACATCGCGCGCAGCTCGCGCCACATCGCGATGTCGATCGCGTTGAGCTTGCCCGGGTGGGCGAGTGTCAGCGTCGCGACGCCGTCCGCCTCGGTGGGCGCGAGCGTGACGGACCCGGCCATCAATCCAGCTTCGCGCCCGAGGCCTTCACCACCTCGTGCCAGCGCTTGACCTCGCTGGAGACGAACTTGCCGAAGGCATCGCCGTACAGGTTGGGCGTGTCGGTGCCGAGGCCGGTCCAGATGCCCTTCAGCTCGTCGCTGGTGAGCGCCTTCTTCATCTCGGCCTGCATCGCCTCGACGATCTCCTTCGGCGTGCCCTTGGGCGCCCACAGGCCGTACCAGGTGGCGACCTGGTAGGTCGGCACGCCGCCTTCCTTGGCCGTCGGCACGTTCGGGAAGCCGGGCGCACGCGCCTCCGAGGCCACCGCAATGGCCTTGATGCGGCCGGACTTGATGTGCGTGGCCGAGGAGCCGAGGCCGTCGAACATCATGTCCACCTGGCCGGCCACCAGGTCCTGCAGCGCCGGGCCGGCGCCGCGGTAGGGGATGTGGGTGATGAAGGTCTTGGTCTGCAGCTTGAACAGCTCGCCGGCCAGGTGGTGCGAGGTGCCGTTGCCGGCCGAGCCGTAGTTCAGCTTGCCCGGGTTCTTGCGCAGGAAGTCGAGCAGGCCGGGCAGGTCGTTCGCCGCCACGCGCTGCGGGTTGACCACGATCACCTGCGGCACGCTGGAGATCAGGCCCACCGGCACGAAGTCGGTCTCGATGTTGTAGTCGAGCTTCGGGTACATCGAGGGCGCGATCGCATGGTGCACGGCGCCCATGAAGAAGGTGTAGCCGTCCGGCGCCGCGCGCGCCGCCACGCCCGCGCCTACCGTGCCCCCGGCGCCGCCCTTGTTGTCGATGATGAACTGCTTGCCGGTGTTCTTGGTCATGGTCGCGAACAGCGGGCGGGCGAAGGCGTCGGTGCCGCCGCCGGCCGGGAAGGGCACGACGATGGTCACCGGCTTGGCCGGCCAGGCCTGCGCGAGCGCCCAGGGGCTGGCCAGCGCGAGGGCGAGCGCGGCGAGCGCGCGGCGGGGGATCGAGGGCTTGCGCATCGAACAGGTCTCCGTGGTGTGTGTGGTGGTTCGGATCAGAGCAGCGAAGCGACGAGGCGTGACTGTGCCACTTCCGCGTTGACGAACTTCTCGTGGTGCAGTTCGACCCGCGCCAGGTCGTACAGGTAGTTGACCATCAGGCCGAAGGACTGGCGCACGCCCTTGCCGGAGAGGTCGCCCAGCGCATTCAGGCGCTCGAGCCGGGCGCCGTTGTCGAGGTGGAAACGCGCCACCGGGTCGCCGTCCGCCTGCGCCGCGTGCAGGCCGAGGTAGAACGCGCCCAGGCGCAGCAGCGCCTGCTGCCCCGGCTCGGGCAGGGCGCGAAGCGCGGCCGCGCTGGCCAGCTTGTCGAGCTCGCCGCCGCAGGCGGCCAGCAGCTCGGTGCGGGCCTGCTGCAGCCGCTCGGCGCGCGGCCTGGCCAGGCCCTCGATGGCCGCGCCGGCACGCAGCCAGCGCGCGAAGCCGGGGATCGGCGAGAGTGTGCAGAAGGTCTTGAGCTGCGGCAGCTCGCGCTTGAGTTCCTCGGCCACGCGCTTGATCAGGAAGTTGCCGAGCGACACGCCCTTGAGCCCCGGCTGGCAGTTGCTGATCGAGTAGAACGCGGCCACCTTGAACTGGCTCGGCACCAGCGGCTCGCTCGCCTTGTCGATCAGCGGCGCGATGGCCGCCGGCATCTCCGGCAGCAGCGCCACCTCGACGAAGATGAGCGGCTCGTCGGGCAGCTGCGGGTGGAAGAAGGCGAAGCAGCGCCGGTCCGGCTGCAGGCGGCGGCGCAGGTCGGCCCAGCCGTCGATCTCGTGCACCGCCTCGTGGTGGATGATCTGCTCGAGCAGCTGCGCCGGCGAGTTCCAGTCGACCCGGCGCAGCTGCAGGAAGCCGGGGTTGAACCAGCTCGACAGCAGGTGCAGGAAGTCGGCCTCGACGGCCTTCAGCTCGGGTTCCTTCGAGACGCGCTGCAGCAGCGAGCGGCGCATCGCGACGATGCTCGACGTGCCGCCGGGCGAGCGGTTGATCCGGCGCAGCAGTTCCTGGCGCGGCGGCTCGGCCTCGCGCGTCAGGCGTTCGAGGTTGGCGGCGCTGGGCTCCTTGGCATAGGCCTGCGCGCTGGCCAGCACGGCCTGCGGGTCGGGGCTGAAGTCGCGCGACAGGCGCTCGAAGAAGGTCGCCTGCTGGTCGTCCGGCAGCGCCTTGAAGCGGGCCACGACGTCGCGCGCGATCGCCACGCTGTTCGCCTCGCCGCGCTCGGAGAGCAGGCGGCGGCAGTCGATCATCAGCGTGCGCAGGTGGCGCGCGCCGTTCACCTTGCGCGCGGCGCTGCGCAGTTCATCCAGCATGCGGTGCTCCTTGGGACTTCTCGGCGGCACGCAGCGCCTTCAGCGCGGCGAGCTGGGCCATCAGGTGGTCGTGCATCACGCGCTCGGCGCGTGCGGCGTCGCGCTGCACGATGGCGTCGATCAGCACGCGGTGTTCGTTGATCGAGGCCTCGATGCGGCCGGGCCAGTTCAGCTGCCGGCCGCGCAGCAGGCGCACGAAGCGGCGCAGGTCGCCGGTGGCGCGGTCGAGCCAGCGGTTGCGCGCCAGCGCCTGCACCGTGCTGTGGAACTCGTGGTTGGCGCGGTAGTAGCCGTCGATGTCGTGCGCGGCGGCATGTTTCTCGAGCCGGTCGTGCAGCTGCTTCAGGCGCCGGATGTCGGCGTCGCTCGCCTTGCGCACCGCCTCGTAGGCGCAGCGGCCCTCGAGCAGGGCCATCACCGGCAGCAGCTCGTCGGCGTCCTCCTCGGACATCTCGGCCACCTTGCAGCCCTGGCGCGGCACCGGCGTCACCAGGCCCTCGGCGGCCAGCACCTTGAGCGCCTCGCGCAGCGGGGTGCGGCTGATCTGCCAGTCGCCGGCCAGCGCGAGCTCGTCGATCCACTGGCCGGGTGCGAGCACGCGGTCGAAGATCATCTGGCGCAGCCGGGTGGCCACTTCCTCGTGCAGCGAGGCCGGGCGCAGCGGGGTGGGATCGACCATGGCCGCAGGCTAGCATTACTAATTCATAATTACAACGACCCAGCAAGTGGCAGGGTCTTGGCCCGCGGCGCCGATCTGCGGGGCCAGGCGGGCCGATCGAAGCCGGCTTCGCTACAGTGGCGGCCGTTGCCCTTCCGCTTCCGAACCGAGCGTGCTCACCACCTTTCTTGCCCGCCGCGCCCTGGCTGCCGTGCTGCTGCTGTCCGGCAGCGGCGCGCTGGCGGCCGTCGGGCCGGTGGAATCCGACGCCGAACGGCTGCACCGCATGCTGCTGCGCAGCGAGGCGCAGGCGCTGGAGAACGGCGAGGGGGTCGAGCGCGACCCCGAACGGGCCGCCCGGCTGTACTGCCAGGCCGCCCGGCTGGGCGATGCCGAATCGCAGTTCAGCCTGGGCTGGATGTACGCCAACGGACGCGGCGTCGAGCGCAGCGATTCGACCGCGGCCTACTTCTTCCACGCCGCGGCGGAGCAGGGCCTCGAGCAGGCCGTGCTGATGCTCGACCGCGTCGGCGGCCCGCCGACCTACACGCCGGATTGCATGCGCGAGCCCGAACCGGCCCGCAGCGCCGCGCTGCCGAACCGGGCCGCGCCGCCGGCCGCGGCGGCAGCCGCCCCGGCGATCGCCGCGCCGCCGGACATCGCGCGCCTGGTCAAGCGCCTGGCGCCGCAGTACGGCCTGTCGCCGCAACTGGTGCTGGCCTTCATCCAGGCCGAGTCGAACTTCGACGTGGTCGCGCTCTCGCCCAAGAATGCCAAGGGCCTGATGCAGCTGATCCCGGACACGGCCGCGCGCTTCAACGTGCGCAAGCCCTACGACCCGGAGCAGAACGTGCGCGGCGGCATGGCCTACCTGCGCTGGCTGATGTCGTACTACCGCGGCGACGTGATCCTCGTCGCCGCGGCGTACAACGCCGGCGAAGGCACGGTCAACCGCTACCGCGGCGTGCCGCCCTATGCCGAGACGCGCGCCTACGTGCGTCGCATCCTGGCCGGCTTCGGCCAGGCGCTGCACCCGTTCGACCGCGCGCTGACCGATGCCGCGCCGCTGCCGCAGCTGCGCTGACGGCAGCGGCCGCGGCGCTCAGCGCGTCACCAGCAGCGTGCGCTCGCCGATCGAGCCGCCGGTGGCGCCGTTGTTCAGGCGCGCACGCACCTGCACGCGGTAGTTGCCGGCCGGCAGGCCGGGGCCGCCGATGGCGATCACCGCGTTGGAGGCCCAGCCGCTCAGGCCCGCGCTGCTGTCGGACGAGCACAGCGCACCGAGGTTGCCCACGGTGGGCGGCAGCGTCTGCACCACGGCGCCGGCGACGTTGAGCACGACGATGTCCACGTCGGCCCAGGCGGTGGTGTTGCCCGCCGGCGCGTTGACCGCGCATTCGGCCGCGAAGTGCACGTAGAAGCGCGCGCCGGCCGGGTTGGCGAACAGGGCCGAGGTCATGCCGGGCACGACCACCGCGGCGCCCGGGCCGTACAGGAAGTTGCCCACCGCGGTGTTCGATGCGATCACGTGGGCCTGGGCGGCGCCGGCCAGTCCGAGGGCGGCGATGACGGCGGTACGGCGGAAGAAGCTCTTGACGTTCATGATGGATTCCTGGAACGGGGCGGTCGAGGGGTCGTCCAGCGTCCTGCCCCGGCGGACGTCGGCGATGGCGGGCCACGCCGCAACGCCACCCCGGAGCTTTCCGGCGGTGCCGTGCACGGCGGGCGGGAACTCAGCGGCCCATCACGGGCTCGGGTGCGCTTGCGGGTCGGCGGGATCGACCAGCTCGATCTGCCGCAGCTCGTCGAGGCGGCGGCGCGCCTCGGCCGGCACCGCGCTGCCGGACTGGTTCAGCGCGGCCTCGAGCGCGGGCCGCAGCTGCTCGGGCCGGTCCGACTGCGACTCGAGCCAGGCTTCGAACGCGGCGAGCCGCACGCGCTCGCTGGCGTCGGTCTCGTACAGCGAGCGCAGCAGCGTGGGCGCCACCGGGATGCCCTCGGCACGCACCAGCTGCAGGCCCTCGTAGCGGTCCGACTCGCTGCCGTTCTCGATGGCCTGCAGCAGCCGGCCCGGATCGGCGACACGCGCTGGCTCGTGGCTGACCGCGCAGGTGTCGGTCGGCGTCTCGCCGGACGCTGCCGGCGTCGCCGCGGCTGCCGCGTGCACCGGCTTGTCGATGCGGCGCCCGCTCTGCCGCTCGATCTCCTCGAGCACCCAGTCCAGCGGCTGCTGCTCGACACGCAGCGTGGCGCGGCCGTCGTCGCTGATCGCGATCAACGGGCCGACCTGCGTGGACGGCGCGGGTGCGGTGCGGGTCGGTGCCGTGGCGGCGGAGGCCACCGGTGCTTCACCCCGCACGCCCCAGCCCAGCGCCACGGCTGCGGCGAACAGCGTCGTGTGGGAGATCAACAAGGCCATCGGCTTCATCGTGCAGGTCCGCGTGTCGTTCGATGGATGCAACGATAGGCATCGGCGCGCCGCGGGCGTTCCCTAGCGGGACCCCCTCGGGGAGCCTGCGGACTAGGGATGCCGGCGCGCGGCTAGGGTTTGTGCCGAATGGGCGGGGCGCACGCTTCACGAACATGGCGGCCTGCGCGCGAGCGACCCCCGGGAGATGCCATGACACGTGATCCGCTGCTGACGGCCGCGCTCGCCGCGGCCCTGGTCGTGCCGGCGGCCCGTGCGGCGCAGGCGCTGCCCGCGCTGAACATCGACCGCGCGGCCATCACCGTCTCGGGCTTGTCTTCCGGTGGCTTCATGGCCAACCAGCTCGGCATCGCGCATTCGGCCACCTTCAGGGGCGTGGGCGTGTTCGCGGCCGGGCCGTACATGTGTGCCGGTCACGCCAACTACACGGGCTGCATGTACAACGCGAGCATCTCGTCCACGAGGCTCGCGACGATGCAGGCCGACATCGACCGCTGGAGCGGCAGCAGCATCGACGCGAAGTCGAACATCGCGGCGCAGAAGGTGTTCCTGTTCGTCGGCAACGGCGACACCACGGTCGGCCCCAACCCGGTGCTCGCGCTGCAGTCGCAGTACCAGGCCAACGGCGTGACGGGCGCGAACCTGCAGCTGGTGCGACGCGACGCCACCGCGCACGTGTTCCCGACCGACTTCGCCGGCACCGGCAACAACGCCTGCAACAGCGCGAGCTCGCCCTACATCGCCAACTGCGGCTACGACGGCGCGAAGGCCGTGCTGTCGATGTTCTACGGCGCGCTGAACCCGCGCAACGACGCGCCGCCCGCCTCGCGCTACCTCGAGTTCGACCAGGCTGCCTTCACGAGCAACCCGGGCATGGCGAGCACCGGCTGGGTCTACGTGCCGGCCGACTGCGCGGCCGGCGCGAGCTGCCGGCTGCACGTGGCGCTGCACGGTTGCCAGCAGAACCAGGCGAGCATCGGCGACCGCTTCCTCGTCAACACCGGCTACACGCGCTGGGCCGACACCAACCGCATCGTCGTGCTGTTCCCGCAGACCCGCGTGGACAACACCCGCCGCAGCACCGCCGCGAGCGGCTCGCTGCCCAACCCGAACGGCTGCTGGGACTGGATCGGCTGGTACGGCAGCAGCTTCGCGCAGCGCGGCGGCACGCAGGTGGCGGCGATCAAGGCGATGGTGGACCGGCTCGCCTCGGGTGGCACCACCGGTGGCGGCGCGACGCTGCCCGCGCCCACCGGCGTGGCCGCCTCGGGCGCGACCGCGAGCAGCATGGTGATCGCCTGGGGCGCGGTGAACGGCGCGAGCGGCTACAACGTCTACCGCAACGGCGGCAAGGCCAACGCGACGCCCATCGCCGGCACGAGCTTCACCGACACCGGGCTGGCCCCCGGCACGACCTATTCGTGGACCGTCACCGCCCTCGACGCCGGCGGCGCCGAGAGCGCGCCCTCGGCCCCGGCCAGCGGCTCGACCACCGGCAGCGCGGCAGCCTGCTTCACCGCCTCGAACTACGCCCACACGACCGCCGGCCGCGCCACGCAGCGCCTGGGCCTGGCCTATGCCAACGGCTCCGACCAGGCGATGGGCCTGTGGAACGTGTTCGTCACCACCACGCTGAAGCAGACCGGCGCCAACTACTACGTGATCGGCACCTGCCCCTGATCCCCTGCATCCCTTCCCCACGACGACCCCAGAGAGGAGAACGACGATGAGAACACCCTGGATGCTGCTGCCGCTGGCGGCCCTCGCGCTCGGCACGGCGCCGGCCGGCGCGCACGGCGACGACGCCGGCCGCGGCCTCGGCCCGCGCAGCCCGTTCAACCGCCTGCCCGAGTTCATCAACGGCCCGCTGCGCAGCACCGAGTACGACGGCGTCACCGACGACCTGCTGACGGCCGGCCTCGGCAAGAGCGGCCTGGCCGGCGCCACGCCGCCCTTCTCGGCCGTGCCCACCGCGGCGGAGCTCCGCCGCCTGGCGATCTACAGCAACTACCGCGCGATCGTCGACATGACGCCGGGCGGCGGCTACGGCACGTTCTACGGGCCGAACGTCGATGCGCAGGGCCACGTCACCGGCTCGGAAGGCAAGGTCGCCGGCCTCGAGGTACTCGCCTTCAGCCGCGGCGCGCGCGCCGGCGGCACGCCGCAGAACGTGGTCCTGATGGTGCAGGTGCCGGCCAGCTTCGACCCGCGCAAGGCCTGCATCGTGACCGCCACCTCGTCGGGATCGCGCGGCGTGTACGGTGCGATCAGCGTCGGCGAGTGGGGCCTCAAGCGCGGCTGCGCGGTGGCCTATACCGACAAGGGCACCGGCGCGGCGCCGCACGAGCTGATGAACGACACCGTGCCGCTGATCGACGGCACGCGCGACAGCGCCACCGCCGCGGGCAACCAGGCGCAGTTCCGCGCGCCGCTGACGGCGCAGCAGCTGGCCGAGTTCAACGCCGCCAGCCCAAACCGGCTCGCGTTCAAGCACGCGCACTCGCAGCGCAACCCCGAGCGCGACTGGGGCCGCTTCACGCTGCAGGCGGTCGAGTTCGCCTACTACGTGCTCAACGAGCGTTACGGCCGCACGCTCGGCAACGGGCTCAAGCTGCGCACGATCCGGCCCGAGAACACCGTCGTGATCGCCTCCAGCCTGAGCAACGGCGGCGGCTCGGCGATCGCCGCCGCAGAGCTCGACCGCGAGCGCCTGATCGACGGCGTGGCCGTCTCCGAGCCGATGATCCAGCTGCCGCCGGACGCGGACGTCGTCGTCAAGCGCGGCGCCACGGTGCAGCCGGTGACCGGCCGGCCGCTGTTCGACTACACCTCCCTGGCCAACCTGATGGGCCTGTGCGCCAGCCAGGCCCCGTCGCTGGACGGCGCGCCCGGTCGCGCGCTGGTGTCCTCGCCGGTGGTCGCGGCGATCGCCGCCAACCGCTGCGCGTCGCTGAAGGACAAGGGCCTGATCGCCGGCACGACCACCGCCGAGCTCGCCGAGGATGCGCTCGGCAAGCTGCAGGCCTACGGCTGGGAGCCCGAGGCGGCGCAGCTGCACACCTCGCTGGCCGCGCTAGAGGTGGCGCAGGCGATCAGCATCACCTACGCCAATACCTACTCGCGCGCCGGTGTGGCCGATTCGCTGTGCGGCTTCAGCTATGCCGGCGTGGACGCCACGCTCAAGCCCGCCGCCCTGGCGCCGCTGACGCTGACCCTGCTGGCCGGCACCGGCAACGGCGTGCCGCGCTCGGCCCCGGTCGAGGTGATCAACGACCTCTCGGTCGGCGGCCCGGTGCGCGACCTGTTCTCGGTCTCGGCGTCGACGGCCCGCGCGGACGCCAACCTCGACGGCGCGCTGTGCCTGCGCAACTTGCTGACCGGCAGCGACGCGAAGGCGCAGGCGCTGCGCCAGGGCATCTCGGAGGTCTATCGCAGCGGCGACCTGCGCGGCAAGCCGGCCATCATCGTGCACGGGCGCGACGACGCGCTCGTGCCGGTGAACCATTCGTCGCGCCCGTACGTGGCGCTGAACCGCAAGGTCGAGGGCCGCCACAGCAAGCTGCGCTACATCGAGGTGGCGAACGCGCAGCACTTCGACGCCTTCGTCGGCCTGCCGACGGTGCTGCCCGGCTACGACAGCCGCTATGTGCCGGTGCACCTGTACCTGTTCCGCGCGCTCGACGCGCTGTACGCCCACCTGACCGAGCGCGCCCCGCTGCCCGGCAGCCAGGTGGTGCGCACCGCGGCGCGCGGCGGCACGCCCGGCGCGGCGCCGGCGCTGACCGCGGCCAACGTGCCGCCGATCGCCATCGAGCCGGCCGCGGCCGATGCGATCACGGCGCGCGGCGCGACCCTCGTCGTGCCCGACTGAGTAACCGTCTTCCGAGTCA
>QJOU01000080.1 GCA_003265685.1 Piscinibacter caeni | reverse complement strand
CGGCGCTCGCGCCAGATGTTCCTTTGTTCGACCAACACGGTGACTCCTGCTCCGACGAGACTCCAGCCCGCGATTATCCTGACCGCGGCGTCTTGCATTGGCATGTCAAACGGTGCGGGGTGGGCACATCGGTGACAATCGGTTGCGAGACAGGCACGCGGCGTGCCACCTTTGTCATATCTTGAGCTATCCCAGCGATCCCTCACCCGAAGACAGGTCTCGCCGGCAACTGCTGATCGCTGCCGCGCTCGCGCTGCCGACGCGGGGTCGAGCGGATACTCGGTTAGCGATGGTGCAGGGCCTCGACTTCCCGGGGTCTGCCAGGGTGCATCACACGATGCGCTTCCGCTTCCGCAACCCGCTGCCGATCTACCCGGCGACGTACCTCTGGTGGGCGCTGCCGCGGCGCCAGGCCGGGTACTACACGGCCTTCTTCTGGGGCAATGACGACGGCAAGAACGACCTGCGCACCTTTCTCTGGACCGAGTCCGGCGATGCCGACAGCTACTACGGCGCGCACCCGTACCCGCGGCCGCGTCCCAAGGGCACGGACCACGACTGGGAGATCTCGGTGCTCCAGCAGGACATCGTGCATGGCGTCGTCGAGTACGACCGCTGGCACCGCCAGGCCCTGCGCGTCTGGGCCGACCCGTCCGGCAAGTACCACGAGTTCTACTGGGACCTGCCGCAGACCGACCGCAACCACCGCGTCGTCTTCAAGGCGCCGCGCAGCTGGGGCAACCGGATGCCGCCGGCCCCGGCATTGACCTGGGGCGACGCGCCCTGGGCGCCAGGCAACGAGGTGTGGAACGGGGTGCTGCGCGGCATCCAGGTGTACAGCCGCTGCCTCTCGGTGGGCGAGATCCTGCGCGAGTCGGTGCGGCCGCGTTCCACCGACGCCGGTGAGCGCAGCCTCTGGTACCTCAATTCCGACCCGACCCCCGAAGACATCAGCGACCACTCGGGCCGCGGCCACCACCCCGAGTGGGTCGGCCCGGAACGGCCTGCGCTGTGGCACCAACCGGCCGACTCCTTCCCGGGCCATTGGCCCGGGAAGCCGCGTCAGCCCTGACCGGGACCGTCGACCCGCTTGAGCCAGATCTCGCGCCAGTAGGTGTTCGAGGCGCGCGGGCAGCCCAGCCGCATCGGCGTGCATTCGGCGCGGCAGTAGACGTTCTCGAGCTGGATGCAGGCGCTCTTCATCGGGACCATTTTGCCGGTCTGCTCGTTGATCAGGCGCTGCACGCGCTTCTCGACGCGGAAGCGCTCGCCGGAGTACTTGGCCATCTCCATGTCGTAGCGCATGCCGCGGTTGAAGCCGCTGACGGTGATGGTCGAGAGGATCTCCGCGGGCGGCTTGACCTCCACCCACTCGCCCGGCTTCAGGTCGAGCACCTCCAGCGGCGTCGGTTTGCCATCGGGAATGGTGCCGCTGCCCACCGGGAAGGGCTTGCCGCCGCGCAGCGCCTGGAAGCGGTTGTACAGGCCGACCAGCACGCGGTAGCCGATGCCGACGTTGACCAGCCGCCGGTACATGCCGCCGATCAGCAGCTTGCTCATGTGCCAGAGGCCGTGGTTGCCGCTGGTGACGTCGCGCACGTACTGGCGCAGGTCCCACCAGGCCAGTGGTCCGCTGGCGTCGAAGAGCGCCGTGGTCTGGCACGACCACGCCGGGTCGTCCTTGCCTTCCTCGCCGGGGCGATAGACGGCGCTGGCCAGCGCTGCCTCGCTGCACGCGCGCGAAGCCGGTGCGGTGCCTGGGGCATCGTCGGGCCGGCGCAGCCAGGCCTCCTTCCAGAAGAACATGCAGTCGGCCATGCAGCCGCCGTGCGCTGCGCCGTCGCAGCGCGCGGCCTCGAGGTGCACCGCGTCGTTCACCGAGCGGCCGCCGGTCTTGTTGATCGTGTCGCAGGTCTTGTGCGCTACCTTGGCCACGCGCAGGCGCTGGCCGCAGAAGGCCAGCATCTCGGGCTGGAAGGGCATGCGATCGAGCTCGGCGCGTGCATCGAGCGTCGCGAGGATCTCCTCCTTCGAGCGCACTACTACCCACTCTCCGGCGCGCAGACCCAGGCGCCGCGGCCACGCGAAGGCCGGTTCAGTCATTGCTCACTCCTCGTGGTTCACGATGGCTGCTGCGGCTTGGCGAAACGTCCGCCGAACCGCGGCCCCAGAAAAGATGTCAGGCGGTCCAGCACCGCGCGCTCCGGCCCGGCCGGACGGCCGGCCAGCGACCACAGGCCCAGCACGCCGGCCGTGTAGAGCGCCACCCCGGCGGCCGAGCCGACCAGCAACCAGGCGACCGTGGGCACGAAGCCGAGTTCGGGCACGTGATCGGGCAGCGACAGGCGCAGGATGACCGACACGCTCAGCGCCACCGCCAGCGGGCGGGCGATGGCTTTCAGGAACACGCGCGGCGCCACACCGAGCGCGCGGTTGATCTGGTACAGGTAGACCGGCGTGGCCAGGATGCTGGCGCCCAGTGCCGCGTAGGCCGCGCCAACCACGCCAAACCGAGGCGACAGCAGTGTCAGCAGTACTACCAGCAGGCCGACATGCGTGGCGTTGGAGGCACCCACGCGCATCGCGAAGCCGCGGCCGAGCAGCACCGCGCTGATCGACGAGTGGAACAGCAGCAGCGCGCCGTTGAAGGCCAGCACCTGCATCAGAGGCACGGCCGAGAGCCACTTCGCCCCCAGGATCACCGGCACCAGGAGCGGCGCGACGCTGAAGATGATGGCCGCCGCCGGCAGGGCGAGGATGGCCAGCACACCCACGGCCAGCGAGTACGCATCGCTCACTTCCTCGGGCGTGTTCAGCTTCGCGAAGCCGGGCAGCAGGGCACGGTTGATCGGCGCGCCGATCTCGGTGGTCGGCAGGTTGGCCAGCTCGTAGGCGATGTTGTAGGAGCCGAGTGCGGCTGGGCCGTGCATGCGGCCGATGAAAAAATCCGACACCCGTTCCTTCAGGAAGTTGACCAGGCTGATGAACAGCAGCCAGCGCGAGAAGTGGAACAGCTCGCGGAAGCGCGTCAGCTCGAAGCGCGGCCGGAACGGATGCATCATGTAGCTCATCGTCGTGCCGGCGAGCTTCGAGGTGAGCATGCCCGCCACCAGCGCCCAGTAGCTGCGCAGCCAGAACGCCAGCGGCACCGTCACCATGAAGCCAATGAGCTTCCGGCTGACCTGGAAGCGGAACTCGCGCTTGAAGTCGAGCTCCTTGCGGAAGGCCACCACGCCGATGTTCTCGGCGCCGGCGATCAGCGGCCCGAAGGCCAGCGCACACACCACCCACACGACCTCGGGCTTCCCGTAGAAGTGCGAGATCGGCCAGGCCATCGCCAGCGTCAGCGCCGTGACCCCCAGGTTCAGCAGCACGTTGCAGGTCCAGGCCGTGTTGAAGTGCGACTTGGTGGCGTCCTTCGTCTGGATGATCGCGTAGTCGAAACCGAAGGCCGTCAGCAGCTCAGCCATCGCGATGAACGAGATTGCCATCGCGACGATGCCGAAGTCCGCCGGCAACAGCAGGCGCGCGAGGATCAGGGTGCTGATCAGGCCGAGGCTGCGCTCGACGAGCTTGAAGAGCACCATCCAGATGGCGCCCGTGGCCATCTTGCGTTGAACGGTCTGGGTCATCGGGAAGAATCCGGGCGGGGCGAGAGGAGGCCTGCGGCGGCCAGGTCCTGCGCGCACTGGGCGAGCAGGCCGAAGTCGAGCCGCGAGCGCTCGGCTATGTCCAGCAGCGAGGTCTCGCCGTCGGACTGGTTCAGCACCCACAACAGGCCCATCTGCCGATCGGCCACGCCACTGTAGTGGCCTCCGGCGTTGCGGTAGAGGCCGCGGCGGCCGAGCTGCGGTTCGCCGTACGGTGCGAGGTTGATCCAGCAGCGGTCGTGCTCGAGCACCTCGAAGATCTGCAGGCAGGTGCGCCAGGATTCGGCGAGCGCCTGTGCCGACATCAGGTCCATCGCGTCGGCCGACGTGTGCTCCTGCGGGTACTCGCCGGTGAGCGCGCGCGAGAGCCGGCCGACGGGGCGGCGGATGCCGGGCGAGTTGAATTGCCGCTCGTCGAAGCCCCAGGGCGAGAACTCGAGGCAACGCGCCTCGCGGTGCGCGCTGCGGAGCACGAGTTCGGCGGCGCGGTCGATCGTCGCGCGGCCGGTACGGCTGCACTGGTAGTGGAACGGGCCGGCATCGCCCAGCATCGCCAGCACCAGGCCGTGGCGCAGCTTGTCGAGCTGCGCGGAGTGCGTCGCCATCCAGCTGATCGAGCCGATGGTCGCCGGCGCGAACAGGAAGCGGTAGGTGTAGCGTGTGCTGCACTGGGCGAGGTGCCGTGCCAGCTCGGTGGCGACGACGATGCCGCTCAGGTTGTCGTTGCACAGCGAGGGGTGGCAGGTGTGGGCGAAAACCAGCACCTCCTCTTCGCTTTGCCCGGGCACTACCACCTGGCCCAGCGTGAGCGAGCCGTCCTCGAGCTGCGAGCGGATCACTGCCCGGTAGCGGCCGGCGGGCATGCGCGCGCGTTCGTTCGCGCTCAGGCAGAAGCCCCAGTCCTCGCGGTAATAGGAGTTGCGGAACGGGATCCAGTCCGGGTGATCGGGCAGGGTGTGCAGGCGCGGGCTGAGATCCTCGAGGGTGAGTGTCGTGTCCACCGGCACGCTGTAGCCCACCACGTGCAGATTGCTGCGCGAGAACTCGGCGAAGCGCGCGCCGCTCTCGTGCTCCAGCCAGGCATCGTCGATGGACCATTCGCGCGGCACGGTCCAGTCGAACACCGGCGTGCCGGTCGGCACCTCCTCGATGGCCAGCGGCACCTCGCGCGCGACGCGGTGCAGCGTGGCGCGGACGCCGGGGCCGGTGATGCTGCGGCAGATTGGGTAGAGCTCGCCCATCAGGGCCAGCATGCGCTGGCCGGCGGCGTCGATCTGCCCCGGCTCGAGGGCGATGGTCTGCAGCGGACTCATTTCAGCGCCGCACCACGTAGGCGGCCGCGTCCAGCAGGTCGCGACCGAGGGCGGGCATGGACCAGTAGGCGTTGCGCAGGGTCCAGGCCAGCGCGCCGGCGCGGTCGGACATCGACAGGCGCGAGGTGAACACCGCGTTCAGCCATCCACCGAAGCGCCGCCACGCCGGGAACAGCGCCTGGCGCGTGCGTACCGGGTAGTGATGGCGGTACAGCGCGTCGGCGGACATCAGCCGGGTCGCCGTCTCGCGGTCCATGCGGCGGTAGAAGAGCGGCTCGTCCACCTGCGCCAGTTTGCCCAGCAGCGCCAGGTGGCCGATGAGGATGACGTCGGCGCCGACGTAATGTTCGATCAGCCGGGTGTGCGCCAGCGTCTCGGTGCGGATCACGCCGTTGAGGATGTTGTTGAGTGCCAGCATCTTGCCGACGGCGACGAAGCGCTCGACCGGCTGCTCCTGCATGAAGGCGTAGTCGCGGCCGTACTCGGTGAACTGGTCGACGCTGCCGGAGAAGAGTCGTGTGCGCGGCGCGGCCAGCACGACGGACGGATCCTGGTCGAGCCGTTCGACGCAACGCGCCAGCAGGGTGGGCGCGCACCAGTCATTGGACGACGCCCACTTGAAGTAAGGCGCCCGGGCGCGGCGGAACACGGCCGTGTAGTTGCCGTTGGCGCCGATGTTCTTCGGTTGCCGGATCGCGACGATGCGCGGGTCGCGCGCGGCGTACTCGCTGACAATCGCCCAGGTGTCGTCGGTCGAGGCGTTGTCGCTGACGATCAGTTCGAAGTCGCCCAGGGTCTGCGCCAGCAGCGCGTCGAGCGAGGCGCGGATCGTCTGCCCGGCGTTGTAGGCCGGCATGCCCACGCTCACGCGCGGCAACGGCGCGCTGGCAGGCGAGGGAGATGCGGCGGCGTTCATGCGCTCACGCGGCCTGCAAGGTGAGCCGCAGCTTGCGGGCGTGGAAGGCCTCGGCCAGCCCCGAGGGCGCGCGGCACTCGAGCCCGCGCAGCCGCGCCAGCGCGTCGAAGTTTTCCGGCACGAACCAGCCCTTGGCCTGCTGGGTGCCGAACTGGCGCATCAGGTGCGCCTTCTTGCGCTCGGCCACCGCGCTCGTGAGCGGCACGAAGACGTTCGGGTGCCCGAGGTCGCCCTCGTACTTCATGATCTCGTACTCGAGGATCAGGTGGTTGCGCCAGGTGTTCCAGGTCAGCTCCGCGGCGAGACGGTGGTCCTGGTGGCGGTCTTCGAGGCGGTGCGTCAGCACGATGTCTGGGTCGCAGCGACCGCGCACCGTTTCGAAGAAGGCCTTCACCTGCTCGTACTGCGAGGGCAGGAAACCGTCGCGGAAGCTGGCCAGAGCGATGTCGGTGCCGGCGGCGCGGCGCAGCAGCGCGGCGGCACTCTTGCGTGCCTCGCGCTCGCGCGTGCCGCTGGCGGTGAGCACCATCCACGTCACCTCCAGCGCACGGCCCGAGGCCAGCCAGGTGAGCAGGGTGCCGCCGCAGCCGATTTCGATGTCGTCACTGTGCGCGCCGATGCACAGCAGGCGCAGCGGGCGGCCGGGGTCGGCGTGGGGAAGCAGGTCGAGCATGCGGAGACGGGGCTGAAAGCGCGGATTCTCAGGCCGCCGCGCCCTTCCAGACCATCCACGGGCAGTCGCCTCGGGCTTCCATGCGATCGAGCGCGATCTTGTCCTTGAAGGTGTCCATCGCCGCCCAGAAGCCCGGGTGGCGGTGTGTCCAGAGCTGGCGCTTCTCGATGAGGCGGCGGAACGGCTGTTCGACCAGTTCCTCGCCCTCCTGGAGGTGATCGAAGATCTCCTGGCGCAGGCAGAAGAAGCCGCCGTTGATCCAGTAGTCGGAATCGGCCACGCTCTCGATGCCCTGCACCATGCCCTGCTCGTCCATGCGGATCGCGTGCAGGCTCTGCGACGGGCGCACCGCTACCGCGCCGCCGATCACGTTGCGCTGGCGGAAGGTCTCGATATAGCTGTCCAGGCGCAGATCGGACAGGCCGTCGGAGTAGTTCGCGAGGAACATCTCCTCGCCCTCGAGGTACTTGCGCACGCGCAGCAGGCGCTGGCCCAGGTTGGCGTGCATGCCGGTGTCGACGAAGGTGATGCGCCAGTCCGCGATGTCGCTCGTGATCGGCTCGATCTTGCGGCCGCCCTCGGACATCACGAAGTCGTTGGACATGCACTCGTTGTAGTTCAGGAAGTACTCGCGGATCAGGTCACCGCGGTACCCGAGGCACAGGATGAAGTCCTTGTGGCCGTAGTGCGCGTAGTAGCGCATCAGGTGCCAGACGATCGGCCGGATGCCGACATTGACCAGCGGCTTCGGGATGGTCTCGGAGTGCTCGCGCAGGCGCGTGCCGAGGCCGCCGCAGAACAGCACGACCTTCAACGCGCGCTCCAGAACAGGTCGTCGTCGATCTGCTTCGTGCGCTGCAGGTACTTCAGTTGCTTGAGTCGCGTGAAGGCGCGGAACTCGTAGGTGGCCTGGTCGAAGTCGATGCGCTCGAACAGGCGGCGCAGTTCGTGCGCGCCCTCCTGCGCCGTCCACTTCGCCTTGAAGCCCGGCAGCTTGGCGGCGATCTTGTCGAACGAGACGCGGTAGCTGCGGTTGTCCTGGCTCGGCGGCCCGGCGCTCACCTCGCAGCCCGGGAAGGCGTTGGACACCAGCGCGGCAATCTCGCGGATGCGGTAGTTCTCCGGCGTGGCGCCAACGTTGAACACCTGGCCGTTGATGGCATCGGCGGGCGCCTCGGCGGCACAGCGCATCGCCTCGCAAACGTCCTCGATGTGCACGATGGGTCGCCACGGGCTGCCGTCGCTGACCATCGCGATCTTCTGCTTGATCCAGGCGAGCGCGGAGAGGTCGTTCAGCACGATGTCGAAGCGCATGCGCGGCGACGGGCCATACACCGTGGCGTTGCGCAGGAAGGTGACGGAGAAACGATCGTCCGCCAGCGGAGCGACATCGCGCTCCACGTAGACCTTGCACTGCGCATAGGCCGTCTGCGGGTTCACCGCCGAGGTCTCGTCGAGGAACTCGCCGGTGCCCAGGCCGTAGACGCTGCACGAGGAGGCGTAGACGAAGCGGCGCACGCCTGCTTCCTTGGCCGCCCTGGCGATGCGCAGCGAGCCCTCGTGGTTGATCTTGAAGGTGATCTCCGGCCGGTTCTGGCCGAGCGGGTCGTTCGAGAGTTCGGCCAGGTGGATCACCGCGTCGAAGCCGGCGAAATCGGCCGCCGTGACGGTGCGCAGGTCCTTGTAGACCGTCTCAGGGCCGCTGGGCAGACCGATCGGGTCCAGGTAGAGGCAGCCGTCGCGGTAGAAGCCGGTGTCGAGGCCGCGCACCTCGTGGCCCGCGGCCTTCAGCCACGGTGCGAGGCGTGCGCCGATGTAGCCCTCGGTACCGGTGATCAGAATCTTCATGGGGTTGCCTGGTGTTCCGGTGGATGGAATGTGGTCAGAGCACGCGCACTTCGGGGATCGGCACGACGAAGCGTCCGCCCCATTCGGCGATGTAGGCGGCCTGGCGGGTGATCTCGTCCTTCAGGTTCCAGGGCAGGATCAGCACGTAGTCCGGCTTGGCCACCTTCAGGTGCTCGGGCGGCAGGATGGGGATGCGCGTGCCCGGCGTGTACTTGCCCTGCTTGTAGGGGTTCGCGTCGGTGGTGAAGTCCAGCAGGTCGGTGCGGATGCCGCAGTAGTTGAGCAGGGTGTTCCCCTTGCCCGGCGCGCCGTAGCCGGCGACCGTCTTGCCCTGCTCGCGCGCCTCGATCAGGAAGCTCAGCAGCTTGCGCTTGGTGCGCTTCACCTGCTCGTCGAAGCCGCGGTAGCGCTCCATCGTGAGGAAGCCGTCGTCGATCTCGCGCTGGCGCAGCGCCGTCACCCGCTCGCCCACCGGCAGCGCGGTGTTCTCGGTGTGGCGGCCGTAGATGCGCAGTGAGCCGCCGTGCGTGGGCAGCTCCTCGACGTCGAAGAGCGTGATGCCGTGGTGCGCGAACACCTTCTCGACGGCCACGAACGAGAAGTAGCTGAAGTGCTCGTGGTAGATGGTGTCGAACTGGTTCTCCGCCATCAGCCGCTGCAGGTGCGGGAACTCCATCGTGATCACGCCGCCCGGGGCCAGCAGGATCTTCATGCCGGCGACGAAGTCGTTCAGGTCCGGCACGTGGGCGAGCACGTTGTTGCCCAGCAGCACGTCGGGCCGGCCGTGCTCGGCGGCCACGGCGGTGGCCGTCTCGCGGCCGAAGAAGCGCACCGTGGTCGGCACACCCTTGTCGATGGCGACCTTGGCGACGTTGGCCGCGGGCTCGATGCCCAGCACCGGCACCCCGGCGGCCACGAAGTGCTGCAGCAGGTAGCCGTCGTTGCTGGCGATCTCCATCACCTTGCTGCCGCCGCCGAGGCCGAAGCGCCCGATCATCATGTGGGCGTAGCGCTTCGCGTGCTCGACCCAGCTGGTGGAGTAGGACGAGAAGTAGGCGTACTCGGAGAAGATGCTGTCGGGCGAGACGAACTGCTGCAGTTGCACCAGCTTGCATTCGCCGCAGACGTAGGCGTGCAGCGGGTAGAAGGGTTCCATCGCGTCGAGCTGGTCGGGCGCGATGTGCGTCTGGCAGAGCGGCGAGGAGCCGAGGTCAACCAGGGTGGTGGTCAGTCGCGCGCCGCAGAAGCGGCAGTTGAAGCCGCGTGCACCGTGCGCGGTGGTGCCGTCGGGCCGGTTGTCCGTCGATGCTGTCACGTGCTGCCTTCCTAGTCCGGTATCGTTGTTTCCGACGGGGCGAATGATGTCATCTCCGACCCGGCAGCATGCTTGCCGGCGACCCTCAAGCCTAGGGGTCGGATCGCGCGAAACTGCACGCTCCCCGCGCCTGCGTGGGGCGCGGCGGCAGAGTCAGCGCTCCGGAACCGTTTCGGCTGTGGCATGCAGGTACGCCGCCGCGCGCCGCTTGGCCGCGATGTCGTCGTAGACGCGCTGCGCGGCCGCGGCGTCCATGCCCAGCGCCGCGCCGAGCTCGGCCGCGCCCACGCCGTGGTTCAGCGCCCACAGCGCCAGGTCCATCTGCGCATAGGGCAGCGCGAAGTAGAACTCGTCCTGCCCCTGCGGCAGCGTGTAGGTGTCTGTGGTCGGCGTGGCGTTGCAGATGTCGGCCGGCAGGCCGAGCGCACGCGCCATCGCGTAGACCTGGGTCTTGTACAGGTGCGCGATCGGCTTCAGGTCGGCCGCGCCGTCGCCCACCTTGACGAAGAAGCCCTGGTCGTACTCGAGCCGGTTCGGCGTACCGACCACGGCGTAGTTCAGGCGGTCGGCGTGGAAGTAGTCCATCGTCTTGCGCACGCGCTGCTTGAAGTTCGTCGCCGCGACGATCTGCAGGTACTCCTTCAGCGGCAGGCGCGCCTCGTGCTGCGTGCCGCCGGGCTCGGCGACCACGAGCTTGAAGTAGTTGATGCCGCGCTGGGTGCCGCCGGCGATCACGATCTTGTTCTTCCAGCCCTCGCCGTAGGCCGGGAAGACGCGCCGGATCGCCGCGTCGCGCTGCCGGTAGCAGCCCAGCCCCTCGAGCGCCGGGGCGATGTCGAACAGCTCGTGCGCGATGCCCAGGTGCTGCGCCAGCGCCTGGCCGCGCCGGGTGCTGAAGTCGCTCGAGTCGCGCTCGGGCAGCAGCAGGCCGAACACCTTGTTCGGCCCGAGCGCGCGCACCGCGAGCGCGGCGCACACCGAGCTGTCGATGCCGCCGGAGATGGCGACCACCAGGCCGCGGCGGTGCAGGCGGCGCGCCAGGGTGTCGACCATCCAGCGGCCGATGCGGTCGGCCTCGGCGAGCTCGTCGTACTGCAGGACCTGCGGTCCCAGCGGCGTGGTGGCGTTCATGCGCTGCGCTTGCCGGAAACGTAGGCGGCGATGCTCTCGAGGCTGTCCAGGTTCTCCGGGACCATCTCGTCGTCGAGCACCTTGATGCCGTAAGTCTCCTCGAGGTGGCCGATCAGTTCGAGGAAGCCGGTCGAATCGAGCACGTGGTGCTCGAGGAAGGAATCGCCGTCGGCGAGCGCCACGCCGGTGGCACCCATGATGAAGTTGTCCTCGATATAGCGCCGGACCTCGGCCTTGATGTCGCTCATGTTCTGGAGTCTGGAGGGGAAGGGGATGTCAGCGCAGGCTGGCGTGGCGGATCTTGCCCGAGTCGGTGCGGGGAAGCTCGTCGACGAAGGCCACCGACTTCGGGGCCATGTAGCTTTCCAGCCGCGCCAGGCAATGACGAATGACCTCGCGCTCGGTCAGCGTGCAGCCGGCGCGCAGGGTCACGAAGGCCTTGACCGCCTGGCCGAGCGCCTCGTCGGGCACGCCGACCACCGCGCAGCCGGTCACGCCGTCGAGCTGGTAGATCACGTTCTCGACCTCGCGCGGAGCGACCTTCTCGCCGCGGGTCTTGATGATGTCGTCCAGCCGCGCGACGTAGTACAGGTAGCCCTCGGCGTCGCTGCGGAACAGGTCGCCGGTGTAGAGCAGGCGCTCGCCCGGCGCATCGCCCGGCCGCAGCCGCTCGGCCGTCTCCGCCGGGCGCTCCCAGTAGCCCTGCATCACGTGCGGGCCGCGGATCACCAACTGGCCGGTGCTGCCGTGCGGCAGGCGCTGCCCCTGCTCGTCGACCAGCCAGTGCTCCTGCCCCGGGATGCCGCGGCCCACGCTGCCGGGCCGCTGTTCTAGCTGATCCGGCTCCAGGTAGCTGGCGCGCTTGCATTCGGTCAGGCCGTACATCGAATACAGCCGCGCCTGCGGCAGCGCGGCGCGCAGGCGCTGCAGGTGCGGCAGGGGCAGCGCGGCGGCGGCATTGGTGAGCAGGCGCAGCGCGGACAGGTCGAACTTCGGCAGCAGGTCGAGCAGCGCGGCATAGAGCGTCGGCACGCCCGGGAACACCGTGACGCGTTCGCGCGCCAGCGTCTCGGCCAGCTTGACCGGGAAGGCCGCCTGCCGTTCCTGCACCACCGTCGCACCGAGCCCGAGGCCCATCAGCAGGTTGTACAGGCCGTAGCTGAAGGCCGGCGGCAGCGCGAGGCCGATCACGTCGTCCTCGCGCAGGCCGAGGTAGGCCTGCACCATGGCCCAGGCGCTGGTCATGTTGGCGTGGCTGAGCATCACGCCCTTCGGGCGCCCGGTGGTGCCGGAGGTGTAGATCAGCGCGGCCAGATCCTGCGGCGCGCGGGCGACCGACGGCCCGGCGGCCGCCGGCTCGGGCCACGGCCGCTCACGCGGCTCCGCGCCGGCAGCTCCGGCGACCACCACGCCAAGCAGCGTCGGCATCTGCGCCAGGGCACTGCGCCAGGCCGGTGCCAGGGCCGGCTCGGCGACCAGCGCCGTCGCGCGGGTGTCGTTGGCGATGAAGGCGATCTTGTCGGCCTTGGCCAGCGCGCTGATCGGCACGAACACCGCGCCGGCCGCCAGCACCGCATGCACGGCGACCGCGAACTCGGGCGTGTTCTCGAGCATCACCAGCACACGGTCGCCGGGGGCGACGCCGGCCTCGACCAGGGCACGCGACAGGCCATGCACCTGCGCCTGCACCTGCGCATAACTCAGGCGGCGCGTGCCGGCCACGAGCGCGGTCTTCTCCGGCAAGCGCGCGGCGCTGTGTTCGAAGGCGTGGTGCAGCAGGGTGTTCACGCGGGCGCACCCTCGCCGGCGATGAACTGGCGGTGCAGCAGCATCGTCGACAGGATGCCGACGAGGGCCATGTTGTCGCCGAAGCCGATCGCCCGGCCCGCGGCACACTTGGCCTGCAGCTTGCCCACGGCGACGGGGTCGAACAGGCCGGCGGCGTCCAGCGACGCCGGCGCCAGCAGTTCGGCCACCCAGGGCAGCGGTGCGCCGTCCGCGAAGAAGCAGGCGCTGTCGGGCGCGCGGTAGGGCTGCTTGCTGCGCGCGACGATGCCCTGCGGCAGCTCGTGCGCGAAGGCGCGCTTGAGCAGCACCTTCTCGTGCAGCCCGCGCAGCTTCAGGCGCGGCGGCAGGCGTGCGGCGAACTCGAGCACGCGGTGGTCGAGGAAGGGGAAGCGCGCCTCGATCGACGCCGCCATCGCCGCGCGGTCGCCCTGCGCGGCGAGCAGGTAACCCGGCAGCAGGGTCTGCGCCTCGACGTACTGGTCGCGCTCAAGCGGCGCCCAGCCGGCGAAGCCCGCGGGCAGCAGCGACTCGAGCGCCGCATCGGGGTCCCAGGCGGCGAGCTGCTGCTGCCACTCGGGGCGGAAGAACTGGAATACGCGCCGCGTGGTGGCCAGCCGCATGGCATGCGCAAAGCCGGGCCGGTCGACGCCGTCCAGCCCGCTGCCGAAGTAGGCCTGCGCCAGCGAGCGGGCCGCCACCGGCGAGGCGCCGAGGTAGGGGTAGAGCCGCTGCAGCAGGGCCGGGCGCCAGCGCGAGCCCGGCGCGCGCGCGACGAAGCGGCGCAGTGCCGCCTCCTTGAACAGGTCATAGCCGCCGAAGGCCTCGTCGGCGCCTTCGCCGGTCAGCACCACCTTGTAGCCGGCCGCGCGCACCGCATCGGCCAGCAGCATCATCGGCACCGGCGCCGTGCGCACCACCGGTGCCTCGGCGTGCCAGACGAGACGGGCGAAACCGGCCGCGATCGCGGCGCGCGTGGCCTGCATGGCCGAATGCTGCGTGCGCAGGTGTTCGACCAGCGCGCGCTGGTGTTCGCTCTCGTCGAACTCGCGGTCGGCGAAGGTGAGCGAGAAGCTGCGCAGCGGCGTGTCGGTGTGGCGCGCGATCAGCGTGGTGATGATCGACGAATCCAGGCCGCCGGAGAGGTAGGCGCCCACCGGCACGTCGGCACGCAGCTGCAGGCGCACCGCATCGACCATCAGCGCGTGCAGTTCCTCGGCGAGTGCGGCGTCGTCGGTGCGCGGCGGTGTGCCGGGAAAGCTCCAGTCCCAGTAGCGCTGCAGCCGCTGCCCGTCGCCATCGACCACCATCAGGTGCCCCGGCGGCAGCGCGTGAACGCCCTCGAACGCACTCTGCGGCGCGATCGGCGACCAGTAGCTGAAGGTGGCGGCCAGTGCGTTCGCGCTCAGCCGCCGCGGCAGCGCCGGCAGGGTGAACAGCGCCTTGGCCTCGGAGGCGAAGGCGAAGCGCCCGCCGGCCTCGGCATGGAACAGCGGCCGGATGCCGATGCGATCGCGCGCCAGCAGCAGGCGCCGGCGGTGGCCGTCCCACAGCGCGAAGGCGAACTGGCCGTTCAGCCGCGCGACGAAATCGTCACCCAGCTCCTCGTACAGATGGACCAGCACCTCGGTGTCGGAGGCGGTGCGGAAGCGGTGGCCGCGCTGCAGCAGCTCGTCGCGCAGCTCGCGGTAGTTGAAGATCTCGCCGTTGAAGCTGACCCAGATGCGCTCGTCCTCGTTGGCGAGCGGCTGCGCGCCGCCGGCCGGGTCGATGATCGCCAGCCGGGCATGGCCCAGCGCCACCGGCCCGTCGACATGCACGCCCTGTCCGTCGGGCCCGCGGTGGTGCAGCGCGGCGACCATCGCCTCCACCTCGCCCGCACGCGGCGGCGCGACTCCGGGCGGGCTCCACAGCCCGGCGATGCCGCACATGCGCTCAGGCCGCGCCGCGGCGCGCCAGGGTGCCGGCGTAGTCGCGGTGCAGCAGGGCGGCCTGCGGGTCGACGTCGACCACCGCGGCACCCCAGGACAGGCCGACCCCATAGCCCAGCAGCATCAGCTTCTGCGCGCGCTCGCGCTGTGCCGGCAGGCAACGCGTCAACGTCACGGCGACCGAGGGCCCGCCGCAGTTGCCGTTGTCCTCGATCGTCATCGGCACCTTGGCGTCGGGCAGGCCGCACTTCTTCATCAGGTGCTTCATGATGAAGCGGTTGGACTGGTGGAACACGAACTGGTCCACCTGCTCGACGGCGAGGCCGGCCAAGGCGAGCGTGTCCTTCACCAGCGGCGGCACGCGCTTGATCGTGAAGTTGAAGATGCCCGCACCGTCCATGCGCAGGAACAGCTCGCGCGGGTCGGCCGGGGTGCGGTCGCGGAAGGCACCGCCACGGATGATCAACCCGGCATGCCCGCTGCCGTCGGTGTGCAGGCAGAAGTGCGCGCTGCCGTCGTCGGCGGGCTCGAGCGCGGTGGCCGAACCGGCATCGCTGAACAGCAGCCGCGTGGCCTGGTCGTCGGGCGCGACGAAGCGGCTCGGCGTCTCGCCGTGCAGCATCAGGATGCGCCGGTGCCCGCCACCCTTGAGCATCGCCGCGGCGAGGTACAGGCCGTAGGGGTAGCCCGAGCAGCCCAGGCCCAGGTCGAAGGCCGCGCAGGTGTCGCTCAGGCCGAGCCACTGGTGCAGCATGCAGGCGGTGGAGGGCAGGAAGTAGTCGGGCGACTGCGTCACGAAGATCAGCCCGCTGACCGAATCGCGCTCCCAGCCCAGGCGCTCGAGCAGTTCCTCGGCCGCCTCGAAGCACAGGTCCGCCGCGGTCACGCCCGGCTCGACGACGCGGCGTTCGCGCACCCCGGCCATCTGCACCACCTTGCGCACCTCGTCCGGATCGAAGCCGAGTGCCGGGTCGAGGTTGTTCTCGGCGCGTGCCGGCACGCAGGTGGCGATGCCGGCGATGCGCAGGCCGTCGATGCGGTGTTGGCTCATGCTCGGCTCCTTCCGCGGGTCATTCGAGGATGCGCGTGCCGCCGTCGACCACCAGCGTGTGGCCGACCAGCGCCGCCGAGGCCGGGCTGCACAGGAACTGCGCCGCCAGCGCCACTTCCTCCGGCGTGACCAGCCGACCGCGCGGCGAGCGGCGCAGCGCGTCGGCGAGGCGCTGTTCCTTGTCGGGGAAGGCCTCCCAGGCGTCGGTGAGCACGCTGCCGGGCGACAGGATGTTGACGCGGATGCCCTGCGGTGCCAGCTCCACGGCGAGGTGCCGAGCCAGCGCCTCGAGCGCGCCCTTGGAGGTGCCCACCGTCGTGTAGGCGGGCACGGCGCGCTGCGCGCCCGCGGACGACACCGCGACCACGGCCGAGCCGGGGCGCAGCACCGGCAGCAAGGTGCGCACCAGCTCGAAGAAGGCGCGTGTGTTCAGCGCCAGCGTGAAGTCGAGGTGGCGCGCGCTGAGCTCGGCGAAGGGCTTGTGCACGCCGGTGGCCGCACAGTGCACGATCGAGGGCAGCGCGTCGCCGCAGGCGGCCATGCGCTGCTGCACGGCTTCCAGTCCCTTGGGCAGCGTCAGGTCGGCACGCAGCACCTCGAGCGCCAGTCCTTCGGCGGCCGCAGCCGCCTGCAGCGCCTGCGCGGCGTCGTCGTTGCGCGCGTAGTTGGCCACCACCTGCGCGCCGGCGCGTGCGAACTGCAGCGCGATGGCTCGGCCGATGCCGCGCGTGCCGCCGGTGACGAGCACGCACTGCTGCTGCAGTCCGAAGGGCGAGGCAGTCATGTCGGGTGGCTTGCGAGATAGGCGTCGAGCACCGGGTCGCGGAAGTCGGCCGCGAGGGTGCCCGGCGGCACGAAGGTGAAGAACAGGCTGCACTGCGCGACCGGCTTGCCGGCCACCTCGGCGCGGCAGTCGGCATTCGCGTAGCGCTCGGTGTTGGCGGTGATCTGCGCATGCAGCATCACCTCGTCGCCCGGCCGCACCCACTGGCGGAAGCTGGCCGAGAGGATCTTGGCCAGCATCGCCTTGCCGCGCGGCCGGCGTTCGCCGTCCAGCGCCTTGGCGGCGGCCTGGCCCATCATTTCGGTCAACAGCACGCCGGGCACGACGGGGAAACCGGGGAAGTGGTCCTGGAAATAATCCTCGTCCGGCGGCACGCGCCGCGCGGCCACGACGCTCACCCCGGGCTGCAGCGACTCGATGCGGTCGACCAGGACGAAACGCACGCGCGGCTCAGGCGGCCACCAGCGCGCCGTGGCGGCGCAGCAGGTCGAGCAGGTCGGCCACGCTCTTCAGCGCCTCGATGTCCTGCTCGGAGAGCTGGATGTCGAAGCGCTCGTCCAGTCCGGCGATGAGCGAGAGCGTGCCGAGCGAATCCCAGCCCGGGATCTGCTCGCGCAGCGTGCCCGCGTTGATGCGGCCGGGGCTTTCCTCGAACACCTCGGCGATCCACTGCAATGCGTCTTGGGTTTCCATCGTCCGTGCCTGTCGTGATGTCTATTGGGCGGTGTAGCCGCCGTCGACCGCGAGGTCGGCGCCGGTGATCCAGCGGGTGCCGGGGGAAAGCAGGAAGGTCGCGGCGCGTGCCACGTCTTCCGGCTGGCCCGGGCCGAGCGGGTGTGCCTCCTCGAGCTTGCGCACGTGCTCGGGCGACAGCTTGGCAAACGACTGCTTCGTCATCTCGGTGTGCACCAGGCCCGGCGAGAGGCAGTTGACGCGCACGTTGCGCCGGGCGAGCTCGACGGCCAGGGAACGCACCGCGGCCGCCACCGCGCCCTTGGTGGCGCAGTAGCCGGTCTGCCCGGGCATGCCCACACGCCCGTAGACCGAGGAGATGAACAGCAGGCTGCCGCCGTCGGGCGTCATCACGTCGCGTCGGCAGATGGCGCGTGCCATCTCCAGCCCGGCGTAGAGGTTGACGTCGAACTGCGCGCGCATTCCGTCGACGGTGTTCGATGCGAGCGGGCGCGTCTGCACGATGCCGGCCGCATGGCACAGGCCATACAGCGGGCCGAGCTCGGTCTTCAGCGTGGCGACGGCCGGGGCGATCGCATCCAGTCCAGCCAGGTCGAGCGGCAGCGTACGGTGCGGCGCGTCGCCCAGCAGCGCGGCGGTGTCTGCCAGGCGCGCGGCATCGCGGCCCACCAGCACGACGCCCGCACCATGGCGCGAGAGTTCGACCGCGATCGCGCGGCCCAGGCCCGAGGACGCACCGGTCACCACGACCCAGCGGCCGTCGAAGGCGAGGAACGATGCGGCGGGTGACATGCGGCAGTGGGCGTGGCTCTAAGAGTCGCGGTCGAGGATAGCCGATGGTCTTCGGTGTCGGCCCCCCATGACGAGCAGGATTACCGGACCGCCTGTCCCTCATCTTGGTGGTCCGGTGCGTCCGGGAGCTCGTAGAAGAACTGGCCGGCTCGCCGCATTTCCTCGACGCAGGCGATCACCTCCCGCACGCGAACCGCCTCGACCACCGTGTTGCCGATGCGCCGCCCGCGGATCAGTCCACGCTGGCGCAGTGCGTGCTCGAGACGTTCGAAGCGTCGGCGCCGGATCGCCTCGGGCGCGAACACGTAGGTGGTGACCGTGCGCGGCTGGCCGTCCTGGTCCACCACCGGCACGACGAAGGGCTCGTCGGTGTAGAGCGGGAACGGCAGGTGCTTGTGCACGAGATGCTCCAGGTGGTGGAAGAACGTGAAGGTGGCGAAGGGCACGTCGAAGAACGCCACCACGCCGTCGTGCTCGGCCAGGCGCTCGAACGGGGTACCCGGCCCGCAGGGGTGGACGCGATGCTCGTGGCCGGCCACGATGCGCTGTGCCTCCGGGCCGAGCACCAGCACCGGATGCGTCGGATGCAGGCTGCGCAGCACGCCGGGCCGGCGCCGGAAGTACTCGGAGACCATGCCCATCATCGACGGCGTGCGGCGTACGTCGAAGCGCCGCCCCTGCTGCAGGTACTGCAACGAGGAACTGCGGTAGGGCAGCGACACCATCAGCAGATGGCCGGACGGACCGACGGCGGCGAGAAAGACGTCGGTCAGCTGCTCGATCGTGCCACGGTAGCCGTGCCGGCCCCCGAAGCCACTGTGCAGCATCACGCTGTCACCCTCGCGGATGCCGACGTCGCGCAGCGCCTGCAGCAATTCGGCATCGCCGAAGGCGCGAAACCGGCGCACGTAGGCGCCGTGCAGCGCCAGCAGGCGGGGCTTGAGCGCGCGCTTGAACGCGCGCCACGGTCCGAGTGGACTGCTCGTCATCGTTCGTGCCCCACCAACGCCACCGTATCGGGGGAGCGCTGCTGCGATGCCCCGCACCTAGAATCCCTGTTCATGAAAGTGATTTTGCGGCGAGCGCGCGAGTGGATGTCGCTGCCGAGCATCGCACGCGCGGAGAGCCGCCGCGACCGTGACGGATTGCCGGCCCATGACCCGGGCAGCGCGGCCGTCCTGCCCGCGCTGTTCGACTGGATGAGCCGCGCCCAGGACTGCTCCCCGAGCGCCGACGGCGGCGTTGCGCGCAGCTACGACCTGCTGCGCGGCTGGGAGACCTCGTACCCCGAGACCACCGGCTACATCGTGCCCACGTTCATTGCCGGCGCCGCCTGGCTGGGCCGTGGCGAACTGCGCGACCGCGCCCGCCGCATGACCGACTGGCTGGTGTCCATCCAGCTGCCGGGCGGCGGCTTCCAGGGCGGGCGCATCGACTCCAAGCCGGTGGTGCCGGTGACCTTCAATACCGGGCAGATCCTGCTCGGGTTGGCCGCGGCCGAAGCGAGTTTCGGCGGCTACGGCGCGCCAATGCGCAAGGCGGCCGATTGGCTGGTCGAGAGCCAGGACGCGGACGGCTGCTGGCGCCGCCATCCGACCCCGTTCGCGGCGGCCGGCGAGAAGGAATACGAGACGCATGTCGCCTGGGGTCTGTTCGAGGCGGCGCGGGTGGAACCGGCACGTGGATACGGCGAGGCCGGCCTGCGCAACGTCTACTGGGCCCTGAGCTCGCAGGCGAAGGACGGCTGGCTGCCGAAATGCTGCCTCGACGACCCGAGGCGTCCGCTGACGCACACGATCGGATACGCCTTGCGAGGGGTTCTCGAGGCGCATCGCTACCGGCCCGAGGAGCGCCTGCTGGACGCGGCCCGGCGCATCGCGGAGGGCCTGTTGCGCAGTGTCACGCCCGACGGGGCGTTGCCCGGCCGCCTGTTGCCGGGCTGGAAGGCGGCCGTGCCCTGGGTCTGCCTGACCGGCGTGGCGCAGGTCGCGATCTGCTGGATGCTGCTGTTCGAGCTGCTGGGCGACCGGCGCTACTTCGACGCCGCGCAGCGCGCCAATGCCTACCTGCGCCGGACGGTGCATGTCGACGGCCCGGCGGACCTGCGCGGCGGCGTGAAGGGCTCGTTCCCGGTCGACGGTGACTACGGGCGCTACCAGCTGCTGAACTGGGCGCCCAAGTTCCTGGCCGACAGCCTGATGCTCGAGCACGACCTGCGTCGCCGCGTCGCCACAGGCGCGTAGCCGGCTCAGCCGAGCGGCAGCGCGTCGAACGCCTCGTCGAGCCGCTGCACGCGCCCGGTTTCGGCCGCGTGGTAGCCCACCAGCGAGGCGATCGCCGCGCGGCAGGCGGGGCTCGCGAGCAGTGCCAGCAGTCGCTGCACCGGCGGCTGGGCGAGCCCGTTATCCGCCAGCGCGAAGAAGTAGCGCTCGCGCAGCAGCGGGATGAAATGCAGCCCGAAGCGCTGCGCCGCGGTCTGCACGCCCAGCCCGGCGTCGGCCATGCCGCTGGCGATGTAGGCGGCCACTGCGGCGTGGGTCATCTCGGTGTCGTCGAAGCCGCGCACGCGCTCGGGTGCGATGCCGGCACGCTCGAGCAGCAGCTCGGTGAGCAGACGCGTGCCCGAACCTTCGGGGCGGTTCACGAAGCGCACGTCGGGCCGCGCCAGGTCGGCGATGCCGCGGATGCCCTTGGGGTTGCCGGCCGGTACGAAGAGCCCCTGCGTGCGCACCGCCAGGTGCACCAGCACATGCTGGTCGGCGCGCAGCCAGCGCCGGTAGCGCTGCAGCGCACGCGGCTCGAACTCGCCGATCGGCACGTGAAAGCCGGCCAGGTCGCAGTCGCCGCGCGCCAGCGCGGCCACCGACTCCAGGCTGTTGCGGTAGCGCAGCTCGACGGGGATGCGTGCGGCCTGGAGCTGCTCCATCAATCGCGCGACCGCGAAGCCGTGGCTCGCGTCGATGCGCACCGCGCGCCGCGCCGGGGCGCGTTCGCGGTCGAGCTCGTGGCCGACCTCGGAGGCGAGCGACTCCAGCAGCGGCGCCAGCCGCGCGGCGATGCGCCGGTCGGCCCAGATCAGCTTCAGGGCCAACTCGGTGAGCGACGAGCCGCGGCCGCGTCCGGCGGCAATCAGCGGCGCGCCGAACTCCGCCTCGGCGCGTTTCACCAGCCCCCAGCAATGCCGGTACGACCAGCCGAGCCCGCGTGCCGCCTGGGCCAGCGTGCCGCTGTCCTGCACCGCCGCCAGCAGCTGCAGCAGGTCGGCCGTCGGCAGGTAGGGGCCGTCCTCGGCGCCGATCTCCCAGTGCGGGTGAAGACGGATGTGCAAGGGTTGTCCCGGGCCTAATATGAATCTACTTGCATATTGTGCCGCGAGCGCCTGCTTAACCTCGACCGATGAGCACCACCGTGATCCCCCTGCAGGCGGTCAGCGACCGGCTGCCGCGCCGCCAGCGCGCCCAGCGCAGCGGACGCAAGGTCGACGAGGCCACGCTGCGCGAGGTGCGGGAGTGCCTCGGCACCCTGCCGCTGCGGCGCGACCTGCTGATCGAGCACCTGCATGCGCTGAACGACCGGCACGGACAGCTGCGCGCCGACCACCTGGCCGCGCTGGCGCAGCTGCACCGGTTGTCCCAGGTGGAGGTGTTCGAGGTGGCGAGCTTCTACCACCACTTCGACGTGGTGCGCGAGAACACGGCCGGCGACTTCGACGCGCCGCCGCGGCTGACGGTGCGTGTCTGCGCCAGCCTGTCGTGCGAGCTGGCCGGCGCGCGCGAACTGCTGGCCAAGCTGCCCGGGCTGCTCGGCAACGATGTGCGCCTGCTCGAGGCGCCCTGCGTCGGCCGCTGCGAGCAGGCGCCGGTGGCGGTGGTGCATCAGCGGCCGGTGGCGCAGGCGCGTGCGCTCGACGTGCAGTCGGCCGTCGCCAGCCTGCACACGCGCGACGATCTGCCCGCGGCGATCGACTTCGACGCCTACCGTGCCCAGGGCGGATACGCGCTGCTGTGCTCCTGCCATGTCGGCACACGCGAGGTGGAGTCGGTGCTCAAGGCGATGGAGGATTCCGGCCTGCGCGGCCTGGGCGGCGCCGGCTTCCCCTCCGGCCGCAAGTGGCGCATCGTCCGCAACGAGGCCGCGCCGCGCCTGATGGCGGTGAACATCGACGAGGGCGAGCCCGGCACCTTCAAGGACCGCCACTACCTGGAGCGCGACCCGCACCGTTTCCTCGAGGGCATGCTGATCGCCGCCTGGGCCGTGGGCATCGCGAAGATCTACATCTACCTGCGCGACGAGTACCACGGCTGCCGCGCACTGCTCGAGCGCGAGCTGGCCGCGCTGCAGGCCGATCCGCCGGTGCCCGAACTGCCGGCGATCGAGCTGCGCCGCGGCGCCGGCGCCTACATCTGCGGCGAGGAGTCCGCGATGATCGAGTCGATCGAGGGCAAGCGCGGCATGCCGCGCCTGCGGCCGCCGTACGTGGCGCAGGTCGGCCTGTTCGGGCGGCCGACGCTGGAGCACAACTTCGAGACGCTGTACTGGGTGCGCGACATCCTCGAGCGCGGCCCGCAGTGGTTTGCCGCGCAGGGCCGGCACGGCCGCAAGGGCCTGCGCTCGTTCTCGGTCTCGGGCCGGGTGCGCGAGCCGGGCGTCAAGCTGGCGCCGGCCGGCATCACGCTGCGCGAGCTGGTCGACGAGTACTGCGGTGGCCTGCCCGCGGGCCACGAGCTGTACGGCTACCTGCCCGGCGGTGCCTCGGGCGGCATCCTGCCGGCGTCGCTGGCCGACGTGCCGCTCGACTTCGACACGCTGCAGCCGCACGGCTGCTTCATCGGCTCGGCCGCGGTCGTGGTGCTGACGAAGAGCGCGAATCACGTCGACCGTGCGGTCGACGCGGCGCGCAACCTGATGCGCTTCTTCGAGGACGAATCCTGCGGCCAGTGCACGCCGTGCCGCAGCGGCACGGCCAAGGCGCGCGAGCTGATCGAGCGCGACACCTGGGACGTGGCGCTGCTCGCCGAGCTCTCGCAGGTGATGCGCGACGCCTCGATCTGCGGCCTCGGCCAGGCCGCACCCAACCCGGTGGACTGCGTGGTCCGCTACTTCCCGCACGAGCTGGAGCGAGCATGAACGACCCTGTGCCAATGCTGGTCTCGCGGGCCGAGCGCCGGGCCGCTCCCAAGCCGGCCCGCATCCCCGCGGGGGATCGACCGACGTACCCGTCGGGCGAGGGGCAGTCATGAACAAGCCGGTGGAGTTCATCGAGTTCACGCTCAACGGCAAGACCGTCGCGGCGACGCCGGGCGAGACCATCCTCGACGCGGCCAAGCGTTCGCGCATGCCGATCCCGCACCTGTGCGCGAGCCGCGGGCTCGAGCCGGTGGGCAACTGCCGCGCCTGCGTCGTCGAGATCGCCGGCGAGCGCACGCTCGCGCCCTCGTGCTGCCGCACGCCGACGCCGGGCATGAAGGTCGAGAGCACCAGCGCGCGCGCGGTGGCGGCGCAGATGATGGTGCTCGAGCTGCTGGTCAGCGACGCCGGCGCGGCGAGCGCCGAGCTGACCACGCAGTCCAAGCTGCTGTTCTGGGCCGACAAGCTGCAGGCCCCGCGCGGCCGGCTGCCGGGGCGCGCGGCGGTGTCGCCCGACACCTCGCACCCGGCGTTTGCGGTCAACCTCGACGCCTGCATCCAGTGCACGCGCTGCATCCGCGCCTGCCGTGACCTGCAGGTGAACGATGTGCTCGGCCTGGCGCACCGCGGTGCGCACGCGAAGATCGTGTTCGACCAGGACGACCCGGTGTTCGACTCCACCTGCGTGGCCTGCGGCGAATGCGTGCAGGCCTGCCCGACCGGCGCGCTGATGCCGGCCAAGGGCGCGGGCCTGGCGAAGATCGAGCGCGCGGTGGATTCGGTCTGCCCGTTCTGCGGCGTCGGTTGCCAGCTCACCTGGCATGTCGGGCGCGACGAGCGCGGCGAAGAAGCCATCCGCTACGTCACCGGTCGCGACGGCCCGGCCAACCATGGCCGGCTGTGCGTCAAGGGCCGCTTCGGCTTCGACTACGTGCGCGACGGCGAGCGCCTCACGGTGCCGCTGATCCGGCGCGATGGCGTCGCGAAGGACCCGACGCATATCGAGCAGGTCAAGCGCGGCGAGTTGCCGCTCAGCGCCCTGTTCCGCGAGGCGAGCTGGGACGAGGCGCTGGACCGCGCCGCCGCCGGCCTCGCGGCGATCCGCGACGGCTCGCCCGACGGGGCGCAGAGCCCGCTGGCCGGCTTCGGCTCGGCCAAGGGCAGCAACGAGGAGGCCTATCTGTTCCAGAAGCTGGTGCGCACGGGCTTCCGCACCAACAACGTCGACCACTGCACGCGGCTGTGCCATGCGAGCTCGGTGGCCGCGCTGCTCGAGGGCATCGGTTCGGGCGCGGTCTCCAACCCGGTGGAGGACGTGGCGCAGGCCGACCTGATCTTCCTGATCGGCGCCAACCCGGCGGCCAACCACCCGGTGGCGGCGAGCTGGATCAAGAACGCCGTCAAGCGCGGCGCGCGCTTCGTCGTGGCCGACCCGCGCGCCACGCCGATGACACGCTTCGCCACCTGGCACCTGGCGTTCCGGCCCGACACCGACGTCGCGCTGCTGACCGGAATGCTGCACGTGATCGTCGCCGAGGGGCTGGTCGACGAGGCCTTCGTCGCGCAGCGCGTCAACGGCTACGACGCGCTGAAGGCCAGCGTGGCCGAGGCGACGCCGGAGCGCATGGCCGAGATCTGCGGCATCCCGGCCGAGACGATCCGGGAGGTGGCGCGGGCGTATGCCACCTCGAAGGGCTCGATGATCCTGTGGGGCATGGGCGTGAGCCAGCACGTGCACGGCACCGACAACGCACGCTGCCTGATCGCGCTGGCGCTCACCACCGGGCAGATCGGCCGGCCCGGCACCGGGCTGCACCCGCTGCGCGGCCAGAACAACGTGCAGGGGGCGAGCGACGCGGGCCTGATCCCGATGATGTACCCGAACTACCAGCGTGTCGTGCGCGAGGATGTGCGCGCCAGGTTCGAGCAGCTGTGGGGCACGGGCCTGGGCGGCGAGGCCGGGCTGACCGTCGTCGAGATCATGCATGCCGCCGCCGCGGGCAAGATCCGCGGCATGTTCGTCGAGGGCGAGAACCCGGCGATGAGCGACCCGGACCTCGATCATGCGCGCGCCGCGCTGGCGAAGCTCGAGCACCTGGTCGTGCAGGACATCTTCCCGACCGAGACGGCGATCCTGGCCGACGTCGTGCTGCCCGCCTCGGCCTGGGCCGAGAAGTGGGGCACCGTCACCAACACCGACCGGCTGATCCAGATCGGCCGGCCCGCGCTCGCGCCGCCCGGCCAGGCGCGCCAGGACCTGTGGGCGATCGAGCAGATCGCCCGGCGCATGGGCCTGGCGTGGGACTACTGGAGCGCCGAGGATGGCGACGGCCATGCGGCGGCCGAGGCGCCGGTGGCGCGGGTCTACGAGGAGATGCGTGTGGTGATGGAGCCGCTGGCCGGCGTGCCCTGGGCGCGCCTGCTGCGCGAGGAGGCGGTGGTCACGCCCGCCGAGCGCGAGGATGCGCCGGGCCAGGCGGTGGTGTTTACCGACCATTTCCCCACCGTCGACGGCCGCGCGACGATCGTGCCGGCGCGCTTCACGCCCGGCCCCGAGCAGCCCAGCCGCGACTACCCGCTGGTGATCTCCACCGGCCGCGTGCTCGAGCACTGGCACACCGGCGCGATGACACGCCGCGCCGAGGTGCTGGAGGCGCTGGCGCCGGCGCCGCGGGTCAGCATCCACCCGGCCGACGCAGCGTCGCTGGACGTGGCCGACGGCGATGCCATCCGCGTCGAGTCGCACCACGGCACGATCGAGGCGGTCGCCGAGGTGACGCCGACGGTGCGCGAGGGCCAGCTGTTCCTGCCCTTCGCCTACTGGGAGGCGGCGGCCAACAAGCTGACCGGCTCGGCGGTCGACGCCTTCGGCAAGATCCCGGGCTTCAAGGTGACGGCGGTGCGCGTGACGAAGGTCTAGGGACCGGCCCGGGCGACCGGCCCGGGCATACTCGCGTCAATGTACGAATCCCACTTCGGGATCAGCGGGCCGCCGTTCCAGCTCAGCCCCGACCCGAGTTTCTACTTCGACAGCCACGGCCACCACGACGCGCTCGCGGTGCTGCGCCGTGCGCTGGACGCGCCGGGCGGCTTCGTGGTCGTCAGCGGCGAGATCGGCGCCGGCAAGACGACGCTGGTGCGCACGCTGCTCGGGCAGCTGGACACGTCGAACGTCGTCGTCGGCCAGGTGCTGACGACGCAGCTCGACGATGCCGAACTGCTGCGCGCCATCCTGCTGGCCTTCGGCGCGCCGTCGCGCTCGGGCTCGCCCGCCGAGCTCGGCGAGGCGCTGCGCCAGTACCTGGCCGACCTGGCGCGCGAGGGCCGGCGCGCGGTGCTCATCATCGACGAGGCGCAGCACCTCGAGCGCAGTGCGTTCGAGTGGCTGATCCAGCTGGAGAAGGGCGGCGGCGCCGGCCTGCAGGTCTGCCTGATCGGCCAGCCCGAGCTGCGCGACATGGTCGCCTCGGGCGACCTGATCCGCCTGCGCGAGCGCGTGGCCGTGTCCTGCCACCTCGGCCCGCTCTCGCCGGAGGAGACCGGCGGCTACATCCGCCACCGCCTGGCCAAGGTCGGCTGGAGCGGCAACCCGGGCTTCGACGACGCCGCTTTCGTCGAGGTGCACCGCTGGTCGCAGGGCATCCCGCGGCGCATCAACCTGCTGTGCAACCGGCTGATGCTGGCCTGCTTCCTGGGCGGCAAGAAGCACATCGACGCGGCGCTGGTCGAGCAGACCGCGCGCGACCTGCGCGCGGAGATCGGTGACACCGGGCCGGTGCCGCCGGAACTGCCGGTGCTGCGCGAGGTCGCGCCGCCGCCGACGGCGCCGCGTGGGCCCGAAGCCGTGCCGGAGCCCGTGCTCGAAGCCACCCTCGAACCCACCCCCGAGCCCGCGCCGCCGGTCATTGCGCCCGCGCCCGCTTCCGCAGCCCCGGTGGCGCCCGAGCCGCCGCCCTGGCCCTACGCCGGCGGCGAGGCGCGACCGCTGCTGTGCGTGGCGGCCTCGCAGAGCGACCATGTCAAGGCTGCGGCACTCATGCGAGCGCTCGCCGCGCGCTCCGATCTGCCGGTCACGCTGCTGGTGCGCTGCTACGCCAACAACGCCTTCGAGCGGCACCGCGAGCTGTTCGCCGGGCTGGAGATGCCGCAGCGCCTGATCAACCTGGGCATCGCCGGCGGCACCTACGCCGGCCGCGCGGCCGAGCTGATGAAGCGCTTCGAGTTCGTCGTCGACCAGTGCGTGCCGAGCGCCGTGATCGTGTTCGACGGCAGCGACGCAGCGCTGTCCTGCGGCCTGGTCGCGAGCCGCAAGGGCCTGCCGGTGATGCACGTGGGCGCGGGCATCCGCACGCACGAGCAGGCCGGCGCCGGTGACATCACGCGCCGGCTCACCGACCAGCTCGCCGACGTGCTCTACACCAGCGACAACCAGGCCAACGAGCAGCTGGCGCAGGAGAGCGTCGCCGCCGAGCGGGTCTGCTTTGCCGGCAACCTGCTGGCCGACGCGCTGCAGTTCGCGCTGCGCTGCAAGCTCGCGGTGCCGAGCCCGCGCGAGCGGCTCGCGCTGCCGGCCAACTTCCTGTCCGGGCGCAATGGCTACGGCGTGGTCGCGCTGCAGGGGCTGCAGGAGATCAACGACCGGCTCGCGCTGGCCGAGATCATCGACATCGTGCGCACCGTCGCGCACGACGTGCCGCTGGTCTGGCCGATGGTGCCCGGAACGGCCGAGCACCTGGCCAAGTTCCGGCTCGACCGCCTGCTCGGGCGCGAGCCGATCGCCGGCCGCCCGCCGCAGAGCCACCCCTCCTTCGTGCAGCTGCTGGCCAACGCGACCTGCGTGATCACCGATTCGTGGACGGTGCAGGAGGAGGCGACCATCCTGTCGATCCCCTGCCTGACCGTCGGCAGCGGGCCGGAGCGTGGCATCACCGTCGCGCAGGGGTCCAACCTGTTCGTCGGCCGCAACAAGGCGCTGGCCACGCGCATCGTGTGGGACTGCATCTTCAACGGCGGCAAGCGCGGCCGCGTGCCGGAGTACTGGGACGGCGAGGCCGGCCCGCGCATCGCCGACCACCTGGCCGCCTACCTGCAGACGCGGCCGCAGGTGGTCGACCTCAGCCTGCCGGTCTGACCCGCGCGCGCCAGGCGGGCCCCAGCACGCCGGTGGCCAGGCCGGTGCCGAGCAGGATCACCACGCAGCCCAGCGCCATCGCGCCGGTCGGCCGCTCGGCCAGGAACAGCCAGCCCCAGGCGACCGCGAACACCGGGATCAGGAAGGTGACCGTGATCGCGTTGGCCGCACCGATGTGGGCGATGAGCCGGAAGTACAGCACGTAGGCCACGCCGGTGCACAGCAGGGCCAGCAGCGTGGCCGCGCCCCAGGCAGTGGCCGAGGGCGCCGCCGCCGGCCACCACCACAGCGCCGGCAGCGCGAGGGCCAGCGTCGCGCCGAGCTGGCTGCCAGTGGCCACCGCGAGCGGTGCCACGCCCGCGAGGTGCTTCTTCGTGAAGCTGGCCGCGAGGCCATAGCACAGCGTCGCGCCCAGGCAGGCCAGCACCGCCCAGCCCGAGCCGCCGGGCTTGAACGAGGCCTTGTCCCAGGCCAGCCACAGCACGCCCGCGAAGCCGATCGCCAGGCCGGCGATGCGCGGCGGCGTGAGCCGGTCGCGCAGCCAGAGCCAGGCGATCAGCGCGCCGAACAGCGGCGTGGCGGCGTTGAAGATCGACGACAGCCCGGCGCTGATCGACAGCGCGGCGTAGCTGTAGAGCAGGAAGGGCAGGGCCGAGTTGATCAGCCCGACCGTGACGATCGGCCTCCAGTGCCGGCGCAGTTCGCCGAGCTGGCCGCGCAGCGCGAGCAGCGGCAGCAGGCACAGCGTGGCGCCGGCCACACGCACCGCGGCCAGCGCAACCGGGCCGAACTCGGCCGCGCCCAGGCGCATGAACAGGAACGAGGCGCCCCACAGGGCGGCCAGCAGCGCCAGCTCGCCGGCGTCGGAATTCTTCATGGGGTCGGGCTCAGCGAGTTCCAGAGGCGCAGCACCGCGTAGGCACGCCAGGGCCGCCAGGCCTCGGCCTGCGCCAGCGCGGCGCGCGGGGTGAGCGCGGCATCGTGCCGGCGCAGGGCCTTGAGCACCGCGACGTCGCCGGGCGGGAAGGCATCGGGCCAGCCGGCGGCGCGCATCGCGATGTAGTGCGCGGTCCACGCGCCGATGCCCGGCAGCGCGGTCAGCGCGTCCACCAGCGCTTGCGGCTCGCCCGGGCGCTCGAGCAGTGCGGCAAGCCCGGGCCAGGCCTGCGCCAGCGCCACCAGCGCCTGCGCGCGCGTGCGCACGATGCCGAGCGCGGCGATGTCCGCGGGCGCCGCGGCCGCCAGCATGTCGGGGGCCGGGAAGGCGCGAGTGATGTCGTGCCAGGGCGTGGCCAGCGGCATGCCGAAGCGCGCCACCAGGCGGCAGGCGAGCGTGCGTGCCGCGGCCACCGTCACCTGCTGGCCGAGCACAGCACGCACGGCGAGCTCGAAGGCATCCAGGCTGCCGGGTAGGCGGATGCCGGGCGGACCCGGCAGCGCCGCGAGCGCAGCGTCGATGGTCTGCGGCGCGGCGTCGAGGTCCAGCCAGCGCCGCGCCAGCAGCACCAGCCGCGCGCTGGCCGGTGCCAGCGCGGCGGCGAAGCGCAGCTGCACGCGCTGCTGCGCGGGCAGGAAACCCGCCTCGATCCAGCCGGCCGGTTCGGCCACGCTGCCGGCGCGCAGGCTGCGGCGGATCGTCGTGCCGTCGACCTGCTCGATGCCGGGGATCGCGCGCTGCGCGACGAAGCGCAGCAGCGCCGCATGGTCGTACGGCGCGCGGTACGACAGCGTCAGCACGACCGCCTCCGGCGCCGCCGCGGCCGCCCGGCTTGGCCCGGCCGCCGCGCTGCGCAGCCGGCTCGGGCTCATGCGGTAGCGCTGAACGAAGCAGGCATTGAAGCGGCGCAGGCTGCGGAAGCCGCTGGCCAGCGCGACCTGCGCAACCGGCAGCGCACTGTCGGTCAGCAGTTGCTTGGCCAGCAGCAGCCGGCGCGTCTGCAGGTACTGCAGCGGCGTCACGCCATGTTCCGTGACAAAGATGCGGCGCAGGTGGCGGTCGCTGACGCCCAGGCGCGCGGCCAGCGCGGTCAGCGCGGGCGCCTCCCCGCTGCCGGCCTGCGCGTCGAGCGCCTGCGCCGCCTGCCGTGCGAGCGTGCGCGAGGCATCCATCACGCTCCACGGCAGCCCCGCGCCCGGGGCGATCTCCGGACGGCACTTCAGGCAGGGCCGGAACGCGGCGGCCTCAGCCTGCGCCGCACTGCCGAAGAAGCGGCAGTGGCGCCGCTGCGGCGTGCGCACGCGGCACACGGGCCGGCAGTAGATGCCCGTGGAGGTGACACCGACGTAGAGCTGGCCGTCGAAGCGCGCGTCGCGTGCGGCGAGGGCGCGGTAGGCGGCATCGGGGTCCAGGTCCATGCAACGATGGTAGCCCGCGCCTGCGCACCGGCTCGCCGTTTCCGGACATGCTGCCCGGCCGCCCGGAAGACGCTCAGGACACGATGTAGGCGGCAGCGCCGCTGGCGAGCAGGCGCCCGTCGGCGTTCTCGAAGCTCATGCGCGTGGAGGCGACCCGCGAGCCCAGGCGCAGCACCTCGGCGTGCAGCACGAACCGTTCACCGACGGCCGGGCGCAGGTAGTCGATGCGCAGGTCGATCGTGCCGAGCTTGCCGAAGCGCTGCAGGCGCTGGGCGGGTGTCTCGTCGAGGTGCCGGGCCCCGATCGCGGCCATCACCGCCAGCCCGCCGAGCGCGTCGAGGGCGGCGCTGATTACGCCGCCGTGCAGACGGTGGTGCGCGAAGTGGCCGATCAGGTCCGGCCGCATCAGCAGGTGGCCGCGCACGGCCTCGGCCGCGACGGCGTCGATGCGCAGGCCCAGCACGCGGTTGAAGACGATGCGCTCCTCGAAGATCGCCGTCAGCCCGGCGACGAACTCCGGTTCGAAGGCCACGCTCACTGGACGACCCTCCGTGCTGCGCACTCCGGGATTCGCGCTTGGGAGCGGCCCGGCGCGCTCATGCTCGTCGCTCCAGCGCCGGCGGGAACGAAAAAGGCCCCGCGTGCGGGGCCTTCGTCGCGAGCGCCGGACGGCTCACTTGATGGACAGGATCCACTGCACCAACTGCTTCGCCTCGGCGGCGTTGACTTGCGGGTTGGCCGGCATCGGCACCTGGCCCCAGGCGCCGACCCCGCCCTTCATGACCTTGTCGGACAGCTTGTCGACGGCATCCTTCTGGCCGGCGTACTTGGCGGCGACCTCCTTGTAGGCCGGGCCGACGACCTTCTTGTCGACGGCGTGGCAGGCCAGGCAGTTCTTGGCCTTGGCCAGCGCCTCGTTGGCAAGCGCCGGGGCGGTGGCGGCGGCGGCGCCGAGCGTGACGATCAGGGCGGGAAGCAACTTCATCGTTTTCCTTTCAGGGACCAGCGGGAAATACTGCGGATGTTTGACCACCCGCCCAGCCGAGGGGTCGGCTACAGTGCCATCAACGGATTGTAGGGGTGGCGGTTGACGGCCGGCAGGTGCCGGTTTTCCCGCATGCCCCCGGGAGTTCTGGCCGTGTACCTCGTCCTGCTTGGTGTCTTCATCATCCTGCTGCATTTCGCCGGCATCGGCCCGATGGCCAACTGGACCTGGACGCTGACCGGCGACCTGTGGAAGTTCTGCGTGCCCTTCGGCCTGGCCGCCGTCTGGTGGGCCTGGGCGGACAGCACCGGCTACAACAAGCGCCGCGAGATGGAGAAGATGGACGCCAAGCGCCAGGCCCGCCGCGAGCGCAACCTCGAGGCGCTGGGCATGGACGCGCGCTCCCGCCACAAGAAGAACAAGGCCGCGGGGCGCTAGTCCTCGAACTTGTCCAGCACCGCGCCGGAACTGGCGCTCGAGGCGTTCTTCGCGAACTTGGCCAGCACGCCGCGGGTGTAGCGCGGCGCCGGGCGCTTCCATTGCGCGCGGCGGCGTGCGATCTCGGCCTCGTCCACCTCGAGCTGCAGCAGCAGCCGGTGGGCGTCGATCGTGATCGGGTCGCCTTCGTGCACCAGCGCGATCAGCCCGCCCTCGTAGGCCTCCGGCGCGACGTGGCCGACCACCATGCCCCAGGTGCCGCCGGAGAAGCGGCCGTCGGTGATCAGCCCGACCGACTCGCCCAGGCCCTGGCCGATCAGCGCACCGGTGGGCGCCAGCATCTCCGGCATGCCCGGGCCGCCCTTCGGGCCGAGGTAGCGCAGCACCATCACGTCGCCGGGCTTGATCCGGTTGGCCATGATCGCCGCCAGCGCCGACTGCTCGTCGTCGAACACACGCGCCGGGCCGGTGATGACCGGGTTCTTCAGGCCGGTGATCTTGGCCACGCAGCCTTCGGGCGACAGGTTGCCCTTCAGGATCGCCAGGTGGCCGTGTGCGTAGATCGGGTTGCCGACCGGGCGGATCACCTTCTGCTCGGGCGAGAGCGGCGGCACCTCGGCCAGGTTCTCGGCCACGGTCTTGCCGGTGATCGTGACGCAGTCGCCGTGCAGCAGCCCGGCCGCGAGCAGTTCCTTCATCACGGCCGGGATGCCGCCCGCGCGGTGCAGGTCCACCGCGAGGTACTGGCCGCTGGGCTTGAGGTCGCACAGCACCGGCGTGCGCTGGCGCACGCGCTCGAAGTCGTCGATGCTCCACTCGACACCCGCGGCATGCGCGATGGCCAGGAAGTGCAGCACCGCGTTGGTGGAGCCGCCGGTGGCCATGATCACGGCCACGGCGTTCTCGATCGCCTTCTTCGTGACGATGTCGCGCGGCTTCAGGTCCGCCTTGACCGCCTCGACCAGCACCGTCGCGGCGCGCTCGACCATCGAGACGATCTCGCCCTCGACGTTGGCCATCGTCGACGCATAGGGCAGCGACAGCCCGAGCGCCTCGAAGGCCGAACTCATGGTGTTGGCGGTGTACATGCCGCCGCACGAGCCGCTGCCGGGGATGGCGTGGCGCTCGATGGCGCAGAAGTCCTCCTCGCTCATCCTGCCGGCCGAGTACTGGCCGACCGCCTCGAACACGCTGACGATGTTCAGGTCCTGGCCCTTGTAGCGGCCCGGCAGGATGGTGCCGCCGTAGATGTAGATCGAGGGCACGTTGGCGCGCAGCATGCCCATCATGCCGCCGGGCATGTTCTTGTCGCAGCCGCCGATCACCATCACGCCATCCATCCACTGGCCGCCGACGCAGGTTTCGACGCAGTCGGCGATCACCTCGCGCGAGACGAGCGAGTACTTCATGCCCTCGGTGCCCATCGCCATGCCGTCGCTGATGGTCGGCGTGCCGAAGATCTGCGGGTTCGCGCCGGCCTCCTTCAGGCCGATCACGGCCGCGTCGGCCAGGCGCTGCAGGCCGGAGTTGCACGGCGTGATCGTCGAGTGGCCGTTGGCCACACCGATCATCGGCTTCTTGAAGTCGCCTTCCTGGTAGCCGAGCGCGTAGTACATCGAGCGGTTGGGCGCCCGGGCCACGCCCTCGGTGATGTTGGCGGAACGGCGGTTGATCTTGTCGGTCATGCGGGTCTCCTGCGCGGCGGGGCCCGAGTATCCGCCGCGCGACAGGTGCTCGTCCAATAGATATCCGATCGCCTTTTGATATGCTGGACAAATGAATGTCGAGATCGAGCTGCGTGCCTGGCGGCAGTTCGCGGTGCTGGCCGAGACGCTGCACTTCGGCCGCGCCGCCGAGCGCCTGCACATGACGCAGCCGCCGCTCACGCTGGCGATCCAGCAGCTCGAGCGCCGCCTCGGCACGCCCTTGTTCGCGCGCACGCGCCGCAGCGTGGCGCTGACGCCCGCCGGGGAGGCGCTGCTCGAGCCGGCGCGCGCGCTGCTCGAGCGCGCCGCCGCGCTGCCGGCGCTGGCGCGTGGCGCGGCGCGTGGCGAGCAGGGGCGCTTGCGCCTGGGCTTCGTCTCGACCGTGGGCTACGGGCCGCTGCCGGGCTGGCTGCGCGGCTTCCGCGAAGCCTGGCCGGGCGTGACGGTCGACTTGCGCGAGGCCACCGGCGACGTGCAGCTCGAGGCCTTCGCCCGCGCCGAGCTCGACGCCGGCTTCGTGCTGCACGCCCCCGGGCACGCGCCGGCGCTGCCGCGGCTGTCGCTCGGCGTCGAGCCGATGGTGCTGGCGCTGCCCGATGCCGCCCCGCGCCGCTGGCGCCCCGAGGAGCTGCTGCGCCAGCCGCTGGTGATCTTCCCGCGCGGCATCGCACCCTCGCTGTACGACGCGGTGCTGGCCTTCTACCACCACCACCGCGCGACGCCGGCGATCGCGCAGGAGGCGATCCAGATGCAGACCATCGTCAACCTGGTGTCGGCCGGGCTGGGCATCGCGCTGGTGCCGCGTTCGATGACCTTGCTGCAACGGCCCGGCATCGCCTACCGCAGCCTGCCCGCGGCGCTGGCCGGGGCGGCGCCGAGCTGCGAGACCAGCCTGGTGTGGCGTGCCGACGCGCCGCCGGCGGTCGAGCGCTTCGTCGCGCACGTGAAGGCCCACCGCTAGCTGCTATCGTTCGCGCCCATGCTCGTGCATCCCCAGTTCGACCCGATCGCGATCCAGTTCGGCCCGGTGGCCGTGCACTGGTACGGCATCACCTACCTCGTGGCCTTCGGGCTGTTCCTGTGGCTGGCCAACCTGCGCGTGAAGCAGCCCTGGTACAGCGCCGCCGGCTGGACGCGTCGCGATGTGGAAGACCTGCTCTTCTTCGGCGTGCTCGGCGTGGTGATCGGCGGGCGGCTGGGCTACGTGCTGTTCTACAAGCCGGGCTACTACGCCGTGCACCCGCTGGAGATCTTCGCGGTGTGGAAGGGCGGCATGGCCTTCCACGGCGGCCTGCTCGGCGTGATCGCGGCGATGCTGCTGTTCGCGAAGCTGCGCGTCCGGTCCTGGCTGCAGGTGACGGACCTGATCGCGCCCTGCGTGCCCACCGGCCTGGCCTCGGGGCGCATCGGCAACTTCATCAACGGCGAGCTGTGGGGCCGCGAGGCGCCGGCCTCGTTGCCCTGGGCGATGGTGTTCCCGCAGTCGGGCCAGAGCTTTGCGCGCCATCCCTCGCCGCTGTACCAGTTCGCGCTCGAGGGCCTGGCGCTGTTCGTCATCCTGTGGCTGTACGCGCGCAAGGAACGCGGCCTCGGCCAGGTCTCTGGGCTGTTCCTGATCGGCTACGGCACGTTCCGCTTCATCGCCGAGTTCTTCCGCGAGCCGGACGCCTTCCTCGGCCTGCTTGCGCTCGGGCTGAGCATGGGCCAGTGGCTGTGCGTGCCGATGGTGCTGCTGGGCATCGTGCTGTGGGTGCGCGGGGCACGGCTCGCACCGACGGCGAAAGGCTGAGCGATGCGCCAGATCTTCCTCGACACCGAGACCACCGGCCTGTCGGCCGAGGCGGGCGACCGCATCATCGAGATCGGCTGCATCGAGATGCTGAACCGGCGGCTCTCGGGCCGCACGCTGCACCACTACATCAACCCGCAGCGCAAGAGCCACGAGGACGCGGTCAAGGTGCACGGGCTGACCGACGAGTTCCTGGCCGACAAGCCGCTGTTCGCCGCGATCGCCGACGAGTTCCTCGAGTTCGTCGCCGGGGCGGAGCTGGTGATCCACAACGCGGCCTTCGACGTCGGCTTCCTCGACGCCGAACTGGCGCGCCTGGGCAAGCCGCCGCTGGCCGAGCATGTGGCCGAGGTGACCGACACGCTGCTGATGGCGCGCGAGATGTTCCCCGGCAAGTCGAACTCGCTGGACGCGCTGTGCAAGCGGCTCGAGGTCGACAACTCCAGCCGCACCCTGCACGGCGCGCTGCTCGACGCCGGGCTGCTGGCGGAGGTCTACATCCGCCTCACGCGCGGGCAGGACTCGCTGGTCATCGACGAGGTGCAGTCCGAGGCAGCCGAGGTGACGATCGCGACGGTCGACTTCGAGCGCCTGGTGCTGCCGGTGATCGAGGCCAACGCGGCCGAATCGGCCGCACACGCGGCGCTGCTCGCCGAGCTCGACAAGGCCAGCGGCGGCAAGACGCTCTGGCCCCGCCCGGTACCGGGCCCGACAGAGGCTGTGGCATAATGCGAGGCTTGTCTGGGCGGCTAGCTCAGGGGTAGAGCATCGCATTCACACTGCGGGGGTCGGGGGTTCGAAACCCTCGCCGCCCACCAGACATTCCCCCGAAACACGGCCGGTTCCCCCGGCCGTTTTTCTTGCGCAGGTCAAAGCCATGGACCAGGTCGATGCGGTCGTGATCGGCGCCGGCGTCGTCGGCCTGGCCACCGGCCGTGCGCTGGCGCGTGCCGGGCTCGAGACCATCGTGCTCGAGCGCGCCAACGCGATCGGCACCGGCACCAGCTCGCGCAACAGCGAGGTGGTGCACGCGGGCATCTACTACCCGGCCGGTTCGCTGAAGGCGCGACTGTGCGTGCAGGGGCGGCAGCAGCTGTATGCGTTCTGCGCCGAGCACGGCGTGGCCGTGTGGCGCTGCGGCAAGCTGGTCGTCGCCACCTCGGAGGCGCAGCGCCCCAGGCTCGAGGCGACCCGGCGTGCCGCGGCCGCCAACGGCGTGGCGCTGCGCGAGCTGTCGGCCGAGGCGGCGCGCGCGCTCGAGCCCGCCTTGCAGTGCGTGGCCGCGCTCGAGTCGCCCGAGACCGGCATCGTCGACAGCCACGGGCTGATGCTCGCGCTGCAGGGCGATCTCGAGGCGGCCGGCGGCGCGCTGGCCCTGTGTTCGCCGGCGCTCGGGGTGCGCACGGGCACCTCGGCGCACGTGGTGGCCGTGGGCGGCGAGGCGCCGATGGAGCTGGCTGCCCGCGTGGTGGTCAATGCCGCCGGGCTGTGGGCACCGGGGCTCGCGGCGGCGACGCAGGGCCTCGCCCCAGCCCATTGCCCGCAGGGCCGGCACGCCAAGGGCAACTACTTCGCGCTCGCCGGGCGCGCACCGTTCTCGCGCCTGATCTACCCGGTGCCCGAGGCCGCCGGCCTGGGCGTGCACCTGACGCTCGATCTCGCCGGCCAGGCCCGCTTCGGCCCGGACGTGCAATGGCTGCCGGCGGGCGACCCGGATGCGATCGACTACCGCGTCGACCCGGCGCGCGGCGACGCCTTCTACGCCGAGATCCGGCGCTACTGGCCGGCGCTGCCCGACGGCGCGCTACAGCCGGCCTACAGCGGCGTGCGGCCCAAGCTCGGCGGGCCCGATGCTCCGGCCGCGGACTTCGTGCTGCAGGGCCCGGCCGAGCACGGCATCGCCGGGCTGCTGAACCTGTTCGGCATCGAGTCGCCCGGGCTCACCGCCAGCCTCGCGATCGCCGACGAGGTGCTGCGCCGGCTCGGCATTCAGACCGAGAAGACGTAGTCGCCGATCACCGTGCTGGGGGTGCCGTTCAGCGTCGCCAGCAGCGTCAGCTCGCTCGCCGAGACGGCCGCGTTGCCGTCCGCCGAGTGGAACAGGAACACCCCGGAGTTCGTGCCGTTGTCGACCACGAACAGCGCCGTGCGGTCGGCCGCGTAGGCCGCGGTGGCCGAGCCGATCGCCGCGGCTGCGCCGGCGGTGGTCAGCGAGGCGGCGTTGGCGGTGAAGATCACCAGCTCGGCACTGGCCGAGAAGCCGCCCGGCGCCGCGCGCAGCACGCCGCCTTCGACCAGCAGGTCGCCGTCGCCGACCTTCAGGAAGCTCTGGCTGAACTGCAGCTTGTCGGTGCCGCTGGTGAAGTCGGTGATCGTGTCGCTGCCGGTCGTGCCGTTGAAGCGGAACGTGTCGCTGCCGGTGCCGCCGGTCAGCGAATCGTTCCCGAGGCTGCCGGTGATGGTGTCGTTGCCGGCGCCGCCGTTCACCGTGTCGTTGCCGGCCCCGGCGTCGATGGTGTTGGCCGCGGCATTGCCAGTCAGCCGGTTGGCGACGCTGTTGCCGTTGCAGCGCACGGCGGTCGTGCCGGTGAGCGTCAGGTTCTCGAGCGTGCCCTGCAGCGTCCAGCTGACCGACGAGATCACGCTGTCGATGTTGCCCGCGGTCGTGCCGGTCTCGGAGGTGACGTCCGCGCTGCTGTCGACGATGTACGTGTCGCTGCCCTCACCGCCGACCAGCGTGTCGTTGCCGGTGCCGCCATCGAGCCGGTCGTCGCCCGTGCTGCCGGTCAGGCTGTCGTTGCCGGCGCCGCCGTTCACGGTGTCGTTGCCGGCGCCCGCGTTCATCGAGTTGTTGCCGGCGTTGCCGGTCAGCACGTTGGCGGCGCTGTTGCCGTTGCCGTTGATGGCCGCGCTGCCGGTCAGCGTGAGGTTCTCGAGCGTGGGCTGGAGTGTCCAGGTGATGCTGCTGATCACGCTGTCGGTGCCGGCACCCGCGCCCTCGACGATGACGTCGCCCGCCGCGTTGACGACGTAGGTGTCGTTGCCTGCCCCGCCGGTCAGCGTGTCGTTGCCGAGCCCGCCATCGAGCCGGTTGGCGAGCGCGTTGCCGGTCAGCCTGTCGTTGTAGCGCGAGCCGATCACGTTCTCGAAGTTCAGCAGCGTGTCGTTGCCGAAGCCGGTGGCCTGCGCGGTGGTCAGCGAGAGGTTCACCGTCACCGCCGCCGTGGCATTGGCGTACGACACGGTGTCGACGCCGGCGGCGCCGTTCAAGCGGTTGTTGCCCGAGTTGCCGGTGATCACGTTGGCCAGCGCGTTGCCGGTGCCGGCGAGGTTGGCGGTGCCGGTCAGCGTCAGGTTCTCGAGGTTGGCGCCGAGCGTGTAGCTGATCGAGGCCTGCACGGTGTCGGTGCCGCCCTTGGCGGCCTCGATGATCACGTCGTTGCGGCTGATCACGTAGGTGTCGTTGCCCGCGCCGCCCTGCAGCGTGTCCACCAGAAGCGGGTTGGCGACGCGGAACACGTCCGTGAAGCTGCCGTTGGCGTCGGTCGCGGCGAGGTTGGTCGCCGAGCTCTCGAAGACGATCCAGTCTCCGCCCGACGAGACCTGCGCATGCGTGCTCGGTCCGTTGCCGGCCACGCCGGCGGCCGAGGTCGAGACCAGCGCGATGCGGCCGGTGTACAGGTCCTTGACGAAGATGTCGCGCGTGCCGTTGCTGTCGCCGTCGACCAGCTGGTCGGAATAGCTCGTGAAGACGACCCAGCGGCCGTCGTCGGAGATTGAGGCGTCTTCGCTCGAGAGGCTCACGCCGCTGCCGTCCTCCTTCGACGAGACGAGTTGAAGCTCGCCGGTCTTGAAGTTCAGCGCGTAGATGTCGGTGCCGTTGGAGGTGTCCGCGGCGACCAGGTTGCGGCCGGTCTCGAACACCACGATCGCGTTCTCGTCGCCGTTGTAGGCCACGTCGGCCTTGACGTTGCCGTTGTTCGGGTTGGAGACCGGCGCGAGGCCCTTGGTCAGGTTGGTCAGCGTCCCGGTCGCGGCGCTCCACAGGAAGATGTCGCTGTAGCCATTGTTGTCGCCGCTGGTCAGGTTGCTGGCCTCGCTCTGGAACACCACGTAGTCGCCGTCGGCCGAGACGCGTGCGTTGATGCTCTCGCCGTTGCCGTCGGTGCCGGCGAGGCTGGTGGAGATGCGTGTGGTGGTGTCGGTGGCCAGGTCCTTCAGGAAGATGTCGGTCTGGCTGGTCGAGCCTCCGGCGGCGAAGCTGGAGGTCGTGCTCTCGAAGACGACGTAGCGGCCGGTGCCGGAGAGATCCGGGTTCAGCGAACGTCCGTCCGTGGCGAGTGCGCCGCCGGTGCCGGTGGAAGCGCGAACGATCTCCGTGCCGTGCGGGTCGGACACGTAGATGTCGTACAGCGCGCCGCTTGCGGGGCCCGGCACCAGGTTGGACGAGGCGGCCAGGAACGCGACCACGTTGCCGTCCGCCGAGATCACCGTCGAACCGGCACCGCTGTTGCCGGCGACGCCGGTCGCGCTGCGGTGCTCGTCGCTGAAGTTGCCGGTCACCATGTCCTTGACCACCGGGCCGCTGGCGGTGTTGCCGAAGCTGCTCCAGTTGCCGTCGAAGGCCACGTAGCGCCCGTCGGCGCTGACCGAGGCGTGCGAGCTGCCGGTCGGCGCGCCGGCGCTGCCGTCGCGGCTGACGTGGTTGAGCGGCGCCAGCGCGACGTTGCCGACGATCCAGTCCGCGCCGCTGCCGGTGGTCACCAGGTCGGCGCCGCCCAGGCCCCAGATCTGGTTGCCGACCGTCGAGTCGGTCAGCGTGTAGTACTGGCCGTAGGCGTCGTGGAAGCTGTCGCCAGTGCCGTCGCCGAACAGCAGCACGCTGCCGTCGGCGAAGCTGAGGTTCTCGAAGCTGACCTGGCCCCAGCTCAGGTTGTCCAGCCAGACGGTCTTGCCGGCGGCGGTCAGCGAGAGGTTGGCGCCGGAAACCGCGAGGCGCACCTCGCCGGCGCTGATCGACAGCGCATCGAAGACCAGGACGTCGACGCCCGGGTCGAAGCTCAGGTGCGTGCCGTTGGCCAGTGCGCTGAAGGTGAAGTCGCTCATCGGTGTCCCTCCTCCGGCGCCACGCGCCGCTCGAGGAAGGTTGTACCGAGGCCGGCGTTATGCCGGCGTTATGGTCGGCCCGGGGCCCCCCGCGCTCAGGGGTGGGGCGCGCCGTCCGGGCGCTGCCAGCGGCCGTCCAGCAACAGCTCGTGCGGGCCGAACTGAGCCTTGTAGGCCATCTTGTCGCTGCCGGCGATCCAGTAGCCGAGGTAGACATGCGGCAGGCGCAGCGCGCGGGTCTGCTCGATCTGCCACAGGATGTTGTAGGTGCCGTAGCTGGTGCGCGGCTCCGGCTCGAAGAAGGTGTAGACGGCCGACAGCCCGTCGTTGAGGATGTCCAGGATCGAGACCATCTTCAGCGCACCGGGGCCCTGGGCCGAGGGTTCGCGGAACTCGACCAGGCGCGAGTTGACCCGGCTCTGCAGCAGGAACTGGGTGTACTGGTCGATGCTGTCGTGGTCCATGCCGCCGCCGCTGTGGCGCCCGGCCTGGTAGCGCAGGTAGAGCTGGTAATGCTCGGGCACGAAACACAGGCGCAGCACGCGGGCCTGCAGCGTGGCGTGCTGCTTCCAGGCGCGGCGCTGGCTGCGCGTGGGCTCGAAGCCGGCCACCGGCACGCGCAGCGGCACGCAGGCGCGGCAGCCGTCACAGTAGGGCCGGTAGGTGAACATGCCGCTGCGCCGGAAGCCGTTGGCCACCAGGCCCGAGTAGGCGTCGGCATGGATCAGGTGGCTGGGCGTGGCGACCTGCGAGCGGGCCATGCGCCCGGCCATGTAGCTGCACGGGTAGGGCGCAGTCGCGTAGAACTGGAGCGAGGCGAGCGGGAGCTCTTTCGGGTGCGTCACGGGCCGGGATCCTGCGCGGCGGCGGGGCCGAGCCCCAGGTGCCGCCAGAAGGACACATCATAGGTCCAAGGGGTCACCGCGCCGGCCCCCAGGGCATGGGACAGGCGACGCTCGAACTCGGGGCGCGGCAGCTCGCGCCCGCCCAGCGAGGCGAGGTGGCCGGTGCGCTGCTGGCAGTCGATCATCCCGATGCCGTGCTCGCGGCAGAAGCACACCAGCGCGGCCAGCGCGATCTTGGAGGCGTCGGTGCGGTGCGAGAACATCGACTCGCCGAAGAACATGCGCCCGAGGTTGACGCCGTACAGGCCCCCGGCGAGCTCGCCGTCCATCCAGGTCTCGACGCTGTGCACCGCACCGAGGCGGTGCCAGCGCAGGTAGGCCTCGACCATGGCCGGCACGATCCAGGTGCCGTCCTGGCCCTCGCGCGGGGTGAGCGCGCAGGCGCGGATCACGCGGGCGACATCGTGGTCGATGCGGATCTCGCAGCCGGGCGTGCGGATGAACTTCGCGATCGTCTTGCGCAACGAGCGCTTGAGGCGGAACTCCTCGGGCAGCAGCACCATGCGCGGGTCGGGCGACCACCACAGCACCGGCTGGCCCTCGCTGTACCAGGGGAACACACCCTTCGAGTAGGCCTCGGCCAGGCGCTGCGGTGTCAGCTCGCCGCCGGCGGCCAGCAGGCCCGGTGCGTCCGAGCCGGCCGGCAATGCCCGGCGCGTGTCGGGCAGGGTGTCGAGCGGGCTGCGCAGCCAGGCGATCACGTCGGCGGTGGCGGGAAATGCGATGCGGCCATGGTATCGCGCGACAATCGGCCCCGTTTCGAAATCGGAAGGAACGGCCATGCAAGGCGACGCCAAGGTCCTGGAGCACCTGAACAAGCAGCTCAAGAACGAACTCACGGCCATCAACCAGTACTTCCTGCACTACCGCATGCTGAAGAACTGGGGCTTCGAGCGCATGGCCAAGCACGAGTACGAGGAATCCATCGAGGAGATGAAGCATGCGGACAAGCTGGTCGACCGCATCCTCATGCTCGAGGGCCTGCCCAACCTGCAGGACCTGGGCAAGCTGCTGATCGGCGAATCCGCGGTCGAGATCCTCGCCTGCGACCTGAAGCTCGAGCAGGGCTCGCTGGTCGTGCTGAAGGAGGCCATCGCCCACTGCGAGAGCGTGCGCGACTACGTCTCGCGCGAGATCCTCGAGGGCATCCTGGAGGACACCGAGGAGCACATCGACCACCTCGAGACGCAGATCGAGCTGGTGGCCAAGGTCGGCGAGCCGAACTGGCTGCAGTCGCAGATGGGCAGCGGCAGCTGACGGTCCTGATTGGTGCGCGGCGCGCGCCGCGGTAAAGTGTCACCCGGCAAAGGCAGTATCGATTGTCAGGATGTCCTGACAGCGGCGCGGCCGGGGAGCAGGGCGATGGGCTGGACCTTTCCGTTCTCGGCGATCGTCGGGCAGGACGAGATGAAGCGCGCGATCCTCGTCGCGGCGATCGACGCGAGCGTCGGCGGCGTGCTGGTGTTCGGCGACCGCGGCACCGGCAAGTCCACCGCGGTGCGCGCGCTGGCGGCGCTGCTGCCGAAGATGAACGCGGTGGCCGGCTGCCCCTACCACTGCGACCCGCTCGGCAGCCTGTGCAGCGAGTGCGCCGCCCGGCGCGGCGCCGGCCGCGCGCTGAAGACCGAGAAGGTCGGCGTGCCGGTGGTCGACCTGCCGCTCGGCGCGACAGAAGACCGCGTGGTCGGCGCACTCGACCTGGAGCGCGCGCTCGCACACGGCGTCAAGGCCTTCGAGCCCGGCCTGCTGGCGCGCGCCAACCGCGGCTTCCTCTACATCGACGAGGTCAACCTGCTCGAGGACCATCTCGTCGACCTGCTGATCGACGTGGCCGCCTCGGGCGAGAACGTGGTCGAGCGCGAGGGCCTGTCGGTGCGCCACCCGGCGCGCTTCGTGCTCGTGGGCAGCGGCAACCCGGAGGAAGGCGAGCTGCGCCCGCAGCTGCTCGACCGCTTCGGCCTCTCGGTCGAGGTGCGCACGCCGACCGACCTGCCGACGCGCATCGAGGTGGTGCGCCGGCGCGACCGTTTCGAGCGCGATCCGGCCGGCTTCGTCGCCCAGTGGCAGAAGGAGGAGGACAAGCTGCGCCGCCGCATCGTCAAGGCGCGCGAGCGGGTCGGCAGCATCGACACGCCCGACGCGGTGCTCGAGGCGGCCTCCAAGCTCTGCCTGGCGGTCGGCACCGACGGCCTGCGCGGCGAGCTGACGCTGATTCGCGCCGCCCGCGCGCTGGCCGCCTTCGACGGCGACGCGACGGTCGATGCCGGCCACCTGCGCCGCATCGCGGCTTCGGCGCTGCGCCACCGCCTGCGCCGCGACCCGCTCGACGAAGCCGGCTCGACCTCGCGTGTGGAGCGCGTGCTGGCGGAGCAGTTGCCGGCATGAACATTGCGCCCGGTTGGAGCCTCGCGCAGCACGCAGCGGCGCTGCTGGCGGTCGATCCGGCCGGCCTGGGGGGCGCGCTGCTGCGCGGGCTCTCACCCGACCTGCGCGAGCGCTGGGAGGCGCTGCTGCGCGGCCTGCTGCCGTCCGGCACGCCCTGGCGCACGCTGCCGCCGCACATCGGCGACGAGCGCCTGCTCGGCGGCCTCGACCTGGGCGCCACGCTGCGCCTGGCACGCCCGGTGGCGCAGCGCGGCCTGCTGGCCGAGTGCGACGGCGGTCTGCTGCGCGTGCCGCAGGCCCAGCAGCTCGGCGCCGCGCTGGCGGCGCGCCTGGCCGCGGTGCTGGACGACGGCGAGGTGCGCCTCGCGCGCGAGGGTTTCGCGCGCTGCGATCCCGCCCGGCTCGCCCTGCTGGCCTACGACGAAGGGGTCGAGGGCGACGACCCGCCGCCTGCCGCGCTGGCCGACCGGCTGGCGCTGCGGCTGGACCTGAGCAGCCTGTCCTGGCGCGACGCCGGGCCGTCCGCACCCTGGACGGCCGAGGCCGTCGCCGCGGCGCGCGAACGCCTGCCGCAGCTGCCCACCGACGAGGCGGCGCTGGAAGCCCTGTGCGCCGCCGCCGAGGCACTCGGCATCGCCTCCAGCCGCGCGCCCTGGTTCGCATTGCGCGTGGCGCGTGCCGCTGCAGCGCTGGCCGGGCGGTCTTCGGTCGAGCAGGGCGATGCCGAACTCGCCGCCCGCCTGGTGCTCGCGCCGCGGGCCATGCGCCTGCCGCCAGCACCGCCGCCCGAGGAGGCGCCGCCACCCGAGTCGACCGAGGCGCCCGACCGGGAGAACGCCGGTGACGAGACGGTCGAGGCCGGCACGCTGGAAGACCGCCTGATCGAGGCCGCGCGTTCCTCGATCGACCCGCGCCTGCTCGCGCAGCTGCAGATCGCGCGCCTGTCCGGCGCCCCGCGCGGCGGGGCCGGCAAACGCGGTGCGCTGCAGCGCTCGCTGCTGCGCGGCCGTCCGATCGGCACCCTCGCCGGCGAGCCGCGCCGCGGTGCACGCCTGAACCTGATCGACACCCTGCGTGCGGCGGCGCCCTGGCAGCCGCTGCGCCGGCGCGAGGCGCGCAGTGCTGCCGCGGTGCAGGTGCGGCGCGAGGACTTCCGCGTCACGCGCCACCAGATGCACCGGCGCACGACCGCGGTGTTCGCGGTCGATGCCTCGGGCTCGGCCGCGCTGCACCGGCTGGCCGAGGCCAAGGGCGCGGTCGAGCTGCTGCTGGCCGACTGCTACGTGCGGCGCGACCAGGTGGCGGTGCTCGGGTTCCGCGCTGCCGGTGCCGAACTGCTGCTGCCGCCGACACGGTCGTTGCCGCGCGCCAAGCGTGCGCTCGCCGGCCTGCCCGGCGGTGGCGGCACGCCGCTGGCGGCCGGGCTGGACGCGGCCTGGGTCGTCGCCGACGCGGCGCGCCGGCGCGGCGACACGCCGCTGGTCGTGCTGCTGACCGACGGCCGCGCCAATATCGCGCGTGACGGCACGCCCGACCGCGCGCGTGCCGAGCAGGACGCGCTGGCCAGCGCGGCACGCTGG
>QJOU01000079.1 GCA_003265685.1 Piscinibacter caeni | reverse complement strand
GCGTGGCGGCGGCCACGGCGGCGGGCGTGCCCCAGGCGCCGTCGGGCGGCGCGGCCGGCGCCGCCTCGTGGAAGGCGGCAATGCGCTCGGCCAGGCGGTCGATCTCCTCGGCCTGCAGGGTGCCGGCCGCGAGCCGCTCGGACAGCAGCGCGCCGGCCGGGAAGCGCCGCATGTGCAGCACATGGTCGAGCACCGCGCCGCGGCCGCCGAGCCGCGGCGCGGCCGGCGTGCCGGTGACCGGCACGACCCCCAGGTAGAGCGCCGGCGCGAGGCGCCGGTTCAGGCGCAGCTCCTCCTCGCAGGCGTGGCGGCGTGCCGCCACGCTGGAGAAGTCCACGAAGCCGAGCGCCACCGGCTTCTTCAGTTTCCAGGCATCGTCGCCGGCCAGCAGCACCCAGGAGATGTGGGTCTCGATCAGCTCGACCGGCGTGCCGCCGGCGGACAGGGCGCGGCACAGCCCCTCGAGCAGCGTACGGTCGGGCGCGGCAATCTCCATCGACTTGACTTTAGGCGCTCGGGGCGGCGCCCGATTGAGGTCGCGCAAGCGGCCCCGAATGCCCGTCAGTCGAGCGAGCGGTGCAGCTCGACCAGGCCGGACTGCGCCGGCGCCAGCCTGAAGCCGGCATGCCGGGCCAGCGCGGCCATGCCGGGGTTCTCGGGCAGGCACTCGCCGTGGACCTCGCGCACGCCGCGCTGGCGCAGGTAGGCCAGCAGCTTGTCGAGCAGCGCGCGGCCGAGGCCGCGGCGCTGCCAGCCGGTGCGCACCTGCACCGCGAACTCGGCGTGCCGGCCGTCGGGGTCGCACACCGCGCGTGCCTCGCCGAGCAGGGTGTCGTCGCCGTCGCCGGGCAGCACCGCGACGAAGGTCATCTCGCGGTCGTAGTCGATCTGGCTGTAGCGCGCCAGCTCGGAATGCGGCACCTCGCGGCGCGTGAAGAAGAATCGCAGCCGCATGTCGGCCGGCGTGGCGTGGGCGTAGAAGGACTGCAGGCGCGCCTCGTCCTCGGGCCGGATCGGGCGCAGCTGCACGCTGCGGCCGTCGACCTCGATGGCCTGCTCGTGCTCGCCCGGGTAGGGCAGGATGGCCAGGTGCTCGCCGGGCCGCGCGGTGGTGGCGCGCACCTTGACGCGTGCGTCCAGCGCGATCACGCCGCGCTCGTCGGCCAGCAGCGGGTTGATGTCGAGCTCGAGCAGCTCGGGCAGGTCGCACACCATCTGCGAGACGCGCAGCAGGCTGTCGGCCAGCGCCTCGCGGTCGACCGCCGCGCGGTCGCGGTAGCCGGCCAGCAGCGCGGCGACGCGGGTGCGCGCGATCAGGTCGTGCGCCAGCACGCTGTTCAGCGGCGGCAGGGCCATCGCGCGGTCCTTCAGCACCTCGACCGCGGTGCCGCCCTGGCCGAACAGCAGCACCGGGCCGAACACCGGGTCGCTGGCGACGCCGACGATCAGCTCGTGCGCGTGCAGGCGGCGCACCATCGCCTGCACGGTGAAGCCCTCGAGCTGCGCGTCCGGGCGCAGCGTGTGCACCCGCGCGGCCATCGCCCGCGCCGCATCGCGCACCGCGGCGGCGTCGGGCAGGTCGAGCTCCACGCCGCCGACGTCGGACTTGTGCGAGATCTGCGGCGAGACGATCTTGATCACCACCGGGTAGCCGATCGCCTCGGCCGCCGCGACGGCGGCCTCGACGTCGGGCACGCGGCGCGTCTCCACCACCGGCACGCCGTAGGCGGCCAGCAGCGCCTTGGCCTCGAACTCGTCGAGCATCTCGCGCCCGTCGGCCAGCACGCGCTGCAGCAGCGCGCGCGCCTCGGCGGGGTGGTACGCGAAACCGGGTGCGGCGCGCGGCGTCTGCAGCAGCGCCTCGCGGTTGCGCCGGTACTGCACCATGTGCACGAAGGCAGCCACCGCGCGCTCGGGCGTGGCGTAGGTCGGCACGCCGGCGCGGGCGGTCAGCTCGGCGGCGTCGTGCACCACGTCCGCGCCCATCCAGCAGGCCAGCACCGGCTTGCCCGGCGCGGCCAGCAGCGGCACGACCGCCTGGGCGATGTCGCGGCTGGGCACCACCGCGGTCGGCGCATGCATGAACAGCACCGCGTCGAGCTCGGGTGCGGCCAGCAGCACCTGCAGCGCGGCGGTGTAGCGGTCGGTGGGGGCGTCGCCGATCAGGTCGACCGGGTTGCCGCGCGACCAGGTCGCCGGCAGCACCGCGTCGAGCGCCGCCAGCGTGGCCTCGGAGAGCGTGGCGAGCCGGCCGCCCGACAGCGCCAGCGCATCGGCCGCCAGCACGCCGGCGCCGCCGCCGTTGGTGACGATCACCAGCCGGTCGCCGTGCAGGCGGCGCGCGCGCGCCAGCGTCTCGGCGGCGTCGAACAGGTTGTCCAGCGTCGCCACGCGCAGCATGCCGGCGCGGCGCACCGCGGCATCGAACACGTCGTCGGAGCCAGCCAGTGCGCCGGTGTGCGAGGCGGCCGCCTTGGCCCCCTCCGGCGCACGGCCCGACTTGACCACGATGACCGGCTTGTTGCGCGAGGCCGCGCGCGCCGCCGACATGAACTTGCGCGCCTGCTTCACCGACTCGAGGTAGAGCAGCAGCGCGCCGGTGTCGGGGTCGCTGGCGAGGTAGTCGAGCAGGTCGCCGACGTCGACGTCGGCGCTGTCGCCCAGCGAGACGAAGTGCGAGAAGCCGATGGTGTTGGAGTTGGCCCAGTCCAGCAGCGCGGTGGCCAGCGCGCCCGACTGCGACACGAAGGCGAGCCGCCCCGGCATCGCGTTGGTGTGGGCGAAGCTCGCGTTCAGCTTGGCGCCCGGCACCAGCGTGCCCAGGCAGTTGGGGCCGAGCAGGCGCAGCAGGTGCGGCCGCGCCGCGTCGAGCATGGCCTGCTCGAGGCTGCGGCCGTCGCCGTTCGGGGCCTTCAGCCCGGCGGTCAGCACGATCGCGGCCCGGTTGCCCTTGCGGCCGAGCTGCTCGATCAGCCCGGGCACCGTGGCAGCGGGTGTGCACAGCACCGCCAGGTCGGGCGCCTCGGGCAGCGCGGCCACGTCGGCGTAGGCCGGGCGCCCGGCCACTTCCGCATGGCGCAGGTTGACCGGCCAGACCGGACCGTCGAAGCCGGCGGACTGCAGGTTGCGCATCACCAGCGCGCCGAGGCTGAAGGGCCGGTCGGACGCGCCGATGACGGCGATCGATCGCGGGCGGAACAGCTGTTCGAGGTTGCGTACGCTCATGCGCTCAAGTCTGCATGACGTAGCGACCGGGCGCGTCGTCCAGCGGCTTGAGCACGCCGCCGCCGATGGCGGGCGGCTTCACCGGCGCGCCGGAGCGCCCGGCCAGCCAGCCCTGCCAGGCCGTCCACCACGAGCCCTTGTGCTGCGGCGCGGTGTCGAGCCAGTCCTGCGGGTCCTGGTAGGCATCGCCGCGCCGGCGCAGCACGCGCCGGTAGCTCGCGCCGGCGAAGGCTCCGGGCCCCTCGGGCGGGTTGACGATGCCCACGTTGTGGCCACCGCTGGTCAGCACGAAGTCGACCTCGGTGTCGCTCAGCAGGTGGATCTTGTAGACCGAGCGCCACGGCGAGACATGGTCGCGCTCGGTGGCGACGCAGAACACCGGCAGGCGGATGTCCTGCACCGCCACCGGCCGGCCGCGCACGCGCCAGCGGCCCTCGGCCAGGTCGTTGTGCAGGTACAGGCCGCGCAGGTACTCGCCGTGCATGCGCGCGGGCATGCGCGTCGCATCCGCATTCCAGGCGCGCAGTTCGGTCAGCGGCGTCTGCGCGCCCATCAGGTACTCGTGCACGAGCTTGGACCAGACCAGGTCCTTCGAGTTGATCAGTGCGAACGCCCCGGCCATCTGGCGCCCGTCCAGCCCGCCGTGTTCGGCCATCACGTCCTCGAGGAAGGCGACCTGGCTCTCGTCGATGAACAGGCCCAGCTCGCCGGGCTCCTCGAAGTCGATCTGCGCGGCCAGCAGCGAGAGCGACTTCAGTGCCGTGCCGTCGTCGCGCGCCAGCGCCGCCGCGGCCATCGCCAGCAGCGTGCCGCCCAGGCAGTAGCCGGCGGCGTGGATGCCGCGCCCGGGCAGGGCCCGCTGCACCGCGTCGAGCGCGGCCAGCACGCCGAGCTCGACGTAGTCCTCCATGGCCAGGTCGCGGTCCTGCGGGCCCGGGTTGAGCCAGGAGATCATGAACACCGTGTGGCCCTGCGCGACCAACCAGCGCACCAGCGAGTTGTGCGGCGCGAGGTCGAGGATGTAGTACTTCATGATCCAGGACGGCACGATCAGCAGCGGCTCGGGGTGCACCTTGGGCGTGGCCGGCGCGTACTGGATCAGCTCGATCAGCCGGTTGCGGAACACCACCTTGCCGGGCGTCAGCGCGACCGCCTGGCCGGGCAGGAACTTCTCCGCGTCCTTGGGCTTGCCGTCGGACCACACCGCGGCCGCGTCGCGCCACCAGTTGGCCGCGCCCTGTGCGAGGTTCATGCCGCCGGTGCGCCAGGTCTCCTGCAGCACCTCGGGGTTGAGTGCCACGGCGTTGGACGGCGAGACCATGTCCAGCGCCTGGCGCGCGACGAACGCGGCCACCTGCTCGTGATGCGCCGACACGCCGCGCACGCCGTGCGTGGCCTGCTGCCACCAGTCCTCGCACAGCAGGAAGCCCTGTGCCATCGCCTGCCAGGGCAGCGGCTGCCAGGCCGGGTGGGCGAAGCGCGGGTCGTGCGGGGCGGGCGCCGCGCCGTCGGTGCCCTGGCCCATCGCGGTGGCTTGCCACCACAGCCACCAGCGCATCGACTGGCGCAGCGCGCTTTCGCTCAGCTCGAGCTGCTTGCCCGGCGACAGCGCCAGGTGCGCGGCCCAGTCGAACAGCGCGCTGCCCACCGCGATCGGCGAGATGCCGTGCGTGGCGCGACCGATGGCGGATTTCAGCGGCAGGTCGAAGGCCGGCGAGGCAGCGCTGGGGGAGGACGGCTCGGGCATGGGCGGTGAGGTGGCAGGGCCAACCACGGATGCTGGCCGCGGGCGGCGGACGCCGACTTGCGCGTTGTCAATGCGCGACGGCCGTAGCGATTGAACACATCTGAATCACTTACCGCCGGGCTGGCGCGGCCAGTCACGATTTCTTGTGCGACCGCGTGTAACGATTTCGCCGTTTGCCAAGTTTTGACGCATTTTCCGAGCATCAAGGCTTGAAGATGCGCCGCCAATGAGCTTCGGGCTTGACGCGGTTGCGATCCGGTCCGGGGCCAGGAAGTTCCGCTCCACGCTCAGGGAAACAGGGTCGTCCATGCTCTTCGGTCTGTCCAGCGCCTTGCGTCGCAGCCCGCCGCGTCCCGCGGCGGTGGCCGAGTCCGTCCGCGAAGCGGGCGGCTGGCTGGCGCGCGACGAGGCCATCATGGGCACCGCGATCCGCGTCGAGCTGTGGTGCGACGAGCGCCGCGCCGGCGAGGCCGCGATCGACGCGGTGATGCAGGAGATGCACCGCATCGACTGGGCGATGAGCCCGCACAAGCCGCAGTCCGAGCTGTCGCGCATCAACCGCGACGCGGCCGACGCGCCGGTGCGCCTGTCCGACGAGATGTGGGGCCTGCTGCAGCAGGCGATCGCCTTCTCGCGCCTGTCCGGCGGCGCCTTCGATATCACCTATGCCTCGGTCGGCGCGCTGTACGACTACCGCAGCGGCACGGCGCCCAGCGAGGCGCAGCGCGAGCAGGCGCGCGCGCTGATCGGCTGGCAGCACCTGCAGCTGGACGAGCGCACGCGCAGCCTGCGCTTCGGCCGGCGCGGCATGCGCATCGACCTGGGCGGCTTCGCCAAGGGCCACGCGGTGGACAACGGCGTGGCGATCCTGCGCCGCCACGGCATCCGCCACGCGATGGTCTCGGCCGGCGGCGACAGCCACATCCTGGGCGACCGGCGCGGCCGGCCCTGGACGGTGGCGATCCGCGACCCGCGCGACGCCGCCGGCATCGTGGCCGTGCTGCCGCTCGAGGACGTCGCGATCTCCACCTCGGGCGACTACGAGCGCTGGTTCGAGCGCGACGGCGTGCGCCACCACCACCTGATCGACCCGCGCAGCGGCCGCAGCCCCGACCGCGTGCGCAGCGTCACCATCCTGGCCGCCGACGGGCTGACCAGCGAGGGGCTGTCCAAGAGTGTGTTCGTGCTCGGCGTCGAAGACGGATTGCGATTGGTCGAGTCGCAGCCCGGCGTCGATGCCGTGATCGTGGATGCGGCGGGAGCGCTGCATTACTCGTCGGGTCTGCTGGGCGCGCAGGCGCAGCGGCAGTGAGCCGTAACGGTACAGAGGAGGCGAAGATGAAGAACCTGAACCTGAGGATCCGATCGCCGCTGCCTGCGGCGCTGGCCGTGCTGCTGCTGGCGGTGCTCGCCGCTTGCTCCGGCGGCAGCGACTCGGAGGGCGTGACCGTCAACGGCGACGTGCCGCTGGCCTACGTGAAGCGCTCGACGGCGCTGTCGATGAACCCGACCGACGGCACCAACAGTGCCCCGGGCGGCGACCTGATGATCCGCGAGAAGTCCTCGCCGTCGGCCACCGAGCACAACATCACCGCGGCCATCACCCAGGGCCGGGGCGACGCGTCCGACCCCGAGGTCTCGTACGACGGCAAGAAGGTCGTCTTCGCGCTCAAGTGCCCGAGCGACAACACCTCGACGATCGACGGCGCGGCCGCCTGCACGGGCCGCTGGAACATCTGGGAATACGACATGACGACCGGCGGCTTCGCCGGCGGCAAGCTGCGTCGGGTCACGAACTCGAACCAGTTCGACGACGTCGACCCGGCCTACCTGCCCGGCGGGGGCTTCGTGTTCTCGTCGAACCGCCAGACCAAGACCCGCACCGTGCAGGGCGGCCGCACCATCCTCGCGCTGGACGAGTACGAGCGCGAGTCGGTGATCAACCTGCACACGATGGACGACGAGGGCGGCAACATCACCCAGATCTCGTCGAACCAGAGCCACGACCGCAACCCGGTGGTGCGCCCGAACGGCGACATCATGTTCTCGCGCTGGGAACACGTGGGCATGCGCAATCGCTTCGCGATCTTCCGCGTCAAGCCCGACGGCACCGACATGTTCGTGCTCTACGGCGCGCACAGCCCGGGCAACAGCTTCCTGCACCCGCGCGACATGGACCCGAAGGGCAAGTACGCCGGCCAGGTGTCGTCCTCGCTGATGGCGCTGTCGCGCACGCAGGAGGGCGGCTCGCTGATGTTCATCGACGCGAAGAACTACTCCGAGAACAACACCCCGGCGACGAAGAACCCCGCCTCGGTCGCCGGCCAGGTCGAGGTGACGCCCGAGCCGCTGAACCAGAACCGCGGGCTGTCGCAGTTCGGCCGCATCACCACCCCGTTCCCGCTGTGGGACGGCACCGACCGCGTGCTGGTGGCCTACCGGCCCTGCACGGTGACGCGTGACGGCCAGGTGATCCCCTGCGCCAACCTGACCGACGCGGAACGCGCGCGCCTGCAGGACGGCGAGCGCACCCGCGAGGAGGTCGCCGCTGACTCGGTGCAGGACAACGCACCGGCGGCCTACGCGATCTACATGTACGACCCGGCCAAGCAGACCTGGCTGAACGTGGCCAGCCCGTCGGCCGGCTTCATGTACACCGACCCGATCGCGCTGCAGAAGCGCGACCGGCCGAACGTGGTCGAACCCACCAGCGTCGACCCGGCGCTGGCCGCGCAGGACCTCGGCCTGCTCGAGGTGCGCAGCATCTACGACACCGACGGCCTGCAGCGCATGGGTGAACCGGTGATCGCCGCGGCCGACCTGCCGGCCGGCTGTGACGCCGGCATCGCGACGCGGTCGACCTCGGGCGAGACCGACCCGACCGAGACCCGCGCCCGGATCGCCGACCTGGTGCGCATGAAGACGCCCACCGACGCCGCCTGGCATTGCTCGCCGGCGCGCTTCGTGCGGGCCATCCGCGCCGTCGCGCCGCAGGCCGGCATGAGCGGCATGCGCGAGGCGATCGGCGAGACCGACTTCGAGCCGCAGCAGATCCTCGGCTATGCGCCGATCGAGCCGGACGGCTCGTTCCGGATGAAGGTACCGGCCGACACCCCGCTCGCGCTGGTGATCACCGACGCGCAGGGCCGCGGCCTGCAGACCCACCTGAACTGGATCCAGGTCCGCCCGGGCGAGCGCCGCACCTGCGACGGCTGCCACAGCCCGCGCCGCGGCGCCTCGATCAACACCGGCGCGACCGCCGACGCGCTGCCGGCCGGTCTGAACCCGGCGCTGGTGGCCCAGCACACGCCGGGCCAGACCATGGCCAACCTGCGCACCAACGATCCGGCCACGCCGGACCTGATCAACCTGAAGCCCGACATGATCTTCACCGACGTGTGGGCCGACACCAGCCACCCGGGCGTGACGGCGCGTCCGTCCATCGAGATCAAGTACACCGGCAACACCAACCCGGCGGACGACCTGGCCACCGCGGTGCCGGCGCGCGGGCTGATCAACTACCCGACGCACATCCAGCCGATCTGGAGCCGCGTGCGCGGCCCCAACGGCACCCAGACCTGCACCACCTGCCACGCCGACACCGAGGCGCTGAGCCTGCAGGGCACCACCGCCGGCACCGGCCGGCTGGTCTCCTACGAGGAACTGGTGCTCGGCGACCCGGTGATCGACGAGGCCACCGGCCTGCCGGTGACGCAGATCCGCGACGGCGTGCCGGAGATCGTGCGCGGCGCCGCGCTGGTGGAGACCGACGCCGGCAATGCGCAGGGCCTGGCCCGCTCCAGCCGGCTGATCGAGATCCTGTTCGGCCAGACGCTGAAGTCGAGTGCCGCGGCGCGCACCGCACACCCGACGCCGACGACGGTGGACCACTCGACCATGCTGAACAAGGCCGAGAAGCGGCTCGTCACCGAGTGGGTCGACCTGGGCGGCCAGTACTACAACGACCTGAACGCCGACGGCAGCCCGGTGCAGCTCGCCAGGCTCAGCGAAGAGGCCTTCGTTGCCAACGTGCTGCCGATCCTGCAGGCCGACTGCGCCTCCTGCCACCAGCCGGTGGGCAGCTCGGGCGCGGCCCAGACGGCGACGCAGTTCCGCAACAACCGCTTCGTGCTGACCGGCAGCGAGGAGGGTGACTTCAACGTCACGCTGTCGATGATCTCGAACACCTGCGCGCCGGAGAGCAACGCGCTGCTGGCGCGGCCGTCGACGGCTCCGCACCCGGCCGGGGCGGCCAGCGCGCCGGTGCCGCTGCCGGCCAACGGCACCAACTACAACACCATCCGGACCTGGATCTCCGGCGGATGCCCATGACGCTTCGTTCGCGCCTTTCCCCTGCGCGGCAAGCCGCGGCGGCCTCGGCCGCCGCGCTTTTGCTCGCGGCCTGCGGCGGCGGCAGTCCCCTGTCGAACCCGCCGGACATCCAGAACCCGCCGGGCCAGTCGGGGCAGAAGCTGTCGTTCGCCTACTTCCAGCGCTGCATCAACCCGATCCTGCTGGCGCAACTGACGATCCGCCAGAACGGCCAGGCGTCGATCGCCACCTGCGCGAACAACGGCTGCCACGACAACTCCACCGGCACCGGCGGCGCGCTGCGCCTGATCGGCGCCGCGCCGGACATCGCCAACCTCACCGCCGACCTGAGCGCGCGGGCCGACGAGATCCGCGCCGCGCCGATCTACGTCAGCTTCTACTCGTCGCAGGCTTCCACCGTGATCGGCGCCCCCACCGAGAGCCGCATGCTCAACAAGCCGATGGTGCGCGGCACGCTGCATGGCGGCGGCCTGATCTTCGAGAGCGCCGACGACCCGAACGCCAAGGTCTTCGCCTACTGGATCAGCCACCCGATGCCGGTCGGGCAGGACGAGTTCGGTGCCGCCGCAGCCAACCTCTTCGAGGGGGGCGACGTCGCCAACGGCAACTGCCTGACCCAATGAGCCGCCCGAGACCGAGCCTGGTGTCCGGGCTGCTCGCCGCAGGCGCGCTGGCCGTCGGCCTGCTGGCCGCCGCGCCGGCCCGGGCCGAGGACGAGGCCCCGCGCATCGAGCGCGTGCGCATCACCGAGCCCTACATCGAGATGCGCACCGGCCCCGGGCGCGGCTACCCGATCCACCATGTCGCCGCGCGCGACGAATGGATCGTCATCGAGCTGCGCTTCACCGACTGGTTCAAGGTGCGCACCGAGAACGGCCGCGAGGGCTGGGTGCAGCGCCGCCAGCTCGAGAGCACGATGACCGAGGCCGGCGTCTCGAAGAGCTTCCGCGACGTGCTGCTGGACGACTACCTGCGCCGCAAGGTCGAACTCGGCGCGGGCTGGGGCAAGTTCGAATCCGAGCCGATGCTCAAGGTCTGGCTGGGCTACCGCTTCGCCGACACGCTGGGCGCCGAGCTGACCGTCGGCCAGGTGCAGGGCAAGTTCTCCGGCTCCGACTTCTGGCACCTGAACGTGCAGGCCGAGCCCTGGTCGGACCAGCGCATCTCGCCGTTCTTCGCGATCGGCTTCGGCAAGTTCAAGAACATCCCCAACGCCAGCCTGGTGGATGCGACGCCGACCGACGCGAAGCTCGCCAATGCGTCCCTCGGCGTGCGCTATTACCTCACCGAGCGCTTCATGCTGCGGGCAGACTACTCGATCTACACCGCGTTCGTCTCCGACACGCGCTCGACCGAATACCGCGCCATCGCGGCCGGCCTGTCCTTCTTCTTCTGACGCCATGCGACAACAACAAGCACGCACAGTCCTCGCCGCCGCGCTGCTCGCGCTGGCCGGCCCGGCCGCCCTGGCCCAGACGGCACCGCAGCAGCCGTCCAACGAGCAGGTGATCCAGCCGGAGGTCGAGCGGCGCGAGCTGCGCCTGCCCAAGTTCCCGTCCAAGGACTTCGAGATCGGCCTCTACGGCGGCCTGTACGCGACCGAGAACTTCGGCTCCAGTGCGGTGGGCGGCCTGCGCCTGGGCTACCACATCACCGAGGACTTCTTCGTGCAGGGCACCTACGGGCGCACCAAGATCAGCGACGAGGCCTTCCGCAACATCTTCCCGGACAGCGGCCCGCTGCCCAGCCGCAACGAGCCGCTGGCCTACTACAACCTCTCGGCCGGATGGAACGTGCTGCCGGGCGAGGTGTTCGTCGGTCGCAACCGCGCCTTCGCCTCGCAGGTCTACCTGATGGCCGGCGTCGGCAGCACGAAGTTCAACACCGGCCGCGGCGACCTGAAGCGCCAGACCATCAACGTCGGCCTGGGCATGCGGGTCATGTTCCACGACCGCTTCGGCGTGCAGGTCGACCTGCGCGACCACATCCTCAAGCTCGACATCCTCGGCGACGACGCCCGCCGCAACCACCTCGAGCTGACCACGGGCGTCTCCTACTTCTTCTGAACCATCCAGGGATCCACCACATGACGACGACGGGCCTGTCACGCGTTCGCCGCCTCCTCGCCTTCCTCGCGCTGGCCTGCGGCGCCAACCTGGCCGCCACCGCGGCGCTGCCGAGCAGCCAGGCGCCGGACTTCACGCTGCGCACCGCCGACGGCCGCCAGCTGCGCCTGCAGGAGATGCGCGGCCAGGTCGTGATGGTCAACTTCTGGGCCACCTGGTGCGGGCCGTGCAAGGTGGAGATGCCGCACCTGAACGCGCTGTACGACAAGTACAAGTCGGCCGGCTTCACGCTGCTGGGCGTCAACGTCGACGAGGACCAGCGCGCCGCGATCGGCCTGGCGCAGCGCATGGGCCTGCACTTCCCGGTGCTGCTGGATGCCGACAAGAAGGTCAGCCGCCAGTACGACCTGAGCACCATGCCCTCGACCGTGCTGATCGACCGCGACGGCAAGGTGCGCTACGTGCACCGCGGCTACCGCGACGGCTACGAGCGCACCTACGACCAGCAGATCCGCGACCTGCTGAAGGAATGACCGTGTTTCGACTTGCCTCCGTTGTCCTGCCCGCCGCTGCGGCGCTGCTGGCCGGCTGCGCCGCGCCGCAGCCCTGGGTCAAGCCCTACGAGCGCGAGCGGCTGGCCGACCCGGTCATGAAGTTCTCGCGCGCCGCGCTGCCCGACAAGCACCGCGAGCACGTGTTCGTGGTGCGCGAGGGTTCGCGCGGCGCCACCGGCACGCAGGGAGGCGGTTGTGGCTGCAACTAGCCGCCCCTGGTGGCAGCGCCTGCTGGGCCTGCTCGGCAGCCTGCTGGCCACGCACGGCGCCAAGGCCGTCGACCTGCCGGAGGACCGCGGCGAGGCGCTCTACCACGTCTACACCGGCGGCGGCGTCACCGCGCACGGCCCGGCGCTGCTGGTGCGCAAGAGCATGGCCGACCGCGTCTCGCTGTCGGCCGGCTACTACGTCGACGCGGTCAGCAACGCGTCGATCGACGTGGTCACCACGGCCAGCAAGTTCAGCGAGACGCGCCAGGCCTTCGACCTCGGCATGGACTACGTGGTGCGCGACTCGACCGTCTCGCTGTCGCTCTACCAGAGCAAGGAGCCCGACTACAAGGCGCGCTCGTTCGGGCTGGACGTGACGCAGGAAGTGTTCGGCAACATGACGACCGTCGCGCTCGGCTTCACGCGCGGCTCGGACGACGTCGGGCGCAAGGGCGAGGGTTTCTTCGACACCGCGCGGCACTGGCAGTACCGCTTCGGCCTGACGCAGATCCTCAGCCCGACCTGGCTGGCCAGCGCCAACCTGGAGGTCGTCTCGGACGACGGCTACCTCGGCAATCCGTACCGCGCCGCGCGCGTGTCCGGCGCCACGGTGCCGGAGCGCCACCCGCGCACGCGCTCGAGCCGGGCCATCAAGCTGCGCTCGCTCAAGGAGATCGGCGATCGCCAGTCGCTGCGCGGCGAGTACCGCTACTTCTGGGACAACTGGGCCATCAAGGCCCACACGCTGGAAGCCGGCTACGCGCGCTACTTCGGCGACAAGTGGCTGGCCGAGGGCTTCGGCCGCTACTACAAGCAGAGCAAGGCCAACTTCTACAGCGACAACGCGCAGAGCGAGACCACCTACGTGTCGCGCAACCGCCAGCTCGGCACCTTCGACAGCATCGGCCTGGGCGCCAAGCTCACCTACTCGGCCGGCCGCTACAAGGGCGAGTACGACATCAAGGTGAACGGTGCGCTCGAGGCCTACCGCTTCAACTACAAGGATTTCACCGACGTCCGGGACGGCAGCAAGTACTCCTTCATCGGCTCGCTGTTCCAGGTCTACGTGACCGCCACCTACTGAGGTTCACGATGTTCCGCACATGGCTCACCCGTGCGACGGCGGCGCTGGCGCTGGCCGCCGCGCTGCTCCCGGCCGGCGCGCAGACCGCCGCGCCGGCGCCGGCTGCATCCGCGCCGGCCCCGGCCGCGGCCGCCTCCGCCGCCACGCTCGACGGCCGCGTCCAGGACGTCAAGGGCGACGTGATCCGCCTCAACCGCGACCTGCTGGTGCTCGAGGAGGAACTGCTGTTCCCGGCCAACACCCAGGTGGCGCTGTTCGTCTCGATGGACGTGGGCAAGCTGTTCCAGCTCGAGTCGGTGCAGATCAAGCTGGATGACAAGCTGATCACCAACTACCTCTACACCCCGCTGGAAGTGCAGGCGCTGCACCGCGGCGGCGTGCAGCGCGTGCACGTGGGCAACCTGCGCACCGGCACGCACGAGATCGTGGCCTTCTTCACCGGCCAGGGTCCGCACGAGCGCGACTACAAGCGCGGCGCGACGGTCAAGTTCGACAAGGGCACCGAGCCGAAGTACATCGAGCTGCGCATCAAGGATTCCACCGGCAAGCTGCAGCCGGAGTTCGACGTCAAGGTCTGGTAGTGGGTCGTCTCGTGAGCCGTCGATCCCGTCGCTCGAACTGGCGCCGCGCCGCGGGCGCGGTCGCGCTGGCCTGCGCCTGCGTGGCCGCGAGTGGCGCCGAGGCCCCGAAGAAGCCCGGCCCGGTGCAGGCCCCGCACTATGGCGACACGCTGTTCCACTTCTTCCAGGACAAGTACTTCACCGCCATCACCACGCTGATGGCCTCGCAGGAGTTCGGCCGCATCGCGCCGCACGACGACGAGGCCGAGATCCTGCGCGGCGGCATGCTGCTGTCCTACGGCCTGCACCGCGAGGCCGGCGAGATCTTCGCCTCGCTGATCGAGCGCGGCGCCTCGCCGGCGACGCAGGACCGCGCCTGGTTCTACCTGGCCAAGATCCGCTACCAGCGCGGGCTGGTCGACGCGGCCGAAGAGGCCGTCACGAAGATCGGCAAGAACCTGCCGCCCGCGCTCGAGGAAGAGCGCGTGCTGCTGCACGCCAACCTGCTGATGGCCAAGGGCGACTACGCCGGCGCCGCGGCGGTCCTCGGCAACCTGCCGGCCAAGAGCAACGCCAGCCTGTACGCGCGCTTCAACCTCGGCGTGGCGCTGGTGCGCGGCGGCGAGGGCGAGCGCGGCGAGAAGCTGCTCGACGAGGTGGGCCAGGCCAAGGAACTGCCCGGCGAGGAACTGCGCAGCCTGCGCGACAAGGCGAACGTCGCGCTCGGCTACAGCGCGCTGCAGTCGAGCCGGCCCGAGGCGGCGCGCCAGGCGCTCGAGCGGGTGCGCCTGGCCAGCCTGCATTCGAACAAGGCGCTGCTCGGCTTCGGCTGGGCCGCCGCCGAGCTTAAGGAGCCGCGCAAGGCACTGGTGCCCTGGAGCGAGCTGGTGCAGCGCGACATCAGCGACTCCGCGGTGCTCGAGGCGCACATCGCCGTGCCCTACGCGTATGCCGAGCTGGGCGCCTTCGGCCAGGCCCTCGAGCGCTACGAGCAGGCCATCGCCACCTTCGAGCAGGAGGCGAAGAACCTCGACGAGTCGATCGCCGCGATCCGCTCCGGCACGCTGGTCAACGGCCTGCTCGAGCGCAACCCGGGCGAGCAGATGGGCTGGTTCTGGGCCATCGACGCGCTGCCCGAGATGCCGCACGCCGGCCACCTGGCGCAGGTGCTGGCGCAGCACGAGTTCCAGGAGGCCTTCAAGAACTTCCGCGACCTGCGTTTCCTGGCCGACAACCTGAAGGGCTGGCAGGAGAATCTGGTCGCCTTCGAGGACATGCTGGCCAACCGCCGGCAGGCCTATGCCGAGCGGCTGCCCAAGGTGCGCGAGCGCACCAGCGCGGCCGACATCGCGGCGCTGGCGAAGCGGCGCGACGCCGTCACCGCCGAGGTGCAGGCGGCCGAGGCCGCGGCCGACGGCGTGGCCTTCGCCGACGAACGCCAGCAGGCGCTGATGGCGCGCATCGAGGAGGTGCGCGCCAACCTGCAGGCGCTCGGCGCGGATGCCGATCCGGCCGCGCGCGAGCGTGCCCGCCTGGCCGGCGGCGCGCTGATCTGGCAGCTGACGCAGGAGTACCCGGCGCGGCTGTGGGAGGCCAGGAAGGGCCTGCAGGCCATCGACGCGGGCATCGCCGACGCGCAGCGGCTCGACGCGGCGCTCGAGCAGGCGCAGCGCGACGAGCCGGCGCGCTTCGAGCGCTTCGCCGAACGCATCAAGGCGCTCGGCGGGCGCATCCAGGGCCTGGTGCCACGTGTCGCGGCCCTGTCGAACGAGCAGCAGGGCCAGGTGCAGGAGCTGGCGGTGGCCGAACTCGAGCGCCAGAAGGAGCGCCTGGCGGTGTACGCGACCCAGGCGCGTTTTGCCGTCGCGCAGCTCTACGATCGCGCCACCGCGCAGCGAAAGGACGACCGTGCGCCGGCCGCCCAGTAAGCCCCGGCTGCTGCCGCTCGCGCTGGCCGCCATGACGCTGGGCCTGCTGGCTGGCTGCGGCAGCAAGAAGCTCGCGAAGCCCGACAACGAGCCCACGCTCAAGACCCTGGCCGGCCGCGAACTGCCGGTCGAGGCCGACCGCGGCGTCGAGGTGACGCCGGAGAAGTCGATCGCGGCCTACCGCAAGTTCCTCGAGGTGGCGCCCAAGGCACCGCAGCGCGCCGAGGCGATGCGCCGCATCGGCGACCTGGAGATGGACATTGCCGACGACCGGCTCGCCGCCGGGCAGGCCGGCCCGAACGGCGCGGCCGACTACCGAGCCGCGATCGCGCGCTACCAGGAGTACCTGAAGACCTACCCGAACGACCCGGGCAACGACCGCGTGCTCTACCAGCTCGCGCGCGCGCAGGAGCAGAACGGCGAGCTCGAGGTGTCGCTGAAGACGCTCGACCGGCTGGTCGCCGCGCACCCGAACACCACCTTCCGCGCCGAGGCCGAGTTCCGCCGCGGCGAGCTGCTGTTCAGCACGCGCGAGTACGCCAAGGCCGAGCAGGCCTACGCCACCGTGCTGGGCGGCGGCGACGCCAACCCGTTCCGCGAGCGCGCGCTGTACATGCAGGGCTGGTCGCAGTTCAAGCAGTCGCGCCTGGAGGAGTCGCTGCGCTCGTTCTTCGGCGTGCTCGACCTGAAGGTCGCCGGCCGCGCCGGGGAGGGCGGGCTCGACTCGCTCGAGGGCCTGTCGCGTGCCGACCGCGAGCTGGTGGAGGACACCTTCCGCGTCACCAGCCTGGCGCTGAACAACCTGCAGGGCGCCGAGAGCATCCCGCCGTTCATCACGAGCGACGAGCGGCGCAGCTACGAGTACCTCGTGTACGAGCAGCTCGGCGAGCTCTACCTGAAGCAGGAGCGCGTGAAGGACGCGGCCGACACCTGGAGCGCGTTCGCGCGCCGCCAGCCGCTGCACGCGCAGGCGCCGCAGCTGCAGGCGCGCGTGATCGAGATCTACCAGCGCAACGGCTTCGCCACGCTGGCGCTCGACGCCAAGAAGGACTACGTCTCGCGATACGGCATCGACTCCGAGTTCCGCCGCGCCAACCCGGCCGGCTGGGAGAAGGCGCAGCCGCTCGTCAAGACGCACCTGACCGAGCTGGCACGCCACTACCACGCGAGCGCGCAGAAGAGCAAGGCGAGCAGCGACTACCAGGAGGCGGTGCGCTGGTACCGCGCCTACATCGCCTCGTTCCCGGACGACCCGGAGACGGCGCAGAACAACTTCCTGCTCGCCGAGCTGCTGTACGAGGACAAGCGCCTCGCCGAGGCCGCGGTCGAGTACGAGAAGGTGGCGTACCAGTACCCGAACCACGCCAAGGCGGCCGACGCGGGCTATGCCGCGTTGCTCTCCTACGCGGGCCAGGAGAAGACGGCCGCGCCGGCCGAGCTGCCGGCGCTGCAGAAGCAGGCGGTGGAGAGTTCGCTGCGCTTCGCCAAGGCCTTCCCGAGCGACCCGCGCACCGGCGCCGTGCTGACCAACACCGCCGAGAAGCTGTTCGCGATCAAGGACGAGCGGGCCGGCGAGGTGGCGCAGCAGGTGCTCGCGCTGCAGCCGCCGGCCAGGCCGGAGCAGCGCCGCGTCGCCTGGACCGTGATCGCGCACGGCGCCTTCGACAAGGGCGACTTCCTGAAGGCCGAGCAGGCCTACGGCGAGGTGCTGGCGCTGGTGCCCGAGAAGGACCCGGCCCGCAACGAGCTGACCGAGCGGCTCGCCGCCTCCGTCTACAAGCAGGGCGAGCAGGCGCGTGCGGCCGGCGACGGCAAGGCGGCGGTCGAGGCCTTCTCGCGCGTGGCCGTGGTGGCACCGACGTCGAGCATCCGCGCCAACGCGCAGTACGACGCGGCGGCCGCGCAGATCGCGCTGAAGGACTGGGACGGCGCCGCGCGCACGCTGGAGGACTTCCGCCAGCGCTACCCGAACCACCCGCTGGCCGGCGAGGTGGGCGGCAAGCTGGCCGTGGCCTACCTCGAGAAGCAGCAGTGGGACAAAGCGGCCGGCGAGTTCGAGCGCCTGGCCGGCACGAGCAAGGACCCGCAGGTGGCGCGCGACGCGCTGTGGCAATCCGCCGAGCTGTACGAGAAGGGCAACGCGAAGCCGCTCGCGGCCAGGAGCTGGGAGCGTTACGTCAAGCAGTACCCGCAGCCGCTCGAGCCGGCCGTGGAAGCGCGCGCCAAGCTGCTCGCGCTGGCCAAGGCCGAGGGCAACAAGGCGCGCGAGCTGGCCCTGACCAAGGAGATCTACGAGGCCGACCGCAGCGGCGGCGCCGCCCGCACGCCGCGCACGAAGATGCACGGCGGCCTGGCCGCGCTGGCGCTCACCGAGCCGACCTTCGAGGCCTACCGCAAGGTGGCGCTGGTCGAGCCGCTGGCGCGGCAGCTCAAGCTGAAGAAGGCCAAGATGGAAGAGGTGCTGAAGGCCTACGGCGTGGCGGCCGACTACGGCGTGGCCGAGGTCACCACCGCGGCCACCTTCCGCACCGCCAACCTGTACCAGGACTTCGGCCAGGCGCTGATGAACTCGCAGCGCCCGAAGAAGCTCTCCAAGGCCGAGCTGGAGCAGTACAACGTGATGCTCGAGGAGCAGGCCTTCCCGTTCGAGGAGAAGGCGATCGAGCTGCACGAGGTCAACGCGCGCCGCACGACGGCGGGTGTGTACGACGAGTGGGTCAAGGGCAGCTTCGCCGCGCTGGCCAAGCTGCGGCCGGCGCGTTTCGGCAAGGTCGAGCGCAGCGAGGGGGTCGTCGATGCGATCCGCTGAACGACTGCTCGGCGCAGCGGCGCTGCTCGCGTTGCTCACCCTCGGCGGCTGCTCGACCCTGTCGAACACCGTGCAGGCGGTCAAGGACACGGTCGTCACGCCGGTGGCCAATGCCTTGACGCCGGCCCCGGCCGCTTCGGCGCCGGCCGCACCCGCCTCGGCGCCGGTCAAACCGGCCGAACCGGTGGTGGCGCAGCCCCCGCTCGACCCGGCCGTGCAGCGCGCCTACGACAACGCGGTACGCGCGCTGCGCGCCGGCCGCAGCGACGAGGCCGAGAAGGGCTTCAAGGCGCTCGCCCAGGTGCACCCGGAACTCGGCGGCCCGCACGCCAACCTCGGGCTGATCTACCGCCAGGCCGGCAAGACCGCCGAGTCGGTGGCGGCGCTGGAGAAGGCCGTCGCGGCCAGCCCGCAGCAGGCGCAGTTCCACCACCAGCTCGGCCTGAGCTACCGTGCCGCCGGCCAGTTCCAGAAGGCGCGCGCGGCCTACGAGCGCGCCCTCGAGCTCGAGCCCGAGTACGCCGCCGCGGTGCTCAACCTCGGCATCCTGAACGACCTCTACCTCAACGAGCCGGCGCGCGCGCTGGAGCTGTACGAGCGCTACCAGGCGCTGACCGGCGGGCGCGACCAGGCGGTGGCCAAGTGGGCCATCGAGGTGAAGAACCGCAAGGACAAGCTGGCCACGAAGAAGGAGCCCTCATGACGCGCATTGCACTCACCGGCCTCGCGCTGGCGCTCGCCGCGCCGCTCGCCTTCGCGCAGGACAAGGCCGACATCGACCGCACCCAGATCATCGGCAACCGCGAGTTGCCCAAGGTGCTGTACATCGTGCCGTGGAAGAAGCCGCTGCCCGGCGACATGGCCGGGCGCCCGGTGGCCAGCGTGCTCGACGAGGCGCTCGCGCCGGTCGACCGCGACGTCTTCCGGCGCCAGGTGCAGTACGACGCCCAGATCCAGTCCAAGAGCGCGGCAGCGGCCCCACCGGCCGCCCGCTGAACGCCGCTAGCAGAACCAATCGCCTCGTCTTTCAAGGAGTCCGTCCATGTCCCTCGTCGATTTCGCCGTCAAGTTCTTCCAGGACAGCGGCGTTGCCATCTACTTCTCCATCTCCATCATGGCCGTCGGCCTGGCGATCGCCATCGAGCGCTTCGTCTTCCTGAACCGCGCGCGGGCGCAGAACCGCCAGCTCTGGGCGCAGGTGCTGCCGATGCTGCAGAACGGCCGCTTCAAGGAGGTGATGGGCCTGGCCTCCAAGTCCGATGCGGCGATCGGCAAGATCGTCACGCACGGCCTGGAGCGCATGCAGAGCCCGGCGCGCCGCGAGGACATCGACAACGCGATGGAGGAGGGCATGATGGAGATCGTGCCGCGCCTGGAGAAGCGCACCCACTACATCGCCACGCTGGCCAACGTGATCACGCTGGTCGGCCTGCTGGGCACCATCATCGGCCTGATCAAGGGCTTCACCGCGGTGGCCGCGGTCAACCCGGCCGAGAAGGCCGAGATGCTGTCGGCCTCGATCTCGATCGCGATGAACAACACCGCGTTCGCGCTCTCGGTGGCGATCCCGTTCCTGCTGATCCACGCCTTCTTGCAGGCGCGCACCAGCGAGATCGTCGACGGGCTCGAAGCCGCCAAGATCAGCTTCCTGAACCTGGTGCAGCGCCTGAAGGCCGAGTCGGCCCCGGCGCGCTGAACCGACGCCGAGCCGATCATGCGAGTCAGACGACTGCGCAAGCGCACGGCCGAGCTCGAGGTCACGGCGTTCATCAACGTGATCGTCGTGCTGGTGCCGTTCCTGCTGTCGACGGCGGTGTTCACGCGGCTGTCGGTGGTGGAGCTGTCGCTGCCGGCGCAATCCGCCGGCGTCGAGCAGCTCAAGGTCGACGACCTGAAGCTCGAGGTCGTGATCCGCCCCGACGCGCTCGAGGTCGGCGACCGCATCGGCGGGCTGATCCAGCGCATCCCCGCCAAGAGCGCCACCGAGCACGACCTGCCCGCGCTGTCGGCGCTGATGCAGGCGATCAAGGCCAAGTTCCCGGACACCACCGCGGCGACCGTGCTGGCCCAGCCCGACACGCCCTACGAGATGCTCGTGCAGGTGATGGACGCGGTGCGCGAGACGCTGCCGCCGCCGCACGTCAAGGGCCAGCCGACGCCCGAGGTGGCGCGCTCGGTGCTGTTCCCCGACATCTCGATCGGCGACGCGCCGATCAGCGTCGCGGCGAAGAAGTAGGGGAGGCCATGAAACTCACCCCGATCCAGAAGCGCGCCGAACGCCATGCGCGCAATCAGCATGGCCTGGACATGAACCTGGTCGCGCTGATCGACATCTTCACGATCCTGATCTTCTTCCTGATGTCCTCCACCGGCATCGAGGTGCTGTCGACCGCGCGCGCGGTCAAGCTGCCCGAGTCGACCGCGCAGAAGGACCCGAAGGAGACCATCGTGATCACGGTCAGCAGCACCGAGATCGTGGTCGACGGCCGCAAGGTCGCCGACGTCGCGCAGGCGATGGCCTCGACCGACGACCTGATCGCGCCGCTGAAGGCCGAGCTCGACGTGCTGTCCTCGCGCCAGGTGATCCGCAAGGAGAACGAGGCGCAGAACAAGCAGGTCACGATCATGGGCGACAAGGGCATCCCCTACACGCTGCTGCGCAAGGTGATGTACACCGCCGCGCGGGCCAACTACAGCGACGTCGCTTTCGCGGTGACGAAGAAGGCCACATGAGCAGCGCCGCGATCACCTTCCGCCCGCAGGTGCTGCCGTGGGCGCTCGTGCTCGAGGACGAGACCCGCTTCAAGCGCATCCTGCGCATCGTGCTGGGCATCTGCGCGCTGGTCTGCATCGTGCTGCTGCTGCTGCCGCGGCCGGTGGAGAACCGCGCCGCGCCGCCCGAGCTGCCGCCGCGACTGGCCAAGCTGGTGCTCGAGCGCGAGCCCGCGCCCGCGCCCAAGCCGCCGCCACCCAAGCCCGAGCAGCTCGCCAAGGCGGCCGAGAACGCGCCGCCCAAGCCCGAGGCCGCGCGCCCCGAGCCGAAGCGGCCCGAGCCGCCCAAGGCCTCGGCCGTGCCCGAGGCACGCAACCCGGTGCCGGGCAAGAAGCCGGGCGAGAACCTGGAGGCCGCCAAGCGCAAGGCCGCCGGCGTCGGCCTGATGGCGATGAAGCAGGAGCTGGCGCAGCTCGCGCTCGCGCCCACCGCCGTGCAGCTGAACAAGGACATCAAGCCCGGGCCGGGCATCGGCACGGGAACGGGCGTCGGCGTCGGCGCCGGCACCGACCCGGGCATCCCGACGCGCGCGCTGATCACCTCCAACGCCACCAACGGCAGCGGCGGCATCAACACCGCCGGCTACAGCCGCAACACCGGCGGCGGCGGCCTGGCGGGCCGCGGCACCACGCTGGTGGAAGGCACGATCGGCGGCGGCGGCGGCGGCGGCCCGGGCGGCGGCCTGGGCGTCGGCGGCAAGGGCGACGGCTCGGGCAACGGCACCGGCGTGGGCGGCGGCGGGGCCGGCGGCAAGCTGACCAAGGGCGGCAGCGGCAAGGCGTCGCGCTCGCTGGAGGACATCAAGCTCGTCTTCGAGCGCAACAAGGGTGCGATCTACGCCATCTACAACCGCGCGCTGCGCGACGATCCGTCGCTGCAGGGCAAGGTGGTGGTGAAGCTGACCATCGCCCCGGCCGGCCACGTGGTCGACGTGAAGGTCGAGTCCAGCGAACTGCACGCCAGCGAGCTGGAGCAGAAGCTGCTCGCCCGCATCCGCAGCTTCGACTTCGGCGCCAAGGATGTCGACCAGATGGTGGTCACCTGGCCGGTCGATTTCCTGCCCTCGTAAACCCGGCATAAAGACTGCATGGGCGGGTGACGACAACCAAACTCGTCACCCGCACGTTTCAGTCCTCATGTGCCAGTTGTTTGCGCTGAACAGCCTCGCCCCGGCGGCGGTCACGTTCGCGTTCACCGGCTTCTCGGCCCGCGGCGGCGCCACCGGGGAGCATGCCGACGGCTTCGGCCTCGCCTTCCACGACGGCCAGGCCTGCCGGCGCTTCGTCGACCCGGCGCCGGCCTGCGACTCGGTGCTCGCCCAGTTCCTGCGCACCCACCCGATCCACGCGCGCACCGTGCTCGCGCACATCCGCAAGGCGACGCAGGGCCCGGTGCAGCTGGCCAACTGCCACCCCTTCGTGCGCGAATGGCAGGGCCGCGAATGGTCGTTCGCCCACAACGGCGACCTGAAGGACTTCCATCCGCGGCTGGACGGCAGCTACCGCCCGGTCGGCCAGACCGACAGCGAGCGCGCCTTCTGCTGGATGCTGCAGAAGCTGCGCCGGCGCTTCCGCCGCGCGCTGCCCGACTGGACCCGGCTTGGGCCGGCCATCGCCGAGCTGGCCGAGGCCATTGCGCCGCACGGCAAGTTCAACTTCCTGCTCTCCGACGGCCGGGCGCTCTATGCCTACGGCGCCACGCGGCTGTTCTGGCTGCAGCGCCGCCACCCGTTCGGCACGGCGCACCTGGTCGACCACGACCTGACGCTGGACCTCGCCACCACCAACGGCCCGGACGACCGCATGGTGCTGGTGGCTACCGAGCCGCTGACGCGCAACGAGGCCTGGCAGCCCTTCGCGCCGGGCGAGTTGCGCGTGTTCGTGGACGGCGAGGAGGCCTGGCGCCATGTGCCCGCCGCCGTGACGGGCCGGCTGCAGCCCGGCCTGGTGATGCAGCCGGCCTGAGCGGCGGTGCCTGCGCTCAGACGCAGGTGATGAGCACCTGGTGCGCGTGGGCGCCGAAGGCGGTCGTGGTGGTGGTCGTCGAGTTCACCGTCACCGAGGCGCCGCTCTTGAGGGTCTGCAGCTGCGCCACCGTCAGCGTGATCTGGTGGTCGTGGTCGGCGGCGCCCTGGATGCTGTAGACCTTGTTCGTCGACGACGACAGGTCGGCCACCGCGATGGTGACCGCATGGAGGTGGTTGTTGCTGATCGACGCGCCGTCGGCACCGCAGCTCGTCAGGTTGGGCGGCAGGCCGCCATTGCCGTTGCCGGCGTCGTCGCCGCCGCCGCAGGCCTGCAGCCACAGAAGAAGCGATCCGCCGGCCGCGCCGGCGAGGAATTGTTTGCGGTTCATGGCGAAGATTCTGGCATCACGAGGCCAGCAGCTCGCGCTGGAAGTCGACCACGTCGCCCTCGGCCACGCTGTCCTTGACCGCCTGCCATTTCGCCGGGTCGGCGTCGATGGTGTCGATCAGCTTGCGCGGCACCTTCAGTGCTGGCAGGGCCTCGCCCTCGCTGCCGCCGCCCAGCCAGGCAAACACCGGGTCGCCGCCCTCGGCGGCGATCAGGCGCAGCTCGAGCCGTCCGGGCAGCGGCGACTCCTCCTGCGTGCGCATCACCGCCAGCTTGGCGGCCTCGAGCGTGCGGTCGTCGATGCCGGCGTCCTGCGCCAGCAGCTTCTCCACCAATGCCGGCCAGCCGAACACGGTGCGCACGGTGAGCTTGTCGCCCAGCGCGCGCGCCTCGCGCGGCGCGTTGACGCCCAGGCTGTGGTCGAACACCTCGCGTGTCTTGGCGGCGCAGGCCTGCCATTCGTGGCGGCGCGAGGCCGGCCAGACGCCGATGTACTGGCCACGCTTCTGGTCGAGGTAGGTGAACTCGGGCTCGCAGCGGAACGCGGTGCCGCAGCCCGGGCATTGCTGCAGCTGGAAGCTGCCGTCCAGGATGGCGTCGCGCAGGTCGGGGCGCCGGTCGGCGTTGACGCTGTGCACCAGCTCGTAGTCCACCGGCGCGCCGCAGCTCGGGCAGGCCAGGGTGTGGGTGCGGAAGATCGACATGCCGGGCTCTCCTTCCGGTTCAGAGCTTCTTCAGCCATTCCATCGCGGGATGGCTGTCCTTCAGCTTGTTGGAGCGGTAGCCGGCGTACAGCTCGGCGAACCACTCGCCCGGGGCGCGGAACTGGTAGCCGGTCAGCGCCTTCTTGCGCGCCGTGGCGAGGTAGCGCACCCAGACCCGCGCATAGGCCTCGTGGTAGACGTAGTCGCCGATCTGCAGCGTGCTGCAGTCGCCCTGCCGGCGGTAGACGTCGGATGCGGTGGCGGTCGCCAGCCAGGTGTGGAAGGCGGCCAGCGCGTTCGCCTCGTCGCCGGGCTTGGCGGCCGGCGGCTGCACCGGCTTGTTGAGCAGCCGGTCGGTGATGTAGCGCTTCTGCTCGGCGGTCTTGTAGAAGGCCGCGAACCGCGCGTCGCCGCCGATCGCATCGGCGATCGGCTGCACGCTCGCGCCGAAGGTGGTCCAGCCGCCGTACTTCTCGAGGTGGCCGTTGCGCGCCATGAATCCCTGGGCGTCGTCCACCGCATGGCCGACCTCGTGCGCCGCGGCAAAGCCGAGGTATTCGACGGCGGCGGTGTTCTTGGGCTGGCAGTCCGCCTCCACGTCGGGCGGCAGCTCCGACGCGATCGCCGCGCCGAAGCCCTGCGGGATGCCCGGCCGGCCGTTCATGCGGATCTTGACGTCGTCGTAGCTGTGCGAGCCGCCGGCCGAGCCGACCGCGTCCTTCCACTCGACGCCGGCCACGCTCGGGCTGTCGACGATGTCCTGCGGGATCTTCGAGAACATGTCGCAGACCACCTTCATGGTCTTGACCGGGTCGCCGGCCGGCACCGCCGGCGCGGTGGAGGTGGCGGCCTTGGCGGGGAAGGGCGCCGCATTGGTGAACTTGACCCCGTAGCGCCCCTCGGCCAGCGCGTTGAGCAGCTTGATGTCGCCGCCGTTGGGGATGGCCTGGATCATCTGGTCGACCTCGGACGCGCCGCCCTTGCCGACGATCTTCTTGGCCAGCGCGGTGATCTTGGTGGCGTCCGCTGCGCCGGCGCTCATCAGCCCCTTCATGGCCGACTTGTCCAGGCGCAGCTCGATCTGGTCCTGCTGCTTGGCGGCGGCCGCGAAATCGAGCGCGTCGGCCTTGGCCTTGGCCTGGGTCTCCAGGCCGGTCAGGGCGTTCTTCTCGCCGGCGTCCGTCAGGGCGGTGATGCGTGGCGCGAGCTCGGTGGCGCGCGTGTCGAAGGCTTCGCGCGCTTTGTCGGCTGCCTCGGCCTCGGCCACCGCGTCGCTGCCGCGCCGCAGCGCCGCCATGGCCTCGACGCCGTCGTGCTTCGCGTCGGCCGCCTTGGCGTCGGCCAGGCCCTTGGCGACCGCGTCGATGCGCGGCTTGATCAGCGTCGCGCGCGGCGAGGCCTGCAGCGCCTTGAGCTGGGCCTCGAGCGCCGGCAGGCCGGCGGCGAACTGGGTGTGGGCGGTCTGGATGCGCTTGGCCTCGGTCAGCGCCGCGGCGGCCTGGGCGGTGGCCTTCGCCGCGGCCTCGCCATCGTTCTTGGCCAGCGCTTCCTTCGCGGCCTTGACGGCGTCGTCGAAGCGCTTGAACGCTTCCTTCGCCGCGTCGGCATGCGCGGCGCCCTGCGCGGCCGCGCCGTCGGCGGCGAGCTGGTCCAGCGCCGTCTTCAGCGCGGCCTTGTTGCCCGGCTTGGCGGCGGCCGCCTCGGCCGCCGCGGCCGCGCCGAGGCCATCGACGAGCGACTTCGCCGCGGCCAGGTCGGCCCGGGCGCGCTTCACCTCGGCCAGCACGCCGGCCCAGCCGGCCGCCGGGTCGGGCGCGCCGTCGATCACGACCGTCAGGTTCTTCGCGCCCGCCAGCCGGGTGCGGATCGCCTCGCGCTGTGCCGTGACCTTGGCCGCGGCCGGGTGCTTGTCGAGCTCGGCGAGCTCGCGGTCGGCGGCGGCACGCTCCCGCGCGTGCTCGGCAATGGTCGGCCCGATGCCGGCCCAGGTGCTCGCCTGCTGTTCGATGCGGACCAGCTCCGCGAGCCCCTGCTCGATCTTCAGCGTGCCGATGGCGGCCAGCGCGTCGGCCTGCGTCACGCGCTTGTCGAAGGCCTCGGCGCGTGCCTTCAGCGGCAGCTGCGCGCGCACCGTGGCCACCGCGGCGACGGTCTTGGTGCGCTGCGCCTCGTACTTGTCGCGCCGCTCGCAGATGCGCGCGGCCGGCCCGAGCAGGCGCAGCGCGGCGGCGGCGCGCTGCAGGCAGGCGCTCCACTCGCCGGCGGCGAAATGCTTCTCGGCCGCCACCAGGTGCTGGCGGCCGGGGTCCACCTGCGCCTTGGCGTAGCTGCGCGCCTCCTTGCTCGTCGCATCGATCGCGGTCTGCTTGCCCTTGCACTTGGTGAGCAGGTCCGACAGCAGCGGCTTGAGCTCGTTGGGGATCAGCGCGATCTTGGCCAGCGCCGCCGCGAAGTTGAGCGGCGGACCCTTGGCGATGTTGTCGGCGGCCACCAGCTTGGGCCGCACCCAGGCGCCGGCATCGAAGTCGGCGCTGCCGAAGGCGAAGGCCATCGCCTCCGCATCGGCGCGCTTGCGCAGGTAGTCGGCCCAGTCGTCGCCGGCCTTCTTCGCGGCGGCGGCCAGCGTCTTGGCCTCGGCCAGCGCCTGCTTGGCGGGTGCCCAGGCCTTGGCGGCGGCCTGGGTGTCGGCCTCGCCCAACTTGGCATTGGCCGCCGCGATCTCGGCGACGATGCGCGACTGCTGCGGGTGCTTGCCGAGCGCGTCGATCTCGCGCTTGACCGCGGCGCGCGCCACCGCGAAGGCCTTGGCCTCCGGGTCGGCGGCGCCGGTCGCGGGGCCGGTCGGCGGGCCCGAGGCCGGGCCGGTCGCAGGCTTGGGCGAAGGCGTGCCGCCCGAAGGCGGAGGCGACCCGCCGCTGCCGGTGGCCGTGGTGCCGCCGCTGACCGATGCGGGGTCCTTCTTGTCGTTGGCGGCGCCGAGCACCGACTCGAGATCGGGGTCGTCCGGCGACTTGTTCTTCCGCGGCGGCAGCCCGAGCGTGGCGAGCAGGCCCATGCGTGACTCTCCTTGGCGTGGCGCCGGCCCACCGACGGGTGAGTGGCGCGTCGCAGTCTAGCGCCGCGGGAGTATGCTCGGGCCCCCCGACCACCCCCGGACGCGCGGATGGATTCCTGCCCCGACACCCCGCCGCGACGCCGCACCCGACGTGCGGCCGCCGCCCTGGCCGCGCTGCTGCTCGGCACGGTGGCCTGCACGGGGCAGGCCGGCGACTCCGGCGACAAGAGGCCGCAGACGATGTCATCCTCACCGAAGGCCGGCGCGGCCGGCGCCAAGATCTCCGCGGCCACGCTGGCCGAGCTGTTCCCGGCCGGGCTGGGGCCCTGGACGCTCAAGCAGCTGCAGGAGCCGCCGCAGCATGCCGGCGCCCCCACGCCCGGGCCGGCGATGCAGGCCTCCTACACGCAGGGTGCGCAGCAGGCGCAGATCACCGCGACCGCGGGCAGCCCCAGCGGCGCGGCCAAGGGCAGCCGCGAGGTCTACCGCGAAGCGCGTGCGCAGCAGGGCGACACGCTGGTCGTGATCACGCTGCCCAACGGACTGGCGTTTGCGGCCACCAGCCGCAGCGCCGATGCCGCCACGCTCGAGGCGATGCTGCGCAGCATCGACCTCGACAAGGCCGAGGCCCTCGCGCCCTAGTACAGCGCGGACAGGAACGCCAGGCTGCGCCCGAGCGCGAGCGCCGCGCTGGCCGGGTGGTAGGCCGCGCGCGACCAGCAGTTGAAGCCGTGCTGCGCGCCGGGGTAGTCGTGGAACTGCGCGCTCGCGTGCGCCATCGCCGCGCGGACCGCCGCCACCGCCTCGGGCGGGATGCTGGCGTCCTGCCCGGCGTGGTGGAACAGGATCGGGCAGCGCACCTGCGGCGCCAGCTCGAGCTGGGCCGCGATGCCGCCGCCGTAGTAACAGACCGCCGCGTCGACGCCGCACAGCGCCGCGGCCGTGAACGCGAGCCGGCCGCCCATGCAGTAGCCGATCGCGCCGACCTGCGCGCCGCATTCGGGCCGTGCGCGCAACGCGGCCAGCGCGGCCTGCATGTCGGCCACGACCTCGTCGCGCGCCACGGAGCGCATCAGCGCCAGCGCGCGCTCGCGCTCGTCGCCGACGTAGCCCAGTTCGATGCGCCGGCCCTGGCGCCAGAACAGGTCGGGTGCGATCACCGTGAACCCGGCCAGCGCGTACTGCTGCGCGACGCCGCGGATGTGCGCATTGACGCCGAAGATCTCCTGCAGCAGCAGCAGCCCCGGGCCGCGGCCGGCCGGCGGCAGCGCGAGGTAGGCCTCCATCGTGCCGCCGGGCACGGCGAGCTCGATCCATTCAGTGCGGATGGGTTGGTCGGCGGCGGCGCCGTGCGTGTCGGTGCTCATCGGTGCGCGATGTCGGAGGCGGGCCGAAATGGTAAGGCCACGCGCCGCACCGGGCGCCGCGCGTCACGGATCATCCCCACGCGTTCACAGCTTGTCAGCGCCCGCGGAACACCGCCGGGCGCTTCTCGAGGAAGGCGCGCACGCCTTCGCGGTAGTCCTCGCTGTCGTAGACCATCCTGCGCAGCCCCTGCACCCGCTCGAAGCCCTGCGGCGTCATCGGGTGCGCGCCGGCCAGGATGCGCAGCTGCTCCTTCATCACCGCCACCGACAGCGGCGCGTTGGCGGCGATGGTGCGGGCCAGTTCGAAGCTGAAGTCCTCCAGCGCCTCGGCCGGCACCACGTGGTTGATCAGGCCCAGGCGCTCGGCGCGCTCGGCGCTCACCGGCCGGGCCGTGAACACCATCTCCTTGACGATGCGCAGGCCGGCGGCGTTCAGGAAGGTCAGCATGCCACTCACATTGTAGGGCACGCCCAGGCGCGCCGGCGTCACCGCGAAGGTGGCACTCGGCGCGGCGACGATCAGGTCGCAGGCCAGCACCGTCTCGCAGGCGCCGCCCCAGACGCCACCCTCGACCATCGCGATCACCGGCGCCGGGAAGTTCTCGATCTCGCGCACCAGGTGGCGCAGCGGGTCGTCCCAGCCGAGCGGGTCGCGGCCGTCCAGCGGCAGCTCGGTGACGTCGTGTCCGGCCGAGAACACCTTGGCCCCCGGGCGGGCGCGCAGCACGACGGCACGCGCCTGCCGCTCGCGCAGCCCGGCCAGCGCGGCGACGAGCTGGCGCACCAGCTCGGCCGAGAGCGCGTTGCGCCGCTCGTCGTGCTGCAGCGTCACGGTGCCGACGTCGTCGGCGCAATGGCAGGCGACCAGTTCGGGGGCGTTCATCGGGACCTCCGGGATGGCCCGATGCTGCGCCCGGGCCGCCGCCGCGGACACGACGCCGATCAAGTGCGGCCCGAAGCGCGGCTCAGCCGCCGCTCAAGGCCAGCACCACCGCCACGAAGTCGTCCGGCGCGAGCGGGTGCGCCAGTTCGCGCACGCCCAGGCCGTTGACGAACAGGCGCATGTTCGGCCGCAGCAGCCCCTGCTCGTCGACGACGCGGAAACGCAGCCCGGGGTGGCGGCGATCCAGGTCGGCGAACAGCGCGTCGAGCGTGGCGCCGCCGGCCTCGACCTGCGCCGCGCCGGTGTAGGTGCGCAGCGCCGCGGGGATCAGCACCTTCATCGCCTGCTCATGCCAGGGCCGCCACTTCCACCGCGTAGATCTCCGGCAGGTGGCGCGCGATGTTGACCCAGCGCTGCCCTTCGTCGTGGCCGATCCACAGCTCGCCACTGGTGGTGCCGAGGTAAAGCGCGGGCACCGGCTGCGTGTCGGCCGTCATCGCCTGGCGCTTGACGGTCCACCAGGCCTGGGCCTCGGGCAGGCCCTGGTCCAGGCGCTGCCAGCTGCGGCCGGCGTTGCGCGTCACGTAGGCCGCCGGGCGGCCGGCGGGGCTGGTGCGCGGCCAGACCGTGGTGCCGTCCATCGGGAACACCCAGGCCGTGTCGGCGTCGTGCGGATGCACCACCATCGGAAAGCCGATGTCGCCCACCCGCTTGGGCATCTTGCGGCCGATGCGCTGCCAGGTGTCGCGCGGGCGGTCGAGCCGGTAGATGCCGCAGTGGTTCTGCTGGTAGAGCCGGTCCGGGTTCGAGGGGGCGAGGCGCACGCAGTGCGGGTCGTGGAAGGTGACGGTGGACGGATCGAAACCCTCGACCACCTCCAGCCCGCCGATCAGCGTGGCCCAGCTGCGCCCGCCGTCGCGCGATTCGTGCACGCCGCCGCCGGACATCGCGAACAGCAGGTGCGCCGGGTCGCGCGGGTCGACGATGATCGAGTGCAGCTTCGGGCCGTCGGGTGTGCCGTCCTGCACCGTGCCCATCCACTCGCGCAGCTGGGCGTTGTCGTTCACGCCGGGCAGGGGGGGCCAGGTCACGCCGCCGTCCTCGGAGCGGAACAGGCCCTGCGGCGAGGTGCCGGCATACCAGCTGTCGCGCTCGGCCGCGTGGCCCGGGGTGAGCCAGAAGGTGTGGTCGACCGAACGTGCCGCCAGGCCGCCCGGCGCCGGCTGCGCGAAGGCGGGCGGCTGCTGCGCCTCCTTCCAGCGCCGGCCGAGGTCGGTGGAGCGGAAGATCGTCGGGCCGAGGTGGCCGGTGCGCGCCGCGGCGAGGAGGGTGCGGCCGTCGCGCGGGTCGAGCACCACGTGGCTGACGGTGTGGCCGAGGAAGTGCGGTCCGTCGGCCTGCCAAGTCCGGCGCCGGGCGTCGCCGTGGAACAGCCAGGCACCCTTGCGCGTGGCCACGAGCAGGACGAGGCGCTGTGGCGGCGCCGCGACGCGGCGCATCGGGCGGGCACGGGACGAGCGGGCGGCGGTCGGGCTCATGGTGTTCCTCGGCGTGGCGATGTGGACTCTGGTCCCGCGCGACGAACGGACCGGCCGGAATTCGACACGCGGCCTTGGCGGTGGTCAAGCGCTCGGGCCGAATCAGGCTTTTCACCTAGACGACAGACCGGGGCAGGGCGGTTACCGTGTCGGCGGCCGCAGCGCCCGTCGGGCGCGGAAGTACCGGCCCTGCCAGCAAGCCCGCACCGTGAATCGCCACTCGATCCCCCTGCCGTTCTCGCGCCTCTTCGACCGGGCGGGGGGTGTTCGCGACCGACTGCTCTCTTCCGTGTTCGACCCGCGGCGACGGCCGGCGAACGCGGCGCGCCTGGACGAGCACGCCGCGGGCGACGGCGAGTGCCGCCGTTCGCTGCGCTCGGTGCTCGAGTCGCAGATCATCCCGCGGCTCACGCTGGCGCATCGCGAGGGCATGGCGCCGGAGCGGCCGAGCGCCGCGCCCCGGCCGCGCGCCGACGACATCGCGGCCCTGGCCGCCGTCTGCGCGGCCGGCGATCGCGCCGCGGCCGGCCGCCTGATCGACACGCTGCGCGCCGACGGGCTCGGTCAGGACAGCGTGCTGATCGACCTGATCGCCCCCGCCGCCCGGCTGCTCGGCCAGCAGTGGGAGGACGACCGCCTGAGCTTCACCGACGTCACCCTGGGCCTGGTGCTGATGCACGAGGTGATCCACTCGATGGGTTACGAATTCCTCGACGGCCCGCAGCACGCCGGCGGCGTGCGGCGCGTGATGCTGGCGTCCGCGCCGGGCTCGCAGCACGTGCTCGGCCTGTCGATCGTCTCGGAGTTCTTCCGCAAGGCCGGCTGGCAGGTGGTGCTGGAGGTCTCCGCGAGCAGCCCGGAGCTGTGCCGGGCGGTGCGCAACGAGTGGTTCGACCTGGTCGGCCTGTCGGTCGGTCTCGACGCCCAGCTGCCCGGCCTGCCGGCGCTGGTGAGCGCGCTGAAGTCGGCCTCGCGCAACCCGGTGACGCCGGTGCTGCTGGGCGGGCCGGTGTTCACGCTGCGCGCGCAGCAGGCCGAGGCCTTCGGCGCACAGGCGATCTGCCTGGATGCGCGCGAGTCGGTCAGCCTCGCGGGCGCTCTGCTGCAGGCCGCGCGCTGAGGCCGCCGGCCGGCGGGCGCAGCGACGCGCGGGCCGTCACTCGGCGACCGTGTCCGCCTGCACCGCGCTGACCGGTCGATGCCGCTCGGCCGCGGCGCGCACGTTGAGCCAGGCGCTGGCCGCACCGCAGATGCCGATGATCGTCATGCCGAGCCAGCTCCATCCGTCCGGGACGAGACCGAACACCAGGAAGCCGGCGAGGGCGGCGACCGCGAGCTGAACGTACTGGAAGGGCATCAGCGTCGATGCGGGTGCCTTGCCGAGCGCCAGGATCAGCAGCAGGTGCCCGGCGGTGCCCAGCACCGCGATGGCGCCCAGGGCGCCGAGCTGCACCGGCGGCGCACCGAGCAGCGTGTCGATCGGGTCGGCGACGCTGGCCAGCAGCAGCGGCGTGGCGATCGTCACGCCGGTCGCGCCGGTGTAGAAGTTGGTGGTGAACGGATCCTCGTGCGGCGCGTAGCGGCTGGTCATGATCTGGAAGGCCGCGTTCGAGAACGACGCCGCCAGCGGCAGCAACGCGGCCCAGCCGATCAGGCCGCTGCCCGGGCGGATCACGATCAGCGCACCGACGAAGCCGCCGACCACCAGCGCCCAGCGCAGCCGCGACACCCGTTCCTTCAGCCACAGCCGCGCCACCAGCGTGGCGACGACGGGTGTCAGCATCACGATCGCGGTGAACTCGGCGACCGGCATCCGGCGCAGCGCGGCGAAGGCCATCGCCGACGAGAACGCGAGCAACGCCCCGCGCGCGATCTGGAACATCGGGTTGGCGCTGCGGAACGAGCGCTGCGGCGACAGCGCGATCCACAGCGTCATGATGATCGCGTGCACGCCATAGCGGGCCCACAGCACCAGGGCCACGGTGAAGTACGCGCCGACGAAGCGGATGGTCGTGTCCATCGTCGCGAAGCAGGTGGCCGCGCCGATCACGAACGCGATGCCGAGCAGGGTCTGGCGATGCGGTGTCGGTGTCATGGCGTCAACGCGTCGGGGCCCGCGCAAAGAAAAAGGGCCTGGTGTGTGCCAAGCCCTTGCTTCTGCTGAGATTCTCGGTGGTGGAGAGGAGGAGGATCGAACTCCCGACCTTCGCATTGCGAACGCGACGCTCTCCCAGCTGAGCTACCCCCCCACGAAGAAGCGAGAGTATAGCAACTCCGGGAGGCCCTTCCGCCGGGTTAAAACGGCGGCCTCACGACGCCGGAGACGCCCCCATGAGACATCCCGTGTCAACCGTTCGCGGCGGGCCGAGCGCCGGGCCGCTCCCAAGCCGGCCCGCCATCCCCTCGGGGGATCGGTCGACGTACCCGTCGGGCGAGGGGCGGTCATGAGCGCACCCGATCCCGCCTGGCTGGACGCGCAGTACAACAACCGGGCCCGCATCCCGGAGCACCCGCAGATCTTCGAGCGCTGGACCAGCGCGTCGGAGCTGGCGCGGGACCGATCGCTGTGCCTGCTCGACCTGGCCTACGGCGACGGGCCGGGCGAGACGCTCGACGTCTTTCCCGCCGCGCGCAACGGCGCGCCGGTGCTGGTGTTCATCCACGGCGGCTACTGGCGCGCGCTGGACAAGCGCGACCTGTCGTTCGTGGCCCCGGCCTTCCAGCAGGCCGGGGCGATGGTGGTGCTGCCGAACTACGCGCTGTGCCCGGCCGTCACCATCGAGCAGATCGCGCTGCAGCTCACGCGCGCGCTGGCCTGGACCTGGCGTCACGCGGCCGAGCACGGCGGCGACCCGTCGCGCATCGTGGTCGCGGGCCATTCGGCCGGCGGGCACCTCGCGGCCATGCTGCTGGCGTGCGACTGGGCGAAGGTCGGTGCCGACCTGCCGCCCGGTCTGGTCGCCTCGGCCCTGTCGGTGTCCGGCCTGTTCGACCTCGAGCCGCTGCGCCACACCCCCTTCCTCGCGCCGGACCTGCGCCTGACCGAGGTCACCGTGCCGCGCCTGAGCCCGGCCACCTGGCCCGCGCCGCGCGGGCCGCTCGTGGCCGTGGTCGGGGGCGACGAGAGCGAGGAGTTCCATCGCCAGAACCGACTGATCCGCCAGGCCTGGGGCGAGGCGGTGGTGCCGGTGTGCGAGGCGATCCCGGGCACCAACCACCTGAGCGTGATGCACGACCTGGCCGACGCCGGCACGCGGCTGCACCGCCTGGCACTCGGGCTGCTCGGCCTGCCCGGCGGCGAACGGCGATGAGAATCGTTCTCATCTATTGTGTTGATCGCGGCGATTGACCGATTCAATGCACCGGATTGACCATTTGAATTGGCACCACTGCCCCCGCGGCGTTAGCGTTCGCGGGTGCCGCAACCGCCGGCGCGCGAGACTGGCGGTGCGGCCGCAGAGAGTCCCCCTACACCACAGGAGAGCGACATGGGCTTGAAAGGATCGAAGACCGAGCAGAACCTGAAGGACGCCTTCGCGGGCGAATCCCAGGCGAACCGCCGGTACCTGTACTTCGCAAACAAGGCCGACGTGGAAGGCCAGAACGACGTCGCCGCGCTGTTCCGCTCCACCGCAGAGGGCGAGACCGGTCACGCGCACGGCCACCTCGAGTTCCTCGAGGCCGTCGGCGACCCGGCCACCGGGCTGCCGATCGGCACCAGCCGGCAGAACCTGGCCGCCGCCGTGGCCGGCGAGACGCACGAGTACACCGACATGTACCCGGGCATGGCCAAGACGGCGCGCGACGAAGGCTTCGACGAGATTGCGGACTGGTTCGAGACGCTGGCCAAGGCCGAGCGCTCGCACGCCAACCGCTACCAGAAGGCGCTCGACGCGCTGGTCGACTGAGCGGCCGCCACGCCCGCACGACAAGGGGCTTCGTGCCCCTTGTTTCTTGGTGGAACGAGGAGACGCACGACATGACGATCCGCGAAGGCAATCTCGAGGCCCCGACCCGCCACCCGGTCGACTGGATGAATCCGGACTTCTACGACGAGGCCAAGGCGTTCGCCGAGCTCGAGCGCATCTTCGACATCTGCCACGGCTGCCGGCGCTGCGTGAGCCTGTGCCAGTCGTTCCCGAACCTCTTCGACCTGGTCGACGCCACCGAGGACGGCGAGGTGCACGGCGTCAAGAAGGAGGACTACTGGAAGGTCGTCGACCAGTGTTACCTCTGCGACCTGTGCTACATGACCAAGTGCCCGTACGTGCCGCCGCACCCGTGGAACCTGGACTTCCCGCACACCATGCTGCGCGCCAAGGCGATCAAGTTCCGCAAGGGCGGCGTCAAGGGCAGCGAGAAGTTCCTCGCCTCGACCGACGTGCACGGCTCGTTCGCCGGCATCCCGATCGTCGTGCAGACCATCAACGCGGTGAATCGCACGAAGGCGGCGCGCGGCGTGATGGAAAGCGTGCTCGACGTGCACAAGGACGCCTGGATGCCCGAACTGGCGGCGAGCCGCTTCCGCTGGAGCGCGAAGAAGCAGGGCAGCGCCACGCAGGTGAAGGACGGCAAGGCGAGCCCCGGCAAGGTGGCGATCTTCTCGACCTGCTACGTCAACTACAACGAGCCGGGCATCGGGCACGACCTGATCGCCTCGCTGGAGCACAACGAGATCCCGTACGTGATCGTCGAGAAGGAGTCGTGCTGCGGCATGCCCAAGCTCGAGCTGGGCGACCTGGACGGTGTGGCCAGGCACAAGGAGAAGAACATCCCGGTGCTCGCGAAGTACGCCAGGGACGGCTTCGCGATCGTCACGCCGGTGCCCTCGTGCACGCTGATGTACAAGCAGGAGCTGCCGCTGCTGTTCCCCGACGATGCCGACGTGAAGGCGGTGCAGGCCGCGATGTTCGACCCCTTCGAGTACTTCATGGCCCGCCACCGGGACGGGCTGCTGAAGACCGACTTCAAGAACGCGCTCGGCAAGGTCAGCTACCACGTGCCCTGCCACGGCCGCGTGCAGAAGATCGGCCGCAAGACCGAGGAACTGCTCAAGCTGGTCGGCCAGACGGTGACGGTGCAGCTCAACACCGTCGAGCGCTGCTCGGGCCACGCCGGCACCTACGGCGTGAAGAAGCCCTACCACGAGACGGCGCTGAAGATCGGCAAGCCGGTCTTCAAGGCCATGGCCAAGGACGGGCCGGACTGGATCGGCTCCGACTGCCCGATGGCCGGCCACCACATCGCGCAGGGCCTGCAGGTCAACGGCCTGCCGGCGGCGAAGATCGCCCACCCGCTGACCCTGCTGCGCCACGCCTACGGCGTGTGAACCCCGCGAAGGAGAAGCCCATGACCATCACCCGCGACAGCCTCCTGACGCTGGAGGCCTATGCCAAGGTCCGCAAGACGAAGCGGGCCGAGACCATCGCCCACCGCCGCCTGCGCAGCGTGCGCCTGGGCGAGCACATCACGGTGCAGTTCGAGGACGAGCAGACCATCCGGCGCCAGATCCAGGAGATGCTGCACATCGAGAAGATCTTCGAGGAGGAGGGCATCCAGGCCGAGATCGACGCCTACGCGCCGCTGGTGCCCGACGGCAGCAACTGGAAGGCCACGATGCTGCTCGAGTACCCCGACGTGCACGAGCGCAAGCGCGAGCTGGCGCGGCTGATCGGCGTGGAGGACCGCATGTTCGTCGAGGTCGAGGGCCTGCCGCGCATCTACGCGATCGCCGACGAGGACCTGGACCGCGAGAACGCCGAGAAGACCTCGTCGGTGCACTTCCTGCGCTTCGAGTTCCCGAGCGCCGCGCGCGACGCGGTGCGCGCCGGCGCGGCCGTCAAGCTCGGCTGCGACCACACCAACTACCCGGCGCACGTGGCGATCGCGCCCGAGACGCTGGCCAGCCTGGCGGGCGACCTGAGGTAGCTCAGGTCGCCGCGGCGGCGCGCCGCGCGACGCGCCAGCCGTCCGCGCTGTAGACCAGCAGCGCGGCCCAGATCAGCCCGAAGCCGGCCAGCCGCGCGCCGCCGAAGGGCTCGCCGAACAGCCACACGCCCAGCACGAACTGGATCGACGGGCCGATGTACTGCAGCAGGCCGAGCGTGGTCATCGGGATGCGGCGCGCGCCGGCAGCGAACAGCAGCAGCGGCACCGCCGTCAGCGGGCCGACGCCGAGCAACCACAGGTTGGTGGCCAGGTCCGGCGTCGGGAAGCTGGCCGGCCCGCGCCCCCACCACAGCACGAGCAGCACCAGCGCCGGCGGCGCGAGCAGCAGGGTCTCGAGCGCCAGGCCCTCGAGCGCGCCGAGCACCGCGATCTTGCGCAGCAGCCCGTAGGCGCCGAAGCTGGCCGCCAGCACCAGCGCGATCCACGGCAGCTGCCCGGCCTGCACGGTGAGCCAGAGCACGCCGAGCGCGGCCAGCGCGAGCGCGGCCCATTGCGCGGCGCGCGGGCGCTCGTGCAGCACCCAGTAGCCGAGCGCCACGTTGACCAGCGGCGTGATGAAGTAGCCCAGGCTCGCGTCCAGCACGTGGCCGTTGGTGACGGCCCAGATGTAGGTCAGCCAGTTGCACGACAGCAGCAGCGCGCTGGCCGCGAACGCGCCCAGCACCTTGGGCCGGCGCAGCACGTCCGGCAGCCAGGCCCAGCGCTGCCGCCAGGCCAGCAGCGCCAGCAGGAAGGCGAGCGACCAGACGATGCGGTGCACCAGCACCTCGCCGGCGGCCACGTGCTGCAGGCGCGCGAAGTAGAGCGGGAACAGGCCCCACAGCGTGTAGGCGAGGGCGGCGTAGGCGATTCCGCGGGACATGGGGCGCGCATTGTCGCTGCAACGCGCTTGACGCAGGCCAAGCCGGGCGACCCCTCCGCGCCGACAATGGCCGCACTGGAGGAAGCCATGTTCCAGGTTCGCATCCACGGCCGTGGCGGGCAGGGCGTCGTGACCGGCGCCGAGATGTTGTCGATCGCCGCGTTCGAGCAGGGCCGCCACGCGCAGGCCTTCCCGAGCTTCGGCTCGGAGCGCACCGGAGCGCCGGTGGTCGCGTTCTGCCGCATCTCGGAGCGCGAGATCCGGCTGCGCGAGCCGGTCATGGCGCCCGACGCGGTGATCATCCAGGACCCGACGCTGCTGCACCAGGTCGACCTGTTCCAGGGCCTCGGCGCGGACGGCTACGTGCTGGTCAACTCGCGCCGCAATGCCGACGAGCTCGGCATCGGCGAGCTGCGCCAGCGCCTGCGCCGCGAGCGGCTGCTGCACGTGCCGGCCAGCGAGATCGCCAAGCAGCACCTGGGCCGGCCGCTGCCCAACGCGGCGCTGCTGGGCGGCTTCGCGGCGATGTCCGGGCTGATCACGCTCGAGGCGGTCGTGCACGCGATCCGCGACAAGTTCAGCGGCCCGGTGGCCGAGGGCAACATCGCCGCGGCGCGCGAGGCCTTCGCCTACGTGCTGCGCGAAACCGAGGAGATCGCGAATGCTTCAGCAGATTGAAGGCTCGCGCGCGGTGGCCGAGGCGGTGGCGCTGGCGCGGCCCGAGGTGGTGTGCGCCTACCCGATCTCGCCGCAGACGCACATCGTCGAGGGCCTGAGCGAGCTGGTGAAGACCGGCCGGCTCGCGCCATGCGAGTTCATCAATGTCGAGAGCGAGTTCGCGGCGCTGTCGGTGGCCATCGGCGCCTCGGCGGCCGGCGCGCGCGCCTACACCGCCACCGCCAGCCAGGGCCTGCTGTTCATGGCCGAGGCGGTCTACAACGCCGCCGGGCTCGGGCTGCCGATCGTGATGACGGTGGCCAACCGCGCGATCGGCGCGCCGATCAACATCTGGAACGACCACAGCGACGCGATGAGCCAGCGCGACTGCGGCTGGATCCAGCTGTTCGCCGAGACTAACCAGGAGGCGGTGGACCTGCACCTGCAGGCCTTCCGCCTGGCCGAGGAGGTGAGCCTGCCGGTGATGGTGTGCATGGACGGCTTCATCCTGACGCATGCCTACGAGCGCGTGGACCTGCCGCCGCAGCCGCAGGTCGACGCCTTCCTGCCGCCCTTCGTGCCGCGCCAGGTGCTCGACCCGGCCGAGCCGGTGACCATCGGCGCGATGGTCGGGCCGGAGGCCTTTGCCGAGGTGCGCTACCTGGCGCATGCGCGGCAGATGCGTGCGCTCGAGCGCATCCCGGCCATCGCGGCCGAGTTCGAGGCACGTTTCGGGCGCGCCAGCGGCGGCCTGGTGCGGCCCTACCGCTGCGAGGACGCACAGACCATCGTCGTCGCGCTCGGCTCGGTGCTCGGCACGCTCAAGGACACCGTGGACGTGCTGCGCGATGCGGGCGTGCCGATCGGCGTGCTCGGCATCACCTCGTTCCGGCCGTTCCCGCTCGCCGCGGTGCGCGCGGCGCTGCAGCCCGCGCAGCGGGTGGTGGTGCTGGAGAAGAGCTTCTCGGTCGGGCTCGGCGGCATCGTCGCCAACGACGTGCGCAGCGCGCTCTCGGGCCTGAAGCTCGCGGGCTACACGGTGATCGCCGGGCTGGGCGGGCGGGCCATCACCCAGGCCTCGCTCGAGCGGCTGCTGCGCGACGCGGTGGCCGACCGGCTCGAGCCGCTGACCTTCCTCGACATGGACTGGGCGGTGGTGGCGCGCCAGCTCGAGCGCGAGCGCGCCGAGGGCCGCAGCGGCCCGGCAGCCGAGGCGATGCTGCGCGACGTCGGCGGCGTGGCAACGAAGGTGCGCTGACATGGAACGCATCCGCTTCTACCAGACCGGCACCTTCACCGTCGGCAACCGGCTGCTCGACCCGGCCCTGCGCAGCGTGCAGGCGAGCACCGAACGCAGCAACGCGATCGACGCCGGCCACCGCGCCTGCCAGGGCTGTGGCGAGGCGCTCGGTGCGCGCTACGCGGTCGATGCCGCGCTGCGCGCCACGCAGGGCCGGCTGATCGCCGCCAACGCCACCGGCTGCCTGGAGGTGTTCTCGACGCCGTACCCGGAGAGTTCCTGGCGCCTGCCGTGGATCCACTCGCTGTTCGGCAACACCGCCGCAGTGGCCACCGGCATCGCCGCGGCGCTCAAGGCCAAGGGCCGCGAGGACGTGCGCGTGCTGGCGCAAGGCGGCGACGGCGGCACCACCGACATCGGCTTCGGCTGCCTCTCCGGCATGTTCGAGCGCAACGACGACGTGCTGTACGTCTGCTACGACAACGAGGCCTACATGAACACCGGCGTGCAGCGCAGCTCGGCCACGCCGGCGGCGGCGCGCACCGCCACCACGCCGGCCATCGGCGGCGCGCCCGGCAACGGGTTCGGCCAGGGCAAGGACCTGCCGCGCATCGCGATGGCGCATGGCATCCCCTACGTCGCCACCGCGACGGTGGCCGACCTGCACGACCTGGAGGCCAAGGTCGAGCGCGCGATGGGCCTGCGCGGCGCGCGCTACCTGCACGTGCTGGTGCCTTGCCCGCTCGGCTGGGGCGCGGCCTCGCACGACACCATCCGGCTCGCCCGGCTGGCGCAGGAGTCCGGCCTGTTCCCGGTGTTCGAGGCGATCGACGGCGAGGTGGTCGGTGTGCGCCGCATCCGCCAGCGCGTGCCGGTGGAGGAGTACCTGAAGCCGCAGAAGCGCTTCGCCCACCTGTTCGCGCCGATGCGGCGCGATGCGGTGATCGAGGCCCTGCAGGCCCGCGCCGACCGCAACATCCGCCGCTACGGGCTGCTGGAAGGGGGCCTGTGATGACCATGCGCAAGCCGTTCGCGATCACGCTCGACCCGGGCTCCTCGCGTGCCAACCACACCGGCTCGTGGCGCTCGATGCGGCCGGTCTACGTCGACCGGCTGCCGCCGTGCAACGCGCAGTGCCCGGCGGGCGAGGACATCCAGGGCTGGCTGTTCCATGCCGAGGGCGGCGACTACGAACGCGCCTGGCGCCACCTGGTGCGCGACAACCCGTTCCCGGCCGTCATGGGCCGGGTCTGTTATCACTCCTGCCAGAGCGCCTGCAACCGCGGCAAGCTGGACGAGCCGGTGGGCATCAATGCCGTCGAGCGTTTCCTCGGCGACGCGGCGATCGAGCACGGCTGGGCCTTCGACGCGCCGGCCCCGGACACCGGCAAGCACGTGCTGGTGGTCGGCGCCGGGCCGTCCGGCCTGTCGGCGGCCTACCACCTGCGCCGGCTGGGGCACCGCGTCACGGTGCTCGAGGCCGGCCCCTGGCCCGGCGGCATGATGCGCTTCGGCATCCCGCGCTACCGCCTGCCGCGCGAGGTGCTGGACGCCGAGGTGGCGCGCATCGTCGCACTAGGCGTGACGATCCGCTGCAACAGCAAGGTCGAGGACCTGGCCGCCACGCTGCAGGCCGAGGGCGCCGACGCAGCCTTCCTGGCCGTCGGCGCGCACATCGCCAAGCGCGCCTTCATCCCCGCCGGTGACTCGGCCCGCGTGCTCGACGCCGTCTCGCTGCTGCGCGGCATGGAAGGCGGCGAGCGGCCGATGCTCGGCCGCCGTGTGGTGGTCTATGGCGGCGGCAACACCGCGATCGACGTGGCGCGCACGGCCAAGCGGCTCGGCGCCACCGAGGCGCTGATCGTCTACCGCCGCACCCGCGAGCGCATGCCGGCGCACGAGGCCGAGGTGCAGGAGGCGCTCGAGGAGGGCGTGCTGATCCGCTGGCTCACGACCATCCGCCGCGCCGACGAGGGCGAGCTGCTGGTCGAGAAGATGGTGCTGGACGCGCAGGGCCAGCCGCAGCCCACCGGCGAGGTCGAGCGCCTGGAAGCCGATTCGCTGGTGCTCGCGCTCGGGCAGGATGTGGACCTGTCCTTCCTGCAGCGCCTGCCCGGCGTGGTGGTCGAGGACGGCGTCGTCAAGGTGGACGAACGCATGATGACCGGCCAGCCCGGCGTGTTCGCCGGCGGCGACATGGTGCCGGCCGAGCGCAACGTGACGGTGGCCGTCGGCCACGGCAAGAAGGCCGCGCGCCACATCGACGCCTGGTTGCGCGGCACGCGCCACGTGCCGCCGCCCAAGCACGAGCCGGCCACCTTCGAGAACCTCAACCCCTGGTACTACAGCGACGCGCCGGCCACCGTGCGGCCGGTGCTCGACCTGGCGCGCCGCAGCAGCAGCTTCGACGAGGTGCAGGGCGGGCTCGACGAGGGCAACGCGCAGTTCGAGGCGCGTCGCTGCCTCTCGTGCGGCAACTGCTTCGAGTGCGACAACTGCTACGGCATGTGCCCGGACAACGCGGTGATCAAGCTCGGCCCGGGGCAGCGCTTCGCGTTCGACTACGACTACTGCAAGGGCTGCGGCCTCTGCGCGGCGGAGTGCCCGTGCGGCGCGATCCGCATGGATCCGGAAGTGGTCTGATGGCGGTCTGAGGGTGAACCCGCGTGGCGCGGACGTCACGGCGCCATCCCGTGGTCATGGGGGGAGGCTGGGGCCGAGGGATGGTCGGCTGCGGCGCGCTCCGTAGCATCGACAGGCATCCGATCGGACCCGATGTCCGCCCGGAACCGCGATGCCGCAGACCTTCAACGTCGGAGCCCGCTCCCTCTTCGTCACCCTGACCGCCTGGGTCTTCATCGTCCTGGCGGCGCTGGCCAGCGCGACGGCGCTGGTGCAGAACGCGATGGTCGCCTCGCTGCTGCCGGGCTGGCAGCTCTCCGGCGTGCAGCAGCCGCTGCCGCTGCTGACCGGGCTGCTGATCGCCTACCTGCCCTGGTTCGTCGGCGCCGGGCTGGTGCTCTCGCTGGCCACGCTGGCCTCGGCCATCGGCCTGCTGCTGCGCCTGGAATGGGCGCGGCGTGTCTTCATCGGCCTGCTGGTACTGGCCATCGTGGCCAACCTGCTCGGGCTGTGGTTCCAGCACGAGGTGGTGCAGTCGGTGGTCGATTCCACGCTCAGCCGCACGCCGCTGCCGGCGCCGGTGCTGGGCGTGTTCGGCGGCTTCGTCACCGCGGCGCGCGCGATGGCCGTCGTGATGACGCTGGCCGCCTGCGGCACGCTGGTGTGGATCATCCGCCGGCTGATGTCCTCGGCGATCCGGCAGGAATTCGCCTGAGCCCCGCTCAGGCCAGGTCGCCGTCGAGGTAGTACCAGCGGCCGTCCTCGCGCACGAAGCGGCTGGTCTCGGCCAGCCGGTGCGCTCGCCCACCGAGCTTGCTGCGCGCGACGAAGCGCACCGTCGCATGGTCGGCGTCCTGGACGCGGTGCTCCTGCACCACCAGGCCGAGCCACTTCAGCCCGGGCGGATCGGGTTCGAGCATTGGCGGCCGGCGGCTCGGGTGCCAGGTGGCGAGCAGGTAGTCGTGCAGGCCGAGCACGTAGGCGCTGTAGCGCGAGCGCATGAGCGACTCGGCATCCGGCGCCTGCCCGAGCAGCGGCCCGGCGTGCCAGCGGCCGCAGCAGGCGCCGTAGGCGGCGCCGCGGCCGCAGGGGCAGGGCGCCTCGGCAGGCAGCGTCACGCCAGCACCTTTTCCCAGGTCTCGCCGACCAGGTCGTGCCCGAAGCTGTGGTGCGGCTCGCTGGCGATCAGCCGGTAGCCGGCCTTCTCGTAGATCGCGCGCGCCGCATCGAGATTGCTGTTGGTCCACAGCAGGATGCGGCGGTAGCGCTGCGCCCGGGCGAAGCGCTCGCATTCGTCCACCAGGCGCCGGCCCAACCCCTGGCCGCGCGCCGCCGGTTCGACCAGCAGCATGCGCAGCTGCGCCGCGGCGGGAATGACCTGCTGGCGCACGTCGTCGCGCGCCTGCACGAGGAACACGCAGCCCAGGCGCTCGCCCGCTCGCTCGGCGATCCAGGCGGCCTCGCGCGCCGGGTCGAAGCGGTCGACGAAATCGGCCGCGATGCGCGCCACCAGCGCCTCGAAGTCCGCGCTCCAGCCGTACTCCTGCGCGTACAGCGCGCCGTGGCGGCCGATCACCCAGCCCAGGTCGCCGGGCTGCAGCGCACGCACCGCAATCGGCGCGGGCGCGCGCGGCGTGTCGGAGAGGGCGTCCTCGATCAGCGCCATCGCGTCGAGCAGGGCCTGCTGGCGCGGCTCGTCCAGCGTGGCGAGCAGGGCGCCGACCTGCTCGCGCGAACGGGCGTCCAGCGGCGCGAAGGCGCGCTGCCCGGCCGGGCTGAGGCTGAGCCAGAGCACGCGCGCGTCGTCCTTCGAGCGGCTGGTGCGCACCAGGCCCTGGTCCTTCAGGCGGCGCAGCAGGCGGCTCAGGTAGCCGGGGTCGAGGTCGAGCTCCCGGGCCAGGCGGCTGGCGGTCAGGCGCGTATCGGCATGGGCCAGTTCCCACAGCAGCCGGGCCTCGGCGAGCGAGAAGGGGGAGTCGAGCAGGCCGTCGTCGAGCACGCCGATGCGGCGCGTGTAGAAGCGGTTGAAGCGCCGGACGGCCTCGATGCGGGCGGGGTCGGGGGCGGCGGCCATGAGGCGATTGTCGACCAGATAGTTGCCTCTGGCAATTGAACGGTCGACCCGTGAAATCCGTCGCTTGCGTCGAAATACTGTATGAACGTACAGTACTCAAATGGACCGCCTGCCCCCTGCCGTTGCCGAACTGCCGCCGCTGGCGCCCGAGGCACTGCACCCGGCGCTGTGGTTCGGCCACCAGCTCGGCCGCCTGCAGGACGACGCGCTGGCCAGCGGCTTCCCGGCGCTCGATGCCGAGCTGCCCGGCGGCGGCTGGCCACGCCGCGCGCTCACCGAGCTGCTGCTGCCGCACCCGGGTGTGGGCGAGATCCGCCTGCTCGCGCCCACGCTGGCCGAGGCCCAGGCGCGCGGCCGGCTGGTGATGCTGTTCGACCCGCCGGCCGCGCTCTCGGCCTGGGCGCTGCTGCAGCTCGGGCTCGACCTCGACCAGCTGCTCGTCGTGCAGACCCGCGCCCGCACGCTGCCCGGCAGCGACAGCCTGTGGGCCTGCGAGCAGGCGCTGCGCAGCGGTCATGTCGGCGCGCTGCTCGCCTGGCTGCCCACGCGGCTGCGCGCCGAGCGGCTGCGCCGGCTGCAGATCGCCGCCCAGGGCCACGACGGCCCGGCCTTCGTGATGCGCGAGCTGGCCGAGGCGCAGCGCCCGAGCGCCGCGCCGCTGCGCCTGGCGCTGCGGCCGGACGGGGCCGACGTGCTTTCGCTGCGCCTGCTCAAGCGCCGCGGCCCGCCGCTGGAGCGGGCGCTGCGGCTCGAGCTGCCGCCGGCGCTGTCCGAGATCGCGCAGCAGCGCGCGCGGGCCGGGCAGGCGAAGGCGCTGCCGGCGGCCACCTTCGTCGACCTGGGTTGAAGGCATGTCCCGCCAATGCTCTGGATCGCGCTGCACCTGCCGTGGCTCTCGCTCGAGGCCTTCGTCGCCACGCTGGATGCCGAGCGCGCCGCCGAGCCGATCGCGCTGATCGACGGCCACCAGCTCAGCGCGGCCAACGCCGCCGCGCGCGCGCTCGGCGTCGCACCCGGCCAGAAGCGCGCCACCGCGCTGGCGCTGGCGCCGCGCCTGCTGCTCGGCCAGGCCGATGCGGCGCGCGATGCGCTCGCGCTGCAGGCCGTCGCGCACGCGGCGCTGGCCTTCACGCCGATGGTCTGCCTCGAGCCAGCCGCGCGCCGCGGCGAGCCGGCGCACACCGTGCTGCTCGAGGTGCGCTCCACCCTGCGCTACTTCGGCGGCCTGGCGCGGCTGCTGCAGCGCCTGCGCGAGGTGCTGGCGCCGCTCGGCCACCGCCTGCGCGTGGCCAGCGC
>KZ836124.1 GCA_003265685.1 Piscinibacter caeni | reverse complement strand
CCGCAGCGCCGGCGCGGGTCGGCTGGCGCACTGCCGGCTTCGTGGCGGGCGCGGCGCGCGGCGGCTCGGGCGGCTGCTCGTGGTGCGTGCCGAGCAGCGGCGCGGCGGCCAGCGCGTCGTCCGGGAAGCGCGAGACCTCGGCCATCGCCTCCTGGCGGCGCTTGAGCATGCGCTCGCGCACGAAGTCCTGGAACGACAGCGTGCTCATCGAGAGCTTGCGCACGTCCTCCTCGACCGGCGCGGGCTTCAGCTCGGGCTCGATGCGCTCGGCCAGCGGGCCGCGGCGCGGCGGCTGCTTGGGCGCCGGGCGCGCCGGCTCGGGCTGCGGCTGCGCGGCGACGACCTTGGGCGCCGTGGCGGAGAGCTGCTCGATGTGGGCCATGCCCTCGGGGGCCATCGCCAGCACCTCCACGCCTTCGGCGCAGGGCTTGGTCGAGAGCACCACGGCGTCCTCGCCGAAGGCCTGGCGCACCAGGGTCAGCGCCTCGCGCGAGTTGCGCGCGGTGAAACGTTTGCAGTTCATGCCGTGCTCCCGATGACGGAACCGATGCGGATCGAATGGGTTTCAGGAATCTCGCTGTGGCCGAGCACGCGCAGGCGCGGCGCGGCGCGCTTGAGCAGGCGCGCCATCGGCGCGCGGATCGGGTCGGGCNGGCGCGCTTGAGCAGGCGCGCCATCGGCGCGCGGATCGGGTCGGGCACCAGCAGGCAGGCCGGCACGCCGAGGTCCTCCTGGCGCTTGGCGGAGTCGGCCGCGCGGCGCGTCAGCGTCTCGGCCACGCCGGGGTCGAGCGCGGCGCCGTGCGGCGAGTTCAGCGCCTGGGTCACCAAGCGCTCGAGTTCGGGCTCGAGGGCGATCACGTCGAGCTCCCGGGCCGGGCCGTAGATCTGCTGCACGATGGCCGGCGCGAGGTGGATGCGGATGCGGCGCGCCAGCTCGGACGGGTCGGTCACCGTGGCGGCGTGCTCGGCCAGGCACTCGACGATCGAGCGCATGTCGCGGATGTGCACGCCCTCCTCCAGCAGCAGCTGGAGCGTTTTCTGCAGCGTGGCGATTCCGACCATCTTGGGCACGACGTCCTCGATCAGCTTCGGGGCCAGCTTGGTCACGTGTTCGACCAGCTGTTGCGTCTCGACACGACCGAGCAACTTGGCCGCATGGAGTTGCATCAAGTGTGAGAGATGGGTCGCGACGACGGTCGAGCAATCAACGACGGTAAATCCGGCCATCTGCGCCGCCTCGCGCTGGCGCTCCTCGATCCACACCGCGGGCAGGCCGAAGGCCGGGTCGATGGTGCGCGTGCCGGGCAGCTGCAGCGTGGCGCCGCCCGGGTTGATGGCCAGCAGCATGCCCGGGTAGGCCTCGCCCTCGCCCACCACCGCGCCGCGCAGCGTGATGCGGTAGGCGCTCGGCTTGAGCTCGAGGTTGTCGCGGATGTGCACCGGCGGCGGCAGGAAGCCGACGTCCTGCGCGAACTTCTTGCGCACGCCCTTGATGCGCGCCAGCAGGTCGCCCTGGCGCGCCTTGTCCACCAGCGCGATGAGCCGGTAGCCGACCTCCAGGCCGAGCGTGTCCACCGGCTGCAGGTCGTCCCAGGTCGCCTCGGGGTTGGCCTGCGCGGCCTCGGCCGGGCGCACCGGCTCCTTCTCCTTCGCCTTGCGGTCGCGCTCCTTCATCCACCAGGCGGCGTAGCCGAGCGCCGAGGCGATGGTGATGAACACCAGGTTGGGCATGCCCGGGATCAGGCCGAGCGCGCCGATCACGCCGGACGTGATGGCCAGCGCACGCGGCGAGTTGAACACCTGCTTGGCGATCTGGCTGCCGACGTCCTGTTCCTTGCCGACGCGCGAGACCACCATCGCCGCGGCCACCGAGATCAGCAGCGCCGGGATCTGCGCGACCAGCGCGTCGCCGATGGCCAGCAGGATGTAGCTGTTGGCCGCCTCGCCGGCCGACAGGCCGTGCTGCGCGACGCCGATCACGAAGCCGCCGACGATGTTGATGGCCAGGATCAGCAGGCCGGCGACGGCGTCGCCGCGCACGAACTTGCTGGCACCGTCCATCGAGCCGAAGAACTCCGCCTCGTCGCCCACTTCCTGGCGCCGCCGCTTGGCTTCCTTCTCGTCGATCAGCCCGGCGTTCAGGTCGGCGTCGATCGCCATCTGCTTGCCGGGCATCGCGTCCAGCGTGAAGCGCGCGCCGACCTCGGCGATGCGCTCGGCGCCCTTGGTGACGACGATGAAGTTGATCACCACCAGCACCGCGAAGACGATCAGGCCGACCGCGAAGTTGCCGCCGATCAGGAAGTGGCCGAAGCTCTCGATCACCTTGCCCGCCGCGCCCGGGCCGGCATGGCCCTCGAGCAGCACCACGCGCGTCGAGGCCACGTTCAGCGACAGGCGCAGCAGCGTGGTGAACAGGATCACCGACGGGAAGGCGGCGAAGTCCAGCGGCTTGACCATGTAGGACGCCACCATCATCACCATCAGCGCCACGGCGATGTTGAAGGTGAACAGCAGGTCCAGCGCGAAGGCCGGCAGCGGCAGCACCATCATCGCCAGGATCATCACGATGGCCAGCGGCGCCATCAGCGCCTTCAGCACGCGGCCGTCGGCGCCGGTCAGCTTCTGCAGCTGTTGCAGCACGGGGTTCATTCGTAGTGCTCCATGTCAGGCACGGCCTTCTGGTGCGGGTCGAGCTCGGCGGGCACCGGCAGCTCGGGCAGCTCGCCGGGGTTCGGGCCGCGGCCGGCCAGCGCGGCGCGCAGCCGGTACACGTAGGCCAGCACCTGGGCCACCGCGGCGAACAGCGCCTGCGGGATCTCCTGGTCGAGCTTGGTGTGGGCGTAGAGCGCGCGCGCCAGCACCGGCGCCTGCAGCACCGGCACCTCGGCGCCCTTGGCAACGTCGCGGATGCGCAGGGCCAGCAGGTCGGCACCCTTGGCCACGACCCGCGGCGCGGCCATCTTGCCGTCCTCGTACTTCAGCGCCACGGCGTAGTGGGTCGGGTTCATCACCACCAGGTCGGCCCTGGGCACCGCGGCCAGCATGCGGCGCTTGGTCATCTCGCGCATGCGCGCCTTCTGCTTGCTCTTGACCTCCTGGTTGCCCTCCAGCTCCTTGTGCTCCTGCTTGACCTCCTGGTGGCTCATCTTCAGCTTCTGCGCCAGCAGGTGGCGCTGCAGCGGCAGGTCGACCGCGGCGAAGCCGGCCAGCGCCAGCACCAGCAGCACCAGGCCGCCGAGGATGGTCTGCGCGGCATCGCCCACCGCGGCCGGCAGCGGCACGGCCAGCAGCGCGGCGAAGTCGCCCGCATGGGCGCGCAGGTAGAGCGCGCCGATCGTCATCAGCACCGCGGCCAGCAGGCAGGCCTTCAGGGCCTCGATCAGCTGGGCCTTGGAGAACAGCCGTCCGAGCCCGCCGATGGGATCGAGGAAGGCGAACTTCGGCGCCAGCGGCTTGAACGTCCAGTTCCAGCCGCCGCCGGCCAGCGCCACCGCCACCGCCACGACGGTCATCAGCAGTCCGGGCGGCAGCACCATCCACAGCAGCAGCGTGGCGAGTTCGCCCAGGCGCTCGAGCATCAGCTCGGGGTGGGCGAGCGCGCGGGCGTCGAAGCGCAGCGCCCGGTCCAGCCCCTGCTGCAGCCAGCGCGCCGCCCAGGGCGCGGCCGCCGCCAGCACGGCGCCGCCGGCCGCCAGCGCGGCGAAATGCCCGAGGTCGCGAGAGCGCGCGACCTGGCCTTCCTCGCGCGCCTTCTGGAGGCGGCGCGCGGTGGCGGGTAACTGGCGGTCCTGGGCGTCCTGATCGGCCATGGCAACGAAGCCCGTGGATTACGGGTCGTTGCCATTGTTCCGGCGCCGCGCCGGAACTTGAGCCGGATCAGCGGGGGAAACGGTCCGCTTATCGGCCCGGCAGCCGCAGCACCACCGTGAGCCCCGACTTCAGGTCGGCCGGCTCGAGGTAGCCGATCGCCCCCGGCGTGCTGCGGACATAGTTCACGACGTCCGCCGGCGTGGCCAGCTCGCGCGGCGGCGCGCCCTTGCCGACGTAGCGCCGCACGGTCCAGTAGGCAAGGTAGTCCTCGTCGTCCTGCTGCATCACGAGCGCCAGGAAACGCTTGCGCGCCGGGTGCCCCGAGGGCAGGTTGACCGGGCGCAGCACCTGGTTCTCCAGCTCGATCATGCGGCCAGTGTAGATGCGCCTGAGCGCCTCGGCATCCAGCCCGCGCAGCGGCGTGTTGGCGACGACGATCAGGGCGTCGTCGGCGTGGGCCGGCGCGGCAAGCCCGGGCAGGGCGCCGGCCAGCAGGGTGATGAAGGTGCGGCGTTTCATCGGCGCGCCTTCAGAACACCACGTCCACGCTGGCCGACCAGACGTTCAGCCCGCGCCGCCGGTCGATCGGCTCGCCGGCCGGCAGGTCGAACATCGACGAGCGCCGGGCCCGCACATGCTGCCACTCGAGCTTGAGCTTGCTGTTCGTGTCCAGCGCGTAGGAGCTGCCCAGCGCCAGCGAACGCTGGTCGTAGATCGGCAAGGTGTCGGCCGACACGCGCATGCTCGCGTTCAGCAGCTCGGCCCCCGGCACGACGCCCGGGACGATGGTGCCGTCGAGCTCGCGCGACCAGCGCCGGCCGGCGCCCAGCGTGCGGATCGCGGCCACGCTCGCATAGGGCGTGAAGCGGCCGATGCTGCGGTACAGGCTCAGGTAGCCGCCCGCGGCGTCCAGCCCCATCTCGGTGTCGCGCTGCAGCACCCGGCCGAGTTCCGAGGCCACGCGCCAGCCGCCGCCCAGGTGCAGCTCGCCGCCGGCCATCAGCAGCAAGTTGGAGATGTGGTCGAGGTTCTCCACCCCCGGACCGGGCAGCTGGCTGCCGGTCTGCCAGTAGCCGACCCCGGGGCCCAGCGGGGCCCAGGTCGGGCGCACCAGGAACTGGCGCGAACCGTCGGCCTGCTCGGTGCGCGCGTGGTGGATGCCCACCCGCGCGGTTGCGCGCGGCGCGCGCCAGGTGGCCACCAGCCCCTGCACCGTGGTCTCGACCTCGCGGTACAGCGGCCCGGCCGGCAGCTGCGGCGGCAGACCGGTGCGCAGCCAGAAGCGCTTGGTCAGGCGGTTGCGCCCGAAGTAAGCCTCCAGCGTCAGCTCGCCCTGGTCCAGTCCCCAGCTGCGCGCCAGGTTGGCGCCGGTGAAGTCGTTGGCGGGCGCCAGCGTGTACAGCTCGGCCGGCAGCCGCACCTCGTCGTAGGTCTGGCCCACGTCGAGGTTCTCCGAGCGCAGGTACAGCGGCACGCGCACCTTGCCCAGGCGCAGCAGCCAGTCGTTGTCGGGCCGCCAGGCGAGGAAGGCCCAGCTCGCGCGCAGGTCCCAGGCCGACTCGTGCTGCTGCGAGGGCGCCAGCCGCGCCTGCACGGTGGCCGACCAGCGCGGCGAGAACTGCGCGTCGAGCTGCGCGCCGAACACGCTGTCGCGCCGCACGGTGCCGCCGTCGGCGATGCCCTGGTAGGCGATGGCGCTGTCGCTCTGGGCCCAGCCCAGCGTGGCGAAGGCCGAGGCCGACAGGCGCGGGCCGTCCTGGGCCGTCGCCGGCAGCGCGGCGAGCACCAGCAGCGCGGCAGCAAGCGCGCGCAGCGGGCGGAAGGTGGAGGGGGTCGTCAGTCGTGCCATTGGCGTGCAATCTCGATGAAGGCGGGTTCGCAGGCATGCGCGGCGGCGACGACCTGCGGATCGAAGTGGGCGCCGGCGCCGTCGTCGAGGCGGCGCATCGCCTCGCCGTGCGACATCGGCTCCTTGTAGGGTCGGCGGCTGATGAGGGCGTCGTAGACGTCGGCCACCGCCATCAGGCGCGCCGACACGGGAATGGCCTCGCCGGACAGGCCGTCGGGGTAGCCGCGGCCGTCCCAGCGCTCGTGGTGGTGGCGCGCGATCTCCATCGCATAGCCGAGGAAGCCGGAGTCGCCGCCCATGCGCTCGGCGGCGCGGCGCAGGATCTCGTAGCCGTGCATCGCGTGCGTCTTCATCGTCGCGAAGGCGGCCGCGTCCAGCGGGCCGGGCTTGAGCAGGATGTGGTCGGGAATGGCGACCTTGCCGATGTCGTGCAGCGGCGCGGACTTGGCCAGCAGCTCGATCGTCTCGTCGTCGGCCGCCGCCAGCGCGGGATGGCCGGTCGAGCGCAGGTGCTCGGCCAGCACGCGCACGTACTCCTGCGTGCGGCGCACGTGGTTGCCGGTGTCGCTGTCGCGGAACTCGGCCAGCGAGACCATCGCGTACAGCGTGGCGTCGCGCAGCCGCTCGAGCTGGCCGATGCGCTCGCCGAGCTGCGCCTCCAGGCCCGCGTTGCGGCGGTGCAGCGAGTCCTGCCAGGCCTTGACCTGCAGGTGCGTGCGCACGCGCGCGCGCAGCACCGGCGGGCTGATCGGCTTGTGGATGTAGTCGGCGGCGCCGGCCTCGAAGCCGCGGGTCTCCTCGTCGACCTCGCTCATCGCGCTGACGAAGATCACCGGCACGTCGCGCGTGCGCGGATCGCGCTTGAGCTCGCGGCAGACGGCGTAGCCGTCCATGTCGGGCATCACGACGTCCAGCAGCACCAGGTCGGGCGGCTCGCGCCGGGCCAGCTCGAGCGCGCGCTGCCCGCCCGGCGCCAGGCGCACGCGGTGTTCGGTGTTGAGCAGCCCGGCCAGCAGGCTCAGGTTGGCCGGCTCGTCGTCGACCACCAGCAGGGAGCGGCGCACCGCGGTCATGTCGTCGCCTCGGTGTCCTGCGGCAGCGCATCGAGCGCGGCCTCGAAGTCGCAGCGCAGCATCGCCTCGTCGAGCGCGCTGGCGCGCTGCGCGCCGAGCGCGGCCATCAGGGTGGCCCGGTCGCGCTGCCAGTGCACCAGCGCCTCGCTGTCGGCCTCGGCCAGCAGGCGGCGCAGCGTCGCCCAGGGCACGGGGGCGGCCGGGCCGTCGTTGCGCGGCAGCTCGAGCGAGTCGTCCTGCGCCAGCACGGCGACGATGCGCTCGACCGCGCGCCCCAGCGCGCCGGCACAGGCGGCCACGGCCTCGGGCAGCGGCGGGTCGGCCGCGAGCGCGGCCTCCAGGGTGATCGCGGCGCCGGCCACCTCGGCCATGCCGAATTGCGCGCCCAGGCCCTTGAGGGTGTGCGCCTCGCGGCCGAGTGCGGCGCGGTCGGCCGAACGCAGCAGCGCGTCGAGTCGGGCCGCGTGGCCGCGGTAGTGCACCGCGAAACGCCGCAGCGAGTTGCGCAGCAGCGACTCGCCGCCGCAGCGTCGCAGCCCCTCGGCCAGGTCGATGCCCGGCCAGCCCGGCGCCGGCATGCCCGCCTCGCGCGCCGTCTCGCCGGCCGCGGCGCGTGCCGGCGCGCCGTCGGGCAGCCAGACGGCCAGCTCGCGGATCAGCGTGCGCGGATCGAGCGGCTTGGCGATGTGCCCGCGCATGCCCAGCGCGAGGCAGCGCTCGCGCTCCTCGACCATCGCGTGCGCCGTCATCGCGACGATGGGCAGCGCACTCCACTGCGGCCGGGCCAGGATCGCGCGGGTGGCGTCGTAGCCGTCCATCACCGGCATCTGCAGGTCCATCAGCACCAGGTCGAAGGCCTGCGCGCCGCGCCGCTCGAGCCGCTCGATCGCCTCGCGGCCGTTCACCGCGGTGTCGATGGTGGCGCCGGCGCGCTCGAGCAGCTCGCAGGCGAGCTGGCGGTTGACGACGTTGTCCTCCACCAGCAGCACGCGCAGGCCGAGCAGCTCGCGTTCGCCGCGCTCGGGCGCGCCGGCCTGCGGCGCGGCCGGGGTGGCCTGGGGCAGCAGCGCGCGGCGCAGCGCCTCGGGCAGCACCGGCTTGTCGAGGAATGACTGGGCGCCGGCCGCGAGCGCGTCGCGGCGCAGCTTGTCCCAGTGGTAGGCCGACATCACGATCACCCGCGCCGGCAAGGCGCCGCGCTGGCGCAGGCTGTGCAGCGTGTCGCCGCCGTCCATGTCGGCCAGCACCCAATCCAGCAGCAGCAGGTCGACCGGCTGGCCGACGCGCTGCGCGGCGCAGCAGCGCTCCACGGCATCGTGGCCGCTGGCCACCGCCTCGAGCAGGCCGCCCGGCCCGGTGCCCACGCGCAGGGCACGCAGCTGGCCGAGCAGCGAGTGGCGTGTCTCGCGCTGGTCGTCGACCACCAGCACGCGCAAGCCGGCCACCTCGGGCAGCGCGGCCGGCGCGGGCGCCACCACGTACAGCTCGACCGGCAGCGTGACCACGAAGCGCGAGCCCTTGCCCGGCGTGCTGTGGGCCTCGATCGTGCCGCCCATCAGCTGCACCAGCCGGCGCGAGATGCTCAGCCCCAGCCCGGTGCCGCCGTAGCGGCGCGTGGTCGATCCGTCGGCCTGGGTGAACTCCTGGAACAGCCGGGCCAGCTGCTCGGGCGCCATGCCGACGCCGGTGTCGCTGACCGTGAAGCGCAGCGTGGCGCGTTCGCCCTCGAGCGCGGCCAGCCCGACACCCAGGTGCACATGGCCCTGCTCGGTGAACTTGACGGCGTTGGACAGCAGGTTGACGAGCACCTGGCCCAGGCGCAGCGGGTCGCCGCGGAAGCTGCCCGCGGCGTCCAGCAGCTCGGGCTGCTCGTAGTCGCACACCAGCTCCAGGTTCCTGGCCTGGGCGCGCTCGCGCAGCAGCATCAGCGCGCCGCCCACCACCTCCTCGAGCCGGCACGGCACCGACTCGAGCGTCAGCTTGCCGGCCTCGATCTTGGAGAAATCGAGGATGTCGTTGAGCACGCCCAGCAGCAGCGTGGCCGCGCCGTGCGCCTTTTCGAGGTAGTCGCGCTGCTGCGCGTCCAGCGAGGTGCCCAGCGCGAGGTGCGTCATGCCGATGATCGCGTTCATCGGCGTGCGGATCTCGTGGCTCATGTTGGCCAGGAACATCGACTTGGCCTGCGTCGCCGCCTCGGCCTGCGCCCAGGCCGACTCCAGCTCGCGCTGCGCGCGGTCGCGCCCGGCCAGGTCGTCCTGGATCGAGTCGGCCATCTGCTCGAGCGTCTCGCCGAGCTGGTCGAGTTCGTGCGTGCCGGCCGGCACGCGGCGATGCCCGGTGCGGTAGTCGCCGGCGGCAAAACGTTCGGCCAGCCGGGCCAGCGCCGCGATCGGCTGCAGCACGCGGCGCTGCACGCCCCACAGCGCCAGCAGCAGCAGCACGCCGACGGCGACGTTGCCGATCACCGCGCCCTGGATCAGGCGGCGCAGCCAGTCGCTGGCCTGCTGCACCTCGGCGGCGGTGCGGGCGTCGGCGCGCCGGCCGAGCTGCGCCACGGCGTCGGCCAGCGCCGCGCCCTGGCGCTCGTAGTCCTTGCCGAAGATCACCCGGCGGGCGTGCTCCAGGTCGGGCGCACCGTCGGACACGAAGGTGCCTGCGCGGGCGTCGTACAGCCCCTGCGTGGCGGCAAAGGCCACCTGCTCGGTCTCGCCCAGACGCTCGGTGGCCGCGACGATCTCGCGCATCGCCTGCTGCTCGGACGGGTCGAAGTCGAGCCGGCGCATGCGCTCGGCCAGCGAGACGCCGGCGCGCCCGGCCGGCAGCCCGTGCGGGCGCCGGCCGGCGATCACGTGCTCCCAGTACAGGCCGATGTCCTCGGCCTCGGGCGCCGGCTTGGCACCCTGGCGGATCGCCAGGATGTCGTAGTAGTACATCAGGTAGCGCGCGTTGGCCGTCGTGACGTAGGCGCGCACCAGCCGCGCCAGGCGGTCCGTCTCGGCGCTCAGCTCGTGCACCAGGGTCAGCGCCTGGGCGCGCCGCGCATCGGCCTGGCGCGAGGCGTCGTAGGCCCGGCCGATCGCCAGCAGCGCGCCGATGTTGGCCAGCAGCGCGAGCACGAGCAGCGCGAAGAAGCCACGCGAGACGCTGCGCAGCTTCATCGCGGGAGGGGAGCGGGCTGGGGTACTTCGGGGCGCATCGTTCGCCTGCGTCGTGACGGCGCTGTCCGCTGCGCCGCTGGTCACTTATCGCCCGCGCGCGCGGCGGCTTGAGGGCCGCGCCCGCGCTGCGTCGTGGCGGAATCGACGCGCCGGGTCAGAACCCGAGGCTGGCCAGCAGGTCGTCCACCTCGGCCTGGTTGGCGACCACGTCGGTGCGCCCCTGCGGGTTGACCACCGGCCCGTTGAGCACCGCGGACTCGACCTTCTGCGCCTGCTCGGGCGGCGCGGCCTGCACCAGCAGCTTGACCAGGCTGTCCTCCAGCTCGGTGGCCAGCGTCACGACCTTGGCCACCACCTGGCCGGTCAGGTCGTGGAAGTCCTGCGCCAGCATGATGTCGGTCAGGTGCTGGTCGATGCGGGCGGTGGCGGCCTCGACGTCGCCGACGAAGTTCATCACCGATCCCGAGGCCACGGCCTTGACCGGGTCCTTGACGATGGCCTGCGCGATGCGGCGCGTCTCGGCCGAGATGTGCGCGTGGTCGGCCTTGGCCTGGTCGACCGAGTTCAGCACCTTGTTGGCCGCCTCGCTGGTCTTGGTGGCGATGTAGCTGAGCCGGCTGCGCGCGTCGGGCAGGCCGTCGGCAGCGACCTGCAGCTTGGGCATCACGCCGAGCTGGGTCAGCGTGTCGTGCAGCTGGCGCGTGATCAGCCCGAGCTGGTGGAACACCTCGGGCGATGCGCCGGCCGCCATCTGCGGGGCCAGCGTGGAAAGGTCATCCATCTTCATGTTGGTTGCCCCTGGTTGCGGCCGGCTCAGGCCGGCGTCGCGAGCTTCTGCATGATCTTCTGCACCTTCTCCTCGAGCGTGGCCTTGGTGAACGGCTTGACGATGTAGCCGGCCGCCCCGCTCTGCGCCGCGAGCACGATGTCCTCCTTGCGCGCCTCGGCCGTGACCATCAGCACCGGCAGGTGCTTGAGGGCCTCGTCCTTCTTGATCGCCGCGAGCAGCTCGAAGCCGTTCATGTTCGGCATGTTGATGTCGCTGACGACGAAGTCGAACTTGGCGTTCTTCAGCATGTTCAGCGCGACGGCGCCGTCCTCCGCCTCCTCGGCGTTGTTGCAGCCCATCTCCTTGAGCAGGCCGCGGACGATGCGCCGCATCGTGGAGAAGTCGTCGACGATCAGGAATTTCAGGTCGGTGGGATTGCTCATGGCAGGCCTCGGTGCGGAACTGAGTCGGTTATCGGGTCGGCGGCAGCGGAATTGAGGGCTTCTCGACCAGCGGCGGCGCGCCGGGCTCGGGTTCGGGCTCGGGCGCGGGAATGCGCAGCACGCGGTCCTCGGCCTCGCGGTTCATCACGATGATGCTGATGCGCCGGTTGGCCGGGCTGTCGGGCCGCTCGGGCTCGAACAGGTTGCTCGACGCCAGGCCCTGCACGCGCAGCACGCGGTCGTCGGGCAACCCGCCGGCCACCAGCTCGCGGCGCGAGGCGTTGGCGCGGTCGCTGGAGAGCTCCCAGTTGCTGTAGCCGCGGTCGCCGGCGGCAAACGGCTGGGCGTCGGTGTGGCCTTCCAGCGTCAACCGGTTCGGCACCTCGGCGAGCACCGAGCCGATCTCGCGCAGCAGCTCGCGCATGTGCGACTGCACGACCGCGCTGCCGCTGTCGAACATCGGCCGGTTCTGCTCGTCGACGATCTGGATGCGCAGGCCGTCGGGCGTCATGTCGAGGCGGATCTGCGACTTCAGCGCGGCCAGGCGCGGGTTGTTCGCCAGCACCTCCTCGACCTTCTCCTTCAGCGCCTGCAGCCGCGCCGCCTCGGCGCGGCGCTGCTCGGCCTTGAGCGCCTGCAGGTTGATGGTGCGCCGGGCCGCCTCGACCTCGCCGTTCTTGACCTGGCCGCTGGCGCGCGAGAGGTCCTGGCCGCCGCCCCGGATGACGGACGAGGAGTCGCCCGAGCCGCTGCCGCCGCCCATCAGCGAGAGCTTGAGCGGCGAATTGAAGTAGTCGGCGATGCCCTTCTTGTCGCCCTCGGTGGTCGAGCCGAGCAGCCACATCAGCAGGAAGAAGGCCATCATCGCGGTGACGAAGTCGGCGTAGGCGATCTTCCACGCGCCGCCATGGGCACCATGGCCGCCCTTCTTGATCTTCTTGATGATGATCGGTTGGAGCTTCTTGCTATCGCCGGCCATCAGTCAGCCCCTCGTCCGATGAGTACATCGGCCGATCCCCCGAGGGGATGCGGGCCGGCTTGGGAGCGGCCCGGCGCTCGGCCCGCCCGCTTCGACAAGCTCCTGCTCACTTCTTGCCCTTCACGTGGCCTTCGAGCTCGGCGAAGGTCGGCCGGTCGTTCGAGTACAGCACCTTGCGGCCGAACTCCACCGCCACCTGCGGCGCGTAGCCCTGCATCGAGGCCAGCAGCGTGGTCTTGATGCACTGCAGCTCCTTGCCGTTCTCGTCGATCTTCTGCTCGAGCAGGCCGCCGAGCGGCTCGACCACGCCGTAGGCCATCAGGATGCCGAGGAAGGTGCCGACCAGCGCCGAGCCGATCATGCCGCCCAGCACCGCCGGCGGCTGGCCGACCGAGCCCATGGTGTTCACCACCCCCAGCACCGCGGCCACGATGCCGAAGGCCGGCAGCGCGCCGGCCAGGCGCGCGATCGCCGCCACCGGCGCATGCGCCTCGTGGTGGTGGGTCTCGATCTCGGAGTCCATCAGGCTCTCGATCTCGTGCGCGTTCAGGTTGCCCGAGACCATCATGCGCAGGTAGTCCGTGATGAACTCCACGACATGGTGGTCGCTGCCGACCGTCGCGTACTTCTGGAACAGCGGCGAGTTGTGCGGGTCCTCGACGTCCTTCTCGATCGACATCAGGCCTTCCTTGCGGGCCTTCTGCAGGATGTCGTAGAGCAGCGCCATCAGCTCCATGTAGCGCGCCTTGGAGTACTTCGAGCCCTTCAGCAGGCCGGGCAGCGCACCCAGCGTGGCCTTCAGCACCTTGGGCTGGTTGTTCACGATGAACGCGCCCAGCGCGCCGCCCAGGATGGCCATCAGTTCCGTCGGCAGGGCGTGGATGATCACGCTCATGTTGCCGCCGTGGATGATGTAGGCGCCGAAGATGCAGCCGAGTGCGACGCCGTAGCCGATGAGGACGAACATGGTTCCTGTTCCGCGACCGGTGTTCCGGAGGTGTTGCGGTCCTTATCGGCGCGCGCCGCGCCGGTCTTGAGCGACAACTTGGCGCCGCCGCAAAGAAAAGAGCGGGCCCCGAGGGACCCGCTGCAAAGGCACGAGGGACGTGCCAGGAGGAGACAAGCAAGAAAACCGTTCGCCCTGGATATCGGCGGGCCGCCGAGGAAACTTGAGAGGACCTGCGCGGCCTCAGTGCATCTGGATGCCGCCGGCTGCCTTGCCCTTGCCGGCGCGTGCCGGCGGGTTGCACAGCCCGCACACATAGTGTTTGGCAATCTCGTGCGGATGGGTGACGAAGTGGCCGCCGCATTTCGAGCATTTCGTCATGGTCAGCATGCCGTTGTCCACGAACTTGACCAGGCGCCAGGCGCGCGTCACCGACAGCAACGCCTCCAGGCCCTGTGCCGTGGTCTGCTCCTGGTAGAGCTGGTAGGCCTTGATGACGACGTCGATCTCGTCCATCTCGGCGACCTTGTTCAGGTACTCGTGGATGTTCAGGAACAGGCTGGCGTGGATGTTGGGCTGCCAGGTCATGAACCAGTCGGTCGAGAACGGCAGCTGCCCCTTGCTCGGCGACTTGCCCGACACCTCCTTGTACAGGCGCAGCAGGCGCTCGTACGAGAGATCGGTCTCGGACTCCAGCACCTGCAGCCGCGCGCCCAGGTTGATCAGCGTCACCGCGCGCTCGATCTGCTTGGCTTCGGTCAGGATGCTCTTGGTGCGGGCCATCTGGAAATCTCCCCGAGCTGGTGTCTTGTTCGTGTGGGCAGGTGAACTCAGGCGGCTTCCTGATGGCGGCCGGCCATCAGGATGCTGGCGTGCAGGCGGGTCGTGGTGTCGTTGGCCGCCTTGCCGTGGTTGGTCAGCAGGCCCCAGACCAGGTCGTCGTCCATGCGGAAGCGGCACAGCAGCGTGTTGCCGGCGGCGATCTTCATCATCTGCGCCGGGGTCAGCAGACCGATCAGCGTGGCGGTCTCCTCGCTGATGCCCAGGCGGTAGAGCGCCTGCTCGCGGTCGGCGCGGATCAGGCTCTGCGCCAGCATCAGGTAGGACAGGTTGGCTTCGCGGATTTCGGTCAGGATCTGGTCGGCGTTCATCGGGTTGCTCCTTGCTTTCTTGCCTGGGGTGGTGATGCGTGACAGCGTGGAACGAATTGTGATGAGCCGAGTTGGACTGCAACATCAGCCCAACTCTGCGGCTTGAGTCCCTCTTCATCCACGCGGCGTGTCAGGCAAGTTCCTACAAGCGGCGTCGGCGCGGCGTTGCAGCGTGAAACAACTCACGCGCGACCGGCCGCGGTTTGAGCCGTGATTGCCCGGCTGACGCTTCGATCGCCGCGACAGCGCGCCGCCTAGACTGCCCCGCGACTATTCCCCAGGGGCCCACCACATGGACTGGCGCGACATCCCGGTCTTCATCGTCAACCGCAACCGCCTCGAGGCGCTGCAGCGCCTGGTGCACTGGCTGCGCACGGCCGGCACGCGCCGCATCGTGATCCTGGACAACGCATCGGACTACCCGCCGCTGCTCGCCTGGTACCAGGCGCTGCCGGCCGGCGTGAACGCGATGCTGCTGCCCGAGAACCACGGCCCCTACGTGCTGTGGCAGCAGGGCGTGCACCGCGTGCTGGACACGCCCTACGTGCTGACCGATTCGGATGTCGTGCCGGCGGCCTTCTGCCCGGCCGACCTGATCGCCCGGCTGCACGAGACCCTGCAGCGCTGGCCCGACGCGAAGAAGGTCGGCCCGGCGCTGCGCATCGACGACCTGCCCGACCACTACGACCAGGCCGACACGGTGCGCAAGTGGGAGTCGCAGTTCTGGGAGCACCCGGTGGCGCCGGGTGTGTTCGCCGCGCCGATCGACACCACCCTCGCGCTCTACCCGGCCGGGGCCGAGTTCAGCAACGAAGCCTGCAACCTGCGCCTGGGCCACCCGTACATCGTCGAGCACACGCCCTGGTATGCGGACGAGGGCGCGCTCACGGACGAGGAACGCCACTACCGCCACCACACCAGCCCGGTGTTCTCGAACTGGAGCGTGGTGAAGAAGGATTCCTGGGTGGAGAAGAGCGCGCGCGTCGCGGCCTTCGAGTCGCGTGCCCGCGTGCTGCACCTGGACGGCGGGCGCGAGCGCATCCCCGGCTGGATCAACCTCGACTGGGACCCGGCCGCCGCGCGCGCCCAGCCGCTGCCGCTGCCCGACGGACAGCTCGACGGCGTCCACCTGAGCCATGTGCTCGAAGGCGTGCGCGACGCGCAGGCGCTGTTCGACGAACTCTGGCGCGCGGCCCGGCCCGGCGCGCGGCTGGTCGTGCGCGTCGGGCACGGCGCACGCGCCGGGGCCTGGTGCGACCCGGCCCAGCAGCGGGCCTGGTACGAGGGTTCGTTCGCGCACCTGGCGGCCACGGCCGCCGGGCATGTGGGCCGCAGCGACTGGCAGCCCGAGGCGGTGCAGCTGATCGAGGACGACCAGGGCCGCCCGCTCGAGCTGGTGGCCACGCTCTCGGCGGTCAAGCCGGCGCGGCTCGGCCAGGCGCGGCACCCGGCGCCGCAGGCCTCGCTGCAGCATCGGCGCGACGCGCGCGTCGACCCGGCCTTCGCGACGGCCTGACATGCACCCCCACGCTCACTTCGTTCGCTGCCCCCCGGGGGGGCGCTCAGTCCCTTCGGAACGGCCGGGCGGGACTGACATGCCCCCCGTTCGACTCGGCCTCCCCTGGTGGATGCCGCACTACCGGCCGCTGAACGGCGCCCACCCGCTGGCGCTCGGCTTCCTGGACGGCAACCCGGCGATCGAGCCGGTGCGCCTGGGCGAGCTCGGCGCGCTGCCGCCGCAGCGGCTGGACGGGGTGCTGCGCGCGATCGTGCGCCAGGCCCGCCACCTCGACGAGGCACAGGCCGGCACGCTGATCGAGTGGCTCAACTTCCACGACCAGCTGGCGATGGAGTCGCCCGCCGCGGACTGCGAGCTGCTGATGCTGCACACCACGCCGCTGTACGCCGGCTCGCGGCCCTGGATCTTCCACTTCGAGAGCCTGCCGACGCTGTTCGTGCCCTTCCTGTTCCACGGCGAGTGCCGCGGCGTGGACCTGCGGGCCCAGCCCTGGTTCGCACGTGTGCGCGAGGCGCTGGAATCGCCAAACTGCCTGGCCGTCATCAGCCACCTGAAGGACAGCCTGCGCATCCTGAACGAGGTGTTCCGCAGCCCGGTCATCGCCGCCAAGTGCCACCGGGTGCCGCTCGGGCTGCCGCCCCCGTCCGCCGGCGATCCGCTGGCCAAGTTCGCCGGCGGTGGGCCGCTGCGCATCCTGTTCACCAATTCGCTGCACCACCATCCACGCTCGTTCTACCTGCGCGGCGGCCACCACCTGCTGGAGGCCTTCGCGCGGCTGCGGCAGGCGCATCCGGACGCCCAGCTGACGGTGCTCTCCTCGGTGCCGGACGACCTCTCCCGGCGCTTCGGCCCGGCGCACCTGCAGGGCGTGACCTGGCTGCGCGAGCGCGTGGACGACGCCACGCTCGAGCAGCTGTTCCTGTCGCACCACGTGTTCGCGCTGCCGGCCGCCGGCCTGCACACGGGCAGCCTGCTGCGCGCGCTCTCGCACGGCTGCGTGCCGCTGGTGCCCGACGCGCCCGGCTACGACGAATACACGACGCCGATCGCCGACAGCGTGCTGACGCTGCGCGGCGTGCGCGCCCTGGTCTACCGCGACGAGCCGGGCGGCTGGATCAGCGACCGCTACGACGAGTTCGTGCAGCCGCGCGAGGACTTCGCCGCCGGCGTGCATGCGCTGCTGCGCGACCACGCCAGCCTGCCGCGCCTGGCCGAGATGGCCGCGCGCAACCTGGCGCACAGCCGGCAGCACCTGACGCTCGCCCAAGTGCACCAGGGTCTGAACCGGGTGCTGGCGCGCGTGCGGCCAGGCGCCGAAATGGGGCCGGATGCCCCCGCTCTTCCGACGCTCCCGGCGGCCGCGAATGCCGATGATGGGCCCCGCAGCGCTCCCTCCGCGAGATCGGAAAGGCAGGACATGCGCATCTGCATCTACACCGGCAACCACGGCAATTCGATCGGCATCACCGACCTGGTGGGCCTGCTGCGCAACGGCCTGCGCGACTGCGGTTACGACCCGGTGGTCTCGCACGAACTGATGCCGGGCCACTGCAACCTCCTGATCGAGCACTTCGTCGAGGAGGCGCACCTGCGCCACGTGCTCGAGAGCAAGACCCCCGGCACGCGCTACATCCTCGTCGCGACGGAACTGCTGACCGGCGGCACCTTCAACCGCGGCCTGGTGCAGCAGCACTGGCACTACGGCAACCACGACTACTGGAAGCTCCGCTACGACGGCTTCATGGTCGTGGCGCGCCTGTCCGAGGCCGTCTGGGTGCTGGGCGAGACCGCCATCGCGCCCTACCAGGCGGCGCTGCCGGACAAGCCGGTGCGCTTCCTGCCGCACGGCTGGGTCTCGGGCAGCGATCTGGTGCAGCACCGTCCCGAGGCCGAGAAGGACATCGACTTCTACTTCTCCGGCACGATGACCGAGTACCGGCGCGGCATCCTGGCCGAGCTGGGGCGGCAGCACAAGGTGATCTACAGCGCGCAGAGCACGCCGGACTACCTGCGCCTGGACCAGCTCTCGCGCACCAAGGTCTGCCTGTCGCTCCCGCTCTCGCCCGAGAACACGCTGCCGTCGATCTCGCGCATGCACTTCCACCTGCAGAACCGCAACTTCCTGGTGCACCAGGCGCATGCCGACCGCTGCCGGCTCGACCCCTTCGTGATGCACGCCCCGCCGGAGGAGTTCGTCGAGTGGGCCCGTGCCGCGCTGGACGTGCCGAACCGGCGCGAGATCGCCGACGGCGTGCTGCGCCGCTTCCGCACCGAGCTGCCGCTCGCGCCCTGGATGCAGCCGCTGCTGGAGGAGGTGCTCGGCCCCGCCGCGCGAGCCCACGCCGAACCCCTGCGCCAGGTGGCCTGAGCCGCCGCCGCCCCGACCCACCCCGAGGAACGACCATGACCGCCACCGCCCCCAAGATGATGACCTTCGGCCCCGCCGGCGAGAGCGACCGGCGCAGCCAGCTGGCGCGTCTGATGCGCAACTCGCCGATTCCCGACCGCGAGCTGATGCTCAACGCGGGGCTCTACCTGACGCCGCAGACGCTCTCGCGCGTGCTGTTCATGGACTTCCTGTACCGCCAGATCCTCGAGGTGCAGGGCGTGGTGCTCGAGTTCGGCTGCCGCTGGGGGCAGAACATGTCGCTCTACACCTCGCTGCGCGGCATCTACGAACCCTTCAACCGGTTGCGCCGCGTGATCGGCTTCGACACCTTCTCCGGCTTCGTCTCGGTGGCCACCGAGGACGGCAAGTGCGTCGAGGCGGGCGACTACGCCACCGCCCCCGGCTACGAGCAGCACCTCGAGCAGGTGCTGGCGATGCAGGAGGAAGAGAGCCCGCTGCCGCACCTGCGCAAGTTCGAGATCGTCAAGGGCGACGCCACGAAGACCTTCCCCGAGTTCCTGGCGCGCAACCCGCAGACCATCGTCGCGCTCGCCTACTTCGACTTCGACCTGTTCGAGCCCACGCGCGACTGCCTGAAGGAGCTGCTGCCCTACCTGACCAAGGGCAGCGTGATCGGCTTCGACGAGATCAACGACGACACCACGCCGGGCGAGACCGTCGCGCTGCGCGAGGTCATCGGCCTGGGCCGCTACGCCATCAAGCACTACCGCCACAGCGCGCGCACCTCGTACCTGGTGGTCGAATGAGCCGCACGACACGACAGAGGGAGACCGCCATGATGAGCGCCGAGGTCCTGACCCCGCCCCGCCTGACCGACAGCCAGAAGCACCGGCTCGACACGCACGGCTACGTCGTCATCGACGACTTCCTGCCGCCGGACCTGTACCAGCGCCTGCTGGCCGAGCTGAAGGCCGGCGAGGCGAAGATCCAGTACCAGCTGCGCCCGGCCCACTACAGCCATGTGTTCGCCTCCGAGATCGGCACGCTGCCGCGGCCGGACGAGCCCTACATCGCCAAGTTCTCGCTGATCCGCGAGCAGGAGCGCCTGGCCAGCCTGCAGGAGGTGTTCCACGAGCACCTCGCGCCGGTGCTCAAGGAGGCCAGCGCCGGCGCGGCGCGCTGGGCGCTGTTCCCCGGCGCGGTGCGGGTGCGCGGCGGCGACGTCTACCGCGCCCACCAGGACGGTTATGCCGGCATCGTGGGCTACAGCCTGTTCATCAACGAAGGCTGGTGCTGGGACTACGGCGGCATCCTCACCTACGTGCGCGACGACGACACGGCCGAGCCGATCTTCCCGCGCAGCAACCGGCTGCTGCTGCGCAACGAGAAGTTCCGTCACTTCCACTTCCTGAACACCGTCGAGCAGCATTGCCCGAAGGAGCAGTACATCGTGCTCGGCTGGGCCGATGCGGTGGCAGGCGAGACCTCCGCGGTGCGCGGCGCGTACCACGAGTTCTGAGCATGACAAGCACCGTCCTGGCCCGCGACGCGGCGCCTGCCCGGCCCGTCCCCGTGCCTCGGCCCGCGCTCGACGAGGCGGCGCTGGCCGCGCGCTACGAGGCGCAGGGTTACCTGCACGTGCCCGGCATCGTGTCGCCGGCCACGGTGCGCCGCCTCGGCGCGCTGCTGTACGGCGAGTTCGCTCGCCTGGCCGAGGACTTCCGCCGCCACACCGGCGCGCGGCTGGACGATGCGGCCGAGCTGGCCGACTTCCTCGCGCGCCAGGGCGACCTGGACGCCTGGTTCCTGGCCCAGCCGCGCGACATGCAGCACCTGATGCGCGGCGAGTTCCCGCTCGAGGTGCGCCAGCGCGACGAGATGCGCCTGCTGGCCGGCGAGGCTGCGCTGACCGGCGCGCTGCGCCGCCTGATCGGCAGCCCCACGCTGCGCATGCACTTCCCGCCGATGCTGCGCTTCAAGGTGCCGGGGGTGAGCCGCTCCGAGGTGCCGCTGCACCAGGACGGGCCCTACTTCCCGCATATCCACGAGTTCGCCACCGTGTGGCTGCCGTTCTGCAGCATCGATGAGGCCTGCGGCGGCGTCAACGTGCTGGAGGGCTCGCACAAGCTCGGGCCGCTGCGCCACGGCCAGGCCACGCTGTGGGGCAACTACGTCGACGCCGAAGCCGGCCACGCGCGCTTCACCGACTGCCACATCGAGATGGAGCCGGGCGACGCGCTGATCTTCGGCCCGCACCTGCTGCACTACAGCCATCCCAACACCTCGACGCGCGTGCGCTGCAGCGTCGACAGCCGCTGGTTCGGCGCGGCCACGCGCAGCTCGCGCCAGTACTACGACGTGGAGCGCGCCGAGCTGGTGCGCGCCTTCTGACCGCCCGGAGGACGACCCCATGACGACCGAGACCCTTGAGCGCGACACCACCCGCGAGAAGACCCAGCGCCAGTACGACGGCCGCGCCAACTTCCGCGCCGACGACGACATCGAGGCGCTGCTCGAGGAGCACTTCGAGCGCCACGGCGTGAGCAAGCGCGAGATCTGCCGAAACTTCCAGATCTACTCGCGGCGCGTGTTCCAGAAGCGCTACCTGGCGCACTACGAACTCTTCCGCCGCACCATCGAGCTGCCGGGCGACATCGTCGAGCTGGGCGTCTACCGCGGCGCCTCGCTGATGAACTGGGCCAACTTCCTCGAGGTGCGCTGCATGGGCGACCGCGCCAAGCAGGTGATCGGCTTCGACAACTGGCAGGGCTTCACCGAGTTCGCCCCGGAGGACGGCGGCGAGGACCTGCGCGTCAACAAGGTGATCGGCGGCTACAACGGCGGCGAGTTCAAGGCCATCCTCGAGGAGGCGATCGCCATCTACGACAAGGACCGCTTCATCCCCTACAAGCCGCGCATCGTGCTGGTGGACGGCCAGATCGAGGAGAGCGTGCCGCGCTTCGTGCGCGAGCAGCCCGGCCTGCGCATCAGCCTGCTGCACGTGGACTGCGACCTGTACCGCCCCACGCGCGTGGCGCTGGAGGAGCTGTGGCCGCGCATCGTCACCGGCGGCGTGCTGGTGCTGGACGACTACGGCGTGCGCCCCTGGGAGGGCGAGAGCCGCGCGGCCGACGAGTTCTTCATGGACAAGGGCATCGTGCTCAAGCGCTTCGACTGGGCGCATTGCCCGGGCGCCTACGCCGTCAAGGGCGAGCGCTAGCGTTCCCTCATGATCGACCAGGACAGCCTCGTCTACGTGGCCGGCCACCGCGGCATGGTGGGCTCGGCGCTGGTGCGCGCGCTGCAGGCACGCGGCTACCACCGGCTGCTGACCCGCACGCACGAGGAGCTCGACCTGCTCGACCAGGCGGCCACCTTCGCCTTCCTGGCCGAGCACCGGCCGCAGTACGTGTTCGTCGCCGCGGCCAGGGTGGGCGGCATCGAGGCCAACCGCAAGCTGCCGGCCGAGTTCCTGTTCCAGAACCTGCAGATCGGCACCAACCTGATCGAAGGCGCGCACCGCGCCGGCATCGCGTCGCTGATGTACTTCGCCTCCAACTGCATCTACCCGCGCGAGTGCGTGCAGCCGATGCCCGAGGGCGCGCTGCTGAGCGGAGCGCTCGAGCCCACCAACGAGGCCTACGCGATCGCCAAGATCGCCGGGCTCAAGCTTGCCGAGGCGCACCGCCTGCAGCACGGCCGCGCCTACGTGAGCGTGATGCCGGCCAGCCTGTACGGCCCGAACGACAACTACACCCCCGGCCACAGTCACGTGCTGCCGGCGCTGCTGCGCCGCGCGCATGAGGCGCGCGAGCGCGGCGACGCCGAGCTGGTGGTGTGGGGCAGCGGCACGCCGCGGCGCGAGTTCCTCTACGTCGACGACCTGGCCCAGGCCTGCGTGATGCTCGCCGAGACGGGCTATGCGGGCGCGCCGATCAACATCGGCTGCGGCGCGGACCTGTCGATCCGCGAGCTGGCGCAGGCGGTGGTCGAGACGGTCGGCTTCGAAGGCCGGCTGGTGTTCGACGCGAGCAAGCCCGACGGCATGCCGCGCAAGCTGCTCGATTCGAGCCGCATCAACGCGCTCGGCTGGCGGCCGACGGTGGGGCTGGGCGAAGGCCTGGCGCGCGCCTACGGCTGCGCGCCCTGGCGCAGCACGGCCAGGGTCTGAGACGCGTACGGGTGGCCTCGCGTGCCACCCAAGTCGTGAGGACCGTCAGACCGGCCGCGGCCGACGGACCCGTGCGCCGTCCTCACCGGACACCATCGCCTCCAGCACGGCCCGCGCCGCGGCCGCGGGCTCCGCGCCCAGGCGCCGCGCCAACTGCTGCTCGTAGCGCTGGTGGAACTGGTGCGCCCGCTTCAGCGCGGCCTGGCCACGCTCGGTCAGGTGCAGCCGCTTGACGCGCCGGTCGGCCGTGTCGACGCTGCGCTGCACGTAGCCCTTGGCAACCATGTCGTCGACCACCTTCAGCGCGCCGGGCGGCGTCATCGCCAGCTCCTGGGCCAGCTCGCTCAGGCTGCACGGCCCGTCGGCCAGCCGCCGGAACACGTAGCCGAACGAGGTGCCGATGTCGTCGTAGCCGGCGGCGGCCAGGTCGGCGTCCAGGGCCTGTCGGAAGGCGGCGAACGCCAGGTTCAGCAGCACCCCGAAATCGTGGGCCGGACGGCTTGACATGATTAGCTGTGGTTAATAAACTTGCGTTAATGATATCGGAGAAACACCATGCCCCTGATGCCGCGCGAGAGCGCGCCGAGGTTCGAGCTGCCCGGCGCATCCTTCACCACTCTGTCCTCGCCCAGCCGGGGCGCCGCGGAGAACGCCGTCTGGCAGGTCGTCGTCGCGCCTGGCACGCCGGGCCGGCCGCACCGCATCACCCGCGAGGAGACGTTCGTCGCGCTGCGCGGCCGCGCGCTGGCGACCATCGACGGCACTGTTCACGCGCTGGAGGGGGGCAGCGCGCTGGTGGTGCCGGCGGGCGCCCTCCTGTCGCTCTCCAATCCCGGACCGGACGACTTCGAGGCGATCGCCGTGTTCCCGGTCGGCGGCCGCGTGGTGCTGGACCAGGACGCACCCTTCGTTCCCCCTTGGGCAGCCTGATCGACGGGCAGCCAGGCGCGCAGCGGCGCCGCATCGCCCCCGCAGCTCATTGCGGGGCGAACCGCTGCACCGCCACCACGCCGTCGCGCGACCGCGAGCGCAGCTGCCCGCAGCCCGCCTCCACGTCCTGCCCGGCTGACTGGCGCATGCGCGTCAGCACGCCGCGCTGGTTCAGGCGCCGGAAGATCGCGGTGACGCGCTCCTCGCTCGGGCGCCGGTACGGCAGCGGCTCGACGCGGTTCCACGGGATCATGTTCAGGATCGCGTAGCGCCGCGCGAGCCGTGCCTCGAGCGCCTGCAGCTCGTCCTCGCCGTCGTTCACGCCCTCGAGCAGCGTCCACTGCACCTGCAGCGGGTAGCCGGTGGCGCGCGCGTAGGCGAGGCCCTGCTCGAGCAGCTCGATCGGGTCGAAGGCCGGCGCCCGGGGCAGCAGCTCGGCGCGCCGGCGTGCGTCCAGCGAATGCAGCGAGAGCGCCAGCGCCGGCTTGACGCGGCCCTGCGGCAGGCGCTCGAACACGCGCCGGTCGCCGACGGTCGAGAACACCAGGTCCTTGTGGCCGATGCCGCCGGCGGTGCCGAGCGCATCGATCGCCTCGAGCACGTTGTCGAGGTTGTGCGCCGGCTCGCCCATGCCCATGAACACGACCTTCTTCACCGGCCGCAGCGTGCGCGCCAGCGCGAGCTGCGCGGCGATCTCGGCGCTGCCGAGCTGGCGCGTCAGGCCCTCGCGCCCGGTCATGCAGAAGCCGCAGGCGACCGCACAGCCCACCTGCGTGGAGACGCACAGCCCGCCGCGCGGCAGCAGCACGCTCTCCACCGTCTGGCCGTCGGCCAATGCGACGAGCAGGCGCTCCGAGCCGTCGGCCGCCGGGTGGCGCGAGTGCAGCCGCGCCAGGCCGGCCAGCCCGTCCACCAGCGCGGGCAGGCTCTCGCGCAGCGCGAGCGGCAGGAAGTGCTCCGGCCGGCGCCGCCCGGCGTCCTGCGGGCGCGCCTGCAGCCACTGGCGCAGCACGCGCTCCTCGTGCAGCGGCTTGGCGTCGAGCGCGCGCAGGCGCGCGCGCAGGTCGGCCAGGCGCGCTGCGTCACGCATCGTCGGCAGGGGAAGATCACGCAGCACGTCGGCCTGTTCCACACACGAGGAGGCCGCAGTCTACCCAGGCCGGCGGGGCGGCTCCTCGTGACCGCTGGCTCAGCCCGCCAGATTCCTCGTGCCGGCCGCCTTGATGCCGTCCGGGTTGGTGCTCAGGTACGGTCCGTACAGCTTCGCCGCGGCATACACCTTCGGCGGCAGCACATGGTGGTAGCGCCCGAAGTGGAAGCTGATGCCCAGCTTGCCCTCGGACACCACGCCCTCGATCTGGAACGCCGGGAACAGGTGGCTCTGCCGCACGAACGCCGGCAGGGCGAGGTACACGAACTCCAGCCGCGTGATCAGGATCTTGTGGCCGGCGGCGGAATAGCGGTCGAGCTCGGGGTCGGTCAGCAGCCCGACGCCGAGCGCCTCCTCGAGCACGGGCAGCTTGATCTCGGTGCCCTTGCCCGGCAGCCGCCAGGCGTGGAACACACCGGCGATGCGCGCCTGCGCCGCATCGGGCTCCGCGAACGCGAGCGTCTTGGCGCCGGCCCCACGCACCGGCACGCCACCCACCGCGTACTGGAACTTGACCGTCGCCTGCCCGGCGCCATGGGCGAGTTCCTTGCCCTTCGCGTCCAGTTGCGCCACCTGGTCGAGCTGCACCGACTCCGAGGCCACCTCCTTGCCGAGCAGGCCGAGCGGCTGCAGCAGCTCGCGCGCCTGCGCCAGCAGCTTCCTCGAGGCGTCGGCGTTCAGCCCCACGCGCTGGCCGTCGGTGCCGGTCGTCTCGACCTGGCCTTCCCACTTGCGCAGCTCGTTGACGGCGCCCTTGGTGGCCGTCGCGTCGCGCGCCCACACTGCGCCGCTGGCGTGGAAGCAGGTGATGTCGCCGTGCGAGCTGGCCAGCACGCTGCCATGGTCGAGGTCGACCTGGCGCAGCGTGCCGAGCTTCAGCTGCTCGGCCAGTCGCCCGATCGACGCGCGGCGCTCCTCGAAGGTCGGTGCGTCGAGCGCGAACACCGGCAGTGCGGCCGGCAGCGCCGGCAGCCGGGCCTTGATCTCGAGATTGTTGAGCTTGATGGTCATGCCGTTCCCCTTTCAGCAGGAGCCGTGCGCCGTCCAGAACGACCGGTTGGTCGTCGGATCGGCCGGCTCGCCGGGCGTGAGCAGTTCGTTGTAGGTGTCGGCGCCGGTGCCGGTGCAGCGCAGGTAGGCCCACTCGACGTCGGACCCCTCTACCGCGACATTGGCCATGCGCCAGGCATCGCGCACCGTGTACTGCGGCATGAACGGGACCACCGCATGCAGCCAGGCCGCATACATCGCGAAGTAGGTGCCGCGCGCGTTCTGGCCGCCGCCGCTGTACGAGCTGTTGTGGAAGCCGCACATGTAGTGCAGGCGGTCGAACGCCCCGCACCAGCGCCCGACCGGGTGGGCGGCCGAGTTCTCGAGCAGGTGGCAGGCGTGCGTGGCGAAGATCTCGAGATCGCCCTTGCCGAAGCGGATCGTGTCGGAGGTCGAGACCGAACCGTTCCACACGCTGAAGGCGTCCGGGTTGCCGTGCGAGGACATCTGCACCGCGTCGACCTGGTCGATCTTCTCGGTGTAGCTGGCGGTCTCGACGAAGTCCTTCTCGACGACGCCGGCGTCGCCGTGGTCCTCGGTCCAGGTGTAGCCGGGAAGCGTGTTGAGCAGCGAGGCGAACCCCTGGGCCTCGAGCCGGCGCCCGTCGATGGTGTCCCTGATCCACCACGAGCCGATCGTGCGTGCCATGGTCTGTTCCTTCCGCGTTGATGGAGATGCCGAGCGCCCGCCGGCACGCGCGGCGGCGATGCGCATCACCGCCGATTGCCGGGGCAAACGGAACGGGCCCTGAGGATGGACGGCGCCGCGGGCCGAAGGCGTCGATGAATCACTTATAGGCCGCGCACGGGGCGAAACAATCCCCTAGGAGCCCTCGCGGCACGCGGCCGTTGACCAGGCTCAGACTCTCAGGGTGCGGCCTCGGGACGCACGGCGCGCAGCACGCCGCGGCCCTCGGCATCGCGCAGTTCGAGGATGCCGTCGGGCCGCACGCGCGCGGTGGCGGCGAGTTCGAGTGCGGTCAGCACCCGGTCCTCCTGCTCGCGCTGCAGCTCGGGGCAGAGGCGCCGCGTGGTGGCCACCGGGCCGATCGTCAGCCGCTCGCCCTCCAGCGTGTAGGCGGCGTTCAGCGTGTTGCAGCCGGTGTGGCCCGACAGCCGGCCGCCCGCCTCGAACACCAGCCGGGCGAGGCGCTTGTCGAGCAGCGGCTCGGAGCGCGCCTGCGCGATCACCCAGGTGCCGGCCACCTCCTGCACGGGCGGCGTCGCGCAGGCGGCCAGGAGCAGGAGGGTCAGGAGCGTGGCGTGACGCACGGCAGCGGCAGCAAGGGTGGCGGGAGCCGGCAGTCTATCGGCGGCCGGCTACAGGTACTCCTTCTTCACCGCGGCATGCGACTTGACGTGGCCGTCGGACACCAGCCAGTGGTCGTCGCGCATGTAGTGGTGCGGCGTGGTCGCGTTGCCGCGCCGCGGCTTGGCGTGCATCGGCGAGCCGGTCGGGTCGGAGAACTTCGCCGTCGGGTGGTAGTGCACGACGAAGGTGTCGACCACGGTGCCGTTGTGCCGCACCGCGCAGATCGACTCGATGGTGGTGTTGCCCGGCAGCCAGAAGGTCGTGGTGCCGCCGCTGAGGGTGCACACCGGCGCCGGACCCTGCAGCAGCCGGCCGAGCTGCACGACCCACTTGTCGATGTGGCTCTTGCCGATCGCCGCCAGGCTGGAGGGCGCGAGCGCGGTCTCGGCCGCGACCTTGGCCGCCTGCGCGGCCGCGGCGGCCTGCGCCTTGGCCTGCTGCTGGGCCTTGGCCTCGGCCTCGTCCTGCGCCTTCAGGGCCAGCTTGGCCAGCACCGCCTGGGCCTTGGCCTGCAGCCCGACCAGCGCCGCGGCGGCCTCGCCGAGCATCTGCACGGCGGACTCGAAGTTCCTTTGGCCCGCCTTCGCGCCCGCGTTCAGCGCCGCCGAATTCAGCCAGCCGCCGACCTTGTTGTCGCACTCGAGCCGGAAGCCCTTGTGCACGGCGAGGAAGCCCTTCACGTCCTTCTCGACCTGGGCGAGCAGCGCGGGGTAGGTCTGGGCCTGGCTGGCGTTCTCGTCGGCCCATTCCTCGGCGTCGGCGAGCGCGGTGTCGGCGCTGCCGAGCAAGGCGTTCGCGTCGACGATGCGGCCGGTGTGCGCGGCATGCGCCGCCTTCTTGCGCGCCGCCGCCACCTCGTCGAGCTGCGCCTGCTTGCGGAACTCGTTGGCCGTGAGCGCCGCGACACGCTGCTCCAGCTCGGTCTGCAGCGTCTCGTAGGCGTCGGCCTCCTTCTCGCAGTCGGCCAGCTGCGGCGTGATGTCGCGCTCCAGCACCGTGAGCGCCTCGACCAGCTGCTTGGCCTCGACCTGCTTGGCCGTCGCAGCCAGCTTCTTGGCGAGCTCCCGCACGTCCTGGCTGCCGTCGAAGGGCTTGCGCTTGAGCGCTTCCAGGCGCTTCAGCCGGTCGGCCTGCATGTCCGCGGCCTCGTTGGCCGCCACCGCGGCGAGCAGCGCGTCGTCGGCCAGCTTGAGCTGCTTGGCCAGGCCCTCGAAGTCGTCGGCCAGGTACAGCGGCTCGAGCTTCTTGAAATGCTCGTCGAGCGCGTTCGGCAGCTTGGCTGCGGCGAGCCGGCGCTTGTAGACCTTGATCGTCTGGCTGTACTCGCCGCGTTTCTCGGCGCGCGCGATCTCCTCCTTCTCCTCGCGCGCGGTCTTCTCCTGCGCCTTGGCGGTCTCGATCGCCGCTGCCTCCGAGGCGACCTTGCCCTTGGCCTTCAGGTGCTCCTGCTGCGCGGTCTCGTGATCGCCCTTGAGCGTGCGGATCTTCTCGGCGTCTTGCTTGCGCGCCTTCTCCGCCAGGCCGAGCTTGTTCTTCGCGTTCGCCTCGGCGATGCGCGCGTCCTCGGCCTCCTTCTCGGCCGCGGCCTTGGCGAGCTGCGCCTTCTTCAGCGCGGCGGCGGCGGCGGCCTCCTCGGCCTCCTTCTGCTTGAACGCGGCCTTGAAGGCGGCCTTCCATTCGTCACCCATGATGCCTCCCGGGTCAGAACAGGTTCTCAGGCCGCCGCCGCGGCGGCGCGCGCGAGTTCGCGCAGCGCCGGGCCGAGCGTGGCGCGGATGCTGACGGGCGTCAGCGGGTTGGTGTCGCACACCGCGACGGTGGGTGCGCTCTCGAGGTGCTTGACGAAGCCGGCCGCGATCTCGGCCGCCTTGCGCGCGTGCCCGGGCCGGTCGGCGGCGGCGGCCGCGTCGATGTCGCGCAGCACGGCCAGCAGCGGCACCTTGAAGTTGCCCGTCACGCCGTTCAGGCCCTTGTCGGCGATCTGCGCCAGCTCCGCGTCGCCGGACTGGCGCAGCTTGACCTGCAGCTTGCCGATCTGCTGGTCCACCGTGTCGCTGGCCGTGCGGTAGGCCGCCACGGCCGCGCGCCAGCGGCGCTGGAACTCGTCGTCGCCGGCGGCGGCCTTGGTTCCGGCCCCGGCCCCGGCGCCGGCTGCGGCGCCGGCTGCGGCGCCGAGCCGGGCCTCGATCTCGTCGAGCAGCCGGCCGGCCTTGGCATGCTCGCCGGCGTTGGCCAGGCCCGCCGCCTCGCCGAGCTTGAGCTTGATCTCGCCTGCGCGCGCCGGCGCCGCGGCCATCGCCGCCTTGGCGCGCGCCACCACCTCGGCAAAGCGGCGCTGGAACGCCGCGCCGGCATCGCCGCCCTTGGCGCCTTCGCCCCCCGGCGGCGCGGCGCCGGCGCCCTCCTCGGCCTCGCCCTCGACCTCCTCCACCTCGCCGCTCGACTTGCGGATGCGCACCGCGAAGCGCTGCTGCGTCAGCTCGAGCAGGCCGGCCTGCAGGCGCTTGCCGAAGCCGCCGGTGGGGATGTCGTCGCCGACGAAGGTGTAGGCCTTGGCCTCGAACACACATTCGCCGCGGTAGTACTTGATGCCCGATTCGCCGGCCAGCAGCTCGCCGAGCAGCGTCTTGTGCGAGGCGCCGACCGACAGACTCAGGTAGGCCAGGCAACGCTTGGGCCCGGCCGCCACCATGAACTGCATCGGCTTGGCGCCGGGCTGCGCCGCCTTCACCGTGCGCAGCGCGGCGAGCACACGGTCGCGCACGGTCTTCAGGTCCTTGGCATCGACCGTGTCGGTGGCCGCCGCCCCCTTCGCGGCCTCCGCCTCGGCCTTGGCCAGGCGCGCCGGCAGCGCCTTGCGCACCGCCTGGAAGGCCTCGAGCAGATCGTCGCCGAAGCCTGCCGCCGCCTTGGCCACCTCGGCCGCGGCGGCCGAGGCCTCCTTGCCGAGCTGCGGCAGCTTCTTGTACTCACCCTCCCATTTCTTCGCCAGCGCGGCGACGCTGCGCGCCTGGTCGCAGGCGGTCTTGACCCGGCCGGCGATCTCGGCGTCGAGCTGCGCCAGGCGCTGCTTGAGCGCGGCCGCGCCGTCGAGCTTGTCGACCTCGAGCAGGCTGCGGTCGACCGCCGCGCTGGCGCGCTGCAGATTCTTCAGCGCATCGCCGATGCCGCTGGGCTTGAACTGCACCCCTTTCTGCTTCTCCCATTGCTGGGGCGTGAGCACCGGAGGCAGGTTGGTCTGCGCCATGCGAAGCTCCTGTCGGAGCGCGGGGTGGCCCCGCGAGGGCGCGTATCCTCGCCGAAGATCAGGCGCCGGGCAACCGGCTTGTCCGGCCGCATGCAGCAGATCTTCATCAGCTACTCGTCCAGGCACCGCGAACTGACCCGGCAGCTGGCCGCGGTGCTCGAGGCCCAGTACGGACCGGGTTCGGTGTGGTGGGACGATGCGCTCGAAGCGCGCGGGCCGTACACGGGGCAGATCGACGCGGCGCTCGCCGCGGCGCGTGTCGTGGTGGTGGTGTGGACCGTCGAGGCCACCTGCTCGACCTGGGTGCGCGCCGAGGCCACCGCGGCCGATGCCGCCGGCAAGTTGGTCAACCTGCGCCCGCCGGAGCTGCCGCCGGGCATGCTGCCGGCGCCGTTCAACCTCCACCAGGTCGAGGAGATCGGCGCCACCGGGCGCATCCTGCGGGCGATCGACAGCGTGATGGCGGGCCGGCCGCTGCCCACCGTCATCCCCTTGCATGAGCTGTACGAACGCCAGTACCGGCAGCGCCTGGTCGACCCGAAGCAATCCGCACTGCCTGATGACGTGTTCGACATCAGCCCGAGCCAGCTGCTGCAGGCGCGCTACGAGCAGGTGGGCTACCTCGACGCGACCGGCCAGCGCGACGCGATGCGACGCTGGGCGCTCGAACACCCGCGCCGCGCTGCCGGTCGGCTGCTGCACGGCCCGGGCGGCATCGGCAAGACGCGGCTGCTGATCGACCTGGCCGCGCAGCTGCGGCGCGAGCACGGCTGGAGGGCCGGCTTCGTCGAACGCGTGCCGCCGCAGGCCGACGATGCGCAGCGCCGCCAGCGGCGCCAGGCGCTGCAGCAGTTGGTGGAACTCGGCCCCGAGCCCGGGCTGCTGCTGGTGCTGGACTATGCGGAGGGCCGGCGCGAGGAGTTGACCGAGCTGGCCGAATGGATCGAGAACCGCGTCGAGCCCACGCGCCGCCCGCTGCGGCTGGTGCTGCTGGCGCGCGGCGCGGGCGAGTGGTGGCAGCGGTTGACCGAGGAACGGCCCGAGGTGCAGGTCTTGTTCGGCGAACGCCCGAGCTGGCCGGCGCTGGTGGCGCTGCCGCCGTTCGATTCGCCGGCGCAGCGGCTGGCGCTGTTCGACGCGGCCTGCGCGGCCTACCGGCCGGTTCTGCAGCAGCAGGGCCTGGCCTGCCCGGCAGGTGACGCGCCCGAGGACCTGCGCCAGCGCATCGCGAGCGGCGAGAAACGCAGCCGGCCGCTCTCGATCCAGATGGAGGCGCTGGTGTGGCTCGCCGGTGGCGCGGGCCACGGTGGCGCCGGCGGCGTGGCCGGATTGCTCGACCAGGTGCTCGGGCTGGAACGGCGCCACTGGGCCACGGTCTGCGGCGCGCTGGACGAGGCGACATTGACCGAACTCGAGCGGGGGGTGGCGCAGCTGACGCTGGTGCAGGGGGTGCCGGAGGCGGCCGCGGCGGATGCGCTGCTGGAACGTGATGCCTACTTCGGCAGCCGGCGGCGCGAGCCGGTGGACCGGGTGCCGGTGCTGTCGCGCCTGGGGCGTTTGTATGGCGACGGGAGTGGTGGTCTGTTGCCGCTCGAGCCGGATCTGCTCGGCGAGCACCTGGTCGCCCGGGTCGGCGAAGAGCGGCTGCTCGATGCGTGTGTCGGATGGGTCGACGCCATCGACGACGCCACGGCCGGCGCTGCCCGCGAACGCCGGCTGCACCTGGTGACGGTGCTGCAGCGGGGCACGGCGCAGGAACATGGCGACCCGGCGGCGGCGCGCGTGGGTCGGTTGATCGCCCGGCTGCTGGAGGCCCACCTCGCACGCTGGGCACTGGCCGTGGTGTCGACCGTGGTCGAGACGCCGGGCGCGCTGCTGGCGCATCTGCAGGCAAGGACCGCGGTGCTCGACATCGATGCCCTGGCGGCACTGAATATGGCCCTGCCCTTGCGATCCCTCGCGCTGGACCCGGTTGCGTTGGACACGGCATGGCGACTGCTCGAACACGCGCGCACGCTGGCCGACAACGCTGCCGACGACGACGTCGATCGCCAGTCCCGACTGGCCGCCCGCTCGTTAACCTGGGGCCTGCGGCTCTCGGCGATGGGCCGCCGCGAGGACGCGTTGAGCGCCACCGGCGAGGCCGTGCAGATCTACCGCGGCCTCGCCCGGACCCGGCCCGACGCCTTCGAGCCCGATCTGGCGGCAAGCCTGAACAACCTGGGCAGCGATCTTGCCGACCTCGGCCGCCGCGAGGAGGCGCTGGCTGCCACCGACGAGGCCGTGCAGATCTACCGCCGCCTCGCCCAGGCCCGGCCCGACGCCTTCGGGCCCGATCTGGCGCTGGGCCTGAGCAACCTGGGCATCAGGCTGGCCGAGCTCGGTCGCCACGAGGACGCGCTGGCCGCCGCCGACGAGGCCGTGCAGATCTACCGCGGCCTCGCCCACGCCCGGCCCGACGCCTTCGAGCCTGGTCTGGCGATGAGCCTGAACAACCTGGGCAACATGTTCTCCGACCTCGGCCGCAGCGAGGACGCGCTGGCCGCTACCGGCGAGGCCGTGCAGATCCGCCGCCGCCTCGCACAGCCTCGGCCTGACGCCTTCTGGCCCGATCTGGCGATGAGCCTGAACAACCTGGGCAGAACACTTTCCGACCTGGGCCGCCGCGAGGACGCGCTGGCCGCCGCCGAGGAAGCGGCACAGATCCGCCGCCGCCTCGCCCAGGCCCGGCCCGACGCCTTCGGGCCCGATCTGGCGTCGAGCCTGAACAACCTGAGCGGAACGCTTTTCGACCTCTGCCGCCGCGAGGACGCGCTGGCCGTCATCGACGAGGCCGTGCAGATCTACCGCGGCCTCGCCCAGGTCCGGCCCGACGCCTTCGGAGCCGATCTGGCGAGGAGTCTGGGCGCGCACGCGATGGCGTTGGCCGACATGGGCCGCCATGCCGAGGCCGCCACGATCGCTGAAGAAGGGCTGGCCACGCTGCTGCCGCTGCTCAGGCGCTACCCGGAGGCCTTGGGCAAGCTCGCCCTTTCGCTCGCACGGGATCACCTTCGCCATGCCGAGGCGGCCGCTCGGGAGCCCAACGGTGCCTTGCTGACGGAGGTGGCGCCGATCCTGGGGCTCGACCCTCGCGACGACGCCGACGCTCAGGCCACCTCCTGAGCCAGCACGCCGACACGCGCGCCGGCGACGCCGCTCAATCCCCCAGCAACTTCCTCTTCAACCGGATCTTCGTCATGTCCTCGACGTTCCGACGCTGCTGCGCGCCGAAGGTCGAGCCGACGAGATCGAGATACGCCGGGTTGGTGAAGTAGGTCTGGAACGCATCGTCCCGGAACCGCAGCACCTCGGCCGCACTGACATGCTTGGTCGCCAGCGGCTCGCACTCGTACGACAGGAACGCGTACCCCGCGTAACTCTCCGGCAGCTTCCACCCGTTGCGGATGGCCTGGCGGTAGATCGGGCTGCCGGGCAGCGCCTGGCAGGGGTACATGTTGGCCATCTCGGTGTTCAGCTCGAGCGCGAGGTCCAGCGTCTGCTGCATGGTCGCTAGCGTGTCGTCCGGGAAGCCGAAGATGTAGTTGCTGATCACGTGGATGCCGGCATCGCGCACGGTCTTGCAGACCTCGCGGATGTTGACTTCCTGGAAGGTGCCCTTGCTCACCTCCTTGCGCACCGTCTGGCTGCCGGCCTCGATGCCGAGCGCGAGCCAGTTGACCCCGGCGTTCTTGAACAGCTCCAGCGCGGCCGGGCGCACCGTGTCCACGCGCGAGTAGGTCCACATGTTCAGGCCGAGCTGGCGCTGCGTCACGTCCTGCAGCAGCGGCTCGTAGTAGCGCTTGTTCAGGAAGAACATCTCGTCGCTGATGCGCAGGGTCTGCACGCCGAGCCTGGCGAGCTTCTCCATCTCGGCCGCGATGAAGCCCGGGCTCCAGAAGCGCATGCCGCGCGAATGGGCTGCATGCACGTCCTCGCCGTTGTCCTGGCGGTTGACGATGTTGATCATGCAGAAGTCGCAGCCGAAGTTGCAGCCCAGCGAGGTGTAGATCGCGGCGAACGGCGTGCGCTTCGCATGGTCGAAGCCGGCGTGCCAGAAGTGCGCGCGGTACAGGTCGAGCGGGCGCTCCTTGTAGGGCAGCAGGTCCCAGGCGTAACCGGGCAGGTCCTGGTCCATCAGTTCCTGCGGCACCACGGCCTGCGGCGGGTTCAGCCACAGCATGGACTTGCCGGCCGCATCGCGTTTCTTCCAGCCGATGCCGGCCACCTTGGCGAGGTCGCTCTTCAGGTTGCCGCGCAGCAGGTTGTGCAGCGCGTACACACCTTCGTTGAGCAGCACGATGTCGACGAAGGGCAGCGCGAGCACCTCGCGCGGCAGCGCGCTGGTGTGCGAGCCGACGAAGCCGATGGGCAGCTCCGGCAGATGCCGCTTGATCGCCTCGGCGAGCCGCGTCGCGCCGATCATGCTCGTCGTGCCCGAGTTCGGGTTCTGGCCGTAGACGACGAAGAGCACGAGGCGCGGCTTCAGGTCCTTCGCGCGCTGCACGGCGGCCTCGAGGCTCAGCTTCTCGGCATCGCAATCCATGATCGCTGCGCCGAAGCCCTTGGCCCGGCAGCTCTGCGCCAGCAGCAGCGCCCAGGTCGGCGGCTCGATCGCCGAGTAGGTGGTCGCCAGGCCCTGGTAGGCCTGGGCCGACGAGTCCGGGTGAACCAGCAGGACGTCGAGGGCGCGATCGGTCATGGTCAGTTCCAGTAGATCGGCGTGGTCCCGGTCCGGATCCAGGCGAGGATCTGCGCAACGCGGTGCTCCGACGTGTGGTGCCGGCGCGCATTGGCCAGCGCCTGCTCGCCGAGGCGCTGCGCGAGGCCGGGCTCGCGCTTCAGGCGCTCGAGTGCAGTGGCCAGGCGGTCAGGGTCGTCGTTGTCGAACAGCAGGATCTGCTCGCCGTCGCGGAACAACCGCTCGGTCTGCGGCCGGCCCGGCACGCGCCAGGAGACCACCGGCTGGCCGATCGCCATGCTCTCGCACACCCGGCCGGCGTAGGTCTTCACGAAGCTCGGCAGATTGATCGTCGCGAGCGAGTTCGACAGCCCGTCGAGGAACAGGTCGAACAGCTTGGCGCGCACCTGCTGCGCGGTGTCGACGAAGTTGGTCCAGTCGGCCTGGCGGTACTCGCCGGCCAGCAGTTCCTGGCGCACCGGGTTGTTGAGCTGGTCGAACACGCCGGGCAGCGGGGTGGCATGTTCGCCCGAGGCGCGGAACTCGAGCAGCCCGGCGAGGCGCGGGTTCTGCAGGTACTTGGCGCGGCGCGCGTAGCCGCTGCCGATGAAGACGGCCGGGCGGTCCACGTTCGGGGCGCTCGCGCGGAAGAAGCGCTGCGGCACGTGGCAGGGGGTCCAGATCGCCCGCGCGCCCCAGTTCTCGACGTGGCGCACGTCCATCTCGTCGACCACGCAGAAGTGCGTCACGTGCGGCAGCACGGCGCGCTGCATCAGCGGCACGCGGCGGCCGAGCTCGGGCACCTCGGCGTAGTCGGCCGGGTCGTAGTGCAGGGTCTCCATCACGATGCCCAGGCGCACCGGCGCAAGGCTGGCGAACCAGGCGAAATCCGCCTCGGTCAGCGAGGGCGGCGCCTCCCAGGCCGGGCGCTGGCCCAGGCTGTGGGTGACGTCGTTGATCCACACCTGGTCGAAGCGCTGGTCGCCGACGATCTTCTTCGCCCAGGCCCAGCACGAGGTGAACAGCACCAGCACCTCGTGGCCCGCGGCGCGCAGGCCCTCGACGTAGGCGAGGTGGGTGGTGTACGACCACTGCCGGGCCGAGGCCCAGACCAGCATGTCGTGCTGGACGTAGAGGACTTTCACACCGTGCTCACACGTTCCCGTGGATCGTGTTCTTGATCATCGTGAAGCCCTTGATCAGCTCGGCGATGCCGGCATCGAGCGTCACGGCGGGCTTGAAGCCGGTGGCCTCCAGCTTGGCATTGGAGACGATGTAGTTGCGCTGGTCCGGGTCCTTCCCGACCGGCGCATCGACGAACACGAACTCCGGCAGCTGCTTCGCGATGTGCTGGCACAGCTCGCGCTTGGAGACGTTCGCCTCGGTCAGGCCGACGTTGTAGATCTGGCCGCGCATGTGCTCGAAGTTGGCCAGGCCGTGCAGGAACACCCGCGCCACGTCGCGCACGTGGATGTAGTTGCGCTTGAAGTCGCCCTCGAACAGCACGACGAAGCGGTCGTGCACGGCACGGTAGGTGAAGTCGTTGACGAGCAGGTCGATGCGCATGCGCGGCGACATGCCGAACACCGTGGCCAGGCGGAAGCTGATCGCGTTCTCGCGCTGCATCAGCTCACCCTCGATCGCGACCTTCTCGCGTGCATACAGCGAGATCGGGCGCAGCGGGGACTCCTCGGTGCAGAAGTTGTTCTCGTCGCCGGTGCCGTAGGCGCTGTTGGTGGTCGGCATCAGGATGCGCTGCTGGCGCGACATCAGGCGCAGCATCATCAGGATGGCGTCGTGGTTCACCGTCTTGGCGCCCACCGGGTCCTGGTTGCACATCGGCGCGCCGACGAGGGCCGCCAGCGGGATCACGATGTCGGCCTTCTTCAGCAGCGGTGCCATGGTCGACTCGACACGGATGTCGCCCTTCACGACCGAGAAGTTCGGGTCGTGGCACACGTGGTTCAGGCTGGTCTGCTTGAACAGGAAGTTGTCGACCACGGTGACGCGGTGGCCGGCCGAGAGCAGCGCGGGCACGAGCGTGGAGCCGAGGTAGCCGGCACCGCCGGTGACGAGGATGTCGTAGGCCATGGGGAGAGTCCTTCCTTCTCAGGCGGCGGTGAACAGGGCGGCCTCGACGCTTTCGCACAGCGTGTGCGCCAGCACGATGTGCAGTTCCTGGATCGTGCTGGTCGCCGTGCCCGGCACCACCAGGCAGTGGTCGGCCAGCGCACGCGCGGCGCCGCCGCTGCGGCCGGTGAAGACGATGCTCGGGATGTCCATGCGACGGCACTGCTCGAGGGCTCGCAGGATGTTCGGCGATTCGCCCGAGGTGGTAATGCCGAGAAAGACATCCTTTCCGGTCGCTTTACCGGCCAGCTGGCGGGCGAACACCTGGTCGAAGCCGTAGTCGTTGCCGATCGCGGTGAGGATCGAGGTGTCGGTGGTCAGCGATTCGGCGGGCAGCGGCGCACGGTCGCGCGCCAGGCGGCTGACGAACTCGGCCGCGAGGTGCTGCGCATCGGCCGCCGAACCGCCATTGCCGGCGATGTAGAGCCGCCCGCCGGCGCGGTAGCGCGCGACGACCATCTCGGTGGCGCGGGCGAAGGCGGCGAGCGTGGTGTCGTCGGACAGCAGCTGCTGCTTGGCGCTGATGGAGGCGTCGAGGTTGCGGCGGATGCGTTCAACCGGCGAGGACATGGGTTTCAACTCCCGGGGCGAGCACGGACGCGGCACGGTGGTAGTCGGCCGGCACGCCGATGTCGATGAAGGCGCCGCCGCAGACGAGGCCGGCGAAACGCTGGCCGCCCGACAGCAGGCGCGGGAAGACGTCGTTCTCGAGCGAGAGCGGCGCGGAGGTGTCGAAGGCGACGTGGCGCAGCGCCTGCGGGCGGAACCAGTAGACGCCGCCGTTGGCCTGCGGCGCGGTGGGCGACTTGAGTTCGGTGATGCGGCCGTCGCTGCTCAGGCCCACGCCCATGTAGCGCGCCGGGTCGTCGTGGCGGAACAGCGCGAAGCACCAGTCGGCGTGGTGGCGTCGGGCGCGGGCGGCGAGGTCATCGAGGCGCACGTCGAAGTACGTGTCGCCGTTGAGCAGCAGCGCGGGGGCGTCGTCGGGCAGCTGCGCGGCGGCGAGCAGCAGCGCGCCGCCGGTGCCTTTGGGCGTGGTCTCGACGGCGTAGTCGATGGTGGCGCCGTGGAAGCGCGTGCCGAAGTGGCCGCTGATCGCCTCGTGCTTGTAGCCCACCGAGAGGATGAAGCGGCGCACGCCCTGGGAGATCCAGAAGTCGAGCTGGTGCTCGAGGAAGGGCTTGCCGGCCACTGGGGCCATGGGTTTGGGGAGATCCGGGACGGCTTGTCTCAAGCGCGTGCCGAGACCGCCTGCGAGGATGATGCCTGTGGTCACGGGATATGCCTCGCCAAGAGCCCGCCGGTCTCGCCCAGCAGGCGGCCTTCTTTGGTACTCGCCAACTTCGCTGCGCGAAGTAAGCGAGTCCCCCTTCGGAACATTTGCTGGCCCAAATGAAAGAAGGCAAAGCAAAGGGCCTCAATACGATTTGTCTCGCTGACGTAGGAACGAGCACCACGAACACCACCGAGCGCCACGTCTGTCCTGGGGTCGCGGACTGATCGCCCAGGCCTCCCCCGGCGCGTCACGGGCTTGTCCGTGGTCCGCGAGCAGTGGCATGAGCACGGAGCAGCGCGGGGTGCTGCAGCCACGTCAGCGAGACAAATCGTATTGAGGCCCTCTTCTTTGGTTACTTTCTTCTGGGCCAGCAGAAGAAAGTAACCGCCGGCCGGGCGCGACCGGCGGGCTGCAGCTCGATGAACCACAGCGCCCACGTCTCAAACCGAATTCAAGATCCGACAGATCGCATCGATCTCGTCGTCCCGCAGATCCGGAAAGTTCCCGATGTAGAACCCGTAGAAATGGATGTGCTCCGTCTGCGGGAACTGCAGGTGGTACTCGGGCGGAACGATGCCCCGCAGATACGGCTGACGCAGCTGGTTCCCGCCCCCCGCGCTGCCGCGCCGGAACTCGATGCCGGTCTCGCGCATCGTGGCCATCAGCCGCTCGGCGAAACACGGGTCGGCCTGCTGCATCACCAGGTTGAAGGCGTAGTTGCTGCTGCCCTCGAGCTTGAAGTCGGTGCGGTAGCGCCTGGCGTCGATCTTCTCCAGGAAGCGCTGCAGGTTCTGCGTGCGCTTGAGCACGTTCGCGTCCAGCCGCTTCAGCTGGCTGCGACCGAGGATCGCGCCGATCTCGTTGTTGCGCACGTTGTAGGCCGGGAAGGCGAAGATGAAGTCCGGGTTCAGCTCCGGGTTCGCGCGCTTCCAGCCCTCGCGCACCTCCGCGTCGTTCGCCTCGCGCACCATGCCGTGCGAGCGCAGCATGCGGATCTGCTGGTAGACCTCGGGGTCGTCGGTGCAGACCATGCCGCCCTCGATGGTCGACATGTGGTGCGCGTAGTAGAAGCTGAAGTTCGACATCCAGCCGTAGCTGCCCAGCCGCCGGCCATGGTGCGTGGCGCCGTGTGATTCGCACACGTCCTCGATCAGCGGGATCTTGCGGCGGTGCAGTTCCGACAGCAGCTGATCGGTCAGCCCGTCGAAGCCCTGCACGTGCGTGAGGAACACGGCGCGTGTCTGGTCGGTGATCTTCGCCAGGATCTGCGCCGGCGCCATCGCCAGCGAGCGCGGGTCGATGTCGGCGAACACCGGCGTGAAGCCGTTCTGCAGCACCGAGGCGACGTCCGAGATCCAGGTCAGCGGCGGCACGATCACCTCGCCGCCCTCGGGGTGGCGCAGCTTCAGCAGCGCCATCGAAAGCAGGTTGGCCGAGGCGCCCGAGTTGACGAACACGCTGTACTTGACGCCCAGCCACTTCGACCATTCCTGCTCGAAGGCCACGCACTGCGGGCCGTTGGTCAGGATCGGGTCGTCCTGCTTCAGGTGCTCGATGACGGCATCGAGGTCCTCGCGCAGGATGTTGTTGCGCATCAGCGGGTACTTGGCCGCCATCTCATTTTTCTCCGTAGAAATCACCCCACTCGACGACGATCGTCGAGCGGCCGTCGTCGCGATGCAGCGCGCGCTCGTAGGCCGGGAACACCTGCTCGGGCTCGTCGACGCGGATCACCTCGATGGTCGAGCACATGCTCTGGATCGCGGCGGTGAAGTCGCCCACGTGCTGGTGCTGCGGGTGCAGCGGGCGCTCCGAGCCGATGCCGGTGCGCACGATGGCCTTGGCCTTGAAGCCGCCGTTGCTCATCACGGCGATCTTGTCGAGGTGGTTCACCAGCTGGCTGATGCCGCACAGCAGGAAGTTCCAGCGCGGGAACAGGCTCACCGGCACCAGGCCGGCAAGCGCCATGCCGGTGGTCATGCCCATCTGCATTTCCTCGGCCACCGGCAGCTCGATCAGGCGCGCCGGGTCCACGTCCTTGAGCGTATTGCTCATCGCCGTGCCGGGCACCGCGACCGCCTGGCCCATGAACACCGTGCGCGGGTCGGCCGCCAGGAACTCCATCGAGCGCTTGAGTTCGTCGAAGTACTTCATGCGCCCTCCCCCTCAGAACTGCACCCGCACACCCGCGCCGGCATGCGGCCAGCGCGTCTCGTAGCGGTAGTAGTGGATGTACTCGTCGCGCTGGTTCTCGAAGCTCAGCTTCTCCGTGCCCCAGGCCGAGCGCGTCTCGGTGCAGACCGACTTGCCGTTGTCCTCGACGATGAAGCGGATCGGCAGCTGGTGGTTGCGCGCGTACTTGATCGATTCGTGCGCGATGCCGGTCTCGGCCGTCATCTCGCCCATGAAGCAGTGCACGCGGGCGTCCTCGCCGCTGCGCGCGATGGCCATCGCGGTGCCCACGGCGATCGGCAGCACGCCGCCGACGATCGCCGAGGAGTAGACCCGGTGCTCCGGGAAACACAGCGAGATCGAGCGCCCGGCCATGATCTCATCCATCACCTGCTCGCGCGGCACGCCCTTGAGCAGGCACTGGTAGTGCGAGCGCCAGGAGCAGAACACCCAGTCGTGCTTGCCGATGCCCTTGAACACCTCGAGCATCTGTGCCTCGTTACCCGAGTACAGGTGTACCGGGGCGCGGATCTTCCCGGCGTTGAAGCGCGCGGCCACCTCCTCCTCGAAGGCGATCAGGTCTGCGGCGGTCATCATCCGAGGGCTCCTCAGCTCAGGCCATTGGGCTGGTACATGACGACCCGGCTGCCGGACTCGTCGAAGTTGAAGGGCACGTGCACCAGGTGCTTGAGCGCCTCCTTCACGCGCGGCTGGTCGGCCGGGCGGGCGAACAGCAGCAGGAAGCCGCCGCCCCCGGCGCCGAGGATCTTTCCGCCGATCGCGCCGTTCGAGCGCGCGGTCTCGTAGATCTGGTCGATCTCGGAGGTGCTCACCTTGTCCGACAGCGCCTTCTTCGCGCGCCAGGCCTCGTGCAGCAGGTCGCCGAACTCCTCGATCGGGCGGTTGCAGCTGTGCAGGATGCGCATCGCCTCGTCGACCATCTCGCGCATGCGCTTGAGCTCGCTCTCGCGCTGCTTCAGGTTGGCGATCTTGTCCTTGGCCACCTCGGCGGCGATGCGGCTGAAGCCGGTGAAGCACAGCATCAGGTGCTTCTGCAGGTCCTTCTGGCGCGACTTCTTCAGGATCACCGGCGAGACCTGGAAGTTGCCGCTGCGCAGGAACTCGATGCGGTTGAAGCCGCCGTAGGCCGCGGCGATCTGGTCCTGGCTGCCCACGCTCTCGCCGATCACGTTCTGCTCGATGTGGATCGCGTCGCGCGCCAGCTGGTCCTTGGTGACGTACGAGCCCTTCAGCGCCGCGATCGCGTGCACCAGGCCGACCGTGAACGACGAGCTCGAGCCCAGGCCGGAGCGCGCCGGCAGGTCGCCGTCGTGGTGGATCTCCAGGCCCTTGTTGCAGTTGGCCCAGCCAAGCACGCCGCGCACCGCGGGGTGCCGGATCTCGTCCCAGTGGCGCACGTTCTCGATCGCCGAGTAGACGATGCGGTGCTTGTAGTCGAAGAAGGGCGGCAGGTGCCGGCAGCTGATGTAGCAGTACTTGTCGATCGTGGTCGACAGCACCTCGCCGCCGTGCTGGTGGTACCAGGTGGGGTAGTCGGTGCCGCCGCCGAAGAAGGAGATGCGGAACGGGGTGCGGGTGATGATCATCGCGACGCCGCTCCGCTCAGGCCGCCAGTGCCACGGGGGGGTGGTAGACGAAGCGTTCGTCGACCTCGTCCTCGGGCACGCGGATGCCGGCCTGCAGCGTGCGCGCGGCGGTGCGCTCGGCCAGCGTGGTCTCCTGCTTCACCAGCACCAGGCGCATGAAGGCGGCGTTCTCCCGGCTGCAGTCCTTCAGGCTCATGTCGAGGTAGGTCGAAGCCTGCACCACGAAGCGGTGCTCGAACCAGCCGAGGTACCAGAACCACTCGGTGTAGTAGAGCCAGGAGTTCTCGTTCATCGCCCGCACGTGCGTCGGGTCCTGCCAGGCGGTGGCCGCGTGCTCGTACGGCACCTCGATGTGGAACTCGCCGCCTTCCTTCAGCAGGGCCAGGCAGTTGCTCATCAGGGTCGGCAGGTCGCCCACGTGCTCGAGCACGTTGTTGGCATTGATCACGTCCACGCTGCCGGCCGAAAGGAGCACCGGGCCCTGGGTGGGCGAGTCGAGCTCGAGCGGGAAGGCCTGCGGCTGCGCCAGGTCGAGCACCAGGTCGGGCTCGGCGCGCTCGAGCACGTCGATGTTCAGCCAGCCGGCCTGGTAGTCCTTGCCCGAGCCGAGGTTGATGCGCTCGGGCTGCCACGCGCCGCCCGGGCGGCGCTCGTGGTGCGCGCCGACGAAGCCGCCCGCGAACGCCAGCAGGTCGACATAGGCCTCGATCGGGTCGGCCGCCTCGAAGCGCTGCAGCGCGGCGTAGCTGGCCTCGTAGAACGCGGGGGTGCCGAAGTCCTCGCCGAAGAACTGCTCCAGCTCCTCGCCCTGCAACCACAGCACGCTGTCCTCGAAGGCCTCGGGCGGGTTGGTCTGCGCGCAGCGCTCGGAGATCACCGGCGTGCCCAGCGAGAGGCAGTGCGCCACGCGCGCCTGCTCGAAGCGGCTTGTTTCGTAGAAGTGGCAGTTCAGCACCGCCTTGGCCTGGCGGATGAACTGGTCGCGCTCCTCGCCGTACAAGGCCGAGTCGAACACCGAGACGGTGAGGCCCAGCGCCTCGATGCGGTCCAGCCAGGCGCGGCGGCGCTCGTTCATGCTGCCGATGAACAGCAGGTCGATCGGGCGCAGCTCCAGCGGCACCGAGATCTCCGGCTTCAGGTAGGGCGCGTGCAGCAGCGGCACCACCGGCACGTCGAGCGGGTCGACGGCGTAGGCGGCGAGGTTGGCGCTGTCGTAGTCGACCACCGCCGCATTGGCCAGCAGCTTCAGGTAGGCCGGCGAGACCGCCGCCCCGCCCTCGCCGAGCTGCTCCAGGTTGACGAAGATGCAGGCGTGGCGCCGCGTCTGCGCGTGGTCGAAGCCCAGGTGCGCGCCGAACACGAAGTTCACCGCATCGTGACGCAGCCGGTTCTTGGCCATCGTCACCGTGGCGCCCTGGCGGCGGAACTGCCAGCGGAAGTAGCGTGCCTGGTCGAGCAACCCGAGCGAGTGCACGTAGCCGGGCGGCTGGACGACGCACAGGTGGACGGCGGGGGTGGAGCTCATGCAGGCGGCCTTTCGAGACGACGGCCGGGCGCACACGCACCCGGTGTCTTCAGGTTAGGCGGGAGGCCGGCGGACTAAAGCCGGATGAACGCCGGCAAATCGGGCCAGATCGGCACGCAACAAGAGTCCGCGAGGCCTGCGCAAAGTCACGCTCGGCCGCCGCTGCGAGGGAAAGTCCGCGCGATTTCGGCCGATATTGACCGAGGCGGGCCCACCGGGCCCCAAGGCAAGCGATGGACGCGACCGTTCCCGGCATGGTCTGGCTCGTTGCCGTGCAGTTCGGTCTGTACGCGGCAGGCTGGCTGCTGTGCGCGCGCCTGATGGCCCGCGAACGTGCCGCGGCGCTGCACTGGGCTGCCTTCATGCTGCTGCTGGGCCTGGGCTTCTGGCTCGCCAGCCAGCGTGACGAACTCCGCAGCTTCTGGGCCTACAGCGGCGCCGGGTTCGCCTTCCTGGCCAGCTACCTGGCGCTGCACCGCGGGCTCGAGCGCTTCGTCCACCGGCCGCCCGACGACCGGGGCCACCTGCTGCTGCTCGGGCTGGCCGGTGCCGCCCTGGCGATCCTCGGTCCGGGAGCGGAGCAGGCGCCGGCGCGGGTGCTGGTCAGCTACGGCGGCGGCGCGCTGCTGATGCTGCGCCTCGTGCTCGCGCTGCGCCAGCCGCTGCAGGCCGAGTACGGAAGCCGCGTCGCCCACCTGATCGCCGCGCCGGGCTACCTGCTGATCGTCGCCTCCTCGCTGCGCGCGCTGCGCCAGGCGCTGGACTGGGAACACGCCTACGAGCTGCAGCGCGCCGACCACCTGGGCCAGGGTCTGCTGTTCGGCTACCTGGTAGGTGCGGCGCTGTTCAACTTCAGCTTCATCGCGCTGGTCACGCTGCGCGTGCTGCAGCGCCTGCACCACCTGTCGCGCCACGACGAGCTGACCGGGCTGGCCAACCGCCGCGTGCTGGACGAGGCGATCGAACGCGAGTGGCAGCGCCTGCAGCGCACCGGTGCGGGTTTCGCCGTGGTCATGCTGGACCTGGATCACTTCAAGCAGGTCAACGACACACACGGTCACGCCGCCGGCGACGGCGTGCTGGCGGTCACCGCCGAGCGGTTGAGCGAGGCCGCGCGCCGCACCGACCTGGTGGCGCGCCTGGGCGGCGAGGAGTTCCTGGTGCTGATGCCGTCCACCGAGCTGCCGGCGGCGCTGGCCGGGGCCGAGCGCCTGCTCGAGCGGCTGCGCCAGAAGCCCTGCGAAGCCGGCGGCCTGAGCCTGCGCGTCACCGCCAGCGCCGGCGTGGCGGTGGCGCTGGCCCAGGATGCCGATGCCCAGGCGGTGCTGCGCCGCGCCGACCAGGCGCTGTACCGCGCCAAGGCGGCGGGGCGCGATCGGGTCGAGGGGGGCTAAGCGGTCGCACCCCGACGCTCAGCCGTGCCGCGCGCGCGAATCCGCCGGCGCCTGGTCGCGCTCGTGCAGGCCGTAGTCGCGCAGCACCCCGGCCACGCGCAGCCGGTAGTCGGCGAACAGGCGGGCACGGCCTTCGCACTGCATCGCGCGGTGCGGCTCGCTCTCGCGCCAGCGGCGCACGCTGTCCTCGTCGCGCCAGGTCGACAGCGAGAGCAGCCGGCCCGGGCGCGACAGGCTTTCGAAACGCTCCACCGAGACGAAGCCGTCGATGCGCTCGAGCAGCGGGCGCAGCGCCGCCGCGGCGTCGAGGTAGGCCTGGCGCTCGCCCGCGCGCGGCTCGAGCTCGAAGATCACGACGATCATGCGGCGCTCCCCAGCGTGCCCGCCACGCCCTCGGTGAAGCTGCGCTCCTCGCGCAGGATGAAGCGCTCGCGCCGGGCACGCTCGAAGTTGGCGCGGCCCTCGGGGTCTTCCTTCAGGCGCGTGCGGTAGGCCTCGTAGGCGGCCAGGCTGTCGAAGCCGATCAGGCCCCAGGCGATGTCGTTGGTGCCCTCGTGCGGCAGGAAGTAGCCCAGCAACCGCCCGCCGCAGCGCGGGATGATGCGGCCCCAGGCCTGCGCGTAGGCGCGGAAGGCCTCGCGCTGGAACGGATCGATCTGGTAGCGGATGAAGCAGGTGATTGTCATGGCAGGGCTCCGGGGCGACGCCGAGGCGCCGGGGCCGCCATGGTCGCCGCCGGCGTGCCCGCGACGCTTGCGCCTCGGGCGAAGTGTCCGCCCGGCCGCCCTGCCATGATCGCAGCATGGATCCGAACGCCCTCGCCCGCGTCGCCGGGCTGATCGGCGAGCCGGCCCGCAGCGCCATGCTGCTCGCGCTGCTCGACGGACGCGCGCTGGCCGCCGGCGAGCTGGCGCAGTGCGCCGGCATCACGGCGCCGACCGCCAGCCGCCACCTGGCCCAGCTGGTCGAGGCCGGCCTGCTGGTACTGCAGGTTCAGGGCCGGCACCGCTACCACCGGCTCGCCTCGTCGCAGGTGGCGCGGGCGCTCGAGGCGCTGCTGCAGGCGACTGCGCCGGCGCGCCCACCGCGCACCGGCCCGCGCGACGACGCCTTGCGCCTGGCCCGCGGCTGCTACGACCACCTGGCCGGGCGGCTCGCCGTCGCGATGGCCGCGCACCTGGTGGAAGCCGGTGCCCTCGCGCTCGACGAGGACGGGGCACAGCCGCTGGCGGCGCTGCCGGGCCGCCTTGCCGCGCTCGGGCTGGCCCCGGCCGCGCTCGCCGCGCCCGGG